>JAERTD010000084.1 GCA_016845175.1 Bacteroidota bacterium | reverse complement strand
GGAAATGGACCTTAAAAGAGAGGGATATTTTTGAAAGGAGCCGAAAGATGATTGAAAAAAGAGTTCTTTGTTCTGAAAGGGTACGTACAGTCAACGGGAGCTTTGGTTTTTTGGAGCATCGGTTTTTACGGGATGGTTTTTGGGAGACGCTGGGTCATCACGCCCTGTTGTTCTATGTTTTTTTGGTTTTGGCAGGGGATCGCAAAGGCCTTTCCTATTATCCCTATGACAAAATTTGCGACCTACTGAAGGTCTCAGTAGATGACTATATCGTTGCTCGGAACGACCTGATCAAAAAAGACTTGATTGCTTTTGACGGACGTCTTTTTCAGGTCCTGTCATTGCCCGAAATCCCAGTCGGGGGAGAGCTACACCCCATCACGGACATGAACGAGATGAAACAGCGGGACCCCGCCACCATCCATCAGATGCTTCATGAGGTTTTATCCCAATGATCAGGAGGCATGTTTCCTCCTGTTTTTTTACAGGAAGGCCTTACATCACGAAATCGTGAACACTTATTTTACCATGTGAGATTATTACCGGCGAATTCGATATCGGCAAATCTTTTTAAGGATATGACAATGGTGCCTGAACGATTAACAAGTCTGGAGAATATCATTGCCAGTAATCAGTGTCGTTTTTTTGATATTGGAAAAGCGCTCAAGGAGATACGAGACACCCGCCTTTACAAACTGACACTTTTTGAGACCTTTGAAGCCTATGACCGCAAATGACAGTTGGCATTTATCTTGCTTCTGCTGAACGAAACAAGGTCGATATCTTTGCCGTGAATTCAACATCCCTTATCATTTTTTTAATCGCCGGCAATATCTTTCCGTTGCTCCTGGCCGCCTCTGCCATCTCTTCTCGTACCAGACTGGCATCAATTTGTGAAAATCTTTCTTCCAGGCTTGAACATCCGTTGAGAATAATTTCCATATACTGATCGTTCTTTAAATTTTGTACCAACGGCGTATCTGCAAGGATCGCTTTCAGCATTTTATTCAACGAACCCATGCCTGTTTTTTTCCGACCTCGTCGTTTCGCATCCCGGAAAAACCTCTCCAGAATATTGTTCGTCCTTTGAGGGTGAATTATGGTGACTCCGTTCGGCGTAACGACAGGTATCGGATCAGCAAATAGTTTTTCCCAGTATTTGTCGATCTGCGCGACCATATTCACATAGGTCTTCTTCCTGTGTTTATTTTCAAGAAGCCAGTCCCTGAATGCGGTCACCTTTTCTTCAATGCTTTTCATCTCCATTTCATCGCCATTATCGTTGATACCGTTTTTGCCTTCAGGAAGAGCAATGCGCATGGCGCAACGCAGTTTATCAAACACGCCTGCTTTTGCTTTCAGATTTTTGGCAAGATCATTGAGACGCTTATCTTCTACAACGTTTCCAACCACTTTGTATAATTGGCCAAAGGGTCGGTTTGCACGATCAAAATCGCTGTGACTCATCTTCATGATTCGCTTGAGCAACCCGTGAACTTGTTGAAGACGTTCATAAAAATCAAAATCTACGCGGTCAAAAGGAAATCCATAGCCGTTGGACTGGTTTGGATAATCAAATACCCACTGAATTAAAGCGTATGCCGTAATCACGGGGATATGGTCGGAATGTGCTGTCTGAAAATGTCCACGTTGAAGGCTTTCAAGAATTTCATCGATATCGTGGCGAGCTGAATCGACTTTCTTCTCAAGATATTTGGCTTTCCTCCTCAAAATCGGTCGAACTTTGAGTCGCTGCAGTCGTTTTTGAAAAGCCCTGTATTCATCAGCCAGCAGGTCTTTGCCGATGTCGCGCAAAAAATGGAAATGGCATATAAAGTCGGGGGTTTCCGGAAAGACTTCCTCCACTGCATTGACAATCCCTTTGCCCATATCGTGTACAAGGGCAGTTGGTTCACCGTACTGCTCTTTGATTCCGCGAAAGAAAGGGACGAGTTTTTCTTTCTTTTCTGAAGAAATCTTGATCGTATCAAGCACCAGTTCCGATAGCCCGTCTAAACCACAAAATAGATTGGGGCTATCAGCTTCACAAGTTCCATCGACATGGAGAATGTATCCACCCCTGTCTTTGAGGAACTTTCGCAAAACTGACCGGCTTTGCCGGTGCGCCAATGTGAGCCTGGTCACGATAAATGATGGAGAAAAGAAGGAAAATATGCAAGATAGTTGATGGAAGGGCAGGAAGCCCCCTCAATTATCTCGACGAAAGATAAAGGCCTCCTGCCCATAAAAGGACAGGAGCATGATATCGGAATTACTTCAAAAATCAAGCCTTTTCTCACTTCTTCACAGAATTGATATTGATCTTACGAACGAATGCCGTTTGAAGGGATGTCCCTTCTGCAATGGCCCTTTGTACCAGGCCAATTACGAACGAAAGCCGAGGGGTGGACCGGAAGGTTTGCCTGATGAATATTGTTTACGGCATAGCCTGTGTTGCGGTTGTGATGGATGCAGACGGAGGTGTCTACCGTCATCGTGTCTTTTTATGGGTCGGCGGGTTTATTTTTCCGCCGTTATTGTTGTTGTGATGGCTTTACGGCAAAACAGACCGAATGGCGCCAGTGCTGATGAATTAAAGGACATGTTTGGGATATCTGAAAAGACCCTTGCTCGGTGGATTACCTATTTCCGTGAGGAATTTCCTTTAAGCACAACATGGCAGCAGCTCCGCGGAAGAGTTCATTCATCGGTCAACAACAACGGTTTGCCTGGAAACCTCCTGTCACACTTTATCCGCCATGCAAATTCAACCGAGGAAGGCCTCGTGGCTTGTCTTCGTTTTCTGGCATCGGATTTCTCACTTTTGGATTCAAGCATCCTGATGGAATAATTTTTTCGCGCAAAAGATGGCATTCGCCTTTCCATAACGGACGATATAGGGTTCTCCCGGTGGCGGAAAAAATTCAAAACCGGAAAGGAGCAACCCTATGAGCAGTAAACGTGGAAAGAAATTGATCGAATGGGCCCATTTTCGATTCTCCATTATTGGCGGGCTTCTGGCTAAGCCGCCTGATAAGGGAGAACTCGGCAAAGAAATCCAAGAACTGGCCGCAATGCATTATGCCCATCCCATAAAAGAGGATACATGGGTAACCTTTGGCGCTTCAACCATTGAACGATGGTATTATCGGGCACTGAACCACGATGACCCCGTTAAAGCATTAAGGCGGAAAACCCGGGCGGATATGGGAAAATCAACAGCCATGAGTGCCGGGCTGTTGGAAAAACTGAGAATACAGTACCAGAGTTTTCAACATTGGAGCTATCAGCTTCATGCGGATAATCTGAAAGCGCTGGTTGAAATGAAGCCGGATTTGGGGACGGCACCATCTTACAGCACCGTACTCAGACGCATGAAAGAGCGTGGGTGGTACAAAAAACCCAGCAGAAAAAATAAAACCCCCGGACAAAAATCCGCACAGGAGCGCCTTGAACAAAGAGAGGTACGGAGTTACGAGTCCTCCCATGTTCATGCCCTATGGCATCTGGATTTTCATCAGGCATGGCGAAAAGTGGTGGATTCAAACGGCAAGTGGCACAATGCACATGTCCTGGCCATTCTCGATGACCGCTCCAGGGTTTGCAATCATATCCAGTGGTATCTGGGTGAAACAGCCGATTCCCTTTTCCATGGATTGATGCAGGCATTTCATAAACGCGGCCTTCCCAGAGCCATCATGAGCGACAACGGTTCTGCCATGATCGCCCATGAAACCCAAAACGGCCTTTCCCGACTGGGCATTGTTCACGATAAAACCCTTCCATACAGTCCCTATCAAAACGGAAAACAGGAGTCTTTTTGGGGACAACTGGAAGGACGTCTGCTGGCCATGCTTCACAGGGTGGAACCCCTGCGGTTGGACTTTTTAAACCGGGTTACGCAGGCATGGGCGGAAATGGAATACAACCGCGGTGTTCATGAGGAAATCGGGTGTCCGCCACTTGAGCGGTTTGTTAAAGAACCGAACGTTGGCCGACCATCCCCTGACACCGACGCGATTCTGTTTGCATTTACGGTAAAACAAAGGCGTACCCAGCGAAAAAGTGACGGCACCCTGTCCATCAATGGGGTACGGTTTGAAGTCCCCTCCCGATTCCGTCATTTTCAGCATCTTTATGTTCGCTACCAGACCTGGGATCTGAGCAGTGCCTATTTAACGGACCCTGCAACGGAAGATTTATTAGCCCGGATTTTTCCCCAAGATAAGACCCAAAATGCCAGTGGATACCGTCGGGCTTTACAAGACTCTGTTGAGACGGCACTTCCCGCGGAAGAATCCGATCCCATTCCACCGCTGCTTCGAAAATTGATGGCCGATTATGCCGAAACCGGGCTGCCGCCGGCATATATCCCAAAAGACGAACTGGAGGACAGCCATGAACAATAAAATCCTTCTGGCCCTTTATGGTCTCAAATTCAATCCCTTTTTACCCAACATCCCGGTGGGCGACCTTTGGAATCCACCCGGAATGGATTCTTTTTCTTATCGTGTTGAAAACCTGGTAATGGATGGCGGTTTTGCCCTTATCTGCGGAGAACCCGGCCTTGGAAAATCCAAAAATCTCCAGTTGCTGGCGGATCGCCTGAACCGCATCGGAGACGTGGTGGTGGGTGTCATGGAACGTCCCCAAAGCAGTCTCAGCGATTTTTACCGTGAAATGGGAACTCTGTTCGGCGTAAATCTGTCCCCATCGAACCGTTACGGAGGGTTTACGGCTTTGAGGGAGCGGTGGAAAAGCCACATCAAAAACACCCTCTTTCGACCCGTTCTTCTGGTGGATGAGGCGCAGGAAATGCTGACCCCTTGCCTCAATGAAATACGGCTTCTTGGCAGCGACCATTTCGATTCAAAATGCCTGCTGACTTCCGTACTGTGCGGCGACATGCGGCTACCGGAGCGTTTCAGAAATACCGCCCTCGTTTCACTGGGAACCCGCATGAGGGTTCGAATGACATTGAAACCCTACAGTCGGGATGACCTGAAAACTTATCTGGATCATGCCATTTCTCAGGCAGGGGCGCCTCAGCTCATGACCCAAAATCTCATGAAAACCCTTGTGGAGCATGCTGCCGGGAATCTGAGAGTGTTGAACACCATGGCCGCGGAAATGCTTACGGAGGCAGCCCGGAAAGAAATCGCTCAACTGGATGAAAAGCTCTTTCTGGAGTTGTTCTCACGGAGTCCACGTTCATCATAATGCACAGCAAAAAGTCTTAAAAAGGGGCTGGGTGACCACAAAAAGATATGCTTCCAGAATACTTGATGTTCAAACATCTCAAACAGTCTGTTTCCATTGAGTCCGTGCTTCATGACAAAGACTTGCCTCCGCTCAGGAAACGCGGTCATCAACTTGTCGGATCATGCCCCGTACATGGCGGCGATAATCCCAATGCCTTTGTGGTTACCCCTTCTAAGAACATCTGGCACTGCTTTACAAAATGCAACGGTGGCGGCGATGTGATTGATTTGGTTCGTCGTATGAATAAGTTCACCCATTATCAAACGGCTCAATATCTTGCATCCATATCCCATACGTCCCCAGCTCCTTCAATCCCGACGACGCAGGGGGTTAGACCCGCATTCAAGCCCTTCACCAGAAATCTGCACCTCAATTCTAAAACCCCATGGTTTAAAGAAAAAGGGATCACCGAAAAAACCGCATCACAGTTTGAGGCAGGACTTTATCAGGGTCGCGGGTTACTTTCTGACTGCATCGGAGTAAGGCTCCATGATCTTGAAGGATGCCCGATCGGTTATGCGGGAAGAAGGCTCATCGATCAGCAGATCAAAAAATATGGCAAATGGAAGTTTCCGCCACAACTTCCCAAAAGCAGAATCCTCTATAATTTTCATCGAGTAAAAAACAAACTACAGAA
>JAERTD010000083.1 GCA_016845175.1 Bacteroidota bacterium | reverse complement strand
TCTTTCCAAAAAACACTTCCCCTTCCTGATAAACTTCAACATGTGCATCCTTATCTTCGTTGAGCCAGACGCCCAAAATATCACCACTTTTCACATCTTGAGCCTGGATTTGAGCCAATGGGTAAATGAGAAGACCCAGGGTCAGGAACATTAAATTTCTGATTTTCATAAGTTAAAATTTAGTTTATAATGATTCGTTGATTGTTTCCTATCTGCAGTTTGACAAGCGCATAAGTTTGATTAATCACCTGATTTAATGCTGTTTATTCTCCTGATGGAGAAAAACGGCATTCGCCAGGCATCCCTATTTTTATTTTACCATTATTTTCAACAGCTACCTTAATGGCGTAAACCAGGCTTACCCTTTCCTCTTTGGTTTGAATGGTTTTGGGTGTAAATTCAGCACTTGATGAAATCCAGGATACGGTTCCAGTGGTACTTTGATTTTCCTTCACACCTTTGTCAAACAACACCTCTACTTCCTGCCCAATGCTGATATTGGGTAGTTGGTCGCCACTAATATACGCTTTCAATTTCATTCTTCGAAGATCGGCCAATTTGTATAAAGGCTTGCCCATGGCTGCTACCTCACCCATTTCGGCATATTTTACCAACACAGTACCATCATTGGGATTGGTGATGAGGCTTTTTTCAATGGCATCATTCACCAGCTCAATTTGGACATCTACGGTTGCCATTTGGTCCACCACACCCCTTTTCTTGATCTTGATGGCATCAATTTGCCTAAAATATAAATCCACAAGTCCATTAATGTCATCCACTTGTTGTTGTGTGGCAGCTCCACTTTTCTTCATATTTGTGATGCGTTGCTGGTTTACCTGAGCATTGGCAAGTTGTTGTTGTACTACCTTCATTTCAGCATCTATACTTAACAACTGTGAGGAAACAGTAGTTTTTTGTTGTTGTAGCACCTTTTTATTTAAACTCAGATGAGTGGTGTCGATATAACCGATTATCTGGCCTTTTTTAATAAGGTCTCCTTCTTCCAGGTCAAGTGCAAGTATTTCGCCGTTTGACTGGGCAGAAACGATTACTTCTGTGGCCTCAAAATTTCCATAGGCATCAGATCTGTCATTGCTGATCTGACAGGAAATGAGAAAGAATCCCAATGAAATAAAGAATAGAAATTGTCTTTTCATATGGCTCTGTTTTCAAATTATAAGTTTCCAATGGTTATCATATACTGGTATTTGGAAAAAACCAAATACAATTTATGGGCTTCCAGATTGAGCTTGGCTTTTACCTGTTTATTTAGTTCAATCAGATAGGTGGTGGCCGTGATGGTTCCATTTTTTAATTGGGCATCCGCCGTGTGAAGCACGTCTTTCTGAAGCTTAACAATAAGCCTGTCTGATGCGATCATCTTTTCGTATTTATTTATTTCTGCGATTCGCTTATGCAAAGTGGTTTTCAAATTATGATCAAATGTTTCCTGTTGACGGGTGATGATATGGGATTGCAGGTCGAGGATTTGTTTCTCCCTTTTAACCTTGCTCCAATCCCAGATATTCCAGTGAAGACGAGCGCCGATCATATAATAATCATCGAACTGATTGGACAGCATATCGTAACCTGGCCGTCCGTATCCAGCCTGACCAAAAGCAGCAAATACAGGCCGCCTTTTTACAGAACTCAAGGATTGTAAAGCCGATACCTTATCTTTTTGTAATTGCAGCATAAGGTATTCAGGACGGCTGTTGCTGTAGTTATAATTGGCCAGACTTATTTGTGGTGTTTCCAGGGCATCCACCGTGTTTATTTGAAGTTGAGTAAGTTCATTCAAAGCACCCAGCACACCCTGGAGGTCTTCTTCAAGTCCTGTCAGCTGTTGCTCTGCAATAGTATACTCCACCCTGAGGGCATTGACATCAGAAGAAAGTATCATCCCATTGCTAAAGGCATGTTGGGCTTCTTCAATTCCGGCAAGCAAATTTTCCTTGAGTACTTGTATCACCTCCATGCTCTTTCTAAGAAAAAGCGCATTAAAATACAGCTGACTAACCTGTTCTTTGATCAGGTAGAGTTCGACCTCAATTTTTTGGTCCGAAATGGCATATTCAGCTTCAGCAATGGCTTTCTGGTTGTTGGTTAGTCCGCCGTCGTAAATCATCTGTTCCACATCCAGGTTAACCTTATACCAGTCTTTTTCAATATCAGGTATGCTGAAAGCAGGGTTTGTAGGAATGGGCACTTTGGTAACATCTGATTGGTAGTGAACCTGGCTGTTGAGGTTAAGTTTAGGATAGTAGTTGGTGCCGATATTCTTGATGTTGAGCTCTGTTACTTCACGATTGATATCCAGCTGTTTGCGATTTGGATAATGCTCCATGGCTTTCTCGTAACATAGATCAAGGCTGATGGGTTCTTGTTGTCCATAACTTCCCATGGTCATCAGACCAGCGAAAAAGAAAACTAACAATCGTTTCATATGCTTGGATTTTCAAAAACTATATGGTTTACTAATTCAATGATATGATCGGCCCTTTGGCTAATGAAACCATCATAGGCCTGATGATCATCATCAAAAAATACACCCTGTATAATGGGACGGGCCACAAAGGGAAATATACATAAAGACAAGATATCTACTATTAAATGAACAGGGTCCTTAACCACTCGCGACAAAGGGCGCGTTTCCCTGCTGATCATGGTTACTATCTTGGTTTTATCCAGGCCACTGGTGCCTATTAATTCCACAATGCGCGAAGGATTTCTATTCAGTTCATGCAATACGAAATTGGCAATGAAGGGCTTTTTTTGGATCAGGTTAATGTAGGCACGTACAAAATGATTGATGAACTGACTAAATTCATTGGTAGTAAGAAATACCTCGTTCAATAGTTCAATAAGTTCTCCGATGGTTTCGGTAAAAACCCTGTCGAATAATTTCCCCTTGGATCTGAAATAGTAATGAAGGAGGGCCTTGTTTATTTGGGCTTCATCAGCTATTTCCTGCATGCGTGCGCCATCCATCCCTTTGGCGATAAACACTTTTCGTGCGGCAAGGATAATCCTGTCTTCTGTATTTTTCTGTTTTTTAGCCAAGTGTTTTAACTATATGGTTAAATCAATTGGTCAAAAGTAATGCAAACGCCATCCTTTGTCAAGGTTATTTTGAAATATTTTTATTCTGTAGGATGAAATTCTTTTAAAATGGCATCTCAACAGAGGGGAATTGATTGTATTTTTGGCGCATAAAATAAATTACCCATGAAGAAATTGATGCTCGTTGTTTTTGCAGGAATGTCCCTGGTGTGGCTGAGTGGCTGTGGTGGTAGTGAAGCAGGCAAGCTTATTGGTACCTGGAAGGTGGAAAAAGTGGAAACTGATTTTGATGAAAGCCGTGTAACACCTGAAATGTTGAGTCAGGTGGTGGAAATGCAGAAACAGACTCATTTTCGAATACTCAATGATTCGGCCATGGTAATTATTTCAAATTTGGATACCCATGAGGCCCAGTGGAAACTGAATCCTGAAGATAAAATCATTACCTATTTCTTTAGTGGTATGGAGGGAGTTCCCAACGAACTGGGTAAGGTATCTGGTAACCAAATTATATCCGAATCAAAGACGGCCATGGGTATGATGACCATTACCTATACAAAGGAATAGATAGCTATTCCATCAATTCGAGGTAAGTCCTAATCTCTTGCCACTCCTCATCCAGATGCTTGGTCGTTAGTTTTCGATTGGCCCTATCATACCAGTAAGAAGCATTCCACAAATCACCTTCCTTTCTGTGCAAATAGGCATGGATCCAATGGGCTTCAGCATCATCATAATGCTGTACAATACGGTGTGCCGCCTCCCAATCGCCCATCATATCAAGGTCGAGGGCTTCCAGCAATATATTTGTATCCATTTGTCAACGAGCTGCTTATGACAAATGTAATAAGAAATTCAGTCATCAGATAAATATCTGCTCGGATTATCATTCATCCGATGACAGATAGGTATTGCTTAAGAAACTTAATTATTCAACAGGTGGTGCCTATTTCATGAAATTGGTGGAATAAATAATGGCTTCCACTTGCTTTAGCAAATTCCGTTTTTCCTTGCTTGGATGATACACATAACCGTAAAGGGTATAGATTTTCTCAGACTTGGGACCCACGAAAGTATAGCTGATGAAAGGCCCTCCCATAAAGTCTTTTTCAATCCGCCATACGCCTCGTGTTTCTACAGTGAAATCCATGGGGAAGTCCTGAATAATCGTGCTTCGAGGCAAGACAAATTCCTCATCGAGGGTCATATAGGTATTTTCAGAGGCCCCTGGAATATGCTGTTTCAGATAGCGTTTGGTACGTGCATTGATACTGGCAGGAGAAAACTGGGCTGTATCCTGATAGGTGTCTGCAATGATGATAATTCCCTGACTGTACTCACTGGCCTCTTTCCTGATCCACATAAAGTCATTATCGGTTTTGGCCACATAGAAATCCTTGGGGATACTCATATTCATGCCGAATACTTTTCTTACTTTGGCAGTGGTCTTGTTCTTTGAAGTGGGACGAAATACCGTTAATATGCGCTTGCGCTCTGCTTCATTATAGTTTTGTACGAATGCTGATGCATGTGCTGAAAAGCTCCTAACAAAGGCCTGAGCCGATGGTGCGGTAATTTTGATGACTTGCTGAGGTTTGGCCCACATATCATCATAGGCTTCAATTTTGGTTTTCTCAATGGAAGATTCGATATCCACTATCAGTATGTTCCGGTGTTTCTTAAACATATCTGATAAATTGGGTTTAAGGATATGTGCCAATGAGAAAATGGGCTCATTCTGATTCAAACCATACTGCTCCTTTCCCAAATGCTCGCGTATGGATTTACCAATCATGTTTTCCCATTGTTGTTCATTCTCAACTACTACCAATACTTCTGCGGTACTGCCGATGGACCGGGCTTTGTCGTTGGCATTACGGTTAGGTGTGCAGGCAGACAGACTGAAAAAGAGAATTGAAGCAACAAAAACAGCACTAATTATTCTTCTGATCATGGTTATGATATTATGGACATTCCTGATAGAATACAAACGCAGCTTATGAAGAAAAATTGCAGTTTAGCTGATCACAGCAATTTTTATTTTCTGGCCAGGCTTTAACCTTTTGCTGTTGGTAATATTGTTCAGTTGCTTGATTTTCTCCACGGTTACCCCATCATATTCCTTGGCAATATCCCACAAGGTATCACCCTTTCTAACAATATGATAAAGGTATTTACCTTCTTTAACTGAACTGGACTTTTTTGAAGCAGGTTTGTAAACAATCAGTTGTTGTTTGGGATATATTTTTGAGTTTCTCAGGTTATTCCATTCCTTGAGATCGGTGACGGTACATTTGTATTTCTTGGCAATGAGCCCTAGGTTTTCACCATTCTTAACCACATGGGTAGATTGTTCACCGGATCGCATCACCGGTGTACTGGTTTTCTGATAATACTTATTGCTACCGGAACCAAAGAGCACCAGTTTTTGTCCCGGGTAAATGGTATTGCTTCTCAGGTTGTTCCAGCGTTTGATCTGGCTCACATATACGCGGTATCTTTTGGCAATGAGCCCAAGGCTTTCACCACTTCTGACAATATGTATGTTTCGGTCTTTGGCTTTTTTTACCTCGGCCAATAGTTTGTCGCGCTCAATACCCTTTTTGGTTTTATAGGCGTAAAGTTGTGTTTCATTATTCAGATAATCACCAACATATTGGCGGGGAATGCGCAACACATAATGCTTCTTTTCAGTGGCTGGAATGATGCCTTTTTTAAACTGTGGGTTGAGAAACTTGATCTCATCCATGGGGATACCCAGCATCTCATTCAGCTGGTCAAAGGATAGTACGTCTTTTACACTTACCGTATCTATATCATAAAAAAACATGCCCGGAATCAGTGGCTGAATGTTGTGTTCTTCAGGATAGTTCATCACATAATTCACTGCAAAAAAAGCGGGAACATATCCACGGGTTTCTCTGGGGAGAAATGGCCAAACGGCCCAATAGTTTTTTGTACCTCCTGCACGCCGGATGGCTCTGTTAACATTTCCGGCCCCTGAATTATAGGCTGCCAGTGCCAGGGACCAGTCATTATAGATGTCGTGAAGATCCTGTAAGTGTTCACAGGCTGCCTTGGTAGATTTCATGGGATCGAAGCGGTCGTCAACCAATGAAGAAACCTTCAGATCATATACCTTCCCTGTACCATACATAAACTGCCACAAACCCTTGGCTCCCATATGCGAACCTGCTGAAGGGTTCAATGCTGACTCTACAATGGCCAGGTATTTAATCTCCAGCGGCATATCATATTTATCCAGCTGTTCTTCAAACATGGGAAAATAGATCTCCGCAAGCCCAAGCATCTTGGCTGTTAGGTTCTTCTTTTTAACAGCATAGAGTTTTATATAGCTTTTTACTTCCCGGTTATAGGTGAGTTCGATGGGGGTTTCACGATTCAGGGCTTCTATACGTTGCTCATAAATGGAATCCGGATAGGATGGAGTTTCTCCGGCCTTGTAACGGGAAGACTGTTTTTGGCTGCTGTCTTCCAGAAAATACTGTTTACCATAAAATTTAACAAAGGCAAGACTATCAAGTGTTGCCAGTACCGGCGAATCAGCTCTTAACAAAGAATCTGTCCTTTCTCCTTTGGTATATTTATACACAGCATCTTTGGCTTTCGGGACTACAATGCTGTCATCCAACAAAGCAGGAAGCGTATCCTGATACATATGAAGGGTATCGATTTTAATGCGACTTGAGGTGTCAGGTTCTACAGCATATGCAGTAAAAGAGTAGCATGTGATGAAAAGCAGACTGGAAATCAGTATTATATATTTGTTCATATGAGTCATGATCCGAATTACTAACGTCAATATGCTGCAAAAGTATATGTATTGTTATAAAATCAAAGACCCTAAGCGGTTTTTAATGAACAGCCAAAGGTTAATGAAAATCAGAATGAAATTTAATGAAGATGATTCAGGATTTAAGAAAGGTGTTTTTTTAAGGTTTTAAACAGCAATTCCTTCTTAATGGGTTTTGCCAGGAAATCGTCACAGCCGGCAGCCAGACTCTTTTTCTTGTCGGCTTCCCCTGCAAAAGCTGTTTGTGCGATGACAATTAATTCAGGATCTTCTTTTTTGATATGTCTGCAAAGATCGAAACCGTTGATATCCGGGAGACGAATATCAAGCAATACCAGGTCAATATTCCTGTGTTTTTTCATCAGACTCTTCGCCATTCGACCATCAGCAGCATAAATGACCTTAGCTTTAATTTTGGCAAGTATTTCTTTGAAGTAAAAGGTGTTGGTGTCGTCATCCTCAACCACAAGTATGGTTTTGTCACTCCAGTCGAATACTTTTGGTCTGGGTTTTTGGGCCCTTTTGGTTTGGGTTTTTGCTGGCTTGAAAGGCAGTGTAAAATAAAACTTCGATCCTTTTCCAAGAGTAGACTCTACCCATAGGTCACCTCCCAGCAAATTGATCAGGCCTTTGGAAATGGAAAGGCCTAAACCGGTTCCACCACTTTTTCTGCTCAAATAGGAATCCTCTGCCTGACGGAACCTTTCAAAAATGACCTTAAGCTTCTCTTTGGAGATGCCACAACCAGTATCTTCCACCGAAAACATAAGCATTTTGTCATCCTGAAGGCTGCAATTTAGGTTTACACTTCCTTTGGTAGT
The DNA here is from genome assembly GCA_016845175.1 of Bacteroidota bacterium. GTDB lineage: Bacteria > Bacteroidota > Bacteroidia > Bacteroidales > F082 > JAERTD01. Next base: position 667 of record JAERTD010000083.1, on the reverse strand, counting down.
GAATTTGTAAGCATTGTTGATCAGATTGGTCAACACCTGTCGTAGTCTTTCAAAATCAGTCTTGATCAGTAGTAAATCGCCGGGGATATCCATGTGAATCCTGAGTTCCACATCAGTAGCCTTTTGGGTGATGCCCGAGTGATAGAATAAGGCTACCTGATTGATAAAGCTTCTGAGATTAGCTGTTGAATCATGTAATTTTAACTGGCCTGCCTCTATCACAGAAATATCCAGAATATCACTTATAATTTTTAGCAGATCCTGACTGCGGTCTCTAATAATAGTTCTAAACTTCTTTCTGTCCTCTTCAGTCAACTCATGACTTTCCAGCAATTCTGAAAATCCCAGAATGGCATTCATGGGCGTTCTGATTTCATGTGACATATTGGCCAGAAAAGCTGATTTGATGCGGTCAGCCTCTTCTGCATGTTCTTTGGCAACAATCAAATCGGCCCGCATTTTTTTCTCCTGACTGATATCCCTTAGGATCACCAACATATGCTTTTCACCTTTGAATTCGAATGAAGTGGCATGTACGTCCATATCGAAAACCTGGCCGTTTTTTTTAAGCCCTTTGGTCTCATAGCGATCGGGAACTTTCTCTCCCATTTGCCTTTTTCTGATATTGGATTGAATGAATGCTTTTTCTTCGGTTGGGATGACTTCC
>JAERTD010000082.1 GCA_016845175.1 Bacteroidota bacterium | reverse complement strand
TCGTGAAATATCCGGGTTAAGCCGGTGTCAACTCCTTTTTAAACAGAACCAGCTGGTCTTTTTCGTACAGATAGTTTTCGGACACCTGAATACCGTCAATTTCCCTGTCCCCCGACTCCATTTCAAAGCCCATCTTAAAATGGAATTCAATTGAAGCCTTATTCTCTAAAGCGATACTGGACCTGACAATAGTCCGCGAATTTTTGCGGCAGACATTGTAAAAATCCCGGTACAGCATCCGGGCCGTCCCCTTCATTCGGCTGTCCGGGTCCACACCCACAAAATGGATATATGCCTCATCCGGTTGGGCCTGTGATAAAAAACCGATAAGAAACCCGGCAAGCCGGCCGTTTTTTTCAGCCATAAAACAGGTGTCGCTAAAGTGGATAAGAAAGAGCTTGGACACGGACGCGCGCAAAGCCCGGTCTCCCAGCCATTCCGGAATCACGTCGATTATCTGCTGGTGATCCTCGGGAAATGCGTTTCTTATTGTCAGACTTTGTATACTCATCTTTTGCTTATGATGCTGTCTTAACCTTCCTGGCGGATGGTTGCATCATACTCCCATGATATAAGAATTGACAGACTGTCCAATATTCTACAGATCATTTATTTACCTTGTCAAGAGACTATAAAAGGGGGTGTACCTGGCAAAACCTGCAAGCACCCTTTAAATAAAGCAAAAATTTTTCAAACCCCCTCAAAAACAGCTCTTAGCCCGGATATTTTATGAGATTTTAAGCAAATCATACTTTATCGGCATTAAATACAGATAGTTAAGGCGATTATTGATACAAAGTTTAATGATACAATTTGTCATTATTCCGTGAAATATCCGGGTTAGCGACCCCATTTTGACCCTGAAAATAAGGCTTTTAAGGGAATTATTCTGTGTTGTAATTTTCAAACAATCCAAATAAAGACGGATAAACCACTAATTTGGGACGTTCTATAAATCACCGGGTAGCGTTATCCTGGTTTTTCATGTCAATCAGCGTCGAAAAATGACCCCCTGTCAGCGCCCAATTTTGACCCCTCTAAAGTCAAAAAAAATATCATTTTCTGTTCTTTAATCTCCAACTATCATTCCCTGTTTCTATGATATCACAATAATGGGTAAGGCGATCCAGAAGAGCAGTGGTCATCTTTGCATCACCAAACACCTTTGACCACTCCCCAAAATTTAGATTTGTTGTAACCATCATGGAAGTTCGTTCATAAAGTTTACTGACCAAATGGAACAACAGAGCCCCACCTGCTTGAGAAAAAGGTAAGTACCCCAATTCATCCAGCACGATGAAGTCTACATTTGCCAACCGGTTGGCAAGCGTTCCAGCTTTGCCCAGGTGTTTCTCCTGTTCGAGCTGATTAACCAGGTCGATAACACTAAAATATCTTCCTTTTTTCCCTAACCGGATACAATGAGCTGCAATTGCCGTGGCAAGATGAGTCTTTCCTGTTCCGGTACCACCTATAAAAATAATATTCCGACTTTCAGTTAAAAATGTTCCTTGATATAATTCTCTTATTACCATTTCTTCGATTGGTATATTGCCAAATGAAAAAGTGTCCAGATCCTTCAATACAGGGAACTTGGCAATACGCATCTGGTAGCTTATAGATCTCGCCTTCCTTTCTGCTGCTTCTGCCTGGCACAATCCTTTGAGTATCTCCTGAACAGTGTGTTTTCTTCTTACGCCCTGAGTGACGATTTCATCAAATGCCCCAACCATCCCAAACAGTTTTAACAAACGCATCATTTCAATTAATTCGTGGCGTTGCATACCGCACCTCCAAGTCTGAGATGATCATATCTTGAACAATCTGCCAAAGGTTCTTCTTTTAATTTCAAATGGGCAGGTGGTATCACTGCACTGATTTGTGGTCCATCAAGCTCACGGGTAAGAAAATTTAAGATCACTTCACTTTGATAAATGCCTTGTGATAAGGTTTTGAGACATACTTTATTTGTTAATTCTAAACCATGTAATCTTGCTGCAAACAGGATATCTACAAACTGTCTGTCTCCCCCAGGTATCCTGGCAAGGTGTGACTGTACTCGTTTCATCCCTGATGGCAACGCCCAGTCTTGAAAGGGAGCTCCATTTCTCAATGCTCCAGGTTTACGACTGAGAATATCAAGATAGTGCCATGGATTATAAATGGTTTTCCCTCGCTCAAAACTCCTTACATGCCGGGCGATCTGTTTACCATTGCTGATAATATAAATCTGATCTGCTTTTGCTCTCACAGTTGCTGTTTGCCCGGCGATTTTACAAGGAACACTGTAATGGTTCCTGTCATACCGGATCAAACTTGTGCTGGAGACAATACTTTCTTTTTCTATATACCCTTCAAATTCGGAATGAGCAGGTATCAAAGATTTGTGTTCCTCTTCAAACACTTCCTGGATCGTTTTATTTTTAAATAATGGATGCTTCCTGGACCGACAGATTTCGAGGCATCTATCGTTAAGCCACTGATTGAGCTCATCTATACTGGCAAAACGTGGTCGTGGAGTAAAAATCCATTTTCTGATATCCTGGACCTGTTTTTCTATTTGACCTTTTTCCCAACCAGCACCAGGAGTACAGGCTACTGGTTTTACCAGATAATGACTGCACATCTGGACAAATCGCCCGTTGTATTCTCTTTCTTTTCCTTTTAAAATACGGGTTACTGCGGTTGACATGTTATCATAGATGCCTCGTTTACAAGTTCCGTCAAAATATTGGAAGGCTTTGTTATGTGCATCTAAAACCATTTCCTGGCGCTCACGAAAATATGCGACCACAAAAAACTTCCGGCTATAACATAATCGAAAATGAGCGACCTTAATCTTTTTGGCTTTTCCATTTAAGATGACTGTCTCATGACTCCAATCGAACTGGTAAGCATCTCCCGGAGGAAAATACAATGGAATATAAACACCCGTTTTTGCATTGCCTTTCTCTTTTCGCCATTGATGAACATACCTTTGAATACTGTCATAAGCACCTTCATAACCTTGTTCACATACAAGTTCATAAAGCCGCATTGCTGTAATCCGCCTTCGTTTAGGCAACTCCCAATCTTTTTGTAAATATTCTTTTAGGAACTCAACATATTCTCCAAGCCTGGGAAGTGGCTGCTTCTTCCTTGAATATTCATGTTTTGTTTTACCACTCCGGATAATTTTTCGGACTGTATTTCTGGATAGATTCAGATCTCTGCTTATCTTTTTAATCTTTCTTCCCTCTACAAAATAGTACCGTCGAACTTTCGCAATCGTTTCCACTGTCAACATCCTCCTATCCTCCATGATTTTGGTCATGAAGAATCTTATATCAGAGGGGTTATTATTCGACGCTGATTTTATTATGTAGGGGTCATTATTGCACGCTGATCAACAGAACACATATTTGAACCGCATATCTTCTTCGATTATCGTCTCCTCGACATTTATAAATCTGTGTTTTATCCTCTTGAGATAGCGTCCAGTTGAAAGCCAGTTCTTCATTTGTAGGTTCCTTCGGCAAAACAAATGTCGGCTGTTTAGGCTTGAAATAAATGACGTTTTGAGAAGACTTTTTCTCTTTGGTTTTAGAAGACATTTATTGGACTCCGTTCCAAATCGTTGCTCAAGTCTTCCCTGGTTGGGCGAGTGTAAATAGCGACGCTTTCTATTGATTCGTGCCCCATAAGGCTGGCTAACTCTATAAGTTTCCCTGGATTTGCCTTTAGATAGTTGACGGCGAACGTATGCCGCAATGTATGTGCTGAAACATCGATTCGTTTGATATGTGCTTTTTTTACAATTTGAGAGATAATTGCCTGAAGCGTTCTCACTGAAATGGAGTTGTTTCTTTTACTGTGGAATAGAGAATCCGTAGGTGAAACTGTGCTTTTCATCTGTATGTAGCTGGTCAGTGCTCTTCGTACAGCTGCGTTTAAAGGGATGTCTCTTTGCTTTAGACCTTTCCCTTTACTAATATGCAAGAAACCGGATCGTTGATGAATCGTAACATCAGATATTTTCAAGTCTGCAACCTCTCCTATACGTACGCCTGTTTGAAGCAGCAGCTGGATCAATGCATAATTCCTTTTTGCAAGGCCATGTGTAGACTGCCCGGCAACACGCAGCAATGCATTGACTTCTTTTTTCTTTAGGGATTTGGGTCTGTAACGGTTAGAGCATTTCATGAAGCGTACTTTCTGAGCCAGGTCAGTTTTAGTCCGACGTAGAAACCCTGGTCCTTTGGGCCAGGTCAGAGTGCAGAGGCTTTGCCATCTGTACGACTCAATGTTACTCAATGGTCTAAGTTGTCCCAACAACAAAAGATCAAGGAGTAACAAATGAGTCGATTCAGAAAATTATCACAAACAATATGGCATTGCCAATACCATATTGTTTGGGTCCCTAAATACCGTTACCGGGTTTTAACAGATGAGATAGCCCGTGAGGTCAGCAACTGTATTCGGATATTTGCGGAGCAAAAACGTTGTGAGGTTGTCGAGTTGAATGTCAGGCCGGACCATGTTCATCTGCTTGTGATGGTGCCGCCAAAGATATCGATTTCAGATCTCATGGGAGTTATTAAAGGACGGACCGCAATTAGAGTGTTCAATAAGTACAAGCATTTGAAGAACAAACCCTATTGGGGTAACAAGTTCTGGGCACGAGGTTATTGTGTAGATACAGTAGGTTTGGATACTGAGATGATACGCAAGTATGTAAAATATCAGGAACAGAAAGAGAAGAGATCTGAAGAGCCAGACCTGTTCAGTTAAATATTAACCTGGGGCAGCTTTCCTTGCCTCCTCAGGGGGCAAGGCATTCTAATCCCCTTTTAGGGGTAAACCCAAAGCCTGGCCCTCTGGGCTAGGATTTTTACTTCATGAATTTTGTCATATTTTTCTGGTTGTTCAATAGTCAAGTATTTCCGGTGCTCCTGCTTACGAATTTCTCCTGTGATAATCTTCAGGTGCCGAGGAATGTTGATAAGAAGGTTGTCTCGTGATCAAATCTTAGAATTGATAAGATCGGAATCGTACATGGGGAAGCGTCTCAAAGTGAGGCATTTTCAAAACGCCTGCAGCAGAAGGAATATGATACCTTTGTTCCAAAGTCTGGAGAACGCGTCATTTTAATTAACTGAAACCCGAAAGAATTCTCCCTTCCGGGAGTTTCTTTCGGGTTTATTGTTTTTTTATTGTTCTGCAGGTCAGCCTGAATATGGTCGATCAGACGTGTCCGCCATAAAAACCGGGCTGTTCATTCCTGGATTTTGCCCATGGTACGCTAGGTGAAGATCCTCCGCTGTATGGATAAGCGTTCAGTTCTTTCTGGCGATTTTTTTCATTTTCTCTGACTAAATTTTCGCACTCACCTTCACATTTCCCGGTGGTGTCTCGTGATGGCATATGTTTCATTTGGGAACCCCCTTAATTATTTTTTTTCGCTTTTGGATAAACGGGACTCACTGTATTGTTC
>JAERTD010000081.1 GCA_016845175.1 Bacteroidota bacterium | reverse complement strand
CTTCAAACCAGGAACTTAAATTTGTGTTTCCTGTACTTGGCTTGGTATCATTATGTCTATGAACGTAGTTAACTCCGTAAAGTCAACCTCTCTGTTTCTATTTACCCGTGAAACGGGCTGCAAAAGTAATACTCTTTTTTTAACTAGCAAACATATTTATTAAAAAAATAATATTTCTTCAATATTTTCCGTCTGCCTCCATCTCCCGAACTCATGCAAAATGCGCTGAATCCCTTACTATGCAATACTTTCACTAAGAACCACGCTTCAAAAGCGAGTGCAAAAGTAGGCCTTTCATTTGATTACGCAAGTCTTTTTGCAAAAAAAAATGATTTATTTTCGGTTCATTTTTTAAAGTCCTGATCTCCAGTACTAAAAAAGGCAGCCTTTTTTTGACTGCCTTTTCAGAAAATTGAAGTTCTTCCTATTTGAAGTATTTGAAGTCTTTTCCGAGATAAGTGGCTGAATCGCCAAGAATTTCTTCAATACGCAGCAACTGATTATATTTTGCAATACGATCGGAGCGGCTGGCGGATCCAGTCTTAATCAAACCTGTGTTCAGGGCAACGGCCAGATCAGCAATGGTAACATCTTCAGTTTCACCGGAACGGTGGCTCATCACTGAAGTATATCCATTACGTGTGGCCATATCCACTGCGTTGATGGTTTCAGTTAAGGTTCCAATCTGGTTTACCTTAATAAGAATAGAGTTGGCTATATCATTATCGATACCTTTCTTTAAACGCTCGGTATTGGTTACAAACAAATCGTCTCCTACCAATTGTACACGGTCGCCCATTTTCTCGGTTTGCAATTTCCAGCCATCCCAGTCATCTTCAGCCATTCCGTCTTCGATGGACAGGATTGGGTATTTGTTTACCCAGTTGTTCCAGTAGTCCACCATTTCGGATGGTGTTAATTTATCTCCAGTGGACCATTTCAAATGGTATACATTCTCATCCGCAAGATAATACTCGGATGAGGCAGGATCCAGGGCTAGGCAGATGTCTTCTCCCGGACGATAACCAGCTTTCTCAATGGCCTGCAGAATAACCTTCACGGCTTCTTCATTGGACTTTAAATTAGGTGCAAATCCACCTTCGTCACCCACATTGGTGGAGTAGCCAGCTTTTTTCAATACTGATTTCAGGTGATGGAATACTTCAGCCCCCATTCTGATGGCTTGACTAAAATGCTCCGCTCCTACCGGCATAATCATAAACTCCTGGAAGTCGATGCTGTTATCGGCATGTGAACCACCATTCAATATGTTCATCATAGGAACAGGTAGCATGGTAGCATTCACACCACCCACATATCTGTATAGGTATTGACCGGTTTCTTGCGCAGCAGCATGGGCTACGGCCAAAGAAACGCCAAGGATGGCATTGGCCCCCAGGTTTGCTTTGTTGGTTGTACCATCTAGTGCCAGCATGCGCTGGTCTATCTCTACCTGATCGGTTACATAATACCCCTGCAGTTCTTCTGCAATGATATTGTTTACATTTTGTACAGCTTTTAATACACCTTTACCAAGGTATTCATCTTTGATACCATCACGAAGCTCAACAGCTTCATGAACACCGGTTGATGCTCCGGAAGGAACAGCTGCTCTTCCCACAACACCACTTTCAGTGAACACATCAACTTCAACAGTTGGGTTACCTCTTGAATCGAGGATTTGTCTGGCATGAATATTTACTATCTGACTCATCTTACTATATTTTTTATGTTGTTTTCAAATGCTTTTGCAAACATAAAAAAAGGACAAAGACCATGGCCTTCATCCTTTTTTTATCATTCAACAGAAGCGTTCATTCCTTTATTCTTTCTTCTCTTTATCCTCTTCTTCCTTCTCTTCTACTTCCGTTGTATCTTCTGTAGTATCCTCAACTTTAGCTTCAGCTTCTTCTGCTACTTCTTCCTCAACTACTGCATCAGCTACAACTTCCTCTTCAACTACTACGTCTTCCTGGGTTTCAACAACAGCTGCCGGAGATTCTTCAACCTTTTTCTTGGCACCACCACGGCGGCGACGGGTAGATTTAGCTTTCTTGGTTGTTTTTTCGGCCAATAGGTGCTCGTTATAATCCACCAATTCAATTAGTGCCATTTCGGCATTATCACCCAAACGTTTACCTAATTTGATGACGCGTGTATAACCACCTGGGCGGTCTGCAATTTTAGGAGTAACCTCTCTGAAAAGTTCAGTAACCGCTTCTTTATTCTGCAGATAACTGAATACAGTTCTGCGTAAATGGGTACCCTCTTCAATGGTTGTTTTGGTGGTGGCCGATAATTTGGCTTTTGTAATCAATGGCTCAACGTATGAACGCAATGCTTTGGCTTTGGCAACTGTGGTGGTGATTCTTTTATGCAGAATCAAAGAAGATGCCATATTCGACAACATTGCTTTTCGATGCGAACTTGTCCTACCTAAATGATTAAAACTCTTCCTATGTCTCATCTCACTTAATCCTTATCTAATTTATATTTTGCTATATTCATCCCAAACTCGAGTCCTTTGGTATCTACCAACTGATCAAGCTCAGCAAGTGATTTTTTTCCAAAGTTTCTGAATTTCAACAGATCGTTTCTGTTATAAGAAACCAAATCACCTAATGTTTCCACATCGGCAGCTTTCAAACAGTTTAAGGCTCTCACTGAAAGATCAAGATCAATTAATTTGGTTTTGAGAAGCTGACGTACATGTAAGGTGTTTTCGTCAAACTCTTCAGTTACTGATCTTTCTTCTGTTTCAAGCGTAATTTTCTCATCTGAAAACAGCATGAAGTGGTGGATCAAAATTTTGGCTGCTTCTTTCAGTGCATCTTTTGGATGAATTGAACCATCAGTTTTAATTCCGATAACCAGTTTCTCGTAGTCGGTTTTTTGCTCAACCCTGTAATTCTCAATATCGAATTGTACATTCTTTATTGGAGTATGAATAGAGTCGATTGCAACGGTACCAACCAATGCATTGGGATCTTTATTTTCTTCAGCAGGAACATAACCCCGTCCTTTTGAAATGGTTAATTCCATACTCAGTTTGACTGATGGGTCCAGGTTACAAACCACCTCATCAGGATTCAGTACTTGAAATACTGATAGGAATTTGTTAATGTCTCCAGCTTTAAAAACTTCCTGATCGCCGATGACGATGTTCACTTTTTCACTGGTTTCATTCTGGATTTGTTGTTTGAATCTGATTTTTTTAAGATTCAATACGATCTCAGTAACGTCTTCAACAACGCCTTCTACTGTTGAGAATTCGTGTACAACACCATCGATCCTTATGTTAGTAATGGCAAATCCTTCTAATGAAGAGAGCAATATTCTTCTGAGGGCATTACCAATTGTCATTCCGAAACCAGGTTCCAATGGACGAAATTCGAAGCTACCTTCGAACTCGTTGGCTTCGTTCATTATTACCTTGTCAGGTTTTTGAAATGCTAAAATTGCCATAGTATATGTTTAGCGGTTAATGTTCTTATGCAATTAATTATGTTACTTAGAGTACAACTCAACAATAAGTTGTTCTTTGATGTTCTCAGGAATTTCCTCACGTGGGGGATAGTTCAGGAATTTTCCTTGTTTTTTCTCATCATCCCATTCAATCCAAGAAAAGGATTTATGGCCGCTCTCCAGTGAGTCGGTTATTGCAATAAGGCTTTTGGACTTTTCGCGAATACCAACAATATCACCTTCACGTACTGAGTAAGAAGGAATGTTTACCACTTTACCATTCACGGTAATATGACGGTGGGATACCAGCTGACGTGCACCTGCTCTGGTCGGAGCAATTCCCATTCTGAATACCACGTTATCCAAACGGGCTTCGATGAGTTTCAACAGATTTTCACCGGTGATGCCTTTCTTACGTGAGGCTTTGGCAAACACATTACGGAATTGCTTCTCCAAAATACCATAGGTATATTTGGCTTTCTGCTTTTCCTGCAACTGAATACCATACTCAGATTGTTTTCTTCTCCTTTTATTTTGTCCATGCTGCCCTGGAGGAAAACCTTTCTTTTCCAGGAATTTATCAGGACCATAAATAGGGTCGTTAAATTTTCGCGCAATTTTCGATTTTGGGCCAATATATCTTGCCATAACTAAATGATTTCTTTTTTAAACGTCGGATATTGTAGTAATTAAACCCTTCTTCTTTTTGGTGGCCTGCAACCATTGTGAGGCATTGGAGTCACGTCGATAATTTCAGTTACCTCGATACCGGATGAGTGGATGGTACGCATGGCCGATTCTCTACCAGCACCAGGTCCTTTTACGTATACTTTTACTTTACGCAAACCGAGATCATAAGCAACCTTAGAGCAATCCTGTGCTGCCATTTGTGCAGCATAAGGGGTATTTTTTTTCGAACCTCTAAAACCCATTTTACCGGAAGAAGACCAGGAAATAACCTGACCTGAATTATTGGTAAGCGAAATGATAATGTTGTTAAATGAAGCTTTCACAAAGGCTTTACCAATGGCCTCCACCTTAACAACTCTCTTCTTTGTACTTCTGGTTCTTTTTGCCATAGTTGACACTTACTTTACTATGATAATTGATTATTTCTTACTATTTAACAGCCATTTTCTTATTGGCCACAGTTTTCTTACGGCCTTTACGTGTTCTGGCATTATTTTTAGTTGTCTGACCACGAAGTGGTAAGCCGATACGATGTCTGATACCTCTGTATGTACCAATGTCCATCAGTCGTTTGATGTTCATTTGGGTTTCTGAACGAAGTTCACCTTCTACCTTAAGGGTATCACCAATAACTGTACGGATGCTATTTTGTTCGTCATCAGTCCAGTCTTGTGCTTTCTTCTCCCAGCTTACGCCAGCCTGAGTTAAAATTTTCTGAGCGTTGCTTCTGCCAATTCCGTAGATGTAGGTTAAAGCAATTTCTCCTCTTTTATTATTGGGGATATCAACTCCAGCAATTCTAGCCATAATAATAATTTTTGTTTTTTAAAACAATCTTCTGATTATCCTTGTCTCTGTTTAAACTTAGGATTCTTCTTGTTAATAATGTACAATCTCCCTTTTCTGCGAACAATTTTGTCCTCAGGAGTTCTCTTCTTAATTGATGCTCTAATTTTCATCGCGACAATTATTTATATCTGAATGTTATTCTTCCTTTTGTTAAATCGTAAGGCGACATTTCCAGTTTTACCCTATCGCCTGGTAATATTTTAATATAATGCATTCTCATTTTCCCTGAGATATGAGCTGTGATCACATGTCCGTTTTCCAACTCTACGCGAAACATTGCGTTTCCCAGTGATTCAATTACTGTTCCATCTTGTTCGATCGACTGTTGCTTTGCCATACGAATCGATTATTTATTATTTAATACTTCTTCAATAAATTCAAATGTTGACAGGATGTCGGCCTTGCCGTTACGCACGGCTACATCATGTTCGAAATGTGCTGATGGCTTACTGTCCATGGTTCTGATGGTCCAACCATCCGAATCCTGTTTTACATCTTTTACACCAAGATTAATCATTGGTTCGATGGCCAGGCACATTCCTGATTTCAACTTTATCCCCGATCCCCTTCTGCCGTAGTTGGGCACTTCTGGCTTTTCATGCAGGTTTCTTCCTACGCCATGTCCAACAAGATCTCTCACAACCGAGTAACCAAATCCTTCGACATAGGTTTGCACTGCATTTCCTATATCTCCAATGCGCTTCCCTGCTATGGCCTGATCAATGGCCAAATACAGGGACTCCTTCGTCCTCTTGAGCAATAAAAGCACCTCCTCACTTACCTCACCAACGGCGAAAGTATAGGCAGAGTCGCCATAAAACTCATTCCACAACACACCACAGTCGATGGATACGATATCGCCTTCTTTCAAAGGGGTTTCTCCAGGGATTCCATGAACCACTTCATCATTAACTGAGATGCATAGTGTGGCAGGAAATCCGCCGTATCCTTTAAAACCTGGTTCAGCGCCGTGGTCACGTATAAATGTTTCTGCTATACGATCTAATTCCAGGGTGGTTACACCGGGCTTTATGACTTTGGCCACTTCGGCTAAAGTTTTTCCAACAAGTAAAGAACTCTGTCTTTGTATTTCAATCTCTTCGTCTGTCTTAATATATATCATCAAACGAAGTATTAATTACATATTGAATTGTGATCTGCCGCCTTTTATACGTCCTGATTTGGTTAAACCATCATAGTGACGCATGAGTAGATAACTTTCAATTTGTTGCAATGTATCCAGAACAACACCTACGAGAATCAGCAGTGAGGTACCACCGTAAAACTGGGCAAAGCCGCTGTTTACTCCTGCTATCATTGCGAAGGCAGGCATAATGGCAACCACACCAAGGAAAATAGATCCTGGCAAGGTAATTCGAGACAAAATATTATCTAGATATTCAGCGGTTTTCTTACCTGGTTTAACCCCAGGAATAAAACCTCCGTTTTTCTTCAAGTCATCAGCCATTTGATTCGGGTTAATTGTAATGGCTGTATAAAAATAGGTAAAGAGTATAATCATTACGAAGAAGGTAAAGTTATACCAGAACCCGGTGTAGTTTGAAAAGGCTGCAGCAAAACCTGACAGGCTTTCAGAGTTGGCAAAACCAACCAAAGTAATGGGCAGGAACATAATGGCCTGAGCAAAAATGATAGGCATTACCCCTGCTGAGTTTACTTTCAGTGGCAGGTACTGACGTACACCACCATACTGCTTGTTACCTACAATACGTTTGGCATATTGAACAGGAACCCTTCTTGTTCCCTGTACCAGCAAAATGGTAAAGAGGATTACAAATATGAGGATGACCAGTTCCAGTACAAAGTATACCAATCCACCACCGGAAGCTTCCATTTTAGAAGCAAATTCCTGTACCAGTGACATAGGCAAGTTTGCGATGATACCAATCATAATGATCAGTGAAATACCATTACCAATACCTTTATCAGTAATCTTTTCACCCAGCCACATGACAAACAAGGTACCAGCAATCAGTATCAGGGTAGATGATACCCAGAAAAAGAATGGCGGTGTATTGATGGCAGGACTAAATGGTGTGATCGCTTCAGCAGGCAGCTGGCTAACCAGGTTGGCAATATAACCAGGAGCTTGCAGACCTACGATGATCACAGTAAGGTATCGTGTAATTTGGTTAATCTTTCTTCTTCCGCTTTCACCTTCACGTTGCAGTCGCTGAAAATATGGAATAGCCATACCCAACAACTGAATCACAATAGATGCGGAGATATAGGGCATGATACCCAGTGCGAAGATAGATGCATTGGAAAAAGCGCCTCCTGAGAACATATTGAGCAGTCCCATCAAACCGGAGCTACCCTGTTGCTGGAGGTTAGAAAGCATACTCGGGTCAACACCTGGCAGTACGATATATGATCCCAAACGGTAAATCAATATGATACCTAAGGTGTAGAGGATACGGTTTCTGAGTTCCTCTATCTTATATATATTTCTTATGGTCTCGATTAACTTTTTCATTCAGACTTAAATTTTTGTAGCTGTTCCACCTTGTGCTTCAATGGCTTCAACGGCTGATTTTGAGAATGCATGGGCAGTAACTTCCAACTTCGCTTTCAATTCGCCATTTCCAAGAATCTTTACAGATTCGTTTTTGTTAGCTAAGCCATTTTCGATTAATACCTGCAAATCAACGGTGGTGATTTTTTTATCGTCAACAAGCTTTTGCAAGCTGCTTACGTTTACACCTCTGAATTCTTTACGGTTAATATTTTTAAAACCAAACTTGGGAACCCTACGATACAGTGGCATCTGGCCTCCTTCGAAACCTAATTTACGCTTATATCCAGATCTGGACTGTGCGCCTTTGTGGCCTTTTGTAGCTGTACCACCACGACCCGAACCCTGTCCGCGTCCGATCCTTTTTTTGTTCTTAACAGAACCCTCAGCAGGTTTAAGATTGCTTAAATCCATTTTATTATCTTATTTAATTTCTTCGACCTTCAACAAATGTTTTACCTTATCAATCATCCCAAGTACCGCTGGCGATGCATCAAATTCTCTGGTTTGATGAAGTTTCTTCATCCCGAGAGCGAGCAATGTCAACTTCTGGCGTTTGGGCCTGTTGATAGCGCTTCTAACTTGCGTAACTCTTACTTTCTTCATTTTCCTGAACAATTATCCGTTAAAAACAGTTTCCAATTCAACACCACGCATTTGAGCAATGGTATAAGGATCGCGCATTTTAGAAAGGGCATCAATGGTAGCTTTTACCACTGAGTGAGGGTTTGAGGATCCTTTTGACTTAGCCAAAACATCCTTTACTCCAACACTTTCCAGTACGGCACGCATGGCACCACCGGCGATAACACCAGTACCCGGAGCAGCAGGCTGGATATAAACCCTTGCACCACTATATTTTCCAAGTTGCTCATGTGGCAATGTTCCTTTTAGCACAGGCACTTTGATGAGGTGTTTCTTTGCATCATCAATACCTTTTGCAATGGCTGAAGTTACCTCTTTGGCTTTTCCAAGACCATATCCAACCACACCATTTTCGTTTCCTACAACGACAATAGCTGAAAAGCTGAAGGTACGTCCACCTTTGGTAACCTTAGTTACTCTTTGAATGCTCACCAGCCTGTCTTTAAACTCGATATCGCTGGATTTTACACGTTTTACGTTTGCGTTTGACATGTTTCTTAAAATTTAAGTCCTCCTTCTCTGGCAGCTTCAGCTAATGTTTTCACTCTGCCATGATATAAATAACCATTTCTATCGAAAACAACTGTTTCAATACCAGCTGCTTTAGCTTTTTCAGCAACAAGTGTTCCCACTCTTTTAGCTTGCTCGATCTTAGATCCTTCAGTAGCCATTTCTTTTTCTGCTGATGAAGCGGTAACCAGGGTTCTGTTCTCGTCATCATCGATAAGTTGAACATAGATCTGTTTGTTACTTCTGAAGACACTCATTCGTGGTCTTTCGGCAGTACCGTTAATAGTCTTTCTGATCCGTTTCTTGATCCTTAATCTACTATATGCTTTTTTATTCTTTACTCCCATCTCAATCGGGTTTTTCCTGTTATTCTAATGCTCAATTATTACTTTTCAGCAGCTTTACCAGCTTTTTTCCTAAGCTCTTCGCCCTGGAATTTGATACCTTTACCTTTATACGGCTCTGGCTTACGGAACGAACGAATCTTAGCAGCTACCTGACCGACCAGTTGTTTGTCGGCACTTTTCATTTTAATAATTGGGTTTTTACCTCTTTCAGATATGGCCTCAATTTTAATTTCTGGTGGCAATTGCATGAAGATATGGTGAGAATATCCCAGTGACAAATCCAAAATCTGTCCTTTTACTTCAGCTTTATAACCTACACCTACCAATTCCTGAATGGTTTCGAATCCTTCGGTTACACCTTGAACCATATTTGAAATCAGCGCACGATACAAACCATGCTTTGATTTATGGTCTTTGCTTTCGGTTGCACGTTCCAAAACGACTTGGTCGTTTTCTATTTTTATGGTAATGGCAGGGTCGATAAGTTGCTCCAGCTCTCCCAGTTTTCCTTTTACTGTTACCTTATTGGTGTCAGAAACTTTAACTTCTACACCTTGTGGAATGGCAACTGGTTGTTTTCCTATACGTGACATTGATCGATCTCCTTATTAGCTTATGTAACAAATTACTTCTCCGCCAACGTTCAGCTTGCTTGCTTCTTTGTCGGTGATGACACCGGCTGAAGTAGATAGTACAGCGATACCCAGTCCATTAAGTACGCGTGGTAGCTCGTTAGCATTTACATATTTTCTCAATCCTGGACGTGATACACGTTCCATGGTGCTGATGGCCGGTAATTTTGATACCGGATGGTATTTCAAGGCGATTTTAATATTACCCTGATTACCTGTATCCTCAAATTTATAATTGAGGATATACCCTTTTTCATAAAGGATTTTTGTGATATCCCTTTTCATATTTGAAGCAGGAATTTCTACCATTCTATGTTTCGCAGAAACGGCGTTTCTAACTCTCGTCAAATAGTCTGCAATTGGATCAGTTATCATCTAACAATACTTTTTAATTAATTTTTACCAACTGGCTTTTTTCACTCCTGGAATCAAACCTTTTAATGCCATTTCGCGGAAATTAATACGCGAGACGCCAAACTGACGCATATAGCCTTTTGGACGTCCAGACAGCTGACAACGGTTGTGCAAGCGTACTGGTGATGCGTTTTTAGGCAGTTTTTGAAGTCCTTCATAATCTCCGGCTTCAAGAAGTGCAGCACGTTTGGCAGCATATTTCTCGACCATTTTTTGTCTTTTGCGCTCACGCGCTTTCATCGACTCTTTTGCCATGAGTTATTGTTTTTTTTGGTTTTTAAATGGTAATCCGAATTCCTTGAGTAAAGCAAGTGCTTCCTGGTCAGTGGTAGCGGTAGTAACAAAGGTTACATCCATACCATTGATTTTGGTTACTTTATCGATATCGATTTCTGGGAAAATCAACTGCTCAGTTACACCAAAAGTGTAATTTCCGCGGCCATCAAATCCTTTGTCATTGATACCTCTGAAGTCACGTACACGTGGAAGAGCCACTGAAACGAGTCTGTCTAAAAACTCATACATTCTCTCACCTCTTAGGGTTACGCGAGCACCAATTGGATTTCCTTTTCTTAGTTTAAAGTTTGAGACGTCACGCTTAGAAACTGTAGGAACAGCTTTCTGACCGGTAATGGCAGTCATTTCAGCAATCCCAACATCAATCAGTTTTTTATCGGTAAGTGCATCACCAATACCCTGGTTGATAGCGATCTTTGTCAACTTAGGAACCTGCATAACAGTTTTATATTCAAACTGTTTGACTAAAGCAGGAATGATCTCCTCTTTGTATTTTTGTTGTAATCTTGGTTGATAGCTCATTACTTAATTACCTCCCCTGATTTTTTAAAGAAACGTACTGATTTTCCGGTTTTCTCGTCCACACGTTTTCCAACGCGGGAAGGGGCACCGGCTTTATCAACAACCATCAAATTAGAGATATGAACAGCGGATTCCTGTTTTACGATACCACCTTTTGGGTTGTTAGCGTTTGGCTTGGTGTGTTTTGAAATGAGGTTCACACCTTCGACTATGGCGCGTGATTTTTCTTTATCGATAACAAGAACACGTCCTGATTGTCCTTTACTGTTACCAGCAATCACCATCACATTATCACCTTTTTTTATTCGCAACTTAGTCATAACTAAATCTTTCTAATATTAAAGCACTTCTGGTGCAAGTGATACAATTTTCATATACTGTTTCTCACGCAGTTCACGGGCAACTGGTCCGAAAATACGGGTACCTACCATTTCACCTGCCTGATTTAAGAGTACCACAGCATTGTCATCGAAACGGATATAAGATCCATCGTTTCTGCGTACTTCTTTTTTGGTTCGAACTACAACAGCTCTTGTTACAGCTCCTTTTTTAATATTACCAGAAGGCATAGCATTTTTAACAGTCACTACGATCTGGTCACCTATGGAAGCATAACGCCTCTTGGTTCCGCCTAGCACCCTGATGCAAAGCACCTCTTTGGCTCCGCTGTTATCAGCAACAGCAAGTTTTGATTCTTGTTGTATCATGGCTATTTAGCTCTTTCAATTATTTCTACTAATCTCCAATTCTTATTCTTGCTCAATGGTCTGGTTTCCATGATGCGAACGGTATCACCGATGTTGCAGTCATTTTCCTCGTCGTGAGCAACGAACTTATTGGTTTTCTTAATGAACTTTCCGTAAACAGCATGTCTGAAACGGCGCTCGATTTGAACAACAATGGATTTGTCCATTTTGTTACTGACAACCAGTCCTGTTCTTTCTTTCCTTAGGTTTCTTTTTTCCATTGTCCTGACTACTTATTGTTATTTTCTTCAGCAATCCTACGCCTCAGTTCGGTCTTCAGTCTTGCAATAGTTTTCCTGTTTTCGCTTATTTGATGCGGATTTTCCAATGGAGACACGGCATGGTTGAGCTTCAACTTGGTTAGATGTTTTTGCTCCTCTTCGAGTCTTTCGTGAATATCAGCTGTGCTAAGCTCTTTAATAACTTCCTGTTTCATCATCTATATTTTTACTAAGATGTGTAATCTCTTCTTACAACAAATTTCGTGGTTACGGGCAACTTCTGAGCAGCAAGTCTCAAAGCTTCTTTTGCAACTTCTACTGGTACACCTTCAGCTTCGAACATAATTCTGCCTGGGGTTACACGAGCTACGAAATACTCAGGAGCACCTTTACCTTTACCCATACGTACCTCTGCAGGTTTTTTGGTAACTGGTTTGTCAGGGAAAATCCTAATCCAGATCTGTCCTTCACGTTTCATATAACGGGTAACAGCCTGACGTGCAGCTTCAAGTTGACGGGAGGTTATCCAACCTTCCTCTAGGGTTTTGATTCCGAAGGATCCGAAGGCCAATTGGTGACCCCTACCGGCGTTCCCCTTCATCATCCCTTTTTGCTGCTTCCTGTATTTTGATTTTTTAGGTTGTAACATGCCTATTTTCTATTTAAAAATTATCGACTTACGGTTTTTATCTTCTCCTTCTCTGGCGTCCTGCATTACCTTTTGGTGAATTTGGGCGTCCTTTCTGACTGCCACCACCGATGGTTGTAGGTACCAATTCTGGTTTACCGTAAATTTCTCCTTTAAAAATCCAAACTTTAATTCCAATTCTACCGTAAGTAGTATGTGCTTCCACCAATGAATAATCGATATCGGCTCTGAGGGTATGCAAGGGTATACGACCTTCTTTATAAATTTCGCTACGTGCCATTTCAGCACCACCCAAACGACCTGAGATAACCACTTTAATTCCTTCGGCACCCAAACGCATACTTGAGGCGATGGAAGTTTTGATGGCACGACGGAAAGAGATTCTTCCTTCAATTTGTTTGGCAATATTGGTACCAACGATTTTAGCATCCAATTCAGGTCTTCTGATTTCAGAAATATTAATCTGAACATCTATACCGGTCAGTTTCTTCAACTCTTCTTTCAGTTTGTCAACTTCCTGACCACCTTTTCCGATAATAATACCCGGACGTGCGGTAAAAATGGTAACTGTAACCAGTTTTAGGGTACGCTCAATCATGATACGGGATACACCTGCTTTAGCAAGACGTGCATTCAAATATTTTCTGATCTTATCGTCTTCAACAAGCTTACCTGAGAAATTTTTTCCTCCAAACCAGTAAGAATCCCATCCTTTGATGATTCCTAGCCTTAGCCCTATTGGATTAGTCTTTTGTCCCATTAGTATAATATTGTTTTATAATTATTCGCTTTTGGCGTTTTCGTTTTCCTCTACTACAACTTCTGCTTCAACACGGTTGCCCAGTACCAAAGTCACATGGTTTGATCTTTTTCTGATACGGTGAGCCCTACCTTGTGGTGCAGGCTGGATGCGTTTCAGCATTCTACCGCTATCGACCATAATTTCTTTGATGTACAATTGGTTATCTTCAATACGAGCACCTTCGTTTTTCACTTCCCAGTTTGCAATGGCTGAGCGGAGCAGTTTATATACTCTGCCGGCAGCTTCTTTACTGGTGTGTTGTAACATGGCTAATGCCTCTTCTACATCTTTACCCCTTACCATATCTGCAACAAGACGCATCTTACGTGGTGATGTGGGTACATTGCGAAGTCTGGCAAAATATTTAGTCTTGCGCTCTTCTTTACGCTTTTCAGCACTTATATGTTTTCTAGATCCCATTATTCTGCGCTTTATTTACTTCCTTTATTCTTATTACCTGCATGACCTCTGAACAAACGAGTTGGAGCAAACTCACCCAGTTTATGACCTACCATATTTTCAGTCACATATACAGGGATGAATTTGTTTCCATTGTGTACAGCGATGGTTTGGCCTACAAAATCAGGAGAGATCATAGATGCTCTTGACCAGGTTTTAATCACGGTCTTTTTTTCTGAATCAACATTTGCCAATACCTTCTTTTCGAGTTTTATATCGATGTATGGTCCTTTTTTTAACGAACGGCTCATATCAGTTTCTCTTAACGTTCAGTAATTATTTCTTTCTCTTTTCGATAATATATTTATTCGAAGCCTTCTTCTTGGCGCGGGTTCTGTAACCCTTAGCTGGGAGGCCTTTGCGTGAACGTGGGTGTCCACCAGAAGCTCTACCTTCACCACCACCCATTGGGTGATCCACAGGGTTCATGGCTACACCACGAACTCTTGGACGACGACCTAACCAACGGCTACGTCCGGCTTTTCCTGATTTCTCAAGGCTATGGTCGATGTTAGACACCATACCAATGGTGGCTTTACAGGTCTGAAGAATCATACGAGTTTCACCTGAAGGCAATTTGATGATTGCAAATTTTCCTTCACGAGTGGTTAACTGTGCGTATGAACCAGCACTTCTAGCCATTTTTGCACCCTGTCCAGGACGAAGTTCTATATTATGAATGATTGTACCAAAAGGAACCTCACTTAAATACATGGTATTACCTACTTCGGGAGCTACACCCTTACCGGATACCAACTCCTGACCAACTTTCAACCCATGAGGAGCTACGATATAGCGCTTCTCACCATCGGCATAAAAAAGTAAAGCGATACGAGCCGTACGGTTGGGATCATACTCAATGGTCTTCACCTTGGCTGGAATACCTTCTTTATCTCTTTTAAAGTCGATAATTCTGTATTTCTGTTTGTGACCACCACCTACGTTACGGATGGTCATTCTTCCTTCATTGTTTCTGCCACCAGTACTTTTTTTACCAGCCAATAAACTCTTTTCAGGTTTACCAGTTGTAATATCATCGAAAGCGCTTATGATCTTAAAACGCTGACCTGGTGTTGTCGGTTTATATTTTTTCAGAGCCATTATACCTAAATGTTGCTAAAAAAATCAATTGTTTCTCCTTCAGCTAATGTTACGATAGCTTTTTTAAAGGCTTTTGTTTTACCAGAAATAACGCCTGATTTTGTAAAACGTGATTTCCTTTTACCTGCGTAATTCATAGTGTTTACAGAAAGTACCTGCACACCGTAAAGATCTTCTACTTCAGTTTTAATCTGCAATTTGTTGGCATCTTTACTGACGATAAATCCAAACTGATTGAGCTTGTCGCCCTTGTCAGTCATCTTCTCTGTAATCACCGGTTTAAATATTACACCCATCTTCTTTCAGATTTATTATTTTGAGAATCCATCCTGGATAGTCTTTACAGAGCTTTCCACCAGAACGATCGTATTGGCTTTTAAAATCTCATATGTATTTAAAGAATCAGCCCTCACCACTTTTGTCTGTTCCAGGTTTCTGGCTGACAAATAAATGTTGCTGTCTGAATCATTCAATACCATAAGGGTTCTTTTTCCGTCGAGTTTCAGATTGCTAAGAATCGAAGCATACTCCTTAGTTTTAGGAACTTCCATTTTAAAATCTTCCACTACAATGATTCCTTCTTCTTTGGCTTTATAAGTCAAGGCTGATTTACGAGCCAGTCTTTTCAGCTTTTTATTCAGTTTCATATCGTAAGAACGTGGGTGTGGTCCGAATACGCGTCCACCGCCTCTGAACAAAGGGTTTTTGATGCTACCTGCACGAGCTGTACCGGTACCCTTTTGACGTTTGATCTTACGTGTGCTCCCAATTATATCGCTTCTTTCCTTGGAATCATGGGTGCCCTGACGTTGGTTGGCCATATAATGCTTGGCATCAAGATATATGGCGTGATCGTTGGGCTCAATTCCAAAGATGGACTCTTCTAGCTGAACCTTCCTATCGGTAACTTCACCGTTAATCTTATGAACTACTAACTCCATCTTTCAATTTTTACTAATGAATTATTCGGACCGGGAACCGCTCCTTTTACTACGATTACATTGTTCTCAGGAATAATTTTCATTACCTGGAGGTTGATCAACTTCACGCGTTTTCCACCGGTGCGACCAGCCATACGCATACCCTTAAATACTCTTGAAGGATATGAAGAAGCTCCAATTGATCCTGGTGCTCTCAAACGGTTATGCTGACCGTGAGTAGCATCATTCACACCCTTAAAGTTGTAACGTTTTACAACTCCCTGGAAACCTTTTCCTTTAGATGTACCTACAACATCCACATATTCACCTTCCTGAAACACATCAACGGTCAGTACATCACCAAACTTCTTTTTCTCTTCAAAACGGCTAAACTCCGCTAAGAATCGTTTGGGTGTTGTATCTGCCTTGTCGAAATGACCCTTCATGGCTTTTGTAGTATGCTTTTCTTTCTTGTCCTCAAACCCCAGTTGAATGGCTTCATAACCATCAACATCTTTCGTGCGAACCTGAGTCACAATGCATGGCCCAGCCTGGATAACGGTACAAGGAATATTCTTCCCGTTCTCGTCATAAATGCTGGTCATACCTATTTTTTTACCTAATAATCCTGACATTGCTACAATTCTTTAAACCGTGTCCTGTTAAACTTTGATTTCTACTTCAACACCACTGGGTAATTCCAGTTTCATCAAAGAATCAATCGTTTTTGATGAGGAGTTATACACATCCATCAATCTTTTAAAAGTGCTCAGCTCAAACTGTTCTCTAGACTTTTTGTTTACAAAAGTAGAACGGTTAACAGTGAAAACCTTTTTGTGAGTCGGTAAGGGAATCGGGCCGCTTACTACAGCTCCCGTAGATTTTACCGCCTTGACGATCTTTTCTGCTGATTTATCAACCAGATTGTGATCGTACGATTTAAGTTTAATTCTAATTCTTTGGCTCACCTTTATAATAGTTTTAACTAATAAATCCTCTAACTTTTTTAATCACTTCCTCAGCAATTGATTCAGGTGCCTGTTTGTAACTATCAAACTCAAGGGTTGAAGTAGCTCTTCCCGATGTGAGTGTTCTCAATGAAGTTACATATCCAAACATTTCTGACAAAGGCACTTTTGCTTTCACTACCTGGAAACCGATCTTGGCATTGATATCGTCAAGAATGGCGCGGCGTTTATTCAAGTCACTTGTCACATCACCCACATATTGATCAGGTGTTACGATTTCAACTTTCATAATGGGCTCAAGCAATACTGAAGTGGCTTTTCTTGCAGCATTTTTGAAACCAATTTTTGCAGCCATCTCAAAGGATAACTGATCGGAATCCACTGCATGATAAGAACCGTCGAACAATCTGACTTTCATATTCTCGATGGGGAATCCAGCAAGAATACCATTGTTCATGGCCATCTCAAAACCTTTCTTCACTGAAGGAATATATTCGCGTGGAATGTTTCCTCCTTTTACCTCATCGACAAATTGCAGACCTTCTTCGCCTTCATCGGTTGGTCCCAATTCAAACTGAATATCAGCAAATTTACCGCGTCCACCAGTTTGTTTCTTGTAAACCTCTTTGTGTTCGCTACCGCTGATGATTGCCTCTTTATATGATACTTGTGGGTTTCCAACATTACATTCAACATTGAATTCCCTCTTTAAGCGATCGATAAGGATATCGAGATGGAGTTCGCCCATACCCGAAATAATAGTCTGACCTGAATCCTCATCAGTCTTCACTTTAAACGTTGGATCTTCCTCAGCCAATTTGGCCAAAGCAACACCCATTTTATCCATGTCCTTTTGTGTTTTAGGCTCTATGGCAATACTGATCACAGGATCAGGGAAGCTCATGGATTCTAATACAACAGGATGTTTTTCGTCGGTTAATGTATCACCCGTGCGGATTTTCTTAAATCCTACTGCAGCACCAATATCACCGGCTTCAATCTTGTCCATTGGTTCCTGCTTGTTGGCATGCATCTGCATGATACGGCTGATGCGTTCTTTTTTACCTGTTGAAGTATTGAGTACATATGAACCAGCTGTTAGTGTTCCTGAATACACTCTGAAAAAGCAAAGACGTCCTACGAAAGGATCAGTTGCAATTTTAAAGGCCAGGGCACTGAAATGATCTTTAGGATCGGCACTTCTGATTTCCTCAACTTCTGTCTTAGGATTGATTCCGGTAACGGCTTCCACATCCAACGGACTTGGTAAAAATTCTATAATCGAATTCAGTAACATCTGAACACCTTTGTTTTTAAAGGCTGATCCACACATTACCGGAGTGATATTCATACTGAGGGTAGCTTTACGAATGACATTGATCATTTCATCTTCAGTGATAGAATGAGGGTCGTCCATGAATTTCTCAAGCAATTCATCGCTTTCCTCAGCCACACCTTCAATCAATTCCATGCGGTATTTCTGTGCTACCTCTTCGAGTTCTTCTGGAATGGGTACTTCAACAATGGTAGTTCCTCTGTCTGACTCATCCCATACAAAAGCCTTATCTTTAACCAAATCCACAACCCCTACGAAATCTTCTTCAGCTCCAATAGGAATTTGAATAGGTACCGGATTGGCTCCTAAACGATCTTTTATCTGATCTATCACACCAAAGAAGTCGGCTCCTGAACGGTCCATCTTATTCACAAAACTAATGCGAGGGACCTGGTATTTGTCGGCCTGACGCCATACTGTTTCGGATTGAGGCTCAACACCACCCACAGCACAGAACAATGCAACAGCACCGTCCAATACCCGGAGTGAACGCTCCACCTCTACGGTAAAGTCAACGTGACCCGGTGTGTCAATAATATTAATCTTATGCTGCTTGTTAAATAAATCCCAGTATACGGTTGTAGCAGCCGATGTGATGGTGATACCGCGTTCCTGCTCCTGAACCATCCAGTCCATAGTAGCAGCACCTTCGTGTACTTCACCAATTTTGTAGTTCTTCCCTGTATAATAGAGAATCCGCTCAGTAACTGTAGTTTTACCAGCATCAATATGCGCCATAATCCCGATATTACGGGTATAGTTCAGCTTATTGGATATGTTGGTGGTATTATTCATTAGTTTGTTAGCTCAGCTGGCGAATATTAGAATCTAAAATGTGAGAAGGCTTTGTTGGCTTCAGCCATACGGTGGGTATCTTCCTTTTTCTTAAATGCAGCACCTTCTTCTTTATGGGCGGCGATAATTTCGCCTGCTAGTTTTTGTCCCATACTTTTTTCGTGACGCTTACGTGAGAATCCAATCAGGTTTTTCATACCGATGGACATTTTGCGGCTTCCACGAATTTCAGAAGGAATCTGAAAAGTAGCACCACCAATACGACGACTTCTTACCTCAACAGCAGGAGTAACGTTGGCCAATGCTTTTTTCCATACCTCAACTGGATCTTCACCGGTTTTTTCAGCAACCACATCCATAGCTTCGTAAAAAATACGATAAGCAGTGCTTTTTTTGCCCTGCAACATAATGTTGTTTACGAATTTTGTTACCAGAACGTCGTTAAACTTAGGGTCTGGAAGGATGATCCGTTTTTTTGGTTTTGCTTTCCTCATGTTATATCAAGATTAAGCTATTCTATTTCTTATTTCTGTTTTGGACGCTTGGTTCCATATTTTGATCTGCGCTGGGTACGGCCTTCTACACCTGAGGTATCCAAAGCACCACGAATGATGTGGTAACGAACACCAGGAAGATCTTTCACACGACCACCACGAATCATAACGATTGAGTGTTCCTGCAGGTTGTGACCTTCACCAGGAATGTATGCATTTACCTCTTTGCCATTTGTGAGTCTTACCCTGGCTACTTTACGCATAGCTGAATTAGGCTTCTTAGGGGTTGTAGTATAAACCCTAACACAAACACCACGACGCTGCGGACATGAATCCAGAGCAGGTGATTTGCTCTTGTCAACAAGTTTGTTGCGTCCTTTTCTTACTAACTGTTGTATTGTTGGCATATTATTCTTAATTATTTAAACCAAGCTCCTCTATTTTTTGGAGGCGCAAAAGTATAAAATATTTTAAATGAACCTCAGTTATTCTTTTGTAATCTCTGAAAATCTGACAAGGAAATTTTAATCTTTTGGGATTAAAACGACATAAGCTTTGGGTAACTCATGCAAGAACCTATATCGTTTTACCTTGTCAGGTTCCTTTAACTACAACTGTTTCAGTAGTTTTATAGTACTTCTACCAAAACGGGCTGCAAAGGTAAAAACATTTTCCAAAAAAACAAGCCCCCAATTCCCATTTTATTTGCCATTTATTGGATTTTATTTAGAAAACCCTGCCTTATACCTATTATATATAGTAGATTTCGATTCTGAGGCCTGGAATCACTCAATGGCATTGGGAAGTATTTTCACCTATGACATTGTCAATTGCAGCTGGATTTTTTAAGGTCTGATAGGACGCATAAGGCCTAAGAACGACACATCAAGCCACAAACAGATCATATAAATCATATCCCATGTTATAAGTGGCAAAAAAAGCATGAAAGGCTAGCAGTATATTGTTGAAAACACAAAGCTTTTTCATAGCTTCATTAGCATCATAAATGCTACATTTGCCCACCTAATTTCATAATTTGTGACTGAGTTTCTACAACAACTGAATACTGAACAGCGACAGGCTGTCGAACAAACGGAAGGTCCCGTAATGGTTATCGCTGGCGCTGGTTCAGGCAAAACAAGAGTGTTGACCTACAGGGTTGCCAACCTGTTATATAAGGGCATTGACCCCTTTAATGTACTGGCCCTTACCTTTACCAATAAGGCAGCACGTGAGATGAAGGAACGGGTGATGAAACTTATTGGTGACGATGCCGGACGGAATGTCTGGATGGGGACTTTTCACTCTGTTTTTGCCAAAATCCTCCGCATTGATGGCCATCACCTGGGTTATCCTTCCAATTATTCTATCTATGATAGTGATGACACCAAGCGTCTGATCCGCACCATCATTTCGGAAAAGAATCTCGACAATAAGGTCTACACACCATCTTATGTTGGGGCCAGAATTTCCATGGCTAAATCTTCATTATTAAGCCCCGAGGAATATGCCAACAATCCGGATATTATCTCCGCAGATGAAAGTGCCAGGAAACCATTGATAAAAGATATTTACCATAGCTACGCCAACCGCTTAAGGAGGGCCGATGCCATGGATTTTGATGACCTTCTGTTCAATACCTACATATTATTCAGAGATTTTGAAGAGGTGTTATATAAATACCAGCAAAAGTTCAGGTATGTCTTGGTGGATGAGTATCAGGATACCAACCACGCCCAATATTTGATTCTGAAACGTTTGGCTGCCAATACTGAAAATATCTGTGTGGTGGGTGATGATGCGCAAAGCATTTACGCCTTTAGGGGTGCCAACATTGGCAATATGCTTAATTTCAAAAGCGATTATCCCGATTATCGTCTATACAAACTGGAACAGAATTACCGTTCCACCAAGAATATTGTTGAAGCAGCCAATCAGATCATCAGAAACAATCAGAACCAGATCAAAAAAACCGTTTGGACTGACAATGATGCTGGCCAGAAAATCGGTTTAATCCGTGCCTCGAGCGATAATGAAGAGGGCAGTCTTGTGGCCAATGCCATTTTTGAGCATAAAATGAACCAGCAGCTGGCCAATGAGTCCTTTGCGATATTGTACCGTACCAATGCCCAGTCAAGGTCCATTGAGGAGGCCTTGCGAAAAATGAACATCCCCTATCGGATATATGGAGGGACTTCATTTTACAATCGCAAGGAAATCAAAGATTTGCTGGGATACTTCCGCCTGACCATCAATCATAAGGATGATGAAGCCCTGCAGAGGATCATCAATGTTCCAGCCCGAGGCATTGGTAAAACCACCATGGAAAAAATGACGGTTGCTGCTGATGAACATAACACCAACTTATGGGAGGTCATCAGCGCCCCACAAAATTTTGGAGTAAGTGTCAATAGTGGTATTGCCACCCGCCTGAGCAATTTTGTAACCATGATCAGGAGCTTTGAGGCCGAAATGAAAAACAAGGATGCCTTCGAACTGGCCAACCATATAGCCCTTTCATCCGGTTTACTAAAGCTCTTAAAAAATGAAGACACACCAGAGGGCTTAAGCCGCGTAGAGAATATCGAAGAACTGCTTAATGGTATTAAGGAATTTGCTGAAAAAGGAGCCGAACAAGCCGAAGGCGACCTGGCCCAGCAAGGTAGTCTGGAAGAGTTTATGCAGGATGTTGCCCTGCTGACAGATGCTGACAAGAACGATGAAGAGGATAATGACAAGGTAAGCCTGATGACCATCCACTCGGCCAAGGGACTCGAGTTTCCCTATGTATTTGTCGTGGGTTTGGAAGAAAACCTGTTCCCATCTATTCAATCCATCAGTACAAGAACTGAACTTGAGGAAGAGCGCCGTCTGTTTTATGTGGCTGTTACACGGGCTAAGGTTAAGGCCACATTATCTTATGCTGAGAGTCGCTACCGTTGGGGGCAATTTACCATCACTGAGGCCAGTCGGTTTTTAAACGAGATTGATGAATCAATATTGGAAACCCCATTACGTGAACAAGCGGCACCAAAAAAGGCTTTCATGCCCAAAAGCAGCTCCCACAGTCAGCCCACCCGTCCTCAACGCGATGTCAGCAAAATGCGTCCCGTAAGTCAAAAAACTTCTGAGTCCTTCGAAGCCTCACCAGCCGATGACTTGCAAACTGGCATGAAGGTGGAACATCCTAAGTTCGGCAAGGGAAAGATTGTGAGTATGGAAGGACAAGGGCCCAATCGAAAGGCAACTGTTTTTTTCAATGTCATTGGTAATAAAAAGCTTTTGTTGCGCTTTGCCAAGCTCAAAATCATATCTGGCTAAAGTTCTTCTATATCCTAAAGGCTTTGCGAGTGCTTTGTTTGATTTGATATTCAGCTTAACTTCAATAGATGATCAGGTCTTGTCAGGCTAAGACTATTTTGATCAAAATATTTCCGATTCAATTATTTATCTATTTTTGCAGCATATTACCCAACCAAGCTATCACTAATTTTTCAAGATAATTCCATGGAATACAATACCCAGCGTAAGAGGATGATTATACCGGAGTATGGCCGTAATATTCAAAAAATGATTGAATATACCATCTCTCTGGAAGACAGAGAAAAACGCAACAAATCAGCACAATTCATTGTTAGTGTGATGGCTGGCATGAATCCACAAATAAAAGACAACATTGATTATCAGCAAAAGCTGTATGATCATATGCATATCATCTCAGGCTTTCGTCTGGATATCGACAGCCCCTATCCTCCTCCACCAAAAGACACTTTGAAGAAAAAGCCAGAGCCTTTGGGATACAGTGATAAAAAAATCAAATTCAGACATTACGGCAGGAATATTGAAAATATTATCAAAAAAGCCCTGGAATTTGAAGATGGTGAAGAGAAAGAAGCTTTGATTTTTGCCATTGCCAATAACCTAAAGAAATCATACCTGAGTTGGAACCGTGAGTCGGTTAACGACCTTACCATTGCCAAGCATTTATCAGATATGTCAGAAGGCAACCTTATCCTGAAGGAAGACAAAGTTCTGATAGCTACCAGTGAGGTGGTTTCTAAAAACAAGCCAAAAAAGAAGAAATTTCATCAAAAGGGCAAGGATAATAACGGGAGGCGTAAGAAAGACAACTATAATCCCAGGAACAAACAGTATTAGTCAACTTGCCGGGAAATTAATTTCCCTTACAGCACATAATTTTCTCGTTTTTTCGTTTATTTACATAAGGAAATACTTGTGGCTATAATTTGCTTAAAAACAAAGGCTATCAATTATTTACCCTTGTCTTGCATATCACATTAGTTGAATGCGAACAACAATTTAACCGAATGTTGTAAAAAGGTCGTTATGGGATCATTCAGAATTAAAGGTGGCAACGAACTCTCAGGAACTATTATACCTCAGGGTGCCAAAAATGAAGCTTTACAGGTTATTTGTGCCGTATTGCTTACTTCTGAGACAGTCAGAATCAACAACATACCCAATATCAGAGATGTCAATCGTTTGTATGATTTATTGGAAGGGTTGGGTGTTACCATAAAGAAACTGAATGAACAGGATTACAGTTTTACGGCCGATCATATCCAGCTTGATTATTTGCAAACTGAGGATTTTTATAAGAAAGCCACCAGTATCAGAGGAAGTATTATGATACTAGGTCCCTTGTTGGCCCGGTTTGGAAAAGGCCATCTTCCCCAGCCCGGTGGTGACAAAATTGGACGGAGACGACTGGATACACATTTCACTGGTTTACAAAAACTGGGAGCTGACTTCAGCTATAATGAAGACGATAAAAGTTATCACGTAGAAGCCAACGAACTCAAGGGCAGTTATATGCTCCTTGAGGAGGCATCGGTTACCGGAACAGCCAATATCATTATGGCCGCAGTGATGGCAAAGGGAAGTACCCATATATTCAATGCTGCCTGTGAACCCTATCTGGTTCAACTTTGTGAAATGCTCAACCGGATGGGAGCCCGAATTACGGGTATTGGCTCCAATTTACTTCACATTGAAGGTGTTGACCAACTCCAAGGTACAGAGCATACTTTATTGGCTGATATGATTGAAGTGGGCAGTTTTATTGGGCTGGCAGCTATGACATCCTCTGAAATCACCATTAAAAACGTGAATCTGGATGATCTGGGACTTATACCGGAAGTATTCAGAAGATTGGGGGTTGCCGTAGAACAAAAAGGGAAGGATGTTTGGGTTCCGAAAAAAGACAATTATACCATCGAAACCTTTATCGATGGCTCCATCATGAATATTGCTGATGCCCCCTGGCCCGGTTTCACCCCCGACCTGATTAGTATTGCATTGGTAACAGCCATACAAGCCAAAGGAAGCGTACTCATTCACCAAAAGATGTTTGAAAGTCGCTTGTTTTTCGTGGATAAACTTATTGATATGGGGGCCAGAATCATCTTATGTGATCCCCACCGTGCCACGGTAATCGGACTCAATCACGAAGTAGCCCTAAGGGGTATAAAAATGAGCAGTCCTGATATCAGGGCTGGAGTAGCATTGTTAATTGCCGCCCTTTCCGCTGAGGGATACAGCACCATCGAAAATATCGAACAAATCGATCGTGGCTATCAAAATATCGACAC
The DNA here is from genome assembly GCA_016845175.1 of Bacteroidota bacterium. Lineage (GTDB taxonomy): Bacteria > Bacteroidota > Bacteroidia > Bacteroidales > F082 > JAERTD01. The sequence continues at coordinate 111,038 of JAERTD010000081.1, read as the reverse complement.
ACGTCTCAAGGCATTGGGAGCTGATATCGAACGCATCGATTAAGACACTTTATGTTGGCAGGTCCCAAGCCGACCCAAATCACTTGTCAAGTCTGGTTTTTTGCTGACAATTTGACCGAAAACAGCAATTGGCAAATAATTTGATTGCTCATTGCGCGTATAAATATGATTTTGGATACAATGACAAAGAAAGAACAGAAAGCGACCGAAGCAGAAGAAGCCAAGCAGAATATTGAGGATGTAAGCTTTGATGACGCTGCCCCTGAGAAGAAAGAAGAGGCAAGCAAAAGTAAGAAAAAGCGCACCAAAAAGAGCAAAAAGTCGGCTGCTGATGAGAAAATAGAAGCATTGGAGTTGAAGTATGCGGAAACCAATGACAAATATCTCAGATTATATTCCGAATTTGACAATTACCGCAAGCGTACTTTGAAAGAAAAACTGGAACTGACTAAAACAGCTTCAGAAGATATCATTGTGGATTTGCTACCAATATTGGATGACTTTGATAGGGCATTACAGGCCATGGCCGAAGCCAAAGCCAATGACGAGGCCATCAAAGGAACAGAGCTTATTTATAATAAACTTTTTAAAATCCTGGAGCAGAGGGGTCTGGAACCCATGAATTCCATGGAAAAAGAATTTGACACCGACTATCACGAAGCCATAACTAATATCAAAGCACCAAAGAAAAACCTGGTGGGCAAAGTGGTTGACGTGATTCAACGAGGCTATTTGCTGCATGGAAAAATCATCCGTTTTGCAAAGGTTGTTGTGGGGAATTAGGACAAGATAAAACTGAATAACAGAGATACCAGGACTTATAGATAATGAGCAAACGGGATTATTACGATGTATTGGGCGTTTCAAAAAACGCTTCACCTGAGGAACTAAAAAAGGCTTACAGAAAACTGGCCATTAAATATCATCCGGATAAAAATCCCGATGACAAAGTATCCGAAGAGAAATTTAAGGAAGCCGCTGAAGCCTATGAAGTTTTAAGTGACTCTAACAAAAAGGCCAGATACGACCAATACGGACATGCCGGAATGGGTGGTGCAGGTGGCTTTGGTGGTGGACAGCATATGTCCATGGATGACATTTTCAGTCATTTTGGAGATATTTTCGGAGGTGCCTTCGGTGGTGGCTTTGGAGGTGGCTTTGGCGGACAAGGAGGTGGCAGACGTCGTGTGAACCGTGGCACCAACTTAAGAGTCAAGGTCAAACTTAACCTGAAAGAAATTGCCAATGGGGTTGAGAAAAAAATCAAACTCAACAAATATGTTGGCTGTGACACATGTAGCGGTACCGGTGCTGAACGCGGCAGTGGTCAGTCTACTTGTCAACGATGTCATGGAAGGGGGCAGATTACCCAGGTTACCAATACTTTCCTGGGACAGATGCAAACGGCATCCACATGTCCGGAGTGTAACGGAGAAGGAAAAGTCATTAAAAACCATTGTAAATCATGTTATGGCAATGGTATTGTAAAAGGGGAAGAAGTTGTCAACTTCAAAATTCCTGCAGGTGTCGCTGAAGGCATGCAACTCTCCATTAGCGGCAAAGGAAATATGGCTGCCAGAGGTGGTGTGGCTGGTGATCTCCTTGTGCTGATTGAAGAAGAAGATCATCCGGATCTTATCCGTGATGGCAATAATTTGCTCTATGATCTTTATGTAAATTTTGCAGATGCTGCCTTAGGCAACAGTACTGATGTTCCTACCATCGATGGAAAGGCCCGTATTAAAATTGCAGCCGGAACTCAGGGTGGCAGGGTCCTCCGCTTGAAAGGAAAAGGACTACCAGATGTGAACGGATATGGCAGGGGAGATATTTTGGTGAATGTAAATGTATGGACACCAAAAACCCTTAGCAAAGAAGAGAAAGATATATTGGAGAAACTTAAGACATCTCCCAACTTTAAACCCAGTCCAAGTTCAAAAGACAAAAGTTATTTTGACCGAATGAGGGAGTTCTTCTCATAAAGGCATATTGTATACTTATTAGCTATCTTTGGACTTCACTCGAACTCAATCAATCTACTAGTAATTTGACCAGTCTGCAAACCATAGAAGTATCAAAATCATATGCCAACCACAAGGCTTTAGACAGGGTATCTATAAGTGTTCCCAGTCAAAGTATTTTTGGTTTGCTTGGACCGAACGGCGCTGGCAAGACAACCCTGATCCGTATCATCAATCTGATTTCCATATTGGATGAGGGAGAAGTGCTGCTCAATGGGAAATCCATAAAAACGGGTGACACTTCACTTATCGGATACTTGCCGGAAGAACGTGGTTTGTATAAGAAGATGAAAGTTGGTGAGCAAGCCATTTATCTTGCCCAATTGAAAGGCCTGAGCAGACATGATGCCAAAAAGAAACTGAAGTTTTGGTTTGAGAAATTCGAAATTGACTCCTGGTGGAACCGCAAGGTAGAAGAGTTGTCAAAGGGTATGCAACAAAAAATTCAATTCATTGCCACCGTATTGCATGAACCACAACTATTGATATTTGATGAACCTTTCAGTGGCTTCGACCCCATCAATGTGAATCTGTTAAAAGATGAAATCCTTAAGCTTAGGGATAATGGCGCTACCATCATTTTCTCCACCCATAATATGGCCTCTGTGGAAGAACTATGTGATAATATAGCACTCATCAACAATGGACGCACCATTCTGGAAGGTGAAATCGGGGAGATTAAGGAGCGCTACAGGACAAATATTTTTCAAGTGACCTATCAGGCCTCTAAGGATTTACTTTTTGACAATCACACTTTTCAACTGCTGGAAACTTCGCAAAAGAATGGCCATAAACAGTCTCGCATCAAAATTGCTGAGGGAAGTTCTTCCAATGATTTGCTGAAACAACTACTCTCTCAGGCTGAAGTGAATGCCTTTGAGGAGATTCTGCCTTCAGTTAACGACATTTTTATTCAGGAAGTTAACCAAAGCAATTAATCCTACTTCATGAACAAAATAATTCTCATCATACAGCGGGAGTACTTCACCAGAGTCAAAAAACGCTCCTTTATTATTATGACCCTTCTTGGCCCTCTGTTAATGGCTGCCATGATCGTGTTGCCAGCTTTTCTGGCCGATTGGAGTGAGGCTACCGAGAAGCGCATTGCTGTGCTGGATGAGACCGGCTGGTTTTTTGAAAAGTTCAAGGACCAGGAAAACATCAGCTTTTACCATGTTTTTGAAGATGTGGAAACAGAAAAAGAAGCCGCACTGGGAAAGGGAGACCATTTGCTTTACATCCCCTTAACAGAATTGAATATACCTGTAAATGCAGAAATATATTCGAACAAACAGGCTGGCCTCAATGTGACGTCTTACGTAAAAACGGCCATGAAGCGTGAGGTTGAGAACCGAAAACTACTGGCATCAGGTATCGACCCGGAGGTCATCAAATCATCAAAAGCAAACATTGTATTGTCCACTATTCGTGTGGAAGAAGGTGGTATTGAGAAAAAAAGCAATACAGAGGTTGAAGTAGGTCTGGCCATTTTTGCCGGAATGATGATATATTTCTTCATATTTATGTTCGGCGTGCAGGTGTTAAAAGGGGTGATGGAAGAAAAATCCTCGCGAATTGTGGAAGTGATCATTTCTTCTGTAAAACCTTTCCAACTGATGATGGGTAAGATTGTTGGAATAGCGCTGGTAGGCTTAACCCAGTTTCTGCTCTGGATAGTATTGACTGTTGTCTTTCTGGGCATCATTAAGTTCGGATTTTTGTCGGGAGGCGATGTGGCTGGCATGGAAATGCTGGAACAGAATCAATTGATGCAGGCTGCTGCAGAAAGCGGAAGTGGAGCCGATAAATTTGCCATGGTCGCAGAAATTATCGACAGCATCAATATACAGGCAATGGTTTTAAGCTTTATCTTTTATTTCCTTGGAGGCTATTTGCTTTATGCCGCACTATTTGCAGCTATCGGTGGAGCCGTTGACCATGATGCTGATACCCAGCAATTCATGTTCCCGGTATCCATACCATTGATTTTTTCAGTGGCCATGTCTGGTGTCATCATCAACCAACCCGACAGTGCTTTGTCAGTTTGGCTTTCGATGATTCCTTTCACTTCGCCTGTCACGATGATGATCCGGATACCCTTTGGTGTTCCTCTGGAGCAAATATGGCTGTCTGCTGGACTGCTCATTGCAGGATTTCTGGCCACCACCTGGTTAGCTGGTAAGATCTACCGATCCGGAATTCTTATGTATGGCAAGAAAGTGACCTATATGGAAATCTGGCGCTGGCTAAAATACAAGCACTAGCAGATTACTCTCTGGCGCGCTAATACTTCGCGTGCCGAGTTACCAAATCATTTTTCCACATGCATTAAGGTACCAACTGGCGCGCTGATACTTCGCGTGCCTGCTACAGAACAAATCCATTACTTCACCACAAACTTCGCCAGCTGAATAGATTCTTTAGTGGTTAAGGAAATCGTATAAACACCCTCAGCTATCTTAAGGTTTTCTATATACAAATCAACTCCCGGATCCAGCACTAGTTTTTCTTCCCAAACCAATAGTCCTGACAATCCCCTGATCCGCATGGTAGCTTCACCGGATTGACTGATATTCTGAACCCGGAACCATCCTGTGCTTGGATTTGGACTTAAAATCAATGGCTCTTTCCCTTTATTCTCCGCTGAACCGCTTATCACCACGTCTATAATCTCGCTGATGCTGTCTGTTTTACATTCACGGTAGCTGGTTAAACTTACTTTATAGGAACCACTTTCACTATAGCCATACACAGGATTCATTGTTGTATCACTATCTCCATTGCCAAAATCCCAGAAATACTGATCAGCATTCCTCGATTCATTGCTAAAAAACACCGAGTCACCCCACTGCTCATAATCGAAATTGGCGGCTATTGTAGTGGTATCTATATTCCAGGTTTCCAAATTATTAAACACCGTTTGGTGGGCAATATTTTGTAAATAAGTTGCTGTATATTCTTCCAACCCTGCATGGTAGGTAATACCTTGCGGACTCTTATGGAAAATACTGGCATAAAAGACACAGGCTGCCAAATAACTGCCCGCCAAACTAGGATGGCTACCATCTGCTGAAAACAAGTCCACCGGATCACCCTGACTCACAATTGAATTGCGCCAGGCCATACCCACAGGAGCAACTGGTGTAGACAATTGGTTAGACATATGAAGATAGGCTGCTGCCAGAGAATCCTGCATATGGGCATAATCGCTAAAATCAATGCTACAATAGCTTCCAATGCACTGCTGACCACCATATTTTCTACCCCAGGTCATATAAAACAAGGTTTGTGAACAGCTGTCATTCTCTTTGATCACAGAGTCCAATCCAAATCCTCCGGGATAAGTGTAATTATCACGATAATAATCAATTACAGGATACTGGCTTTGCTCCTGGAGTACTACATAATCCCAGTTCTGAGAGGCTATTAAATCCAAAGAATATTGTGTGTACAAATGACCATGACTGGGATTACCAAGGGTATATCCACCTGGAGTACTCCGTTCGACATATAAGTCATCCCCGGCTGATGTAGCCAGTTCAAAGACCAAATTGGGTAAGTTGTTGGCTCCGGTATAACTGTTGCCCAGAAACAATACTTTCTTCTGTTGCGCCTGAATGGAACAAAACAGCAACAGCAGCAACAGCAGGCTTAAACTTCTTCTCATTCTTTATAGATATTTTATGAATTCGCACCAACAAATGTCTGTGAGGCACTTGCCGCAAATATATCATTTTGTAGCTGACTCAGACCAAATTATGATTTACAGAATTTCCTTTTTGAATATAAAACCCACTGAAATGTGAAAAATCATAACAATTCTCAATCAATCAGTTTTTTAGCACCTGATTATTAGTTCATTTCAAAATTGTTATATATGAAATATTATTCTATTTTTGCACCCTCAAAAATTTAGGATAAATTCATTTAATAATCAAGATCAAATGCAAAACAGAGGAGCCATCAAATTTTTTGCCATTGCTTTCGCCCTGGTATGTTTGTATCAGTTGAGTTTCACTTTTGTGACAACCCGTGTTGAAAACAAAGCAAAAAGTTATGCTGAAAGCCCTGTAACTCAGCAACAGGCAAAGGAACTTGCAAAAGGAAACGAAATGCTGGAGCAATACTACCAGGATTCAATATCAAGAGCAAGAGAAAGAGTGTATCTCGACAGCATTGCAAACGAGGAAGTATACAACATTTTAGTAGCTAAATATACCTACAAAGAAGCCAAGGAACGTGAAATCAATCTCGGCCTTGACCTTAAAGGTGGTATGAACGTTGTACTTGACGTATCCGTTGGCGACATTGTAAAAGCACTTTCCGGAAACAGTCAGGATCCCGTATTTGTGGAAGCTTATAGCCGCACTGTTGAGAAAGTAAAAAGCAGTGATCGTGGATTTGTTGCCCTGTTTGGAGAATCCTTCAACGAAGTTGATCCAAACGCCCGTTTGGCTTCAATTTTCCTTTATGAGTTTAAAGACAAAGGCATTACCACCAACTCAACCAACGAAGAGGTATTGGCAGTTATTAAGGAAGAAGCTGATGGTGCCATCGACCGTTCTTTTCAAATTCTAAGAACACGTATTGACCGTTTTGGTGTGGCCCAGCCTAATATCCAGAAACTGGCGACTACCGGACGTATTCTCATTGAATTGCCTGGTATTAAAGACCCGGATAGGGTAAGAAAATTATTACAGGGAACTGCAAAACTGGAGTTTTGGGAAACCTATAATTTTTCAGAATTATACACTTTCTTCGACGAAGCCAATGCCAGGTTAAGAACTGACGCCAGTTTGGATGAAGAGACAAATGAAACTACTGACAATACAGCTACCACCACAGATGGTGAAGTTGCTCAAACAGAAGTTGAAACTCAGGAAGAGACTGTAAGCACTGATGATGAGACCTCTGCACTTGACGATTTATTAGCTGATGATTCAGAAGCCAACAAATTAATCGACCAGATTGAAAGTGACACTTCCGCTGCAGGAGACGACTTCAACCAGGAAGAATATGCCAGGAACTATCCTTTGTATGCTTTACTACAGCCCTCCTACTTCCAGAATGAATCAGGACAGTATGCACCAGCAGAAGCAGCAAGAGTTGGTATGGCAGCCATTAAAGATACTGCACGTATCAACCATATGCTGAAAAAAACCCTTGATATTTTCCCGAGAGACCTTAGGTTAGTATGGACTGTAAAACCACAGCCAAACTTGCCTGGTATTCTTGAATTGGTGGCATTGAAAGCCAGTGCCCGTGATGGTAGCGCTGCTTTGGGTGGTGATGTTATTGTGGATGCCCGTCAGGATTATGATAACAACAGCAACCCAAGTGTTGACCTTCAAATGAATGCCCAGGGTGCTAAAATCTGGAAAAGACTCACAGGTGAAAATGTGGGTCGTCAGGTGGCGATTGTGCTTGACAACTATGTGTATTCATTTCCAAATGTTAATGATGAAATTCCTAACGGACGCTCATCCATTTCAGGTGGTGAAATGACCATTGAAGAAGCACAAGACCTTGCCAATATTCTTAAAGCCGGTAAACTTCCTGCTCCTGCCCGTATTATGGAAGAAGCAGTTGTAGGTCCCTCCTTGGGACGTGAAGCTGTACGCTCAGGTATGAATTCATTCATCCTGGCTTTTGTACTGGTTCTGGCCTATATGATTGTATATTATAACCGTGCTGGATTTGTAGCCAACCTGGCCTTGATTTCCAACATATTCTTTTTGTTTGGTGTATTGGCCTCCCTGGGTGCTGTATTAACACTTCCTGGTATGGCAGGTATCGTACTTACCTTAGGTATGGCGGTGGACGCCAACGTGATTATCTACGAGCGTATCAAAGAAGAGATACGTGCAGGTAAAGGATTCAGGCTGGCCATCACTGATGGATATAAAAACGCTTATTCTGCTATCATTGATGGTAACGTTACCACCTTGCTCACAGGTATTGTTCTGTACATCTTTGGTACCGGTCCTGTTCAAGGTTTTGCTACTACACTGATTATTGGTATTCTTTCTTCATTGTTCACTGCTATCTTTATTTCAAGGTTGATTTTTACCGGCATGCTGAACAAGAACATGAAGGTGAACTTTTCTACAAAAAGAACAGCCAATGTATTTGCCAATGCAGCCTTCAAATTTGTAGCCATGCGTAAGAAAGCCTATATCGTATCAGGTATTCTTATCGTATTAAGCTTAGGATCATTGCTCACAAAAAGCTTGAATTTTGGTATTGACTTTACCGGAGGCCGTACTTATGTTATTCGTTTTGATCAGGATGTAAATACCGTAGATGCCCGTCAGGCTCTTGCCATCCAATTTGACAATATGGCCCCTGAGGTAAAAACCTTTGGCCCCAGCAGTCAGATTAAGGTAACTACAAAATATATGATTGATGATGATGATCCAAGTGTAGATGGCATGATCCAGGACAAATTATATGCAGGTTTGAAAGACTTCTTCCGTGGTAACATCCAATATGAAGAATTTTCATCAGATACCGAAGGAGACAACAAGTTACTGGGTATCCTGAGCTCACAGAAAATTGGGCCTACCATTGCGTATGATATCCGTACAAAATCATTAATGGCGGTGGCCATTGCATTGATTATGATCTTCATCTATATCGCTGTTAGATTTAAAAAGTGGCAATATGGTGTGGCAGGTGTTGTAGCACTCTTCCACGATACCATTATCACCATGGGTATGTTCTCATTGTTTTATGGCATCTTGCCATTTAGCATGGAGGTGGATCAGGCCTTTATCGCTGCTATCCTGACCATTATAGGTTATTCTATCAATGACTCCGTAATTATCTTTGACCGTATCCGTGAGTTTACCGGCTTGTTCCCCAAACACAGCCTGCGTCAAAATATCAATGATGGATTGAACTCCACACTGGCCCGTACCATTAACACTTCAGGTACTACCATAGTTGTATTGCTGGTGATCTTTATTTTCGGTGGTGAGGTGATTCGTGGATTCATCTTCGCATTGCTGATTGGAGTACTTGTAGGTACCTATTCTTCCTTGTTTACTGCCAGCCCAATTGCTTATGATTTATTGGGTGGTGACAAACAGGAGAAAGAACATGAAGAACGTCTGGCAAAAGTAGCCGCACGTAAGAAGAAGAAGAAATAGCCTATTAATAACGATTCAAGGCCCTGCAACATAATGTTTCAGGGCCTTTTTTTATGATTACAGCCACATCTCTGTCAATCATAAGAGAATGCTGCATCAATGCGTCTCAAGCCTTCCATTGGCTTATATTTTTACTATTTTTGCTCGGATCAATACTGTATACATTGACTTTATTATTTTTTGATTTTGGTTCTGGTGAGATACTGCTGATCGTCTTGGCGATATTTCTCATATTCGGTCCTGAGAAAATCCCGGAACTGGCCAGAAACCTGGGCAAGTTTGTCAATGATATCAAGCGTGCTTCTGAAGATATTAAAACCGAAATCAATAAGGAAGCTGACCGTAAGGACAGGGAAAAGCGGCTGGAAGAGTATAAATCGAAAGTAGAAGAGGATTTGGCTCAGCCACCCGAAAATGAAGCAAATATTTCGGATCATAAAACCAGTGACACATAACAATGAGGATGCTCCTGTACCAAGTGATTATACTGCTTGCCGAGCCAATAAAATAAGATTACTTTCGTTATCAATCTAGTCAATACCAAAGAGTAAAGAAAAGTACACTATCGTTAAACCATTAGCATAAACTCAATATGAGATTATCGTTTCAACATATTTCCCTGCTGCTCATTCTTGTTTTTCTTCCGGCCATGCTGCTGGCTCAAAAACGGAATCCGGCGAAGGGGGCCGATGAAGCTTTCGCCAAACAACAGTATTCGGTTGCCATCGATAAATACAAAAAGGCCTACACCAAAGTAAAGAAAAACAAAGAAGAAAAGAACAGAATAACTGCCCAGATGGCAGAATGCTATTGGCTGACGGGTAATTATAAAAGAGCTGAAGCCAATTATAAGCGATTGGTTAGAAATGGCTGGGAAGACAGAAATCCTGAAATATTGCTGCGATATGCAGAAGCACTCAAGATCAACGGGAAGTACCCGGAATCCATTGAACAATACAATGCATTTGCCGAGAAAAACCCTGATGACCCCAGGGGCAAAAGAGGAGCAGAAACGGCAGCTCTGATTGAAGAATGGGTTGAAAACCCATCCAAATATGAGGTCACCAATGTAAAAACCATCAATTCAAGGGAAGCCGACTTTGCACCTGCATTCACCAGTGAAAATTATAATGAAATTGTTTTTACCTCTACGCGTGAAGGTGCCCAGGGAAAAGAACTTGACAAATGGACGGATCAGAATTTCAGTGATTTATTTGTCGCAAAAATTGACAGAAAAGGTGAATGGAGTGAGGCAGTGGTATTTGACGATTCTGAAACTGTTAACACCAAAGCCAATGAAGGTGCTGCTACCTTTAACTCCAACTTCAAAACCATTTATTATACCAAATGCCCCAACGACCAGCAAAGAGAATCTGGCTGTCAGATCTATAAAGCCAGGCGTACAGGAAGAAACTGGGGAGAACCCAGCATGGTTGAAATCAAGGGTGTGGATACCATGTCAACCATTGGTCAGCCAACCATTAGCGAAAGTGAATTGATCTTATACTTCTCCGCCGACAGAAGAGGTGGTTTGGGTGTTAAGGATATTTGGGTAGCCTTTCGTGATTCAAAGTCACAGCCCTTTAACAGACCCATGAATCTGGGTGAAATCATCAATACTCCCGGTAATGAAATGTTTCCATTCCTTAGAAACGATACCACTTTGTTTTTTGCTTCCGATGGACATGGCGGCATGGGAGGACTTGATATTTTCGTCACTCAGATTGACACGGCTGGTAACTGGGGACCTCCACAGAATTTAAAATACCCCATGAATTCTAATCTTGATGACTTTGGGATCGTTTTCCATCCCACAGAAGAATACGGCTATCTGAGTTCCAATCGTAGCGGAACCCGTGGACTGGAAGATATCTGGTATTTTATTGAACCCCCATTGGAATTTACGCTGGAAGGTACTATCAAGGATGACCGGACCCTTTTATATGTTGAAGATGCCATGGTCCAACTGGTAGGCTCCAACGGCCTGTCGGTGAATACCAGAACCAACGAAAATGGATATTATTCCTTTGGCAAAAGCCAGATGGAGCCAAATACCACCTTTGAAATCTTGGTGACCAAACCCAACTATTTTAACACCAAAGGAACGGTAACAACCGTAGGTGTCGAATTCAGTAAAGATTTTGTGAAAGATTTTATACTGGAACCCATTCCTGCAGAACCCATTGCCTTGCCTGAAATATTATATGATCTGGCCAAATGGGACCTTAAACCACAATATCAGGATTCACTACAGGGTCTTATTCAAACCTTGCGCGACAACCCTAACCTAGTGATCGAACTTGCTTCTCATACGGATATTCGTGACAGCCATCTTAAAAATGATATTCTATCACAACGCAGGGCGCAATCTGTTGTTGATTATCTGATTATTAGAGGAATCGAGCCTGCTCGTTTGGTGGCGAAAGGTTATGGCGAAAGGGTGCCACTTAGCTTGAAAAAGGATATGGTAAGAGATGGTTTCGCCTTCACGGAAGGAACTGTACTCGACGAAGCTTATATCGAATCATTGGCCTCTACCAATGAAAAAGAAGCTGCCCACCAGTTGAACCGTCGTACAGAGTTTAGGGTACTCAGAAAGGATTATATTCCACAAGCCACCAATGTGGATCTTACCACTATTGCTATAGCAGTTAACCCTTCAGACAACAAAATTCCTTTCCATGTGGAAGCCAAAACCGGCATTAATATTGCCAAGTGTATCATCAACAGCTATAATGAAGATTTTGCCTATGACCGGACTTCCTCAGCGATGATTTCACTGGATAAGGCCATGGATTTACTTAAATGGGGCGCCATAAGCAAAGATGATTTTGATGGTAATCCTGAAGAAATCCTGGTAGATAACAGCATTAGAGACAAAGCTGTCATCAACATTAAGGAGATAAATATTGCCAATAAGTCGGTCAAAAATATAAAGGTTCAGGTGAACCACAAACTCAGGTATGGCCTGGTGTTTGGTGACCGTTTGATGAAACAACTCGGAAAATATACTTACAATACAAAAACCTCAATCCTGACCATCGATTAATATGGATCAAGCCTCTCGTTATATGCAGCGTGGCGTATCTGCCAGTAAGGAAGATGTGCATGCAGCCATCAAAAATCTGGATAAAGGAATTTACCCCAATGCCTTTTGTAAAGTAATTCCTGATGTACTTGGAGGAGATGACGACTACTGTAACATCATGCATGCCGACGGTGCTGGCACCAAATCTTCACTGGCCTATATGTATTGGAAGGAAACCGGCGATTTGTCGGTTTGGCATGGCATAGCTCAGGATGCTATAGTGATGAATACAGATGATTTACTTTGTGTGGGTGTTACTGATGATATTTTGATTTCATCAACCATTGGCAGGAATAAAAACCTCATTCCTGCTGAGGTAATAAAGGCGCTGATCGGTGGTACTGAAGATTTCTTACAGAAGATGGAATCCATTGGGGTTAAGATTCATCTCACTGGTGGTGAAACTGCAGATGTAGGTGATTTGGTACGAACAGTAATTGTAGATTCTACTGTTACTGCCAGAGTTAAAAGAAGCGAAATCATTGAAAACAAGATTCAGGCAGGTGATGTAATTGTAGGGCTATCGTCCAGCGGACAAGCTACTTACGAGGATGCCTACAACGGTGGCATGGGCAGCAATGGTTTGACTTCAGCCAGACATGATGTATTTCACAAGAAACTGGCAGCATGCTTTCCCGAAAGCTTTGACCCGCAAGTGGATGATTCGCTGGTTTACAGTGGATCCAAAGCCCTTACTGAAGCCTCTGCAGTAGCTGGTGTAGATGTGGGCAAACTGGTCCTTTCCCCTACCCGAACCTATGCACCTGTTATCAAAGCCATATTGGAGCATTACCGAAGCAACATCCATGGCATGATCCATTGTAGTGGTGGTGCCCAAACCAAAGTACTACATTTCATCGACCAACTTCATATTATCAAGGATCAAATGTTTCCGATACCTCCCCTCTTCTATTTAATTCAAAAGGAAAGCGGTACAGATTGGAAAGAGATGTATAAAGTTTTCAACATGGGCCATCGAATGGAACTTTATGTTCCTGAATCCATTGCAAAAAGCATTATTGAGATTTCCGGGAAATTTAATATTGAAGCTCAAATCATTGGTCGTGTGGAAGCTTCAGATAAGAAGCAAGTCAGCATTCATACTGGCAAAGGCGTATTCCATTACGAATAACCACCTTCAATTTTCCATACAAACCCACAAGGTTTCAGTGGTTTTCTTCCACTGAAGTTTGATAACAATGGTCGGTTGAAAAGTAATTGTCATCAGGTCTTACAGCCCCTAATTAACTCCTATATTTGATTGACATTCAAAACATGCACGGGATTAAGATTATCAATCAAACTGGCTTGTGCAAACAAATAGTGAACAGCAATTGAGTACATTCAACTGGGGGAACCGTAGCATTCTCCTCATTGATGCTGACTGGCTGAACTTTGAACTCCACAAACTTCATTTTAAAACCTTCAATTGCGTATTACTTTTTGCCAGAAGTTTTGAAGAAGCCAGCCGTATGTTTTACGAGCATGAAATTGATCTGGTCATCACTGAAGTCTTTTTTCTTGATGAAATGGGCAAGGAGTTTCTGCAAACAGTATCCGACGCTTATAACATCCCTGTCATCCTTCAAACCACCCAGGTACTCGATACCCTTCAATTGAATAATTTGGGTTTTACACCTGATTTATACTGTCAAAAACCAGTAGTATGGGAGCCCTATTCAAAAGCCCTAAACCAATATCTTTCCACAGATGAAGAAATCAGGCAAAAACCTAAGAAACAGGGGCAGACACATAGAAATTATTCCTATATTTCCGAGTTCTAAAAACACAGTGTTTATTCACATTCTGCTATAGTATTCAACACCCAATTAGATGAAAAAAAACTACCCCTTATTATTGGTTTTCCTATTCCTGTTTTCAGGATTTGGAGTTCAAAGTCAAAGCTTTGATCCTTTTATTGAAGGAATTATCGAAGATACCAATCTCGACAGTTTGGTTTCTTATGTGAGAGTTTTATCTGGTGAAGATTCGGTAACCATCAATGGAGAAAGACATCTTATCAAAAGCCGATCAAGTTTCCAAAACAGTGATCGTGAACTCAGTGGAGATTATTTGCTTGAGAAGCTACAAAGCTTTGGTTTGCCGGTGCAAGAACATATATACAGCAATTCTGGCAGAAATATTTTAGGCATTCAGCAAGGTGTTGGATCACCGGATAAAGAGTTCATCATTTGCGCCCATTATGACGCGGTTACAGATTATGCGGCTGATGACAATGCCAGTGGTACAGCTGCTGTATTGGAAGCTGCCAGACTCTTGTCACAATATGAGCTCCCCTGTACCATAATTTATGCCCTTTGGGATGAAGAAGAAATTGGCTTGATTGGTAGTGAAGAATATGCTTTGGAAGCTGCTCTTAACGGACAGCCCATTGATGGTGTGATTAATATGGATATGATTGCATGGGATGGGGACAATGATATGGTATTGGAACTCCATAGCCACAGTGTTGGGAACAGTGAGTCCATAACAGATATTCTGGTGGAGGTAAACGACATTTACGACCTCAGTATCGTACCTTCAGTAATCACACCCGGAACACCTTATAGCGACCACTCATCATTCTGGAACCAGAATTATGGTGCTGTGTTATTGATTGAAGAGTATTGGGGCGGTGATTTCAACCCATACTACCACACTGTTGGCGACAGAATTGACTTATTCAATATGGAGTTTTTCCATGCCTCATCCAGATTAGCCATCGCTAGTTTGGCAACCATGGCAAATAATAATCCCGTTACAGACATCAGGCCTCAATCTGAAAATGGCAACTATCAAGTACAAAACTATCCAAACCCATTTAGTACAAATACTACTTTAGCTTTTACTCAGCAACAGCCTAGTCAGGTGGACATTTATTTACTGGATGGCTTTGGAAAGAAGATAAAAACCATTCTCAGGGACAACTTTGCACCGGGACAGCATGAGGTCAATATCAGTGCTGATGAGTTGTGTAATGGATTGCACTTTGTGGTGATCCAGTCGTCCACAGAGAGAAGAACCCATAAAATAATGGTAAGCAAATAATTTATTTGCCACAAATATTTCAAATAAAGAAACTTGGTTTCAGTAGCTTATTCCTGCTGTTCTCGTTGCTGCCATTTTCTTTCCTTCATGCAAAAACAGGCAATCCCAAAAAGGAAGGTAGTGCATCACACCTCAAAGGCTTGGTTGTAAATTGCATGGTGTTTATCAGCACTGAAAATAACAGATGGACAGCAGATGAAAAAAAAGAAGTCCATGACCAGCTATCTATGACCGAAGAGTGGCTGATCAATCAGGCCACGGAATATCAAGTCGACCTATCTTTCCAACAAGTCTTGCTCTCAGAACAAGATATTTCATTCAACTCCATTGAAACCGGAACTGCATCTGGTAACGAAAGTGTAGGCTGGGCCAACGATGTTATGCAGCAACTGGGTTATAAAAATGCCAGGCAAGCTTATCGCAAATTGTCGAAAGCGCATAAAGCTGATAATATGCAGCTCTTGATTTTTGCTAAGGCTGATGGAATGTCCTATGCCATGGAATATAAAAAGGGCATGAACAAAAAGAAGTATCTGTTTGAAACCTGCCTCATCTATCAAAAGTATGATAATGGCACACCTCCACCTATGCCGGCAGTAATAGCCCACGAAATCCTGCATTTATACGGTGGCTGGGACCTCTACCCTACTTTTGCTCAGACGAAGGATAGATATGAAAAGGCCAAAGAGCTCTACCCCAACGACATTATGTTGCGTGTGGATCATGATATGGCATCACTTGAAATTGATAAACTTACAGCCTGGCGGCTGGGTTGGAATATGAATACGGAAGCTATTTTCCCCTGGTTTCAGCCCAAATAGTTAGTAAGGACATAAAATAATCAACAAAGCTTTATTTAAGGAAACCTTCCAGCCAGGTTTCCAGCTCTTTCACAAGCATATGGTAATCATAAAGTTTCTCTGCTCTTGCCCGGCAACTGACACCCATTTGTTTCCTTTGTCCCCAGTTTTGTAGCAGGAAGTTGATTTTTCGGCCCAGGGCTTCTGGGTTTCTCTCAGTCAGTATTCCTTCTGTGGGTGTTACAATGGACCCAACACCGCCACCTTCATAGGCCACACAGGGTGTTCCTCCGGCCAATGCTTCTGCGTAGATGATTCCAAAATGCTCTTTCTTCTCTGGAGCGGCAACCAATAAACTGGCAGCATTAATCAATTCCGCCTTATCTTCGGATGAAACAAAACCTAAAAATCGCCCCCGGTCTCCTAGTTTAGCCTCCAGTTCTTCCTGAAGTTCACCGGCCCCAATAAATACAGTTTCTGCCAAATCTCCATAATATTCGGAGGCTGCCACCACATTTTGCGGGCCTTTGGAATGGGTTAATGCACCAGGGCAGATCACAAAGTTTTCCGGCAGGTTGTGTTTTTTATGAATCTCACCCACCTTACCTGGCTTAAAATCAACGAGGTTTACCCCACAAGGCAAAATGAGGAACTTTTCATCTTTCAACGGAAAAACAGGTTTCACCAATTCATCTCTCACATACTCAGTGGTCACCATAATTCCTTTGGCATCTTCAATGGCCTGCTGAATCATTGTCCAGTTCTCATTATCCCATAGGCCTTCATGACGGGGCTCGATACCGGTGCCATGCACAAACAACACAAAAGGCTTCTTGTGGTGTGTGGCCACATGATGAACCGCAACTGCACTCAGGTTTGCATGGTGACCTATAAAAATATCCACCTGATCGGCAATCTGCTCCAACGCAGTTTCATAGTCAGGTAAATAGGATGCCATCTCTTCTGCCGTCATTCTGGCTACCTGTTTTTGTTTGTCTCCTGCGGAGGGCAAGTACTCATGAACAGGCATCACATCTGTATGCAATTTGATATCAATATTAACTGCCCCATCAATGCCTTTCCCAATACCCGGATGCAGGAAAAAAACCTTGTGGCCTAACTTTAGCAAATGACGAACATGTTCACGGGCAACCTCTCCACTGCCTCGCCCCTGATTCAATAATAATATGGCTATTTTCATAATGGGAATGTATTCATTTTGTGTCTCGTAAAATTATAAAAATCGGCCTTCCACGGCCACTAATGCACACAAATGGAGCACATTTTTCATTATACTTGCATTTCTTTCAAAAGAACAACTAAGCAATCTGTTCATTCATGTCGCAAACGACACAAAGCTGGGGATCACGTATCGGCCTAATTCTGGCTATGGCAGGGAACGCGGTCGGACTTGGAAATTTCCTGCGGTTTCCAGTCCAAGCCGTTCAGAATGGCGGTGGCGCTTTCATCATCCCTTATCTGGTTTCATTTCTTCTTATGGGCATACCCTTGCTATGGGTCGAATGGTCCATGGGAAGGTATGGTGGTAAATTTGGCAGCCATTCCACACCCTTTATTCTGGACAGTATGTCGAAAAAAAGATGGTGGAAATACATTGGCGTTTTTGCCATTTTCACCAATCTTGGCATCATTTCTTATTATACCTATATCGAGTCATGGACCCTGACTTATACCATTAAGTCCCTTAGTGGTGCTTTCTCAGGCATAGGCAGAGAGGAGGTGGCCGGAATGTTCGATACCTATGTGGGTATCAACGGTACGCTCACCGATGATATTCTTGGCATTAACCTACCTGTATGGGCTATCGTAGCCTTTCTTGCAACCCTCTGCCTGAATATCTACATTTTGTCGAAAGGTTTAAGTGGTGGCATTGAGAAAGTGGCAAAAATTGCCATGCCCATGTTGTTGGTATTTGGGGTGTTTCTTGCCATAAGGGCCATTACCCTCGGGGATACCAACATCGACGGATGCGATACTTGCAATACACATGCAGGACTGGATTTCTTATGGAACCCGCAGTTCGACAGCCTCTCCAACCCCAAAGTCTGGCTGGCAGCAGCAGGACAAATCTTTTTTACTCTTTCGGTGGGCATGGGAACCATACAATGCTATGCGGCTTATCTCAAACCCAAGGAAGACATAGCCCTGAATGCTATGACTGCAGGCTGGACCAATGCATTTGTCGAAATAGTGTTGGGGGCTTCAATAGTAATCCCTATCTCTGTTGGATATATGGGACTCGACTGGGTTATGGAAAATGCAGGTTTTATGATGGCCTTTAAAACCATGCCCTATCTCTTTAACCAGTGGCAGCCTTTTATTGCTGCCCTTTCTGGACTGGCCTGGTTTGGCTTGCTTTTTATAGCAGGTATTACCTCATCTTTGGCCATGGGAACACCCTGGATGGGTTTTGTGGAGGACGAATTTGGATGGAAACGAAACAAAAGTGCCATTATACTTGGCCTGATCGTTTTGGTGATGGCATTGCCTCCCATAGTGTTCTATGAATATGGGGTATTTGACGAATATGACTACTGGACCGGGACCGTGGCACTGGTGGTGTTTGCCCTTGCAGAAGTCATTCTGTTTGCCTGGGTCTTTGGCATGGATAAAGGCTGGAAAGAGATCACCGGCGGTGCCGATATTAAGGTGCCCCTGTTCTACAGGTTTATCATCAAATGGGTAACCCCATTTTTCATATTGATTATTTTTATCAGCTCGCTGATTAAACCCATGGATGGTAATATGTCCGATTGGGCCGTCGCTTTTTCACAACTATTTTCAGAAGGCAGCTGGCCATGGGCCAACGACAGCATCATAGCCCAGATTTTCCATTTGAATGAAGATCTGAAATGGTTTGCAGCTGATGGACCTACAGCCATGTTCTTTAAGGACCTTTCCAGATTCGTATTAGTAGCTACCTTTGTAGGACTGGCCATTATGGTAAAAATTGCTTCTAATAGAAGAAAACGAAAACTTACAACACCTAAAATTCTTGAAGAATGAGCGGATCGGCAATTCTTTTTATGGTAGTTGTACAGCTATCTGTAACAATAGTAACGGCTTACTTTTTCTATCGTGTATTGACAACTAAGAAAAAACCCGAGCCCGATTCCTTTACGGATAACGACGACAGCTAACAAGCTAAGCAACTTTGCTTTAAGGCCAACACCTTAGCGTGTCCTTTGTTGATAAACAAAGTTGCAAACATGATATGAGAACAAGCAAATTTCGGGATTCCCTTTGGCAACTCCTGGCTTCTTACACCAAAAATGAACAGCGTGGCATTTTGATACTGCTGGCTATCATCGTCCTGCTCATAACTTTTAACTGGGTATATCCCTATTTGTGGAAGAAGAAGAGCTTTGACCACAGTGATTTTGATTCCCAAATCAATGCCTTTATATTAGCCCGGGAGCAACTGGAGGATTCCATAAGATTGGATAGACTACAATCAAAAGGTATGTTGGACAGCATTCAGGCTTCTAAACTGATCACACCCTTTGCTTTTAATCCAAATGGCTTGCCGGAAGAACAATGGGAGCTCCTGGGTCTCACCGACAAACAAATAAAAACCATTAAGAACTATGAATCGAAAGGTGGAAAATTCCGTCGTAAAAGCGATCTTCAGAAGATGTACTGCATTTCCAGTTGGGAATATCAAATCCTGGAAGATTTCATACAGATTGAATCAAAACATCCCGTAGATGATAGTAAAAACCTATTTCCAGAAGCCACGGTGGTCCAAATGGTTAATATTAATGCCATTGAAGCAGAGGGTCTGAGTGCTTCACTAAAATTACCTGAGTGGCTGGCTGAAAGGACCATAAAATACCGCAAGCTTTTGGGAGGTTTTTTCAGCAAGGAACAATTACTTGAAGTCTACAATTTTGATAGCAGCAGCTTTGAAAGGATTAAAAACTACATCAATATCGACAGCCATTTGATCAAACAAATGGATATAAATTCTGCCTCATTGAAGGAATTGAACCGCCATCCTTACATCAGCTATGAGTTAAGTCAGTTTATTGTATCCAGTCGCAATTTATCAGGTCGATTTGTTTCTGTTGATGAAATGCTTAGAAGGATCCAATTGGATACCAACGAGGCTCAAAGAATTAAACCCTATCTGGTGGCCAAGCCCTGATGCCCTCATAGAAAGCAATGGTTAGAAGGACTACTGATGTGACAAATTCCTTATTATTGCCGCTTAAATGACCAAAACCATATGAACCAGCTTGCAAATCCCACGGCTAAATTTCCAAGAACTTTCTGGATAGCCAATACACTTGAATTATTCGAGAGATGGGCCTATTATGGCATGTTTACAGTTTTATCCGTTTATCTGACCAATCCTGAATCACAGGGTGGCCTGGGCTTCACCCAGTCACAAAGAGGATTAATGCAAGCCATAGCTACAGGGGTGCTTTATTTACTACCCATTTTGGGAGGCGCCATCGCTGATAGGTTTGGTTACAGAAAAGTATTGCTTTCTGCCTTTGTAACACTTGCATCGGGGTATTTTGCCATGGGGTATTTTAGTTCTTATGCTGCTGTTTTTGCTGCTTTTCTCATGGTAGCTCTTGGTGGCGCCTTGTTTAAACCTATTATTGTAGCTACTGTATCAAAAACTACCACCGACAAGAATGACACCCTAGGGTTTGGTATTTTCTATATGATTGTCAATATCGGCGGATTCATTGGTCCTTTTGCAGCTTCAAAATTAAGAGATATTGACTGGTCATATGTTTTTATTATGTGCAGTGGGGTTATCCTTTTGAACCTATTGCTTTTGGTGTTTTATAAAGAACCTGCTAAAAACGAACATAAGAAACAGAGTCTGGGCGAAGCCCTCTCACAACTCATTACCAACACCATAACTGTATTGAAAGACACAAAGTTTGTGGTATTTCTGTTGATTATGGTGGGCATGTGGACCATGTATATGCAGTTATTTTTCACCCTGCCGGTCTATATCACCCAATGGATAGATACCAGTGACGCTTATAATCTCTTACCTGATTTTCTGGCTCCCATTTTTGGTTTTAAAGAATTGGGAATTATTCGACCTGAAATGGTCATTAATATTCCTGCCTTGACTATTATCCTTTTTCAGGTATTTATCTCAAACCGACTAAAAAGTGTTAAGCCTATTGTATCCATGGTATTTGGGATACTCATTCTGGCATTTGGTTTTGCACAGCTATCGGTGTATACCACAGGAATGTTTGTGATCATGGCCCTCTTTATCTATGCGTTTGGTGAAATGGCCAGCTCCCCGCGAATCCAGGAATACATTGGCAGGGTGGCGCCCACAGAAAAAGTGGCACTCTATATGGGCTACAGTTTTCTGCCAGTTGCAGGAGGGAATATTCTGGGTGGATTACTTTCAGGCAGTCTCTATGGTGCCTTATCAGATAAGTATACATTTTTAAAAGACTATCTGGTGGCTGAAGGGCATCAAAAATTATCTGATATACAGTTTGTTGATGGTGGAATCCTGTACAGTCAAACCCTGGAGCAATTACAACTGACCAGTTCTCAATTGGATCAAATACTATATGAACAATATGAACCAGGGTTTATCTGGATCATTTTTGCTTCCATTGGTCTGGTAACTTCGGCATTATTATTCGCCTATAACCGGCTGATGCTGGGCAATAAATCTTAGGGTTTAGCGGTGGTATTGGTGTTTTTTAGCTTCCAATAGGCGTCTTCATCTTCATCAACTTCTTCCTCTAATTCCCAGGAATATTGCTTTCTTTTGGGACCTTTCTTTCTAAAATAAAAGGCCAAAATTAAACCGGAAACAAAACCACCTGTATGTCCTTCAAAGGAGATATTTTCTTTGGGATAGAAATCGGGGAACATGCCCCAAATCAGACTACCATATAAAAAGGCTACAGCCAGGGCCAAAGCTGCCAACCGGGTGTCCTTACGAATGGCACCACTAAAAAATAAAAATGCAGATAAACCATAAATAACACCACTGGCGCCAATATGCCATGAATCGCCTCTGGCACCAAACCAAACCCAGATTCCTGATAGCAACCAAATTCCGATGAGCACCCTAACCGATATTTCCCGATAAAAATAAAACAAGGCGATGCCCAGCACTAAAAAAGGTGCCGTATTGGCAGATAAATGCTTTAAATCACCATGTACCAGTGGCATACTTAGGATACCATGCAGACCTTCCCAGGACAAGGGGTAAACACCCAGAAATGACAGATGCCAATCGAATAGTAATTCTGAGAGTTTAATAAGCCACATCAGCAATACAAGCATTGCCGGTATGAAAATTGAACTCCATAATTTTCTTTTTTCGATACTCATATTTCTGTTCAGTTACACACTCATTACTCAAATAACGTGCCTCTATTTTAATGACCCCCATAAACTTGACTTATATTTGCCTCTAATGTTTAAATACTCATGAAAATTTTATTTTACCAAAGAGCCTTTGCATTAATCCTGATTTCACTGCTTTTACTATCAATCCACGCATGTGACCAACAAAAGGAAATAAGGGCCAAAGTCCTTAAACATAAATATTTTGAAAACCTTTCCTCAGCTTCCGGCCTGTGCATGGACGACAATAAGTTGCTGGTGGTTGGAGATGATGTACCCTGGATATTCACCCTGGACACCTCACTCAATTTAATTGGCAGGCAAGCTCTTACGCCAGTCGAAGGTCTGGAAAATGGAAGGTTACCCAAATCCATCAAACCGGATTTTGAGGCCATGGAGTGCTTTACCTATAATGAAAGTAAGTATGTTTTAATCATCTCATCAGGGTCTAATGTGGGCTCCCGCGATACAGCCTTATTGATTCATACCAGAAAGGAAGGGAAAATTGTAAAAAAGAGTCTGAGGCCATTGTTTGCATCTATAATGCTACGTGCTGGAATATCTCAAGAAAGGGCCATAAATATTGAAGCAGTTGCCTGCACTGACAAACGACTCTATCTTTTTCATCGTGGCAATGTCAGCGGAAATATGATCATCAGCCTCGACTTGGATTCATTTATGGATTATATGACCCATACTCATACAGAAACACCAGATTTCTCCATAACTACATTTGAATTACCCATCTACAATAATGTGCAATCAGGATTTTCGGGAGCCTGTTATCTGGCATCAAGAAATGCCTTATTGTTTACAGCATCACTTGAGGACACCCGGAATGAAATTGATGATGGGGCCATTCTGGGGAGTTATATAGGCTTAATCCCTTTGCCATCCATTGATAAAGGACTATTCTATGCAGGCATGCTTATGGATGACAAAGGTATCATGCCTAAGAAACTTGAAAGTATTGCCTTGAATTACCATATAAAAGAAACTCACATAGCTTACGCCAGCTGTGATAATGATGATGGAACTTCAGACATTTATACCATAAGGTTAGATTTTTAGAAACAAAATTGCAACACTTGAGTTTTTCTTTTGTCTTTAGACAAAAATACACCACAAACCATTACAACGAACCTCAAGCTTAAGGTTTGATTAGATAAAACTAACAGTTTGACATCAAACATTAAGTGCTTAAATTTACCATCTTGAAACACATTTTACCCTTATTATTCTTGCTGATTGCAGTGACTTTCCTGCCAGCAAATATTCACGGGCAGAACATTAAAAAGAATAGCCTGAGTGGATATATCTATGACCATAGCAATGGGGAATCCTTACCCGGAGCCACAGTCTTCGTGGAAGGACAAAACCTGGGTACTGCTGCAAATGTATATGGCTTTTTCTCCATGTCCCTGCCTCCTAACAACTATCAGGTAACCATTTCCTTTGTTGGTTACGCCGATAAGTCTTTTAAGGTGAATCTATTTTCAGACACAACCCTCACTGTCGAGCTTGAATCGGCGACAGAAAAACTGGATGAGGTAGAAATCACTGGTAAGGGAGCCAACGACAATATTAAAAACACACAAATGAGTGTCAATACCATTGACAGCAAATCCATCAAGCAAATTCCTGCTTTGCTGGGTGAGGTAGACCTGGTGAGAGCACTTCAAATGTTACCTGGTGTGAAATTCGTGGCGGAAGGGTCCTCGGGTATGAGTGTTCGAGGTGGTGGACCAGACCAAAACCTCCTCCTACTTGATGAAGCTTCGGTTTACAATGCTGGCCATCTCATGGGGTTCTTTTCAGTGTTTAATAATGATGCCGTGAAAAGTGTGACCTTGTATAAAGGAGACTTGCCTGCGAAATTTGGTGGCCGTTTGTCTTCACTTATCGATGTCAGGATGAAAGATGGCAACAATAAAGAGTTTCATGGTAACGGAGGTATTGGACTGATTTCAAGCCGACTTATGCTGGAAGGGCCCATAGTAAAAAACAAGGCATCATTTATGGTATCGGGTCGCAGGTCCTATGCCGATCTGTTCCTACGATTGTCATCTGACGAAGACATTAACAGCAATATATTGTATTTCTACGACCTGAATATGAAGGTCAACTACCACATTAACAACAACAATCATGTCTTCATTTCAGGTTATTTGGGAAGAGATGTTTTCAAAAGCGATTTCTTTGGTATGGACTGGGGGAACACCACTGGAACGGTACGTTGGAATCATATTTTTGGCGAAAAACTGTTTTCTAACTTCACTTTTGTTGCCAGCCGCTTCAATTATAAAATGGGATCGAGCTTTCAGGAACAAAACAGCTTTGAATGGCGATCCGATCTGACAGACTATAACCTGAAGGGGGACTTTACCTGGTATGTCAATCCCAGCAATACGGTAACCTTTGGTTTTTCAAGCCTTTACCATAACTTCTTTCCTGGTGTTATCGAGGGAAGTGGTTCAGAAGCTTTTGTGGAAAGATACGCCATTGAACATCAACATGCCCTTGAAAGCGGTTTATATGTGAGTAACGACCAGAAAATTGGTTCCCTCTTCACCCTGAAGTATGGGCTTAGATTCTCTATTTTTAATAATGTAGGTCCGGGAACTGTTTATGATTATGATAATGAAGGAGTCCCAATGGATTCGACGGTTTATAAAAGCGGAGATCTTTTTAACACCTATACCGGCCTGGAACCCAGGATAGGGCTTGTCTTTCATCTGAACGAAGTATCATCCATAAAGGCAAGTTATTCCAGAAACTACCAGTATATGCAGCAAGCACAGAATTCAACTGCCGGCTCCCCATTGAATATCTGGTTTCCGGCCAGCCCCAATGTGAAACCTCAACAAGGTGATCAGTATGCCCTTGGATATTTTAGGAATCTTAAAGAAGGCATGTTCGAAACCTCTGTGGAAGTTTATTATAAGCATATCAACAACGCGGTGGACTTTAAAGACCATGCTGAACTGTTGCTTAACAGATACCTGGAAGGAGAAATTGTCAGTGGAACAGGCTATGGTTATGGTCTGGAGCTGATGGTTAGGAAAACCCGAGGAAAATTAAACGGATGGACCAGTTATACTTATTCGAGGTCTTTTAAGCAAATTGATGAGATTAGTAAGGATCCCTACCCTGCCCCTTATGACAGACCCCATGACTTTTCTATTGTCATTAATTACCAGGTAAAACCAAGAATCTACCTGGCTGCTACCTGGATTTACAATACAGGGAACCCTGTAACATTCCCCACCGGACGTTATATATATGCAAACGGGGTGGTTCCGGTATACTCAAACAGAAACGCCTATAGGATGCCCGATTACCATCGACTGGATCTTTCCTTCACTTATAAGGCTAAACAAAACCCAAAAAGGAAGTGGAACACCGAGTACAATGTATCTCTTTACAATGCCTATAACAGAAAGAACCCCTGGGTAATTAATTTTCAAAGCGACCCCAATGATCCCACAATCACCTATGCTGAAATGACCTATCTGTTTGGCATCATCCCTTCTTTTACATTTAATTTCAAATTTTAGTCATGAAACAATCCTATATACATATCACACTCATTGCCCTAATCCTAGGTTTGATGAGTAGCTGTACCGAAAGAATTGATATTGATCTGGATGAAAACTATCAGCGTTTAGTAGTTGATGGCCGGATTACCAGAATACCAGGAGCCCAATATGTTATGCTGACAAAAACAGCTGATTATTTTGTGAACCAGCCACCTTCGGGAGTTAGCGGAGCTACTGTAACTGTCGATGATGGAGAAAACACTTTTGATTTCATTGAAGATAGTGTGTACGCCGGATTATATAAACCCATAGATAGTTTTGTAGGAGAAATAGGCAAAACCTACCATCTTGAGATAAGTCTGCAAGAGGCCATTGGGGAAAAATCCTTCTTTGAAGCACTTGAAACTATGCCTCCCGTTTCTGATGATATCGATTCAGTGGTAGTGGAACGTTTTGATAATAAAAAAGAGGCTCCCTGGCTTGCAGGCATTTATGCCCAGGAACCGGAAAGGACTGATTTTTATATGTTCAATGCCATGAGAAATGGTGCTATGATTACCGATAGCCTGTGGCGAATAAGCCTGACCGACGATAGGTTTTTTAATGGCAATTACACCAACGGCATTATCGTACAATTTCTTTATGAAGACGAGTTGGTCGATGGTGATACTTTCACTTTAGTCCTGTCCAATATAACTGAACAATATTACAATTATCTGTTACAGGCTCAAACTGAAATCAATCCCAAAAACCCATTGTTTAGTGGTCCACCTGCCAATGTGGGTACTAACCTGAGTAATGGTGCTGTGGGTTATTTTGCTGCTTTCCCGTCTGAATTCACAAGCACCATTGTGAAGGATGTGGCAGAGGAATAGTTATCTATCTGATATACACTTTCTTACTCCCCTTACAATCGGTGTTTAGTTAACAGTCCATAATTGTTCTAAATAGCACCATTTAATAGATAGTTCCTTAGCTTTCTGCTATTTTTGAGGTTTAGTGAATCGATCATCAAACCAAAAAACAGTTATGAAAAATCGCTACCTCCTGAGTACGGTGTTACTCACACTTTGCTTTAGCCTGCTTACTTTATTTAATGCTCAAGCACAAACCGGGTCTTATACCTATACTGACTCCTGGGGTGATGCTGGCTTACAACTTGTGAACCAGCGCTCCAATGAACTCTCCGTTACCTATTCTATTACCAATTTCGATATTGGCATACAAATGATCAATGGGAAAGAAAACCATCAGGTTATGCTCCCATCTCATTTTCTACCCAATAATGCCGGAGCTCCTAACTTGCCCGGAAATGGTCAATATCTGGCTATCCCCAATGGAGCCACAGCAAGTTTTGAGATTGTAAGATATCGCATCGAAATAATTGAAAATGTGGAATTAGCACCAGCACCGGTCATTCCATTGGATACGGATAAAAATCCACTGGTATATCAGCCAAGAGCCACCATCTATGAGAAGGATGCATTTTATCCGGAAAGTCCGGTAGTACTGTCTGAGGAAACTGAACTAAGAGGACTTAATATGGTCATGCTCGGAGTTACACCTTACCAATACAACCCTGTTACTAAGGAGTTAAAGGTCTGGCGTGATATCGAAGTTAAAGTTACCACAGCAGGAGGTAATGCAACATATGGTACTGACAGACTAAGAAACCGTTGGTGGGATCCTATTCTGAAAAGCACTGTGTTGAACCCTCAGGTACTTCAGGATATTGATTATGGTAAACACATGGCATCAGATGATCGCTCTGAAGAATATGAGTATTTGATCATTTGTCCGAATGATCAGGAGTTTGTCAACTGGGCGGATACCATAAGCCGGTTTAGAAATATGCAGGGAATTAAAAGTGGTGTGGTTACTCTGGATGAAGTGGGTTTCAACAATCCGGTGATTATTGAAAACTATATCGATGAAATATACAACAATTGGGAAGTTCCTCCTTCAGCCATTCTGATCTTGGGCGATTATGGCAGCAGCTCAAGTAATTCTGTTACTTCCCCAATTTATAACAACTACTGTGCATCAGACAATATCTATGGCGACATCAACAATGACCATTTGCCTGATATTGTGATGGCCAGGATGACTGCACAAAATGAAGAACAATTGGAAGTTATGGTTAGGAAATTCATTGAATATGAAACCAATCCTCCCACAAGTTTTGACTTCTACAACCATCCCATCACAGCACTTGGTTGGCAAACCGAACGCTGGTTTCAGATTTGTTCAGAATCTGTTGGCGGATTCTGGAAAAATGAATTGGGCAAAGAACCTGTTAGAATCAACGAAGTATATGATGGCAACCCATCGGTAGACCCATGGTCCTATGCTCAGAATACCTCAACCATTTTAAATTATTTTGGCCCCAATGGTTTGGGATACATACCAGCCACACCCGGAGAACTGGGTAACTGGAGTGGTGGAAATGCTGATGATGTGAATAACGCCATTAATAATGGAGCCTTTATGCTACAGCACCGCGACCATGGTAACGAGGCAGGATGGGGTGAACCCGGATATAACAGAAACTCCATCAATGGACTGCAGAACACCGAACTTACCTTTGTTTGGTCCATCAACTGTCTGACTGGAAAATATAACTCACCCAGTGAGGTATTCTCAGAAAAATTCCATCGCTACACACATGATGGTAATTTAAGTGGTGCCCTGGGTTTGAATGCGGCTTCTGAAGTTTCGTACTCCTTTGTAAACGACACCTATGTTTGGGGTATGTATGATTATATGTGGCCAGAATTTATGCCTGACTATGGTGGATCATTTCCAGAATATCATGGCATATTGCCAGCCTTCGCTATGGCCTATGGCAAAATCTTTTTGGATCATTCAGGATGGCCCTACAATTCAGGAAGTAAAGAGGTAACACACAACCTTTTCCACCACCATGGAGATGCCTTTTTAACTGTCTATACTGAAGTTCCTCAGGAGCTGACTATTGCTCATGAAATGGTGATTACCAGCGGAGAACCTACCTATGAGGTAACTTCTGATTTGGGATCCCTGATTTGTTTGTCACTTGATGGTGATATACTCGCCGTTGCAGAAGGTACAGGAACGCCACTCAATATTGAAGTTCCTTTTATAGAACCTGGTCAGTATGTTGATGTGGTAGTTACCAAACAAAATTATTTCCGTTACCATGAACAGATTTTGGCTATTCCTCCCAGTGGACCATATATGCTGAAGTTAACACATACCTTAAACGATGAGAACGGCAACCAGGACGGTTTTCCCGATTATAACGAAAGCCTGCTGATGACCATTGATTATAAAAATGTGGGTGTTGAAGTTGCCAGCGACATTACTGTAAGCCTTAGCTCAACTGATCCCCACATTAGCTTTACTGATGCCGAGGAAAATCTTGACCAGGTTGGTGTTGATGAAACTGTGATTCTTGAAGATGCTTTCGCTTTCACCATTTCAGATAATATTCCGGACCAACATACTATTCTCATCGATGTATTGGCTACCGATGGTGAAAAAGAGTGGATTTCCACCATTGAATTTGAAGTTAATGCACCTCATTTGTTAATTGTTGATTTCGAACTTATCGAGCTTAATGGAAATATGAATGGTATTATTGATCCAGGTGAAAAGGCCAGCTTGGTATTTACCTTGGAGAACAGTGGTCATTGCCCGGCCGCCAACCTCGGATCTAACTTACAAGCCAACAAGGAAATTGTTGCTATAGCCAATGATCAAAATAGCATTGATATGCTACCCATTGGTTCACAAACAGAATCTGTGTTCACTTTTGAGGTGGATGGCTATTCCAGCATAGGTGATGAGGTAATCTTCAGCAATGAAAACAGCTGTGGATCCTATGTAGCCAACAAGGATGTATATGTAAAGATTGGTGTATTTGTGGAGGACTGGGAAACAGGTAATCTGGAGAAATTTGAGTGGTTGAACAACTCTGCCAAACCCTGGCTTACTGTGTCTGATGAAGTATATGAAGGGGCTTATGCGCTGCGCTCTGGCCATATGGATGTAGGTGATTTTTGCATGCTGAGCCTCAGCTTTAAAACTTTTGCCGATGATTCCATTTCATTCTTCA
The DNA here is from genome assembly GCA_016845175.1 of Bacteroidota bacterium. Classification (GTDB taxonomy): domain Bacteria; phylum Bacteroidota; class Bacteroidia; order Bacteroidales; family F082; genus JAERTD01. Next base: position 80,923 of record JAERTD010000081.1, on the reverse strand, counting down.
AAAAGATGGATACTGAAGGCAACAAAGGAGAACTCATTTTTATCATTGATGGATCACCTCAGGATTCATGGACTGAAGCACAAGACTGGAATATGTCGAGCTATGCATTGGAGGCAGGAAACCATATTATTTCATGGATTTATATGTACAATGGTGAATCAGAAAGCACAGAGAATTGTGCATGGATTGACCTGATTACCTTGCCTCAGAATCCATCAACCATTGTATGGGCAGGTGCAGATCAAACTTACTGTGGAAGTGAAGATTTCACTATGGATGGCGTGGCCACCTATTACACCTCCCTGAATTGGTTGAGTTCAGGTACCGGAGAATTCAGTAATGCAGGTGAATTGGATGCGATCTACCATCCCGGAGAGCAAGATTTTGATGAAGAATTTGTCATACTGACCCTTGAAGTAGAAAGTACAAATGGCGAAATCATGGCTAACGATATGCAGGTTCAATTCCGGCACACAGCAGGTGATGTGGAAATTGAAGCAGCAGCTGATACAGTGATGCCTGTTTATACAGAAAGTAGTGTCTATACAGGTACAGAATCAGCATTTGCCACCAGCTATATCTGGACTCTGGAGCCTGAAGCTGCTGGAAACCTGAGCTATGATGCTCAAACGGCAACTGTTACCTGGAACCTTGACTATTCTGGAGATGCCCTGCTAACCTATTGCGGTAGCAATGATTGCGGATTGGGAAGCATACAGGAGAAGAATCTTACCATTGTTGATGCTATTGGAGTAGAAGAACGAAGCATGGTAAAGAGCCTTGTGATCTATCCTAATCCAAGCAGCAGCAATGTTAATATTGTTGTGGAGTTGTTCGAGGCAAATGATATGAATATAGATATTGTAAGCACTTCAGGAATAAATATCTGGAGTGGACAATATGATAACTCAAGTAGTGTAAAAGAAACCATTGAATCCTCTCAATTGGAAAAGGGTGTGTACATTGTTGTGGTGAGCACAGCCGATGAGAAAACACATAAGAAACTTGTGATCCAATAGTCTAAAGAAGTATGGATGAATGACCAGGGTTGTGTGGATTACATGACCCTGGTTTTGTTTTCTCCCCTGTCCAATACACCGTCAACAAGATCAATAAGGGTTTGCATTTGTGCCTTCCCTAATCGTTGACCAATTTTAGCAGCAATGAAAATCCCAAGTCCCATGAGAGTTGAAGCTGGCATGCTCCACAACCATGGTGCGTCTAGGCCCAGCATCCATTGAGAAACGCCAATGGCACTACCAAACATAAACAAGACAATCACGCCCGAATAGAAAAACATAAACATGGTCCATACCTTTGGTTTGGGCCCGATAACCCCTCGTACCAGAGTATCCTCCTCTTGCTCATCGATGGTAAGGTGAAGTTCAGGAGACCAGTAATGCAGGTCTTTTTCAGGAATTCTTAGATACACATGGTGTTGCATATACTCAGCTTCAACTTCATCAGAAACCTGGATGTCCTTTTTGAGGAAACTTAATATTTCTGACAGTTTCATACTTGATTTGTACTGGAACCTGGGCCTGATTCGGGTAGCATTACTCATATTTAATTGTAAGGATAGGGTTTATTTAGATTTATTCTCAATAGGGCTAAAATAACATTATTTTTAAACTTCAAAAGATCATATAACTAGCCTGACAAGCACACGATAGCCTAAGCAGTTGCTTTTCATAGCCTTAGAACGTATTTTACTTTCCAGTACAAGTGCTTATTATCAATTATATGATGGCAATACGCCGCAGGCTGAGGCAGCATTTCAATGCATTTATTTCCTAATTTTGAACAAAAATTTTCACATGGATCTATCTGCATTAACAGCCACCACACCCATCGACGGAAGGTATCGCTCAAAAACCGAAGAATTATCAGATTTTTTCTCTGAATACGCTCTTTTTAAATATAGGGTACAGGTTGAAATTGAGTATTTTATAGCGCTTTGCCGCATTCCACTACCTGGTCTGGAAGGCTTTGACGGTTCAAAATTTGAATCCATCCGAGACATCTATAAATCATTTACCACAGATGATGCATTAGCTATCAAGCGGATTGAAAAAACCACCAATCATGATGTGAAGGCGGTGGAATACTTTATCAAGGACCGATTTGATGAATTGCAGTTGGATGCCTTTAAAGAGTTTATTCATTTCGGACTCACCTCTCAGGATATAAATAATACCGCTCTACCTCTTTCGCTAAGGGATGCACATAAATTGGTATTACTTCCCTTAATGGAGCAGGTAGTGAACAAGATCACGCTTTTAGCTTATGAGTGGAAGGAAATACCCATGTTGGCACGAACCCATGGGCAACCAGCCTCTCCTACCCGACTGGGAAAGGAAATCTACGTTTTTGCTGAACGCTTGGAAAACCAGATGGAACTGCTCCAGTCCTTACCTTTTTCTGGCAAATTTGGTGGTGCCACTGGTAATATGAACGCACATGTAGTAGCTTACCCATCCATAGATTGGGAAAATTTCGCCTGTTCGCTGGTCAAAGAAGATCTGAAAATACACCGCCAGAAAACAACCACACAGATCGAACATTATGATTATCTGGCTGCCTGGTTCCATAACCTAAGCCGCATTAATACTATCCTTATTGATTTTAGTCGTGACATTTGGACCTATATTTCCATGGATTATTTCAAGCAAAAAATCAAGGAAGGCGAAATCGGATCCTCTGCCATGCCACATAAAGTCAATCCCATTGATTTTGAGAATGCCGAAGGAAACCTGGGTATTGCCAACGCCATCTTGGTTCATCTGGCTGAAAAATTACCTATTTCCAGGTTACAACGTGACCTGACAGATTCTACTGTCACCAGAAATGTGGGTGTCCCCATCGGTCATGTTTTGATCGCCATCAAGTCTATCCTAAAAGGACTTGACAAACTCATCATAAATAAAGACAAACTGGCTGCCGACCTCGAAGACAATTGGGCTGTGGTAGCCGAAGCCATACAAACTGTATTGAGGCGAGAGAATTACCCAAAGCCTTATGAAGCACTGAAAGAACTTACCAGAACCAATGAGAAGATTACCAAAGATTCCATTGCTGCTTTTATCCAGACCTTAAATGTATCTGACGATATTAAAGAGGAATTGATGCAAATCAGCCCTAGTACCTACACAGGTTTGAATCTACTATAGAATAAACCCCAGTATAAAGCGTTCTACAAACATGAAAAAATTCTACAGGGTACTTGCCTATATCAAACCATATCTTGGGTATGCTGGCTTAAATGTCATTTTCAATCTGCTCACCATTGTTTTTTCATTGTTTTCTTTTGCTCTGTTAATCCCTTTTTTGAACCTCTTATTTGGCATTGAAAAGTTGGTTACTGAAAAACCGGTTTTGGAGTTTAGCACCAGTTCTTTCCTCGATTTCCTGAACTATCAGATCAGCCAAATTATCATACAGGAAGGCAAAGTTCAGGCACTGATATACATATGTGTCGTTATTCTTATCGCTTTCTTTCTGAGGAACTTTGCTCGTTTTTTCGCCATGTATTTTATGGCCAACGTAAGGATTGGCTCCATCCGCGGTATCAGAAACGACATCTATAAAAAAATCTTAATTCTGCCTTTGTCCTTTTATAGCAAACATAAAAAGGGCGATATCATTGCAAGAATCACCACAGATGTTCAGGAAGTGGAGTATTCCATCATGAATTATCTGGAAATGATTGTTCGTGACCCCATTACCATCATTGCCTATCTGGCTTTTATGATCAGTATGAGTCCAAAACTAACCTTGTTTGTCCTGATTATTCTACCGGTCACAGGGTTGATCATCGGGCAAATAGGCAAAAGCCTTCGAAAGCAATCCAAGATAGGACAAAGTCGTTTCGCCGGTTTATTGGCCACCATAGAAGAAAGCATATCAGGACTTAGAATTATTAAAGCTTTTAATGCCATTGAGTATTCCGATAATAAGTTCAGATCACAAAACCATAGTTATTCCAGAATTTTGTTGTGGATTTACAGGAGAAGGGATTTGTCCTCTCCCATGAGTGAGTTTTTATCTTCCGCGGTTATTGTGATTGTCCTTTGGTTTGGTGGCCGCATGGTATTGTCTGATGATCCGAGCATAGATGCTTCAGCATTTATTACCTATATCGTTGTTTTTTCACAGATCATACCACCGGCTAAGACCTTTGCTCAGGGATTTTACAGCATACAAAAAGGGATAGCTTCGGCCGATCGGATTTTTGAAATTCTGGATGCTGAAGAAGTAATTGAGGAGAAGCCAGAAGCCCTTTCCATCACTGGTTTCACTAAAGAAATCCTTTATAAAGATGTAAGCTTTAAATACGAAAACGACTGGGTATTAAGACATATCGACTTATCCATTGAAAAGGGGAAGATAATTGCCTTGGTGGGCGAATCCGGAGGTGGGAAATCCACCATGGTTGACCTACTTCCCAGGTTTCATGATGTGGATGATGGGGGCTTGTTTATCGATGGCAAGGATATCAGGGATTGTAAGATTGATGATGTTCGTGCTCTTATGGGCATCGTTTCACAGGAAAGTATTTTATTCAACGATAGCATTTACAATAACATTGCCTTTGGTGATAGCAGAGTAAGTGAGGAAGAGGTGATTGCTGCGGCCAAAGTAGCCAACGCACATGAGTTTATTGTCAAAACTGAGAAAGGCTATCAAACCAATATTGGGGACCGGGGTATGAAGCTTTCCGGTGGTCAGCGACAACGCATCAGTATTGCTCGTGCCGTACTTGCCAATCCTCCCATACTCATACTCGACGAGGCCACATCCTCTCTGGATACTGAATCGGAAAAACTGGTGCAGCATGCCTTAGCCAATGTTATGAAAGACAGAACTTCTGTGGTTATTGCCCACCGCTTATCTACCATTCAGCATGCTGATGAGATTATTGTTCTGAAAAATGGTGAGATTGCCGAACGTGGCACCCATGAGAACCTCATCCAAAAGGACGGTGTTTACAAGCGTTTACAGGACCTTCAATCCTTTGAATAACATTCTCACTCATAGGATGTCTGAAGTCAACCGATGAGCTTATACCCTTAACCCTGTCCTTCAGGTCAGGGAAACTGATTTGAATTAAAAGCAAAAGACTCCTCAAGAATTTCGCTGGTTTAAGATTGCATCTTAAACCTAGCAGACTTTTACTTTTGATAGATTAAGATACAATCTTAAGCTAGTTCAGATTGCATTCCACTGGTTTAAGATTGCATCTTAAACCTACCTGCTAGTCAAGCAGGGTTATATTTACCAAGCCTTTTCCGCCACAATAATCAATTGCGCTGCTATAGATATAGTTTTCAGATTGATCTACAATTAGGCTTTTTACCGGGTTGTTATGGATATAATCTAATCGCTGGTCTATCATTCGATTAGAATCTAACAAGACTGCATGGTTGCTTTGCTGCCAAAACTGATAATTCCAATTGTTGGGATTATGTTTACCATGAGAACAGAAAATATTCAACAACCATTTTCTACGACTTTCTGAAGGCTCTTTTTTGATTGAAGAAATTATCCTCTTCGAAGTGAACTTCTTGAAATCTCTCAATATATCAGACAGATTAAAGCCTGTTCTGGCTGATGCTATCATATGTAAATGATTGCTCATTAACACATAAGCATACAATACTAAGCCCTTGTTGAGAATTGAATAGTTCAAACTATCTACCAATATTATCTTGTATTGTGGTCTTGTGAACACATCTACCCAATCGACAATGGTTGAAGTGAGGAAATATATTCCATCCGGATCGGTGATCTGATACTTTGAGGACATGAAGTGCTGTTTTGCTGTTTTGCTGTTTTGTCCCTTAAAGATACTCAATTCCATGGTTTAAGATTGTCCACTGGTTTAAGATTGCATCTTAAACCTAGTAGACCTTTACTTTTTATAGCTTAAGATACAATCTTAAGCTAGTGTGGTTGGATTAAAAGCAAAATACTCCCCAAGAACCTCTAGCTCCCAGAAAGTCCTTTATAGTACTTCTCTTTTTTCTTATCATCCAAACGACCATAAATATGCCCCAGAAATTTGGCGGTTTTGGGAGAAGGATCAATGGAATATACCTTCTTAAAATAGCGCAAGGATGTTTTAAAATCGGCAGTGACCACATCAAGAGCTTTGAGAAGGGTTTTGTATTGTTTGTTGGTTCTTTTCTTTTCGTAGGCTGCCATCTCATCACGATAGCGGTTTTCAGCCTTGTAATAATACTTCCTAGCCAGCCAGTTCAATGCATGGAGGTTATTCTCATCCTTAGCTAACATTTCCTTGGCCAAAGCATCACAAGCCGCATCATTCTTCATGGCTTTGTTGGCCAGAAATAAGCCTTCCATATTGGACAGTTTTTGCAGTGACTCGGCACTTAACAAATCCGTGTTTTCTATGACAAAATCCCAGTTTTCGCTTTCCACATAGGTTTCAAATAAGCGTTCCTTTACCTCTGTAATGGCATCACCGTTTGGATATCTGCTGGTATAGGTTTCCAGGGCATCCATTTCTTTGGAGAGATTATCGATTTCTCGATAGGACTTTGCCATATATTCGAATGTTTCTTCATTCACAGCTATACTCCATTGATCCGATTCCAGATAGGAGATGGCCTTCTTTGTCTGCCCTAGTTTCAAAGCAGCCTGAGCAGCCTTACCATATACTTGACATTCCTTCGATTTTCCCTCGGCTTCAAAGCTGTTAATAATCTGTTCCCAGGTTTGAAGAGCATCAGCATAACGCCCTGTGTTAAAGGCAGCTTCTGCAGAATCATTTAATGTGCTCAGTTGTTTTCCTGGTGTGCATGAAACTACTCCCAGTAACAGGACCAGACCCCATGCGAAAATGGCTCTTGGCATTTCAGTATTTTTATGTTTCTAAAGGCCGCAAAAGTAATCAAATCATCGGGACAGGGCCATCCTTTGAATTGGAGTATATGAATTAATAACAACAGGGAAAAACTGCTAAGAATGAATTCATCAGGTCCAGATGGCTATGAGTGCCATAACCAGAAATCCCAGGATCATGAGTGTAAAATGTTGCAAGGGTTTATCCCTGGATTCAAATACCTCATCGATAATATCCATTACAGCAATATAAATAAAAGTACCAGCTGCCAAAGAATCAAAAATGGCCTCGGATAAAACTGCCGTACTATTGCCTTCAAGACTGGCAAACAAGCTTCCCAACAATATACCCAATGGGGTCATGACGGAAAAAAACAATATGGATATCCTGATCCGCTTCTTTGTTATTTGCTGCTGGACTAGGCTAACACCCAATGAAAATGCAGCCGAACCTTTATGAGCAATGATGGCGATAAAAATGGCAATGGATGATAATAATCCGGATTCAAGTCCAAGGCTTGCCCCGGCAATAATGGAATGGATGGCCAATACAAAGAATAACACATAGGGAAACTGATGGCCCTTATCCGCAAGGGCATTTGTAGCCTTTTCTCCTACCAACACTTTCTCAATAAAAAGTACCAGAAAAAAACCACCACCACAAATTAAGGCTGCAAAGGGAAAATCTATATTGAAATTCAATTGACTGAATCCATCAAATGCATCAGGCAACATATGAAGTAATCCTGCACCCAGAAATATACCTCCGGCAAGTGCATTGCCCATATTCAGCCATTGGAGTCCTCCTTTTTTAAAACCTTTTGACAAGGGGATCAAACCACCCAATAAGCCGGTACCAATAATGAGTATAATTGCCAGAATCTTAAACCAAAACAAGTCCATAGGTTGCCTTCTTTATTTTTACCAAAAACCCAAATGTAAGAATGTTTCCATTGTATGCCAATTAATTATTGTTGCCAGGATGATTCAAAAGCACCATATACCTTCTTGAATATGCTCTGATGTCATCCACACCAACGTCATTACCACTTATAAATAGTGGTTAATTCTGCAGTAAGTATTACTTTTGCAAAAAATTTAACTATGGATCTAAGTAAGATATTATCGATTTCTGGCAAACCCGGGCTTTACAGGATGATTGGAGAAGCGAAAAACAACATCGTAGTTGAGTCGCTTATCGATGGAAAAAAGGGCCCTGCTTTTGCTCATGAGCGCATCAGCTCACTGAAAGAAATCAGCATATATACTGAAACCGAAGACGTTTCGCTCTATGAAGTGTTTAAAAAAATTTATGAGATGCAGGAGGCTAAAGAGGTCTTAAATCCTAAGAAGGCTTCTGCCAATGAAGTAAAGGCACTTTTTGAAGAAATCCTTCCTGATTATGATAAAGATGCAGTATATGTATCGGATATGAAAAAGGTATTTACCTGGTATAATTTCCTCCTGGAGCGAGATATCTTAGAATTCACTGAGGAAGAAGAAGAAACCCAGGAAGAAACCAAAGCCGAAGAAGCAACAGAAACTCCAGAAGCAAAGGAGGAATCTGATACTTCAAAGGAAGAATAAAGAAGCCATGAAGAAAATCCAGGATTTCAAACTGAAAACCTATCAGTGGTTAAACGATGAGAACTATATTTTCACGCTTCAATCTGAGGAAGATATAGAAGCTGTTGAAGCTGGCATGTTTGCTGAGATTGAGGTCCCCAATGCCTCTGATGTGTTCTTGCGCAGGCCCATCTCGGTACTCGATGTTGACTATGATAACAAAAGCCTGAGTTTCTATATCAAAGCCATTGGTAAAGGCACCCGCAAGCTGGGCACACTTCAGGAAGGTGATCCCATCAGCTTAATTTATCCTCTTGGTAACACCTTTACTATTGGCAACATTAGATCAGCGCTGATTGTTGGCGGTGGATCAGGTATTGCACCCTTTGTGATGTTGGGTCGGGAATTAAAGGAAAAAGGTATCAAGACCACTTTCCTGCTTGGCGCACGATCGAAAGAAGACATTTTCCTTACCGATGAGTTTGCCAAATATGGTGAGGTTTGCGTAACCACAGAGGATGGCAGCCTGGGTGAAAAAGGATTGGTAACCCAACATTCATTGTTTTCAGATGGATCTCAATTTGACAAGATCTACACCTGTGGACCCGATCCGATGATGAAGGCGGTTGCCCGAATTGCCAAAGAGAGAAGTATTGCCTGTGAAGCCTCGCTGGAAAATATGATGGCCTGTGGTTTTGGAGCCTGCTTGTGTTGCGTTACACCCACATCGGATGGCCGTAACTTATGTGTATGTACAGAAGGACCCGTTTTTAACACCCAAGAATTAGCATGGTCGATTTAGAAATCAAAATAGGTGGGTTTACAATGAAAAACCCGGTGAGCACTGCCTCAGGAACATTTGGTTTTGGTGAAGAGTTTATTGATTTCATGGACCTAAACCGTTTGGGAGGTATTTTCGTGAAAGGTCTCACCCTAAAGAACCGTGAAGGAAACCCTTATCCTCGAATGGCAGAAACGCCCTCAGGCATGCTTAACGCAGTAGGACTTCAGAATAAGGGGATCGATTATTTCATTAAGCACACCTACCCTAAAATTAAACATTTCGACACCCAGATCATCCCCAATGTCAATGGTGCCACAGTGGAAGATTATATTGCGGTAACCGAGAAAATAAATGAGATGGATGGCATAGAAACCATTGAACTCAACATTTCTTGTCCCAATGTAAAAGAAGGCGGAATGGCCTTTGGCGTAAGTTGTCCATCTGCCGTTGCTGTAACCGAAGCGGTGCGCAAGGCTTACGACAAAACCCTTATTGTTAAGCTGTCTCCCAATGTTACCGATATTACCGAAATTGCCAAAGGAGTTGAGGGTGCCGGGGCCGATGCCGTTTCATTGGTGAATACATTTCTAGGCATGGCCATCGATGCCAAGACCAGAAAGCCCATTCTTTCAACCGTAACTGGAGGACTTTCTGGCCCAGCCATCAAACCCATTGCACTGAGAATGGTATGGCAGGTTTACCAGGCAGTAAATATTCCAGTTATCGGAATGGGAGGCATTATGGATGCCACAGATGCCATAGAGTTTATGCTTGCCGGCTCATCTGCCATTCAGATAGGTACAGCCAACTTCATGGACCCTCAGGTTTCAATTAAGGTTATTGATGGTATTGAAGCATATTGTAAGGAGAATGGTTTCTCTGCAGCTAAAGACCTGGTAGGTGCCATGATCACTGATTAGGACTCGTTTCAAATCTTTCAACAAGAGTTTTCATAGATCGCTACTATGTCAGCAATGCGGACATCAGCTGGTGTAATGCCGATATCATCTTTCACAATGGTTTCTTTCGCATAATCCTCAAAGTTTTCAGGATGAACACCATAAGTGGTTAACTGAGTTGAGATTCCCAGATCATTGACAAAGTTTTTGGCTGAACCATGAGGTTTTAAAAATTCTTCAATATTCTCCATCTTATCAGGCACAGTGGACCTTTGTTTCATAAAATCTAAAAACGCAGGCATCAGAATGGCATTGGCTCGTCCATGAGGGATATGGTGAAAAACGCTCAATGGATAGGCCATAATATGCAAAAGGATAGTAGATGTTTGGCTAATACAAATACCAGCCAACATGGAGGCGTAGGACATCTTTGTAATGGCATCCTTGTTTTTTTTAATTGCTCCTTGCATGTTTTCAAGTACCAGATTCATGGCCTCAAGTGCAAGACGATCAACCAGTGGAAAACTCAGGGTGGACAAATAGGCTTCCATGGCATGAGTAAAAACATCCATGGCTGTATTAATGCACACATCCTCAGGCATCGATAACGTTAGCTGCGGGTCAATTATGGAACATACCGGATATATTTCCGGACTAGCCAGACATAATTTCTTTCCATTCACTTTATCTGTAATTACAGCGTATGACGTTACTTCACTCCCTGTGCCCGCTGTGGTTGGGATACAGATAACAGGTACAGTTCTTTCTTCTAATTTAAGGCCTTGAATATAATCCATTAAAGGCTTTTGGTTATGGCAACCGACCGCAATGGCTTTTGCTGCATCCATGGGCGAACCACCTCCCACACCAATAATCAATTGTACTTTTTGATCCCTGGCCATAACACTGCCTTTATCAATGGTATGAAATGATGGATTTTCTTCGACCTGATCAAATACAGTTACATGATATGACCTTAATTGTGCTTCTATTATTTTTTTCGCACCACTTCTCTCATAGCTCATGGGGTCGGTTACAATCAAGATGCGTTGAATATGGGAAGGGATATGTTTACCCATTTGCTTGAGGGTACCGTATCCAAAAACAATTTTTGTGGGAAGCTGAAAATCAAATTTCATAGCCAATTAATATTTGTCTAAAGATAAGGAATCCGGAGGTTTAAAGCAGGAAAGCAATTGATGGTTTGTCGAAATATGGCCTTCAACATACTGATGAATGGCAGCTCATATGTCTAAGAAACAAAGAACTTCAAAAAATTCTGACTACATTTATACCTGGCTTTCCGACAACATTCACGATATGATCTTTAACAATTTCTATTCCAAGGCTTTGCTCTTTATCAGTTTGCTCATTTTTCTTTTACTTCCCGGAAAACTACTGATGGCTCAGCATCAGAATTCCTTTTGTTATCAACCACCTGAATGGGAAAACCTGATTCTGGTAGATGGTCTTATCCCTGATAGCCTGGAAAGTTTTCTGGTTATCACCAATCGCCCCTATGCCCCGGAACAAGAAGAAGGGATTTTCTTTCCCAACGATATAGCCAGTTACCGCAGGGTGACCTACCTTCAGATTGCTTGTTCTGGAAACAAATGGCTTGTGAAACGATTGAGCAATGTTGAGGAAGCTTTGGCCATCCTAAAGAAAGACCGCGACTTACTACTTTATGTACACGGCCACGGAAAATCCTTTCCGCATTCCATACAGCGGGCCTGGAAAATCCAAAAACGATATGATATTTCTGTTATACTTTTTGATTGGCCAGCAAAAAACAACAACTTCAACACTTCTTTATCCAGAGTAAGGAAGTGTAATGAAAACCTATATAATTTGTTGTTACAGCTTAAAAGCTATCGCTCTGAAAATATGGCTAAGAATCAAAAGCTTAGCTTGCTGGCCCACAGTCTGGGAAACTACTTTCTTACCCACTATGTGGTCAATGGCAGTTGGCAGTACCTTCAGGAACCATTCATCGACAATATGATTCTAAATGCACCAGCAGTGAGATCAAAGGAGCATGGTGATGTGCTTTCACATATCAGATTTGCACATAATAAATATGTCATACTTAATAAAAATGACAAGATACTCAGAGGTGCCCATTTACTTACTTCTGGAAAAATGCTGGGCAACATTGTCATAGAACCCATTGCTGATAACACCAACTACCTGCATTTCACCGAGATTGCAGGTTCGGAACACAATTATTTTGCCGGATATCATGAATTTGAAGACCGACATCCTGTGGTTTACCCATTATATTACGAGCTGATTCATGGGAAAACACCCGATTTGGGATCACCCTATTTTGATAATTTCAAGCCAAGACAGTTTATGATCTTGCCAAAGGTTAAGAAATAATAAATACAGTGTATTTTAGGAAGCTCTCTCAGCAAAGGTTTTGAAATTATTCATGTCTTTTTGGGTTTGTTTCCTGAACATTCCTGGTGCGAATATGGCCAGCAGTCTGATAAAACCCTTTGTTTTAAACTCGGTGGATAATTGCCAGATGGTAGTCTGTTCATCTTTTTCAATAAATTGGTTTTCCACCAGATTCCACACACCTTTGGCTTCATAGGTTGCGGTGAAGGTATCCGGAAGATCTCTTGTAACAATGGTCTCGACCATTTCAATCTCCCTCTTACCCATTTTGTATTTCAGTTTGGATGTTGCACCAGGCTTGCCAGCTTCTCCTTCCAAATGTTCAAAACTGATCAAACCTTTTTGCCATTTATACAAATTGTCTGGATCATCAAATAATGCAATTACCTTTTCCCGGGGCAGTGAAATTTCAAGCTCAATAGTATATTTCATAGTAGATTGGTTATTGATTTCTGAATGAAGACAGCTTCAAAAATATAAAAATATCGATGCATACCTTTTTATGCCCCTATGAATGCAGGTGATTGGCAAGCCAGATATCCGAACCTAAGGATGAAGTAAAAGCTTATATTTGTAAGAACAGAAAGTGTGATCATGGATATTATTATGCTAGTGTTGGGTATGGCATCTATTGGTTTTGGACTGGCGGCTTTTGTCATCTCTCTGATCGAAAATGAGAAATCTGCAGCCTACCGCTTTCTGATTGTGTTCTTATCCATTGGCAGCCTCTTTTTATTTCTTTCGTTCTCTGACACTGATGTCCTAATGATAGTTAAGCTGGCTATCATCATGATGACTTGTGTATTGTTGTTACTTTTTCTGCTGCCTGTGGGACAAAAAAGAGCCTGGAAGCAGCAAATGCCAAGTCTACGGATCGACGAGCGCCACACCATGTTTTCAAGAAATGAGCTTATCCCTGGGACAGAAGCATTTGAATCATATTATTCTGAGCATCCGGAAAAGAAAGCCCTGGACGACCTTTTTAGATCGAAGGCAGGATTACTTAAAGCTGAGTCCTCATTATACCATCCCCTTCAATTTGCTGCCGCCGATGCCAGTTTTGAAACCATCGCCACCATGAAGTCTCAGGTAAACGGAGCTGTTGCTGAGAAACAAGTTGATTGTAATCCTCAGGAGATAACCACATTTCTTAAAGGATGGATAAAAAAACTGGGTGCCATATCCTGTGGTGTTACAGAATTGAAGCCCTACCATTTATATGAGGTGGGCGGAAGAGCAGACAGACGTAATGTTACCATCAGCAATGATCATAAATATGCACTGGCCTTTACAGTAGAAATGAGTAAAGAAATGGTGGATGCCGCGCCTTCAGGGAGCATCGTCATGGAGTCGGCTCAGCAGTACCTTGATTCAGGAATAATTGCCATTCAGGTTGCTGCCTTTATAAGATCCCTGGGCTATGAAGCACGAGCACATATCGACGGGAATTATGAAGTTGTATGTCCCTTGGTGGCAAAAGATGCCGGACTTGGTGAGATTGGTCGGATGGGTTTGTTGATGACACCTTCACTTGGCCCCAGGGTAAGGATTGCTGTGGTCACCACCAGTCTCCCTATACTGAAGGACGAATCCTATCATGATTATAGCATGATCGACTTTTGTGAAGGCTGTAAAAAATGTGCAGACGCCTGCCCCAGTCAAGCCATTTCCTTTGAGCCCAGAGAGAATATCGATGGCGTTTCAAGATGGCAAATCAATCAGGAGGCTTGTTTTACATTTTGGTGTACTGTAGGTACAGATTGCGGCCGATGTATGAGTGTTTGCCCCTACTCTCATCCAGACAACTGGCTACATGGCCTCGTGCGTTTTGGTATCAGGAATTCATCAGCATTCCGCCCCATGGCCCTGAAACTCGATGATATCTTCTATGGAAGAAAACCCAAACCAAGAGAGGCTCCCCAATGGACACAACCTAAAAACTTACAATAATCGAAACCATCATTATGAAATTAGCATTAATTCAACAACATGCCACCAGCAACAAATCAGAAAATATCAAAAGAGGTATTCAAGCCTTTATCAAGGCTGCTGAGAATGGTGCTGAACTGATTGTATTTGCAGAGCTGGCTTTTGAACCATTTTATCCGCAGTATCGCCCCAAGGGTGATGTAAAAAAGCTGGCAGAAACCATCCCCGGACCAACTACTGAGATTTTTTCAAAATTGGCTAAGGAATATGGTGTAGTAACGGTTTTAAATATCTTTGAATTGGATGGCGAGGATACCTACGATTGCTCTCCTGTATTTGAAAAGGATGGTCGTTTGATTGGCAAAACCAGAATGGTCCATATACCTGATTACGAACACTTCCATGAGAGAGACTATTACAAGCCCAGCAATCTTGGGGCCCCTGTATTTGATACCTCCGTTGGTAAAATTGGAGTGGCCATATGTTACGACCGACATTTTCCTGAATATATGAGGGCTCTTTCTACCCACGGAGCAGAATTGGTGGTCGTTCCTCAAGCCGGTGCCATAGGTGAATGGACCAGTGGTTTGTATGAGGCTGAAATGCAGGTAGCCGCTTTCCAGAATGGTTTTTTTACTGCTCTGTGTAACAGGGTTGGTATTGAGGACAATTTGCATTTCTCCGGAGAATCATTCGTGTGCAGCCCCAGTGGAAAAATAAAAGCATCCGCCAAATCTGGCTTGGATGATATTTTATACTGCGATATTGACCTTTCTGTAGTGAAACATTCTCATGCAAAAAGGCTGTTTTTGCCCGATCGTCGAGCGGGACTTTATGGAGACTGGTGCCACTAATACCGTCTTTCTGAGTGGGCTCTGGCACCAAACGCATTCGTTTTTTTTCAATACATTAGCCATTATATGCTATTCTAAAATGGCTATCAAGCTAATCTCTTATACTGATAGCCAAATTCTTAACTAAAAAACAACACTATGAACTTATCAAAAAAATTAGGCGCTGAATTTTTTGGAACTTTCTGGCTTGTATTCGGCGGATGCGGCAGTGCCGTATTAGCAGCGGGAGTACCTGAACTCGGCATTGGCTTTGCAGGAGTTTCCATGGCATTTGGTTTAACAGTTTTAACCATGGTATATGCTGTGGGTCATATTTCCGGAGGGCATTTCAATCCAGCTGTTTCCATTGGACTATGGATGGGTGGTAGATTCTCAGCAAAGGAGTTGTTACCCTATATCGTTATCCAGGTTATTGCAGCCATAGCCGCCGCCGCTGTCCTCTATGTAATCGCCAGTGGCAAACCTGGTTTTGAGCTGGGTGGTTTTGCTGCCAATGGCTATGGAGAGCATTCTCCCGGAGGCTACTCCATGATTGCTGCTTTGGTGGCAGAAGTAGTACTGACCTTCTTCTTTTTGATCATTATCCTTGGAGCAACAGATAAACGTGCACCCAAATACTTAGCTGGCGTAGCCATTGGTTTCGCCCTTACCCTAATACATTTGATTAGTATTCCGGTTACCAATACCTCCGTTAACCCGGCTCGTAGTACTGGCCAGGCATTATTTGTGGGTGACTGGGCTTTGGGTCAGCTATGGTTGTTCTGGGTAGCTCCTATCATAGGTGCCATAATTGCCGGTATCGTTTATAAAGCTTTTTTTGAAGAAAAATAAGATCCGATGATTAAAAACACAGTCCTGGTTAGTCTGTTGCTCTTTAGTTTCTGTGCTTGTCATCAACAGCAGCCAATCAATCAGAAGGAAATCGAAGCAAATATTATGTCTGTACTACATGAGCAAGAACAGGCATGGAATGCAGGTGATCTGAAACAATATATGAACGGCTATTGGCAGGCGGATTCTCTCCGCTTTGCCAGTGGCGGACATATAAATTACGGCTGGCAAACCACTCTGGAAAGCTATCAGAAAGGCTACCCTGACAAAAAAGCCATGGGAATACTTAGTTTTTCTGGTATTGATATACAAATTCTGTCTGATGATGCTGCTCTGGTTTTTGGTACATGGAGACTCAAAAGGGAAACAGATGAGCCCTGGGGACTATTTTCTTTGATTTTCAGGAAAACTGCAGAAGGTTGGCGGATAGTACATGACCACACCTCTTCTGCCAAAGCTGCTGTATAATATGAATGATAAACTAGTAGTCATTATTAGTACTGGTGAGCGTGAGAAAGCCCGAACTGGTCTTATGTATGCAATAAATGCACTGTTACACGGTTGGATGGAAGATGTCAAAATAATCATCTTCGGACCTGCCGAGGCCCTGATCGTTGAAGATAAGGAACTTCAGGAAAAATTGCAGACCTATCAAGATCTGGGCCATGAGGCCGTGGCATGTAGGTTCTTATCGGATGCTTCGGATTTATCAGCGAAAATTGAGGGAATCGGTGTAAAAGTTGATTATGTAGGAGAAAACATTTCGAAGCTCATTAAAAGTGGATACGTGCCCATGGTTTGGTAATAAGTTAAATGATATTCACCTCAGGTTCTAACTCCACTCCAAACTTTCTGAAAACACTTTGTCCAATTTCAGCGGATAAATTAAGAATATCACTACCACTGGCACCTCCGTAATTTATAAGGACAAGAGCCTGATTCTTGTGAACACCTACCTTACCCATTTTTTTACCCTTCCAGCCTGCATGTTCTATTAACCAACCCGCTGCCAGTTTTATTTTTTGATTAGCTGTTGGATAGACCGGCATATCAGGATATTGCTTGCGTAAGTCCTCGGCAACAGCAGGATCAACTTCAGGATTCTTAAAAAAACTGCCGGCATTATTGAGGTCTTCAGGATCAGGTAATTTTGAGCGTCTCACATTTTTGACCGCCTGGCTCACATCTATTGGTGTGATGGGATCAATCCCTTCAAGTTCTGCTTTGAGCCTACCATAATCAATTTTGGGTTCAGCCTTTTTGGAAAGAATGAAACTGACACTCAAAATGAAAAACCTCCCCTTATATTTCGACTTAAAAATGCTGTTCCTATAGGTAAACTCACAATCTTCATTGGAGAATTTTCTTATCCTCCCGGTATCCAGGTCAAATGCTTTTACTTCTGAGATAAAATCTTTCACTTCAAAACCAAAGGCTCCAATATTTTGAATGGGAGCAGCGCCAACGGTACCTGGAATCAGGCTAAGATTCTCTAACCCATACCAGGCTTTATCCAAGGTATAATCCACAAAGTCACTCCAGGATTCACCGCTACTGACTTCCACTAATACCTGTTCCTCATCTTCTTCAAGAACCAGCATACCACGGGTATTGTTCAACAATACCAACCCATCATAATTTCCTGAAAAAAGCACATTACTTCCTGAGCCAAGGATGAGCAATGGTTTTATCCCTGTAATACCGCTGACATAAAGCTGTTTCAGTATGCCATGGTGACGAATTTCAGTAAAAAATTTAGCCTTTGCATTGATGCCAAATGTGTTATACGCTTTCAGTGAAATATTTTTCTTGATGTACATCTTAAACCAAAGTTAAATAAAAATACATGCAACCTTTATGTGGATAAATCTTTCTTTTATTTTGATATCAGAATGCCTGTTGAAGCAATAAAGCCACACTATTCTGGTTATAATAATAAGGCCAAAAAATTGCATCAAACCAAAGTAAATAATTCAGGAAAAAAAGTTATCGTTTCGGTAATTAATGACCTGGTCACCGACCAGAGGGTACATAAGGTATGTACCTCGTTAACTGTTATGGGTTTTGATGTGTTGCTTGTTGGTCGGGTTCAAAAAAAGAGCCCTCCAATGGATAAACGGTCCTATCGCTCCCACCGCATGAAGCTATTCTTTGAGTCGGGGCCCTGGTTTTATGCTGAATACAATATCCGCTTGTTCTTACTTTTGTTCCTCAGAAATAAAGAACTGTTAGTATCCAACGATCTTGACACCTTGCTCCCCAACTATCTGATATCAAAAATCTGGAATCTGCCACTGGTTTATGATAGTCATGAGTACTTTACAGAGGTTCCTGAATTGGTTAGCCGACCGTCGGTGCAGCGCATCTGGAAAAGAATTGAACAATCCATCTTTCCGAAACTTAAGCATGTGATTACGGTTAACGATTCCATTGCCTCTCTATTCGAAAAAGACTATGGAAAAAGGCCAGAGGTAGTCAGAAATATACCTCCCGGCCGTAAACTAAGCAAAAGTCTGGACAGAAAAGCCCTGAAATTACCTGAGGACAAGAAAATACTCATCTTACAAGGTTCCGGAATAAATATGGACAGAGGTTCAGAGGAATTGGTGGAAGCCATATCTTTGATAGAGGATGCGGTATTGCTAATCGTTGGCGACGGGGATGTAATACCCATACTCAAGCAGACAATCCAACTCCGCTCTTTGGAGGATAAAGTCATCATTAAACCGCGTCAGCCGTATGAGAAAATGATGCAGTATACCTTAAATGCAGATCTGGGACTAACACTGGATAAAGACAGCAACCTAAACTACCGTTTCAGTTTACCCAACAAACTCTTCGATTATATACATGCAGGGCTCCCGATCATAGCCAGTCGGTTACCAGAAATAGAACAAATAATCAATACCTATGATATTGGTAGTTTTATTCCCGATCACAAGCCAGAAAATATTGCCAAAACCATTAGCGAAACACTTGCTAATCAAGAGCTAATGAAGAAATGGAAAAAAAACACTACCTTTGCGGCCCAGCAACTGTCATGGGAGAATGAGGAGAACATTCTCAAAGAAGTCTACACTCAATATGCCTGATACACATTTACATATCGTTTCATTTGATATTCCCTACCCTGCCAATTATGGTGGCGTTATCGATGTGTATTACAAAGCAAAGGCATTAACCGAAAAAGGTGTGAAGGTTCATCTACACTGTTTTGAGTATGGCAGAAAACCACAAGTACTTCTTGATAATCAGTTCTTCAAGGTTAGCTATTACAAGAGGGATATTTCGAAAAAACATCTCTTCAAAAGCGTACCCTATATTGTTAGCTCCCGGACTTCTGAGCGTTTGATACACAATCTAAGCAAGGATAATTACCCCATATTACTGGAAGGACTGCATACATGCTCTGTATTAGAGGACCCCAGGCTGGATGATAGGAAACGAGTGGTCAGAACCCATAATATTGAGCATGAATACTACCAGAATCTGGCAAAAGTAGAAACCGATATTTTCAAGAAATACTATTTCTATAACGAAGCAGCCAAATTGAAACGCTATGAGAAGGTGCTTCAGAAAGCAGATATGCTCATAAGCATTTCAAAAAATGATGAAGCCTATTTCTCAACACTTTTCGACAAAGTAGACTTTATCCCGGCCTTCCACCCATTTAAAGAAGTCAACAGCAAAGAAGGCAAAGGAGGATATGCACTTTATCACGGGAATTTATCGGTAGCTGAAAATACAAATGCCGTTAAGTTTCTGCTTAACAATGTGTTTAACAGTCTGGATATACCTTTAAAAATTGCTGGATTAAACCCACCACGTCAGTTACAGAACCTACTCAATACAAATGGTAATGGTGCTTCAAATATTGAACTTATTGCCAATCCTGATGATGACAAACTACAGGAATTAATTGAAAATGCACAGCTCAATATCTCCATTACTGCACAAAAAACCGGATTAAAGCTAAAGCTCCTCAACACTTTGTATAATGGGCGCCATTGTCTGGTTAATGAAAAAATGCTCAGCGGAAGTGAGTTGGATGATTTATGTGTGGTTGCCAACGATCAGGCCAGCATGAAACGTAAGATTCGTCAGCTTTTCAAAAAAGAATTCAATTCCAGTGGAATTGCTGAACGCAAGCAAAAGCTAAACAGCCTCTATCATAATGGAAATAACGTAGAAAGGCTAATCGAGCTTATTGTCTGAGCTAACCACAGTGCCTTCTTCACATTTTATAATTTTACCAGGAAATTTATGAATCAGATTGTAGTTATGGGTAGCCATGAGCACGGCCTTTCCTGATTGACTGATCTTCATCAATACTTTCATAATACCGTTGGAGGTTTCTGGATCAAGATTACCAGTGGGTTCGTCAGCTAAAATTAGTTCCGGGTGATTGAGAAGGGCTCTGGCAATGACAATTCTCTGTTGTTCACCTCCCGACAATTGATGGGGCATCACTTTCAACTTCGAGATGAGCTCTACTTCTTCCAGTACTTCAATGATACGGGCTTGAATCTCCTGCTTATCTTTCCAGCCGGTAGCTTTTAACACAAAAATCAGGTTTTCCTCAATGGTACGGTCTTCCAGCAATTGAAAATCCTGAAAAACAATACCCAGCTTTCTTCTTAGAAAAGGTATTTGCGAGTTTTTAATGCTGTTAAGATTATAGCCACAAATGGAAGCTTTGCCTTGTTCCACAGGCAAATCGGCATACAACAATTGCATCAGACTTGATTTACCACTACCCGTTTTTCCAATGAGGTATACAAACTCACCATTGTTGATATTCAGATTGACATTGGCCAATACAAGTTTGTTTTTTTGATAGACAGAAATGTCCTGTAAATTGATAACAGTATGATCTTCCATAGGTGATGCTTTGATGAAACAAATGTAGGGAAATATGTTTTGAGTTTAGGATCAGAAGTAATGGGATATTGGTTAAGGTTATATTCCTGGCGCATGAACGTTTCGCAAATCAATAGTCTTTGTCCTCTTGAACGCAGTGAAAGATCTCAAAACGACTTTTAAAACATTGCATCCTTAAATTCAGATAGTGATCCATCATGAAAATTCTTGTTACAGGCAATCTTTAATCTTGATACTTAGGCACAATAAAAAAAATAAGAAAATTAATATAAGTGTATTGATACCCTTTTTTTCTTGATAAAAAAAGGGTAGAAAAAAATCAAGAAAGAACGAAGCTATCCTCTCAGGAGCCCACCCACGCCCGCCGTTCTTTCAGGCCGATGCTCTGTACATTATGAGGTGTGAATTGTATGAGGTACGTATTAGTTTAAGAAAGGAAGCTCTTCTGAGTTTTCATCTCTTGCGCGCAATTTTTTCGCATAACTTGATTTGATATCTAAGTTATGTTGTAGAACGCATCTGAGGTGGATATTCATCCGATGAATCTGAAAAAAGGCACAAAAAAAACCCGGATTTATCCGGGTTTTTAACATATGTTTTTGCTGGTTTATACCAGTCCGGTGAAGCCGAAGAAGGCAAGAGCCAGGATACCGGCCACTACTAAAGCAATGGGTACACCTCTCATCCCTTTGGGAACTTCCATTAAATCAAGGTGTTCTCTTATACCAGCGAATAAGGCAATGGCCAGGGTAAATCCGATGGCATTGGCAATGGCATACACCACACCTTCCATCAGATTAAACTCTTTCTGTATGGTTAAGATGGCCACACCAAGTACTGCACAGTTGGTTGTGATCAAAGGAAGGAAAACACCAAGAGCCTGATACAGAGATGGGCTAACCTTTTTAAGAATGATTTCAACCATCTGCACCAGCGAAGCAATTACTAAAATAAATACAATAGTCTGCATAAAGCCCAGTCCGAAAGGGTTCAATACATAATACTGCATCAACCAGGTGACGATGGTTGCCAGTGTCATCACAAACAGCACTGCACCTCCCATACCAATGGAGGTGGAAAGTTTTCCTGAGACGCCAACGAAAGGGCAAATCCCCAAAAATTGTATCAATACAATATTGCTAACGAATATCGATCCTATAACAATTACAAGATAGTCCATGGTTTAGGTTTTAAGCTTTTTTAAATTTATTTAGGATGGCTACAAGGTATCCCAGTGCGATAAAAGCACCTGGTGCCAAAACAAATACCAACATTAAATCACCTTTTAACAGGCTAATTCCAAAAATGGCGCCGCTGCCCAGCAATTCACGAACAGCTCCCAACAAGGCCAAGGCAAATGCAAATCCGAGTCCCATACCGGCACCGTCTACAAATGAAGACCATAAGTTGTTTTTAGAAGCAAAAGCTTCTGCCCTACCCAATACCAGGCAGTTTACAACAATCAGAGGAATAAAAAGACCCAGCGCATCAAACAAACCCGGTGTATAGGCCTGCATAGTGAGTTCCACTATGGTAACGAAGGAAGCAATAACCACGATAAATGATGGTATACGTACTTTATCGGGGATAAAGTCACGTACCAGGGAGACCACGATATTGGACATGACCAATACAAATGTGGTTGCCAATCCCATACCCAGTCCGTTAATGGCTGAGGTAGTTACACCCAGAGTGGGACACAAGCCCAACAACAGGATGAAAACAGGGTTCTCTTTAATAAAACCTTTTGTAAAATTCTGTACCTGGTTCATTATTTGTCTCCTTTCTGTTTTTCGTAGGTATCATAGGCTCTTTGTACTGCATCACAAAATGCCCTTGAACTGATGGTAGCAGCTGTGATAGCATCTACTTCACCCCCATCTTTTGTTACCAATAAATTGTATGTACCCGGATGTTTACCAACAAACTGATCCGGCCAATCTGATTTCTTTTTGTCCAGTTTATCACCCAAACCCGGCGTTTCTTTTGTGGTTAACACAGCTGTATTACTAATGGTTCCATCCTCATTGAAGCCTACCATAATTTCAATCAAACCACTGAAACCCATCATGGTATACGACTTAATAGCAACACCTGCAGCCTGACCTTCTTTGGAAGCGAAATAAAACTGCAAGGAATCACCACCGTCGGCACTTGCCACGTTCACTGCTTCGATATTATCAAATGAAGGCAACACTTTTTTTATGGCTGCTTCCAGTTTCTTTTTCTTGGCCAAAGCAATGGGCTCTTTAG
The DNA here is from genome assembly GCA_016845175.1 of Bacteroidota bacterium. GTDB lineage: Bacteria > Bacteroidota > Bacteroidia > Bacteroidales > F082 > JAERTD01. The sequence goes on along the minus strand of JAERTD010000081.1, from coordinate 57,659 downwards.
TTACGGTATAAACACCACCCAATGCCAGTGCAGCCACTGCGGCCACTATGAACAGGGTGACGACCATATTGATAAAACTCGATTCTCTTTTACTAGCCATTGTATCTATGTCTGTTAGATTGTCAAAAATTATTGATTAATCGCCACACCTGGTTTGGCACCAAATCTTTTGGGTTTAAATGCTTTGTTGATCAAAGGTACCACTGCATTCATGAAAAGAATAGCGAAGGATACACCTTCAGGATAGGCACCCCAAATTCTGATCAGAATAGTCAGCAAACCAATGCCAAAACCATATACCAGCTGACCTCTCTTAGTCATAGGACAACTTACCATATCCGTTGCCATAAATATGGCACCCAGTAACATACCCCCTGTTAATAGATGAAATACAGGATCCGCATAGTGTTCAGGGTTAAATCCCCATAAAATACCAGAAAAAATCACCACTGTACCCAGCATGGATACAGGAATATGCCAGGTAATGATTTTCTTAACCAGCATATAAATACCACCAAGGATCAGTGCCAATGCAGACACCTCACCCATGGATCCTCCCATTTGGCCCATTAGGTCCTGCATATAGGTAGGAATCTGTGGTTTTAGTTCACTCATGGTTTTACCTGCGTCCAATCCTTCTTTCACAATTCCCAATGGTGTGGGACCTGTTACCACATCAGCCAATCCTTCGGTAATAGCCTTTGGTTTTGGCCATGAAGTCATTTGAACCGGGAAGGAAATCAATAAAAACACCCTGGCTACCAATGCCGGGTTAAAAATATTTTTACCCAATCCGCCGAAAGACATTTTTGCCATTCCGATGGCCACAAGGGCTCCAATAATTATCATCCAAGACGGTAGATTGGAAGGTACATTAAAGGCCAGTAATATTCCTGTTACCAGGGCAGACCCATCATTAATGGTGGTGCCACCTTTGATAAGATACTTTTGAATAACCCATTCGAAAAACAAACAGCCTATAACCGACAATACTAAAACGCGGATGGCATCCAGACCAAAAAAGTAAACGGAAACCAGTATGGCTGGTATCATAGCGTACACAACACCATACATGATCTTTTTGGTGGAATCGTCTCCATGAACGTGAGGTGATCCTGAAACCGTAAACATATTCATTTGTGTTCTTTTTTTCTGTAAAAATTATTGACTATAAAAGCCTTTTATTTCTTGTTTCTGTCACGCATAATTGCACCTACTTTACTCTTACCCAATCTTAGGTAGTCGAGCAATGGGATGCTGGCAGGACAGGTATACTGGCAGGAACCACACTCAATGCAATCCATGACCATCTCATCTTCTGCGATGTCATATTTGGCCAGTTTAGCTGCCTTTGACAGCAAATAAGGTTCGAGGCCCATGGGGCACACATAGGTACATTTTGAACAACGGATACAAGGTGACTCCACTTTTCTTGAAGACTCTTCCTTCTTCATGAGCAGGATACCAGACGAACCTTTTACTACAGGAACATCCAATGATGTCAATGCTTTACCCATCATGGGTCCCCCGTTAACAATTTTTCCTGTATTTTCAGGTAAGCCTTCAGAAGCGTCAATCAGTTGTTGAATGGGTGTACCAATTCTTGCCAGGTAGTTTGCTGGTTTTTTAACTGCTTTCCCTGTTACTGAGACCACTCGGTCGATCAAAGGTTTGTTCTTTTGTACAGCCTCATAAACAGCAAATGCAGTTCCCACATTCTGAACCACACAACCCACTTCTATGGGTAGTTTTCCCGAAGGCACTTCACGATTTACTGTGGCTTTAATCAGCTGTTTTTCACCACCCTGCGGATACTGCACTTTAAGTGCCTGAACACTTATTCCTTCAAAATCCTTAGCCAATACACTAATATGGTTGATGGCATCGGGTTTGTTATTTTCTATGCCAATGATGGCTTTGGACACACCCAGTGCTTTCATTAGGATTTTTGTTCCAATCAGCATTTCCTGCCCTTTTTCAAGCATCAGCCTGTGATCAGAAGTGAGGTAAGGCTCACATTCAACCCCATTGATAATAAGGTATTCTGCTACTTTACCTGGAGGTGGCATTAATTTGACGTAGGTAGGAAAGGTTGCTCCACCCATACCCACTAAACCAGCTTTCTTAACCTTATCAATAATGGCCTGGGCATCGTCTGTTATTTCAGTAATAAGCGTATCTGAAATGTCAATAGACTCATCCCATTCGTCACCATCAACATTAATAATAATGCCAGGACGTTTATATCCAGAGCCATCGATAACATTATCAAGTTTAAATACAGTTCCGGAAACAGGCGAGTGAATATTGGTTGATATAAAGCCACTGGCTTCAGCTATAAGCTGTCCCACTTTGACCTTGTCTCCTTTTTTCACTATCGCCTTTGAAGGTGCTCCCAAATTCTGACCCAGCGGTATGATGGCTTGCTTGGGCAAGGGCAACACTTCTATTGGCGCATTGGCAGAAAGTTTATTTTCTTCCGGATGTACGCCTCCTAATGCAAATGTTTTAAGAATCCCCATTGGTAAAGGTTTTATTCTTTGTTATCGTTTGGTGTTTCTTTCTTTTCCTCTTTCACAGCAGTTTGGCCCGCTTCAACTTTTTCTTCAACCTTTTTCGGGGCTGGTTTTCGTTCGACTGAAGCAGCTGGTTTTTCAGGTCTTGGCTTGCGAGGTTTAAAGTTGATTTCATGAATGGCATTGGTAGGACATTCCACCACACATTTTCTACAAAGTGTACATTTCTCGAAATCGATATAAGCAAGGAATGAGTTCATGGTGATGGCATCGTGTGGACACACCTTGAAACATTTGGAACAGCCAATACAGGCCACCTGACAGTTTTTCTTGGCAGGAGCACCCTTTTCCTCATTGATACAAGAAACAAAAATGCGCTTGCCTTTTGGTCCTTTCTTCCTTAATTCAATAATATCTCTTGGACAAGCAACCACACAAGCATTACATGCAGTACACTTATCATTGACCTCCGGAAGTCCGGTTTCAGGATTCATATGGATGGCATCGAAATCACATACATCCACACAATCGCCCAATCCAAGGCAACCATGCATACAACCACCTTCTCCGGCATATAGTGCATGAGCAAACGCACAGGAAGTAGCTCCTTCATAATTTACCTTTTCCGGAGAGTTGGTTTTGGATCCATGACAGCGAACCACAGCAATCATCGGTGCTTTGGCTTCGACTTCCAGACCCAGGATTTTTCCAACATCCTGCATCACATCATTACCACCCACAGGACAATTCAAGCCTTCAAGGGCTTTGGTTTCCTTGGCTGTTTTGACACAACTTTCTGCAAAGGCACGGCAACCAGGTTCACCACAACCACCACAATTGGCTGCAGGCAAGGCCTCTTCCACCTCATCTATCTTCGGATCTTCGAAAACCTTGAACTTACTGGCGATAAAATACAAAATCACTGCAGCAACCAATCCCAGGCTACCTAGTGCTATTACGGCAATCAATATAACATTATCCACGGCGTTCCGTTTTTATGTCTACAATCAATAGTAATTCGCTGAAAAATCAGCTGCACAAAAATAACACAATTCGAAACATCAAGGAAAATGTTCAGGGTGGGGGACGCCCTTGTAACAGGCTGTATTACAGGAGCTTTTAAGCCTCCCTCCAATGGTGTATAATTAAAGAATCCTGAAAGATACTGGTTTACAGCACCTTTCAGGATTCCTTTAGAAACGCTCTAAATTAAACTATTTCAAGTTTTTAGCGTGTTATGATGAGTCGTTTGTTACCAGCTTTTGATTCGGTCTGTAACTGGATGGTGTAAACACCTTTAGCAAGGCTTGTACTTGGTATGGTAGTTTTGAAACTTGAACCGAACACCTCAAAGCTTTGCTCATACACAAGCTTACCATCAATACCTATAACTTTGACCATTACAGTCTTATCATCAATATCATCTGAAGAGATGGTAAACTGATTGTCAGCGGGGTTGGGCATGATAGCAAACCCAAGGGGTGCCAATTGATGCTCACCTATGGCATCACATCCCAGTACTAACAGAGTCATGGTGCTATTGGCAGGCTCTGTACATGGGCCATTACCATTAGCGGTGAAAGTAAGATCTACTGTGCCAGCACTGATGTCACCACTACCTGGTGTATAATCAGTGGTGAGCATATCCTGATCAGACCATGTTCCGTCTCCACTACTTGACCAGCTACCGCTACTATAATTAGTGGCTTCGGCAGTTAGCGTAATGAAGTGATTCTTACACACAGAGTCATTCGGTCCCACATCAGCAGTTGGCTTATTGACGATATCTAACTGAAGTTCGTCATAACCCTGGGCACAACCACCTGAGAAATCGGCGGTCAGTGTTAGCATGGTGCTACCCGCAGCAATATCATTGGCACCAGGCATATAGGTAGTGGTCATTGAAGCGTCATCAGCAAAAGTACCATCACCTGTGGTTGTCCAAAGTACAGATACAGGATTATCAACCGTAGCATTTAATGGATAAGCAATGTCCTCACAGGCTACTCCATCTTCACCAGCATCTATGCTTGGTAAATCCAGAACGGTTAAAGTCATTTGATCTGTACTGTCCGTTGGACATGGAGGTATGGCCAAAGCAGTCATACTTAGCACGACACTACCATTGGTAATATCAGATGCACCAGGAGTATATTTTGCGTTCAATAAGCTGGCATCATCGAAACTGCCGTCACCAGCTGAGCTCCACATCACGCCTGAATTATCTTCTGCACTTCCCTGAAGCTCATAGGCATTCGTACCACAGGTTTCACCGTCATCTCCAGCATTGGGTTTGGGAGTACCGGCAACCGTAACAAATACATTATCCACGTGATCTTCAGAACATGGGGCAGCAGCACTGGCTACCAGAGTAAGTTTGATCTGACCACTGGCCACATCATTGGGTCCTAATGTATATATGGCATCCAATTTGGTTGCATCATCAAAGCTACCATCTCCTTTCGAAGTCCAGATGCTTGATTCTGCATGCTCCGCCTGACCATCTAGTTGTGCGGAACCACCACCACAAACAAACATATCTTCACCGGCGTTTGCTATTGGGTTAAAGATTACGGTTACCATCATCTCATCAGCAATGGTATCGGTGGATGGAGGTAGTGCATAAGCTGTGAGCGTAAGTTCTGCTTCGCCATTCACCAGGTCGTTGGTACCCAGTGTATAAACAGCATCCAATAGTGTAGGATCATTGAAAGTTCCATCACCGGAGGTTCTCCAAAGCACAGATTCGCTATTGGTACTTCCACCATTGAGTTGCACATCACTATCTTCACATGATTCGATATCTGAGCCTGCAGCAGCCGTAGGCAAACTAACTGTTGCTGTGACACCACTAACTACTATTGAGAAAGCCTGTGATCCGCCACTTAAGTTATCATCGTGATCCACTGTTACTATATATTCTCCTGCTGGTGGGCTGTCAATAAACACCACTTCCACATTATCGACATTATTCTTAGTGTTGTTGGTCGCAGCTGAGGTAGGAGCATTTCGGCTCAACTTCCATGGATAATAGGTATTACCATCTTTAGTAACTTTCAAATCCAAATCATTAACCAACATCACATCCAGTGGGTCCAGCTGAGGGCCAACAGGTTGACCAGCAGGGTCTGTCCAGCAGATGGTTACTTTCAGGTCTTCAGACCCGTCAGTGGTCAGTATCATTTTGAAATCACCACCTTCAGCCAAAACTGCTTCATCAATTACATTTACGTTCTGGTCTTCAGAAATCAGTAAGGCAGCAGTTTTTGTATTCATCAGTCCCCAACCAAATTTATAGTCAGGTCCGTTATGTGTACCAGCTTCATCAGCTGTATGAATAACCAAGCCTTTAAGTGTGGCTGCGGTCATATAATTGCCACTACCATTCAATTCTTCCCAGTGTTCCTGTAGCAATACCATTGATCCTGTGGCAGAAGGTGCTGACATGGATGTTCCATCTGAAGATGTGTAGCTGGTATTGGAGGCATCATTTGTTGAATACAAGCCTACTCCATTGGCTACAATATCAGGTTTTACCCTACCGTCATCTGCAGGTCCCCATGAGCTGAAAGAACTCATACTGACACTACCGGGTCCATTCCATCCACCAGGGATATCATGCACGGCACCTACGGTCATTACATTTTTTGAAATACCACCATGGGAAATACAATCGTAGGGACCATCTTTTGGGTATTGGCCATTGTTGGGGCCCTCATTTCTATCATTTCCAGCTGATTTTACAATTAAATAATAAGGAGCATTAACTGCAATATTATCCCAGGCTTTGGCTTCAGTATCATAGAAACCAAAGAGATAATCTTCTTCTGTACTGATACTAGGAGTTCCGTTCCAATTCCATCCATTACTCCAGGTCCATCCCCTACCAAAACCATAGGAGTGGTTGGAAATTAAGGCACCATTGGCAGCTTCTGAGGCCATTTCAGAGTTATCCGAATTCCAGTCGAAAGCTCTTAGATCAGCGTTGGGAGCCATACCTTTGGCTGAGTTCTGTACACCCGATGCGATAATAGTTCCGGCCACGTGGGTTGAATGCCAATGTGTTCCGCTGGGGTTATCACCATTAACAGCGCGACCGCCATATTCCTGATGCGCAACGCGAACACCACCACCATCCCATTGACGGGGAGTCATTCCTGTACCATCAAGGCTCAGACCAGCACCTCCACCATTAAATACCTTATCGGTAGACACAGTTTTGGCAGCATTTCTGTTATCGGTTTTGTAATACATAGGAATTCCGAATTCTGAGATGAACTGGAGTTCAAAGAAAACGCCCTTATCATTCTCAAAACTTATGGGAATATCGTGCTCTGCGGCATATATTTCAGCAGCAGCCCTTTTTTCCTGGAACTTAATTGCTTCTTCCTCAGCTATTTTAAGCAAAGCTTCGGTATTGGTCACCACCTGGCTCATGACAGGGGCCGCAAGCAAAAAACAGCTTACGATAAGCAATACAATGGATTTAAAATTTTTCATTTTTAGTAGTTGGATTGTTAATATTTATTATTGAATATGATAACTAAATTGTTTCTTCATATAGCCTCGCAATGCATACAAAGCCAGATAATAGGGCGCAAGTAATCCAATGGAAATTAAACCGGCCAGGCCCTGTTCAACCTGAAAAGCAAAAAGTATGATCAGGCTAATCAAAACGACTAAAAAGGGAAACACATAACCTAATAATACGGCCCAGGTTCCCAGGGATTGTTTCATTTCCACTACTACCTGTTGTCCTATAGAATAGGTCTCTCCTTCAGATACGTTTATTTCAATCACCTTTTCATTCATTTCTGCCACATTGCAGGCCCCTTTTACATGACATGAGGCACAGCCTGAACTTACAATGATGCTGATCAGGGCTGTATTATCTGCAAACTTCTTAACAATACCGGGATGGGTAATGACCTCCTCTTTCAATTTCCTTCCTCCTTAATTCTGCAAAGTTAATAAGATTTATCCTGATAAAGTTTTATTAAGGGGTTGACAGTGAGACTGGCAAAACTTTGCCATTAAAAAAATTCTTTCCCTGCAAGGCAAAATACTTAATAAAACCAGCCATTTCATCAGCACTAAGTGGTGCTTTATAATCGGGGAAAGCCTGAGACAACATTTCAGTTTGAACAGCTCCAATGGCGAGTGCATTTACTGAAACCCCTTCCTCCTTTAGTTCTTCCGCAAGACATTCGGTTAATATGCCAACGGCTCCTTTACTTGCTGAATACAGTGACAAACCCGGGAACTTGGCACTTCCCTGAACACCTCCCATGCTACTCATATTAACTATATGGGCAGCCGGATTGAAAAAGGGTAGTAAATCCCTTACCATTTTGAAGATACTTTTTACGTTTACATCAAAAATCTTATCAAAATCACTATCCTCAAAATTCGAAAAAGTCTTATTGATCAGCAGGCCAGCATTATTAATCAGGACATCCACATTTAGCATTTTTTCCTTTACAAAGGGAATCAAATGGGTAGTATAATTAGCGGAACTCAAGTCGAATTCCAGACAATACAAATGCTCACTTCCGGGCATCTTTCGACATTCATTGGATAGGTTCTCGAGTAATTTCCCACTTCTTGCCAAGGCAAGCACTTTATGATTTCCATCTGCGACAAATTGCTTGCAAAGCTGATATCCTATGCCACGACTGGCTCCTGTAATCACAATATTCATACAATTATTCTCTGTTATTATACTGCCATAGGACCGTAAAGAATGTCATTACTCACTGAATTGCTCACTTAATTTTTTTGCATCGGTAGCAGTTATGGTGAGCGTACCATCTTCGTCCACAGTGATGGCGATATTGTATTTTGGATGAACTTCGGAGCCCAGTTCAAAATTCATATAAGCGGCTCCTTTTATCATTTCTGTGCCATATTTTTCTGACAATTGTCTGGCTGCCTCATAATCACTACTCAATGGAATACCTGCCTCGGAAGCAATACGTTGGGCTTCCTGCATACATTGTTCATAGCTGCCCCGGTAAACCAAAACCACCGAATTAAATCCTTCATCAGGATTTTTCTCTGATGTTTCCTGAGAGAAATCAAGATCCAGATCTAAACCCCTGGGTTCGGTAAGTCCGCTCCGCTGTGCCCAGAGAGGCATACCCATCGCCGGATTTTCATTGGCCATTTTTGCTATGTTACGGCTGTATTTTCGGTTAATTGCCTCCAGTCGCCTCAAAGCTTCTTCATCATCTATCTTTCCAATGGCCCGTTCATTCTCTACTGTTTCCACCTCAAGCTGCATATTGTCAACCAGATCCATGGTCTTGTCAACTTTATCAATGGTTTGATTGAAGGAATCCAGATTATCATTAAATGCCTCTTTCTCATTGGCTTTCTCTTCCTCACAAGCAATAAAAAAAACTGCTAATAGGCATATTATCAGGAACTGACCGGAAAGTTTAATCATAACAATTGCAATTGAGAATCCAAAAGTATAATAAAATATGCTATGAAAAATCAATTGTTTCAAAAGCATGAATTGATCGCCTAAACTTAATACTCTCCCATTGATTTTCCTACCTTTGCATGCATAGGATATGAGAACGAAACTCACCTTCCAGGCTTATTTTTTTGCATGATAATTGATTAAGCTTAGCACATTATGTTAACAGTTAACGAATTAGTAGCAACAGCCTTACGAGAAGATTTAGGCGATGGTGATCACACTTCGCTGGCCACCATACCGGCTGCTGCCAAAGGCAAAGCCATTTTACTGGCTAAAGAAGATGGCGTATTGGCAGGTGTTGAGGTTGCAAAAACAGTCTTTAAGGCGGTGGATCAGGAGACTTCAGTAGAAATCTATATAAACGATGGCCAAGCCATTGTAAAAGGAGATAAGGTGATGCTGGTGACAGGCAATGCCCAGTCCTTATTATCGGCCGAACGCACAGCTTTAAATTTCATACAAAGGATGAGTGGTATTGCCACATACACTGCCCTGGTAAATAAGAGAATTGAAGGCCTGAAAACCATACTTTTGGATACCAGAAAAACCACCGCTTGTAACCGTGTGGTAGAAAAGATGGCCGTAAAAATGGGTGGTGGTGGAAACCATAGATTTGGTTTATATGATATGATTATGATCAAGGATAATCATGTGGATTTTGCAGGCGGTATCCGACAAGCCATACAAGCAACCAAAAATTATCTGCAACAGAAAAAAAAGTCACTTAAAATCGAAATTGAAGTCAGAAGCTTTGAAGAACTGGAAGAAGTACTTCAAACGGGAGGTATTGACCGCATTATGCTGGACAATTTCACACCCGCCGAACTAAAAACTGCTTTGGAAATGATTGATGGCAGATACGAGACAGAGGCCTCAGGAGGGATCACCATCGACAGTATTCGTGATTTTGCTGAAACCGGTGTTGATTATATATCGGTTGGTGCATTGACCCATCAAATAAAGAGTCTGGATTTAAGTTTGAAAGCTTTATAACCTAAACACACTGCGTTGAAAGACTTTATTAGAAACCTGGAAAAGAAATTGAGAGCCCTGGAAATCTGGTTCAGGCGAAAGCTAAGCTTTATTGTATTGCCAGGATTTGACGGCATGCCTTTATATGATGTGTTGGTGTTCTTTTTCAATGGGCTGTTTAAAGGAGTTCTTACCTATCGGGCAGCAGCCATTGCCTATAATTTCTTTCTTGCACTGATTCCGTTTATTCTCTTCCTGTTTACACTCATCCCTTTTGTTACCGGAGATGACTATCAGGCGGAATTGCTGGACTTGCTGAGTGTGGTCATTCCTACCAATATTCACAATCTGGTCCAAAGTACCATAGTAGAGATTGTCAGCAGACCTGCCACTGGACTGTTGTCGGTTGTTTTTCTTACAGCCACCTATTTTGCCACCAATGGTATCGATGCCATATTGGAAGGATTCAACCAAAGCTATCACGAGACCAATATCTGGCCCTGGTGGAAACAGAAACTAAGAGCCTTTTTACTAATGACGGGTCTCTCAGGATTGGTTATGACCTCCATTATCCTGCTTGGATTTGGAAAGTTGGGTATTCGAACCCTGATGAAATATGAACTGATCACCCATCAATTCACCTTGTATACCATAGTGCTCTTGCAGTGGGCAGTAATTGTATTCTCCATCTTATTGAGCATTTCCATATTATACTATTTTGGCCAGGCCAAAGACAGAGAGCAAAACCGATACCGCTTTATTTCTGCCGGATCCCTGCTGGGTACAGGATTGTTTGTGGGAGGTGGGCTTTTACTTAAAATGTATTTCGAAAACTTTTCCCGATATAACCTGGTATATGGATCCATCGGATCCTTAATTCTTCTGCTGGTCTGGATTTACTACAACTCTATTATTTTATTGATCGGTTATGAGTTGGATACGAGCATACGGTCATCGAAGGCTGAGTTGCTGAGCAAAAAATCAGAAATTGAATAAATCAAACGACGGAAAAAGGGTTCTGATCTTAATGCCTGACTACAAACTTTCCAACGTGTATTTTGTCGTTTGTTTTATCTCTCAGCCTAAGCACATACATCCCTTGAGATAAAGTACTCACATCAAGAGTAGTTTCTGTACCCCTAGCTTTTAGTGCACCATAAATGGTGTAGACCCAATATTCAACATTTGATTTCCCGATTCCGGGATAGTTTATCTTGAGTAGATGGTCAACCGGATTTGGGCTTAGAACAAGCTTGCTATCATCTGATTCATTGGTATTGATATGGGTAGCATACTGATAGAGTGAATCTATTTCAGATTGATTGAGTTCATAATCAAAAATCCTCACCTCATCTAAATACCCCTTAAAATACTGCTGCTCCGTATTGCGGCACCCCAGTCTACCTTTAATACTTTCTCCATATATAGGAAGTTTCTCTGGTATGTCTTCTTCTGCGACCTTCAATGTATTTAGGTATAAACAAGCTTTGTTCATAGTTCTTGTGTACACCAGGAAATGCCATTCATGCAGATTGAATAATTCATTGTCACATAAGAAAGTCGTTGTACCATCCATATTGTAGCCCTGGGCAAGAAACCCGTATAAATTATAGAAGGAGTAATTATTCACCACTGCTATATATTGATCCACCCCGTAATCAGAGCCTATGTCGATGATGAATCCAGCCTCCTCGTTTCCAGGCATTTCCACAAGCTTTACCCATAAGGAATATGAATATTCATCAAAGTCAAATGGTTTGCCATCGAAAATTATTTTACTGTTGAATCCATTCATATAAATGGCTGCATCAGGTTTCTGATTTCGATCTTCAACAGAAATAATATTGAATGAGAAACCATGGTTTTGGTTACCGCTTTCATCAAGTACGGATCCGTTGTTTACTCCATCCAGTGGATAGTATAGTTTCTCATCTATCTGGGCAATGGAATAATGAGCTATTACAAGAAAAAGGACTACAATAAAAGTTACTGAAGTTGGCTTCATAGCAGGTCAGATTTTGTTTATTTATGTGATAATCGGCTTCATAAAAGCCTGATGTTAAAGATAAATAACATATTGGATAGGTGCTTGGATAAATTGAATATTTTTGCCCACGAATAAGCTGATATGAAAAAAATTATCTCGGTGGTCGGTGCCAGGCCCAATTTTATAAAAATCGCACCGGTACACAAAGCATTCCAGGCCTATAAAGACACCCATACGCACCTCATTTGCCATACAGGACAGCATTTTGACGAGAAGATGTCAAAGATTTTTTTTGATGAGTTGGAAATGCCCAAACCTGATTTCTACCTTGGTATCGGCGGAGGCAGCCATGCAGAACAAACGGCAAGAGTTATGGTAGCCTTTGAAAAAGTGCTGTTGGAGGAAAAACCTGATTTAGTGATCGTTCCCGGGGATGTTAATTCGACGTTAGCCGCCAGTATAGTTGCTGTTAAGCTCCACATTCCTGTGGCACATGTGGAATCAGGTCTCCGAAGTTTCGACAGACAGATGCCTGAGGAAGTCAACCGCATACTCACCGATGAAATTGCAGACCTATTGTTTGTAACGGAGGCAAGTGGAATGGAAAACCTGAATGCTGAAGGAAAAGACGGCAACAAGGTATTTCTCACCGGCAATGTCATGATTGACAGCCTTGCCTTCTATCTTCCGAAGATAAAAGCTTCTCAGATACTTGAAAAACTAGGTTTGGAGCAGGGCAATTATATTTTATCTACTTTCCATCGCCCTTCCAATGTGGATGACAAAGGGAATCTGCAGCAGATTGTCTCGACCATGAATAAACTGGCTGAAGTACGACCTATAGTATTCCCTATCCATCCCCGCACCAAAAACAAACTGGCAGAGTTTGGTATAGAATCGATACATAAGAATATCATCTTATCAGACCCCATTGGCTATATTGATTTTCTGGCACTCACAAAAAATGCGGAGTTGGTCATTACCGACAGTGGTGGGATTCAGGAAGAAACTACCTGGCTTGGCGTGCAGTGTCTGACCGTCAGAAACAACACAGAAAGACCCATCACCTGTGACCTGGGTACCAACCAACTGTTGGGACAGGATTACCAACTGGTGGAAGAAACAGCACGACAGGTGCTCAAGGGTCAGGTTAAGAAAGGAAGTACACCACCGCTGTGGGATGGTAAGGCTGCAGAAAGGATAGCAGAAATTATTGTAAACCATTTAAGCAAGTCCTAGCATGCGCATACTGATGGTGTTGGATCATGAGTTTCCACCTGACATCAGAGTGGAAAATGAAATTGAGGCCCTTGTCGACGAAGGCCATGAAGTGCATGTGGCTTGCTACACAAGGAAAGAGAAGGCCAGCATAGATAAACACCTAAAAGCCACTATCCACAGAATACCAATTTCTGATTTTCTGTATAAAAGCAGCGTGGCCTGTTTAAAGTTCCCTTTCTATTTCAATTTCTGGAGAAAGTTTCTTGATGGAATTCTAACCGACAATGAATTTGATGCCATTCATGTTCATGACCTGCCATTGGCTAAACCAGGCTATGAGATGGCAAAAAAATTCAATCTGAGTTTCACCCTGGATTTGCACGAAAACTGGCCGGCATTGTTGAGGATGGCCACCCATACCAAGAGCCTGCTTGGCAGAATACTCTCAACCAATGCACAATGGGAACGTTATGAAAAGAAATTTTGTAAAAAGGCGGACAACATTGTTGTGGTGGTAGATGAGGCTAAATCACGGCTTATGGAAATTGGCATCGCAGCAGAAAAGATAGCTGTGGTGAGCAACACCTTGAATTTTGACCATTTTGCATCACCCAGCACTCATCCGGATCCCGATTATATTACCCTGATGTATGCCGGCGGAATTACTGAACACCGGGGATTACAATTTGTAATTGAGGGGCTACCCTACCTGAAACAATTGCCAAAACCCATAAGGTTCTGGATACTAGGAACAGGTTCTTATGTGGAAACCCTTAAAGATAAAGCCCAGGCATTGGGTTTACAAGATCAGGTATTGTTTGAAGGATGGAAGAATTTCGAGGAGATGCAGGTATATTTTGGGAAAGCGGATATCTGCCTGATCCCACATATGAAAAGTGATCATACAGACACAACCATACCCCATAAGTTGTTCCAGTATATGTATGCCGGCAAGCCAACTATCGCTTCCAATTGCGCACCTATTGAACGCATTTTAAATGAAACTTCCTGTGGCCTGAGTTATTATCATACAGACCCCAATGATTTTGCTGCTTGTATAAAAAAATTAATTGGGGATGAGAGTTTAATGGCTGCCACAAAAAGCAACGGTGTGCAGGCCGTTGAAAAAAAATATAACTGGGACCAGGATAAAGAAGTACTGACCACAATCTATGCCTAAGCCAAACCACCATGGACAACAAACAATTCTATGAAACTTTTGACTGGGCCGGATTTAAAGAAGGCGCTTTAAAAGAAAAAGTCAGTAAGGTATTACAAACCATTCCCAAGGATGTACATTCTATAGTTGACATTGGTTGTGGCAATGGCATTATCACCAATGTGTTGCATCAGCAATATGATGTGACCGCAGTTGACCGATCGGCCGCTGCTTTGAAATTCTTAAAAACCAAAACCATACAGGCCTCAGCTGACAGCATTCCGCTGGAGGATGCCTCATTCGACATGGTTTTTTCAAGTGAAATGCTGGAACATTTGGAAGATGAAGTGCTCGAAAAGAGTGTGACAGAGTTTAAACGGCTTTCTAAAAAGTACCTGTTTATCACTGTTCCCAATGATGAAAACCCCGACAAACTTTCCATTCAATGCCCTGATTGTCAATATATCTATAACAGCCCCAACCACCTCAGGCGTTTCAATACCGATGATATATGCCATCTTTTCCCGGAGTACCAATTGTTGGAGTCATTTTCGTTTGGAAAGAAAGTCAGGTATTATCAACCGAGCCTTTTAAAACTAAAGAAGAAATTCAGCCCTTCCTCCTCATGGATTCCCCTATACTGGATGCCAAAGGACAAACGCAATACTTCCTGCCCAAAGTGTAATCATAGTTTTAATTATCCTTACAGATTTCATCCAATAGCCTTTTTGTTCGACCTTTTGAATGTAGTTAGTGCACCTAAGAAACCCTATTGGCTATTTGTATTGTTGGAGAGAAAATAAATACTCAAAGGGGTCAAATCCAGCGAAATTCTCTACTTATTCATAAATTCGTACTTTTACCTTCGCATTCGGAAAAAGGTAAATGGATAAACCATTGAATATCTGCTTTATAGGCAGCGGAGCCATATCAACCGCCATAGGAAACGTCCTTAGTTTGAAGGAGAAAGATTCAATCTGCCTCCTCTCTGTGGAGCAGGATGTCATCCTGAGCATAAATGAGGACCACATCAACAAAAAGTACTTTCCGAATATCGTACTCCATCCTTCTCTTAGTGCAACCAGTGACAAAAATGTGCTTAAAACAGCAGATATCATTTTTCTTGGGATTCCTTCCAATGTGGTGGTGGACTATGTTACTGAAAACAAGGAACTAATTAATGATGAGGCTTTCATTATCAATCTGGCCAAAGGATTTGGAAATGAGCATCGTACCATCCCCAATTGCCTCACCAAAACCATAACCAACCCGGTATTTAGTTTAAAGGGCCCCTCTTTCGCAAGGGAGATCATTAATAAAATGCCCACCGGATTTACGCTGGCATCCACCAAAGAAAAGGGATTTGATCAGGTCAGAGATATCTTTGATGGCACGACAATATTCCTGGATTTTTCCACAGACGTTAACGGAGTTGAACTGGCCAGTATCTTAAAAAATATTTATGCCATCATAGTAGGTATTGTTGATGCGCATTTTGATTCGCCCAATCTGAGATCACTGGTACTCACAAAGGCCATTAATGAAATGCGTTGGTTACTTGAAAAATTTGGCGGCAAGGAAGAAACCATGTTCAACTATTGTGGTTTTGGAGATTTTAGCCTGACAGCCCTTAACGATATGAGCCGAAACCGAACCCTGGGACTGCTTATCGGCAAAGGCTTCTTTACAGATTATATTTCAGAGAAAGTGGTTCTTGAAGGAAAACTGGCTGTAAATATTTTCATAGAAGAAATGGCCAAATACCGCAAGATAAAGACCAAGAAACTAATGCTAAAAGAGTTGTATAAGGTGTTTAATGATGAAAAATATGACATCACCAATTTCGTGCACAACATCCTTTACAAGAATAATTAAGCTGGCCTGACTCCATTTACTTCTTCATAAATTTTTGACTTTCTACCTTCCCATCAGTTGTTAATCGAATGATATACATACCCTTTGGTAGTTGAGAAACATCCACAGCTGTAATTTGAGTTTCACAGTTCCCCTTGGTCAGACAACTACCTTTTACATCGTAGATGCTGTATAGAGCAGATCTGTCAAAGGCCTGTTTTATATGTAAAGTCTGCTCAGCAGGACTTGGGTATAAACCAAATTGTGGTCCCTCGATGTTTTCTGATGGAATTGAGGCAGTTCTGGTAGTAATGATTTCCAAATGTGGCCTGACATCAGGGTCGCTATGGTATGCAGAAGCAAAAACAGCCTTACGTTCATCACCATTGGTTTCTTCATTAGCCATTCTCATCATAATCCCGTGCCAGGCATCCGGATTTTTGACCATCTCTTTCACCATTTCGGTAACATCAATATTCAGATAGTCGTCATCAGACTGAATCGCCGGTGGTATTTCAAGCTGATGTTGTTCACTGGTCGGAGGCAAGTTATTCCATGCTATGCTATTTTTATCCCAATCCGATAGTATAGGCTGAAACAACATGGCATTGTTTCCCATGGTATGACCCTCTGACGCTGCATCAGGATGGTGAAACAAACTAAGTTCTGCCCTGATAATGGAGTCGTTGGCTTTCAGGTCAGACAAGTCAAACTTAATATAAGTTCGGGAGGCACTCCAGCCTTCCTCAAATTCCTGAACACCAGTAGATAAAGTACCAGGGTCTTCCATAGCTACCACAGGATTTTCATAAACACAGGCTTCCTGCCCGCTAAGGCTCGAGTTCCGATAGGAATGTACGGAATCCTGTGCCGGTGGCAATCCCAGGAATTTCATTTCCACCCGTGGCCATAAATCACTGTTTTCATGTTCACTTGAAGCAAAAACCAAGCTGGTATATAGGTTGTCCTCATTGGCCAGTTTTAGCATCACACCAAATGCCCGGTCCGGATTCCTGAGCATATTTCTTGCCATTTCAGTAATATCGATGTCAAGGAAATCAGAACTGTCTGTTTCAGGAGCTGGTAATATTATTGCATTGGTATTTGTGGTTCCTGGCTGGTTAAACCAGCTTACTTCTTCATAGGTCCAGTCTTCCGTAACCCTTACCATTTGACCACTATTGTCACCTCCCCAATTGGCATGACCAATATGACCAGAGGTGGGATTGTGAAAAAGATGTATGGAAGCACTTAGGAATGTAAGGTTGGGGCTGTTATTGGCCAGATCATAGTTGATCAAAATTCTTCCAATGCCAGGCTGACCATAATAGGTCCAGTTGGCACAAATAAGTGAAGGTGCCAAACCATAGGGCTCAGGTATGACATTATTAATATAAGCATCCTGAAGGTCCTCTCCTGTCAGTACTATCGTAATGGTATCCTGTGCATGTATCTGAACAGACAGAAGCAAGACTATACCTAAGCTGAACAACAAACTTATTTTCTTCATAGCAGTTTTTCGGGTTGTAGCTTACTAAATTAATAAAAACAACAGAATCAGCTCCAATATTTTAGCAACTCTTTGTTTTTCTATACGTCTACCATATGGGGTTTTAATTACCATTTACATGTCATTGGCTGACGGCCTCTTTTTATCAATTCCTGAATAGAAGTAAAAGCATAGTGAACATGAGAAGTTCCGAAGGATTGAGGAAATCACTCATGTGAACTTAGTTTTTACAAATATGAAGGATGAGGATAAAAAGCAGCCTTGACTTACTCGTCCCAATTCATGGGGAGGCCTCCCAGCTTTAGGGAAATCAATTTTAATATCATCTATAGTGATCAAACCAACTTGGCAAACTTTTTGGTCAGGGCTTCGCGGGAATACTCATAGAATTTCTTTGAGGCTACTGGTATTTGAGGGTTATCCAGCCAATTCTTATATAACATATGCAGCTGATTATAAATCTGATCTTCATCATTATGATCAATCATCATTCCAGCCTCAGTTTCTTTTAAAATAACAGCCGCATCTCCGGTTTCAGGCCCCAGACCAATAATTTGTTTTTGAGACGCCAGGTATTCAAATAGTTTTCCGGTGAGTATACCCTCGTTCTTGGGCACATCAGGAATGACCAGTAACAGGGCGGTGCTGCTTAACAAATAGTCCACAGATTCTTTGTGTACCACATGCTTAATATACTCCACACAAGACTCAAGACCTCTTGTTATTACCTGACCTTTGATACCATCGGATACTTCACCCACAAAGCGCAACTTTAGTTTACAATGGTCAATGCTGGCCATCAGCCTTACAACTGCCTTAAAGAAAGCATGCATATTGTAGTTATCTGCAATGGTACCTGTATAAGTAATTATAAAATCTTTGGTTGACCATTTGGCTTTTCCAGTGAAATCAACAGCATCAAAACCATTGGGTATGACATGAATCTTCTCCAGTACACCTTCTGATGATTTTTGTGCAAACGACCTTTTAATGGCTTCACTCACCACAACCACTGCATCAGAAGCTTCCAGGGTATTTCGTTCATACCTGGCATCCAGTTTTTTCGCCAATGCGCTGTGGTACAGTCGATCATAATAATAGATCTCGGTCCAGGGATCCCGCAGGTCGGCAATCCATCTGATTCCAAGTGCCTTTTTGAGCTTCAGGCCAATCAACTGTGTAGAATGCGGTGGGCTACTGGTAATTACTGTTTTAATATTGTATTGTTTAATCAGGCTGAGGGCCTGTTTATAGGCAAAGGTATTCCAACCCACTCGTGCATCAGGAATAAACAAATTACCTCTGATCATTCGTGATATCTTCTGTAATAAGCCTGGATTGGATTCGTTGGCAAAGCCCCCATAGGGAATATCCTTCTTTCCGGTAAATTTCTTGTATAAACCAAAAGGCTCCCTCGACTTGGTGCGGAAAACACGAATCGCTTCCGGCACATCTGCTTCCAGACTCGCATCGGTAATGGCATAAGAAGCATATTTTGGATGGACTGTGAGTACGATGGGCTCCAGACCAACAGATTCAAAGTACTTAACGAATTTCAACCATCGCTGTACCCCTGCTCCACCACTGGGGGGCCAATAATAGCTTATAACAAGTACTTTCTTCAAAATATCGTAACCTTATATAATTATCAAGCGACCATAAGAAGCGGATAAAGCTAAACATCAGGCATCTTTCCTGACAAAAACTTTTTTGGCTTCCATACCCAATATAGCAATGGCCATGAGTAATACAATCAGAGAACCTGCCAATGACACTTTCTCGCCAACTACCCAAACCCTGGGCTCAAATGAAAACCTGATGTCATGCTCACCTGCAGGGACTTCAAGAGCTCTTAGCACATAATTTGCTCTTATGTGTGGGACTTCAGTCCCATCTATATAGGCCTTCCATCCATTCTTAAAATAAATCTCTGAAAACACCACCAATTGTTTTTCAGTTCCTTCGAATGTATACAATAATTCGTTGGGCGCATAAGTTGTTAATTTGATACTGGCATTGGAATCCCTTTTGAACTGCTCTTGTGTTAAATGCTCCTCGAAACGTTTATCTATGATAGCTGTTTGTTGAAGATTGTATTGACCCACTTGTTCAATCTCCTCATCGGCATTGACCACTTTTACCACATCTTGAACCATCCAGGCATGTCCGAAAGCATGGCGGTTGGGTAAGCCGGCGGCTTCTGGGTTGTAGATTAAATAGCGAGTGTTCAGCATATTTAGCACTTGCTGCTGCTGAAGGGCCTGGTCAATTTGCTCATTGGTAACTCCTGATCGGAAGGTATTGGCAATGGCAGCAATCTCATGTTGGATATGCGCCTCTATTAAGTCCTGATACCGCTGCAGTTTCGCACCATGATAACCACCGATGGATTTATGAAAATAGGAACAACTGGCATCATTAAAGGTGTTTCTGCTCACATCCAACACCCTGAAATCGGGATCCGGATCAGATAGTATGGATTTATTGGCCACACTAGCCTGGAAGGGCACATCCACTTTTTTGGCCCTTACAAAATTATCGTTGTTTAAGTATCTGCGGTTAATGGTGGCCATGTCGGCAACAATGAATATTGCAAGCAATACGATCAACCAATGTTTTTGAATAGTCCCACGGATATACAGAAAAATGATACCAGTAGCCAACAAGACATAGATCAGGCTTCTAGCCGTATCCGCCTTAAAAATACCGATCCTGACGGCTTCCAGGCTACTGAAAAAGGTCATCATCTGAGCAGCGTCAGGCCCACTGGACATTTGTGAAAGTTGCTGGTTTTCATACACACTCAAAAAGTTAAAAAACAAAGTAGGCATAAGGTAAAATACAGCTGTAATCCCTGCTGTGACACCTGCTGCCCAGTAAAAAGGCTTGGGCTGTAGCTTCAACTGGTCTTTGTTTCTGATCACTTTATCGAGGGCCATAAATGCCAGTATGGGTATGGATAATTCCGCCATCACCAAGGTCATGGAGACCGCACGGAATTTATTATAACCCGGTATATAATCGATAAAGAAATTGGTAAACTCCATGAAATTCTTACCCCAACCCAGGAATATGGATAAGAGGGTCATGGCCAATAAAGCCCACTTTAGTTTATTATCCACAATGAATAATCCCAGGATAAACAGGAACATTACAATGGCTCCCACATAGACCGGCCCTGAGGTGCCTGGCTGATCTCCCCAATAGGCATTACCTTGCTGGGACACAAAATTCCGATAGGCAGGCTCCGCCCGATCCAAGTGCTTGCTATCACCAATTAATGCAGATGCTCCACCCTTTGCATTGGGTATAAGCAACGACCAGGTTTCTCCAATGCCATAACTCCAATGGGTAATATAATCACGATCCAAACCACTGGATTTATTTTCCTGGTTTTTGGTCAACTCCGGAGCGCCTCTCATGGTATCCTTACCATATTCATAGGTAGCCCATAAATTGGTGGTATGGGTCGAAATGGCTAAAATGGCAGCAACGATCAAGAAGGCTGAAGCCTTGAAGAAATGCGCATAATTCTTTTTCTTAATGGTGGTTACCAACTGGTAGATACCATAAATAATAACCATCAGGAGCAGGTAATAGGTAATTTGGAGGTGGCCTGAAACAATTTCCAGTGCCAGTGCTATGGCTGTAAGTAAAGCACCCTTGAGGTATTTTCCGTCGAAAGCGAGTATGATCCCTGCCAATACAGGTGCCATATATCCAATGGCGTGTGCCTTTGAGGTATGTCCCACGCCTAGTATGATAAAGAAATAGGAAGACAATGCAAAGGCAATGGCCCCAATCAGCGCCACCCATTTATCCATTTTCATTACCAACAGCAAGATGAAAAAGCCTAGAAAGTACAGGAACACATAATTGGCCGGATAGGGCAAACCAAGCATGAGTGCTTTATCTACATAACGCATCAGATTGCCATTATAGATTACGGATATCTGCCAGGCAGGCATCCCTCCGAACATGGAATTGGTCCATAAAGCCTCTTCCCCTGTTTCAGCCCTGTAATCAACAATTTCCTTGGACATACCTTTGAACATGGCAATATCGCTCTGGTCCAGTTTCTTTCCTTCCAATAGTGGAGAAAAGTATACAATGGTAATGGCCAGAAAAATCAGGATAGCTATGCCATAAGGCAGAGCTTTTTGCAAATGACTTTTAATCATAGGTCTACTATTTATGGTCGTTGGAGAAAAATGTGGAGACTAAACATCCTCAAAATCCACATACTCTCCAAAATCAGAATCTTCTTTCGACTTGTTTGTTTTTCTCGTTTTCCGGATGTTCACATCTCCTTCATTTTTGGTTTCTTGCTGCTGCTGACCAGTCATCTGACTGAATTTCTCCTGTTGTTTTTTTAGAAACAAAGTGAGCAACCATGGCATAGCATATCTAAAAAACAAGCGAAAGCCATAGCCCAGGATGAAGAAAATAAGTATGATCCAAAGTAAGATTTCCATTTAAACAAGCCCTTTTAAAACTCCTTGCGAAGTTATTGTTTTTTCAAAAACACTAAACAAAAAAAGGAGGCATGCATCCATACCTCCTACTATATTTTGCTTAGCTGTTATTACAGCGAAGTGCTATTTACCTTCGTCAGAAACGGTAAGCTTGTGTCTTCCTTTTGACCTTCTTCTCTTCAACACTTTACGGCCATTAACTGTTGCCATTCTTTCACGGAATCCGTGCTTATTTTTTCTTTTCCTTACTGAAGGCTGAAATGTTCTCTTAGTCATTTTACTCTGAATTTTGGGAGTGCAAAAGTAAATAAATATTTTAAAAAGGAAAAATAAATAGATGAAAAACTAAAAAAATCGCCGCTATCGACTCGAAAAGAACCTCAAATTGCTTTCGGCAGCCTCATTCAGTCTTTCATCTATGGTGATAAATCCTTTACTTCGCGGGTGCATGTGCCAAGGTTTCCACAAGGAATTGCCAGAACAGATCAACGGTGGCAATATTCACCATTTCATCAGGTGAATGAGGGTTGCGAATGGTTGGCCCAAAGGAGATCATATCCCAATTGGTATAAGTGGCTCCCAGAATACCGCATTCTAAACCTGCGTGGATTACTTTCACCTCCGGAATTTTTCCGAATTTGTTGTTATATACATCCTGCATTTCTTTGAGTATGGCAGATTCAGGATTGGGTTTCCAACCTGGATAAGCACCCATGCTCTCAGCTTTGGCAGACCCGGCTTCAAATACCGTACGGACTTTGGCAGCCAGTTCATCGCGTTCAGCATCCACAAGACTCCTTTGCAGAGAAGCCATGGTAATTCCTTTACCATCTGACTTCACAATGGCCAGGTTAGTAGAGGTTTGCACAATACCATCAAAATCTTCGCTCATGCTAATAACTCCGTTTGGCGTATCAGCAACTGCCTTGTACAGGTTTTTCATGGTAGCTTCATCGATCAGGTTTTCAGGCATGTCGGCAGCTTCTGCTATCACCTGAACACCAGGATCAGCTTCTGAAAATTCATCCTGAGCAATCTCATTAAATTCAGTTACAAATTGACCAAAATCTTCCTTGGAAGCTTCAGGAACAACTACGGTAACAAATGATTCACGAGGTATAGCATTTCTAAGACTTCCGCCATTGATGTCGGCAACTCTTAAGCCATACTTCTCTCCTGCTTTCATGAGCAGCACATTCATAATTTTGTTGGCATTGCCACGACCAAGATTGATATCCAGCCCTGAGTGTCCACCTTTCAAACCTTTTACTGTAATCTTGAAAGCTGCCATAGCTTCAGGAACTGCATCAGTAGTATATTCGAAGTATCCATTACTGTCAACACCACCGGCACAACCAATATACAATTCACCTTCGTCCTCAGAGTCCATATTCAACAAAATGTCACCATCAAGGATACCGGCTTTCAGGTTTTCAGCTCCTGTCATTCCTGTTTCCTCATCCATGGTAAACAATGCTTCCACCGGACCATGTTTCAGGTCAGTGGCTTCAAGTACAGCCATTGCAGCAGCTACACCCATGCCATTATCAGCACCAAGGGTAGTACCTTTGGCAGTTACCCACTCACCATCGATATAGGCATCAATGGGATCTTTTTCAAAATCGTGGTCGGTATCCGCATTTTTCTGCGGTACCATATCAATATGACCTTGCAGGATTATTCCTTTTCGGTCTTCCATGCCTTCAGTGGCCGGCTTCTTAATGATTACATTACCCACTTCATCAACAATGGTTTCCAAACCCAGGTCTTCCCCAAATTTCTTAAGGTAGGCAATGGCTTCGGCTTCTTTCTTTGAAGGGCGTGGTATTTGTGTCAGCGCATAGAAATGCTTCCACATACCCTCTGGTTTAAGGGTTAAAATATCCTTACTCATGATGTATTTATTTAATTATTTATTTTTCGATATTAGGCATCTCAAGGCCATAACCTTTTCTCTTGTCTTCAGCTTTTAACATGAAGCCAAAAATTACAGCGGCTATGGTTAGTCCTACGAAGATTAACCAGGTACTTGAATAGTCGAACATTGGTATTTCACCTGTCATACGCAGCTCCTGAACCTTTCCAGCAATATCACTGGCCGGTATACCTTCAGCTCTGAAATTACTGATAGCAGCTTCGGTTTTTTCGTTTACACCAGGATTGGTACGATCGAGAACCACACCCAACAAAATGGGGATGAGCATCAAACCAATATTTTGTATGTAGAAGATTAATGCATAGGCTGATCCCAGTTGTTTGTCAGGAATAATCTTTGGAACAGAAGGCCACATGGCGGATGGAACCAATGAGAAAGCGATTCCCAATAATACCACTGCAAAAATGGCTGTCCAGGTTTCTGTGAGTGATGGAATATAAAAAATGGTATGAACGATGACCAACAGTCCGGCGCCGATAATCATAATGGTGGCACCTTTACCAATTTTGTCATACACATAACCAAACAAGGGTGTTAACAAGATGGTTCCAAAGGGTAAGATGGATGGGATGTCACCAGCGGTACTGGGATCAACCCCAAATTTATTTACCATCAAACCTGATGAAAACTTATAGAACGGAAATACGGCTGAGTAGAACAGCAAACAAAGGATGGCGATATACCAAAAACCCCTGCTGGTTATGATCAGTTTCAAATCTGATATTTTGAAAGGATCTTCTTCAATGGCTGTTTCTTCAAGCTGTTTATCGAGTTTGGTATCCATCACGGTATACACAATGAAGAGGATCAGACCAATACATAGTGCAATGGCTCCAACCAAAACAGAGGTAGGAATATCAAAAGCGTCGGCTATCCTTGGCGCGAAGAACAAGGCAATAAAGGAACCCAATCTGGCCAATGCCATTTCAGTACCCATGGCCAATGCCATTTCTTTTCCCTTGAACCATTTGACGATAATTCTTGAAACAGTAATTCCGGCACCTTCAGCACCCACACAGAATACTGCAAATCCAGCTGCTGAAATAAACACTCTGGAATCAATTCCCAGAATCTCAGTTCCGATGGCGAAATCTCCAGCAAAGGCCCAATACTTGATAATGGCTCCTAAGATCATTACCAAACCTGAACTTACTGCAGTGAATTTAATTCCCATTTTATCAAGAACGATCCCGGCGAAAATTAACATAAACGCAAAGACATTTAGGTAACCCTGTGCTCCGGTTACGATGCCCCATTCAGAACCACTCCAACCATAAGTACTTTGAATCAAAGTTTGTAGCGGTGATAACACTTCCATAAACGTATATGCAATGAGCATACACAATGAAACCAATATCAGGACAAACCATCTGGCCCCTGTACTGTCTCTTAAAGTCTTAGTAATTGTATCCGTCATATCTCTAATTTTTATTAAATGGCGAAGTTAAAATATTTTATATCCCGACCTGTCAAATACTTACTTATAAATATGAACCACTTTTTTGGTTTCGAAAAACGCTTCCCCGTAAAACTCATGAATGGGGTGGGTTTTATACTTATGTCTTCTGAGGCCTCTCAACTCCTCACGAATATCCCCTCCTTTTAAATACAGGATACCATTGGATATTGTATTGAACGAAGCCTTGTGAAACTTATTGGAGGTCCACTGTAAAAATTCAGGTAAAGTAGTCACTGCTCTGCTGATGATAAAGTCAAAACTATGATTCACTTGTTCCATTCTTAACTGCTCAGCTTTAACATTCTCAAGCCCCAGGCTTTCAGCCACAGCCTTAACCACCTTGATTTTTTTGCCTATGGAATCATTTAAGAAGAATTTTACTTTTGGAAACATAATGGCCAATGGAATGCCAGGAAAGCCTCCCCCGGTTCCGGCATCCATAACTTCAGTAAAATCTTTAAATGCTACCACTTTGGCGATGGCCAGTGAGTGCAACACATGGTGAACATAAAAGTTATCCATGTCCTTTCTGGAAATCACATTTATTTTCGAATTCCAATCCTCGTACAAATCTTTGAGTTGAACAAACTGCTGTTGCTGGGTAGCACTTAATTCAGGAAAATACTTAAAGACTATGCTGGCATCCATAGGTTTATGTTGGAAGGGCAAAAGTATGAATTATCATGTATTATGCCCATTAGGACAAGCACATAATTTCGCTAATGTCTTCAGTCAAATCGGGTCAAATTACTCAATGGAGTAGCTGAACCAAACCTGGATTTAGTAACAATGTTTTGTGCAAAATTGCGTTTTTAAGCTCTGTTGTGGTGTCTATTATCAGTTATTTTTGTCAGATTACGCTTATGTTTCTGAAAAACAAAAAACATATTCTTTCTGGTCTGATCCTTTTCAGCGGGATACTCCTTTTTACGTCTTCAGCCTGGTCACAAAAAAAATTGACCACCGAAGACTATATTGCTTTGTATAAGGATATCGCCATAAAAAAAATGAAAGATTACAAGATTCCTGCTTCCATAACATTGGCTCAGGGCATCCTGGAATCAGGAAACGGCAATAGTCGCCTGGCTAGAAAAGCCAACAACCACTTTGGTATCAAATGCCATAAAGGATGGAAAGGCAAAACCATCTATATGGATGATGATGCTAAAAACGAATGTTTCAGAAAATATAAAAAGGCTGAAGACTCGTTCCGTGACCATTCTCTATTCCTTACCCAACGTGGCCGCTATAGTTTTCTGTTCGAATATGACACCGATGATTATAAAGCCTGGGCCAAGGGTTTAAAAAAAGCAGGCTATGCCACCAATCCCAAATATCCTGAGCTGCTGATTCGCATCATCGAAAGAAATAAATTATATCAGTATGACAAAAAGAGCAAAGGAAAGAAAGTCAAGAAGTCCACTGACAAGTCTTCATTCGTACCTGTGTCAACAAACTATAAAAAAGTAGGTGAAAGTGAGGCAGGAAGACCCATTTATAAAAACAATGGTAAAAAGCTTGTCTTGATAAAAAAAGGAGACACTTTTAATAAACTGGCAAGAGAATTTGACATGTATACCTGGCAGTTTTATAAATATAATGAGGTGGATAAAAAGCACATCCTTCAAATCAGGGAAGTAATTTATCTGGAAAAGAAAAAACGTAAAGCTGAGAAGAAATACAAATACCACAAGGTAAAACAGGGTGAGACCATACACGAGATTTCACAGCGCTACGGCGTACGACTTAAAAACCTGAGAAACAGAAACAACCTGCCTGACGGAGTACAAGCTCCTGTGAATACGCGTTTGAAATTGCGCTAATTATAAGGGACCGAAAGGAAGCTCATCCGATTTCTTCTTCTTCTTCTTGGGGAAAATAAGATTCAGACCCACCCGAAAATGCACATAGCGTTGCCCACTTAAATTCAGTGCTGCCATCACATTATCCGTTAGAAAATAGAACTGAAAAGGTTTGGCATTGATGACCATACCCACACCAAAATTCAAGGGAGCGTAGGTTAAGTAAGTATAACTAACCTTAAATGCAAAATGTCGCGACACTGTCCTGTCATAACCCACAGAAAGTGAAGGCTCAAAATAATCCTTCAAAAAACGGCCGGCGAACATAACACTTAACCTATCGGCTTTATCCAAACTATAATACTCCAGACTTCCAATAATACGCACAGGAAAATTGGTCATATATACACTGCTGTATTCTGACACCTTCAAAAGATCACTTAAGCTATCCCCGTACATCTGAAATATATCGATATCCTTATCCGTAATATCCGCATAAATGCCATCAAAATATACTGAATCCTGGGAGCTTTCGTAACTCATCAAATCAGACTTCCAGGTTATATAACCCAAGTCAAGGGCACTAAGGTGCATACTGACTCGTTCTGAAAATTTAAAGCTGGCACCCAGATCAAATGAAAAACCTCTGTTTTCAAAATTCAGAAAATAATCTGAAAGACTCACTCCCCCATCTGAAGTAACACTGGCCAATTGGGATGTATTCACCAGGAAATCAGTTTCAGCTGCCACTGCATATACCGAAGAGGGATCAGAGGTCGTCTTCAGGCTAAGTTGATTGCGTTCGGTACTGATATTGGACAATCCCTGATTGTAATTTACACGTAAACCCAGATTTACACTATGGCTCACAGGGAATGCAAAGGATAGATAGTAGGAAATAAAGTGATCAGCCCGTATACTGGTTTTACTTAAATCATAAGTTTTACCTGACAAATCCACATTTCCATTCCACAGCAAATCAAGTAAATCTTTGGTGTAAAAGCTTCTGATATACAATCGATTTCTGACTCCAAAATTCAAAAATCCTTTTCCTGCTTTGATACCCACAAACAACAGGTCATGGTCAACCACTTCGGTGAGATAGCCTGTATTTTCTTCGGCATTCTGGATAATGGCAGATAGGTTTAAGTATAATGAGTCACTACCCTCCCTGTTGATAAACAAATCATTAAAGGAGAATGATGAATTAAATGTGCTATTGGAAAAGGAAGATATAAAAGGGACACCTATGCTTAGCCGGCTGTCAGGGATATTGGCGGGATTGGAGTAGTTACTTTGTGGGATGGCTGTAAACCCATGAAGGCTGTAATCAGTCTGAGTCCATAGCAATAGGGGTGCCATTTGCATGAGAAATGCAAGACTGATTAATTGGTATGTGCTCCTTGTTTTCATCTTATGGGTTTAGGCTTATTTCAAATCCAATGGAAACTGCCATTTCATAATCAGCATGTAAGGCAACCGGTACGTTTCCATTATTATAGGTTTGAGATCGTACTTCCAGCAAACCATAATTGGCTCTGCTGAGACTGGCGAAAAAATCAGATGGGAAATTTGCCAGAACCACGCTTTCCTCTACTCCAATGACTTTTCCTTCTTCATCAACAGCAGCTGCTTCAATGAGATCGAAATTCACAACGGATAATATCTGCCCGGTGACTGAGTCAGGAACAACCAATCGAAACAACATTTCCATAGGAAAGCCATTGGCAACCTGGAGCACCAGTTTACCATTGTTTATGATATCTGTATTCTCTACCTTTCCGATACTTACTGAGTCGGTGAAGTATAGATTTTTTGATTTCAGTACCATGGGGATAATAAACTCAGCGTCGGCACTGAACAAGGCATCTTCCAGAACGAAATTATTTGTTTCATTATTCCAGTTAAGGAGTCCTGTTCCCCCATAAATTATCTGATCAGGTCGAATGGCCATGACTTCCACCAGATCGCTATTGGTTTTGTCATAGGCAAAGCTGCCTTCCACTATGTCTCCGGGTTCGGCAGGGTAATCTACAATGGCTGTGTCGGCGTTCAGATCCTGACTCGCACCACTCAATGTATTGTAACCAACCAACTCAGGTTTTAGTTTTAAGGGTATGCCAAAACTGTTGATATAATTGAAGTGAATCTGGGGTTGATCCAGATAAATATCACCCTGCAACTGACTCAGGAATTCCAGATCCAAAGCCACGGTATCTTTGGGTATATCCACCTGTCTTTTACCCAGGCTGCCAATTGCCGACGCAAACACGATGTTGTTGAGATGAAATTCGGTATGCACCTGATCATCTGCATCAAAACTGACGATCTCAGAGCTTGGTAGAATTTGTATGACCATTTCCACTGGAAAACGGTTATAAGCTTGATCAGGATCTGTACTTAAATCCATAGTCATTTGATCAAGTCCCCAGTACCCATCGTGATAGCCAAAGGCTGGAATATGAAAGTTTTGTGTAGGTACCTCACCATCCAATAAGGCTGAGGGTAGTCGCAATTCCACATCCATAGCCACACTGAGTCCGGATTCTAGCGTATAGGTAAACCCACCTTCCTTAAAGGAAACATACTCCAGTTTGGCATCATCTTCCGACTCAAATTCGACCATTCGGTCTTCAGAAATAATGATTTGCTCCATGAGAATGCCTTCCCCGCTCACCACCTCGGCTTCTTCTGATATCAAAGTGAAAAGCAAGTTATCTTCCAGATTAATGAGGACAGTTTCAGGAAAACTTCCCAGACTGGAGAAGGACATGAGCTGGATGCCCATCTGATTGCCAATGGTTTGACCGGCCAGGTCAATTTGTTCAAGATGTAAACCTCCCGGCATTAACTCATTTATCTCCACATCCTTCAAACAGACACCACTGTTAACATCCAGTAACTTAAAGCGCAAATATTGAATGGCTACAGGTAGGTTATTTACCAATTCAATATCAAATGAGCCATCTGAAAAAGTGAGGAAATTGAATTCTGCTATGGGCTCTGGGAGGTAGGAAAACACATGCTGAAGGAGGATGGGGGGAAATATATTCTCTGTACCATTATGCTTCTCAAGACTATCCCTAACTGCTTCCGGAAAATAGGGCATTAAATGGTTTAAACTGATGGCTGCATCGATCTGGAAAGTTTCGAACTGCAAAGGCCCCATATTATAAGAAGAGGTGTCGGAGAGTGATCCTGGCAGGTCCAGTAAACTATCGACTCCTACACTATACACGCTATCTTTTTGATAAAAATATATCAACAAACTGTCGTTATTGGTGTGTAGGTTACTGTCTTCCTGGATCAGATTTCGGAGACTGATATCTGTTTGAATGAAAGGCAGAGCCACATCCGGCTGCCATTCTGAGGTAGATATTTTGTTGAGATCTTTTTGACAGGAAAGCCCAACACCCAGCAGTAATAACATCACTACCAATCGACTTAAATGACGAATAATTGGGCTCATATAATACACTTTGCAGTGGGCTTCGGTGCTGTATCACTCTCCATGACTATACATCTGACAGGACTGTGATTACAAGAAAGTATCTTACAGCTGTATCACCATACTAAACTGATCAACACGCGACCAAAGCCAACAATACAAGGGTAAAGCTAAGCCAATAGGCACTTTCCAAAAAAATGAAAGGGCTAAAAGAATGAACAGCAAATTGTTAATTAAACATAGAGCAAAAACTACTTCTTCCAGTCAGCGAGTTGTTGCTCAATAACCTTAATTCTGGCCTCAGCATCAGCCTGTTTCTGTCTTTCCTTATTAACCACTGCTTCAGGGGCATTATTTACAAATCGTTCATTGGAGAGTTTTTTACTCACTCCAACCAGGAAGCCTTTGGTATACTTCAGTTCTTCCTCTAGTTTGGCAACCTCGGCTTCCGCATCAATAGTGTCGGCCAGTGGAATATACATCTCCTGTGCTCCCACTATAAAGCTAATACTTGAATCGGGCTTTTGGTTTACCAGTTCAATCTTACTGATGTTACACAAACGTTTGGCCACCGGGAAAAACACACAATCAGCATCTGGTCCTTCTTTAACATGTAGTTCGATGCTATCTCTGTTCGGGATACCTTTGTCTTTACGAATGGTTCTTACGGCGGTAACTGTTTTTTCAACCCTTTCGAAGGCTGAGATGATCTTAGTATTGGCTTGTTGTATTTCCGGCCATGGGGCCACAATAATATCCTCACCAGCTTTGCGATCCTCCAATAGATGCCATACTTCTTCAGTAATAAAAGGCATAAAAGGATGGAGTACTTTCATCAGGTCTTCAAAAAACCCAAGGGTTTGTTTTAATGTCAATGCATCAATGGGCGCCTGATAAGCAGGCTTGATTATTTCCAAATACCAGCTACAGAAATCATCCCAGATCAATTTGTAGGTAGTCATTAAAGCATCTGAAATACGGTATTTTGAAAACTGATCTTCCAATTGATTCAATGCTTGGTGTAAACGGGCTTCAAACCACTGAACTCCTAGGGCACTACTCTCGGGTTGTTCGATGCTATCATCAACCTCCCAGCCTTTTACCAATCTTAGTGCGTTCCAAATCTTATTACTAAAATTTCTTCCTTGTTCACATAAGGTAGGATCGAATGGCAAGTCGTTACCGGCAGGAGCTGTCACCAGCATCCCTACCCTGACACCATCAGCGCCAAACTGCCCCATCAAATCAATGGGATCCGGAGAATTCCCCAGGGTCTTCGACATTTTACGTCCAATCTTATCCCTTACGATACCAGTAAAATATACATTCTTAAACGGTATGTCCTTGCGGTATTCGTGACCCGCCATAATCATACGTGCCACCCAGAAAAAGATGATATCCGGTGCTGTAATCAGGTCGTTGGTGGGATAATAATAGTTGATTTCCTCATTATCAGGTTTGCGGATACCATCAAAAACAGAGATGGGCCATAACCATGAAGAGAACCAGGTGTCCACCACATCTTCATCCTGTTTGATATCAGAAAGCTGCAAGTCAGGAAGATCGAAGCTGTCCTTTGCCTTTTGTAAGGCTTCCTCAGGAGATTTAGCCACCACCATTTCCTGATTGGGCAGATAATAAACAGGGATTTGTTGTCCCCACCACAGCTGACGTGAAATGCACCAATCCCGGACATTCTCCATCCAGTGCTTGTATATATTTTTAAACTTGGCGGGGTGAAACTGTATATTTCCGTTCATCACCTCATCCAAAGCAGGCTTAGCCAACTCATTCATTTTTAAAAACCACTGCAAAGAAAGCTTGGGTTCAATAACCTCATCAGTCCGTTCAGAGAAACCAACTTTGTTGGTATAGTCTTCAAGCTTAACCAGATTTCCTGCTTTTTCGAGGTCTTCGACAATCTCCTCACGAACAGCAAACCTATCCTTTCCGATGTATAATTCTGCTGCTTCGCTCATGCTTCCATCATCATTAAAAATATCGATGGATGGCAGTTTATGTTTGATGCCGATCTCATAATCATTCAGATCATGAGCCGGGGTAATTTTTAATGCGCCTGTACCAAATTCCCTATCCACGTAGCTATCTGTAATGATGGGTACACAGCGATTCACCAGGGGCACAAGAACCTTTTTGCCATGGTATTTAATAAAACGCTCGTCCTCAGGATGTACACATACTGCAGTATCTCCTAGAATGGTTTCTGGTCGTGTGGTGGCGATGGTAATAAAATCATCTTCGCCTTCTACCTGATAACGCAAATAATAGAGCTTGGATTGAAGTTCTTTATGAATAACCTCCTCGTCGGAAACCGCTGTTTTGGCGCTTGGGTCCCAATTAACCATGCGAACACCGCGATATATTAAACCCTTGTCATACAGATCAATAAAAGTGTCAATCACCGATTCATAGAGGCTATCATCCATGGTAAAGGCTGTGCGTTCCCAGTCGCAGGAAGCACCCAGTTTTTTCAATTGCTCAAGGATGATACCGCCATGTTTTTCTTTCCACTCCCAGGCATGCTCCATAAACTCATCACGGCTGATGTCGCCTTTGTTAATGCCTTTTGATTTCAGCAGATTTACCACCTTGGCTTCAGTGGCAATCGAGGCATGGTCGGTTCCAGGTACCCAACAGGCATTTTTACCCTGCATGCGAGCCCTTCTTATCAACACATCCTGCAAGGTATTGTTAAGCATATGACCCATATGCAAGACACCGGTAACATTTGGAGGTGGAATGACAATGGTATAGGCTTCTCTCTCATCAGGTTCTGAATGAAAGTAATTTTGTTCCATCCAATGAGAATACCATTTGTCTTCTGTTGTGGCCGGATTGTATTTGCTGGGTATTTCCATGCTTCGTACTTTTTTGATATTGAGCGGCAAAAATAACAATTTATGTACTAGGAAATATGAGAAGAAAGGATAAGAACAAAGCAAATATTTATTGCCCCATAAGTAGTGATTTGCAGCAGATTTGATGAGGAGTAGCTGCTAATATGTGATTTGTTTATTCATCTAAAAATCTATTTTTGCTCAGCATAATTAGTTAATTCATTTCGAAAACCTTTACTACTCATGTCAATTCCAAGTCAATTAAGAGACATTCTTTCACAGTTCAATACAGCCTGGAAGACTGAGCTTGAACTCAATAACGAGGTCCATCTGGCCAGATTATATACTCAGGCCGACCAGCTTTTTCGTGAAGTTTCAGACACCACTCAGTTAAAGGATTTAGATAAATACCTGGCTGATGAGGAAAAATATGAAACCGGCACAAGAGTAGCCCTTAAACTGGCCTTATCCAAGTCGATAATAGCAGTATTAAACGACAGGGTAACGGTGAGTGTGGTATTTGCTGTGTACAATGAACACAACCGGATGATGAAAGCCTCTGAACATGTCAATGGTGAGGACTTTTTGAATAAGAAAATCGAACAGCTAAACTGGCTTAATGATAGCAATCCAAACTTCCAATGGAATATGCTGGTGGTTGATGATGGATGTCCAAACAATAGTGGAAAAAAGGCTCAGGAGATTCTCGGAAATGATCATCCTAATGTTTCGGTAAAGTATTTGGCTGATGGTATCCATCAACAACACGAATCTGTTATCCCACTTGAAAATGCAGATGACAGTAGAAAGGGAGGTTCCATATTGTATGGAATGGCGCTGGCTGCTGAGCAGAAGGAACCCAATCATATCATAATATATACCGATGCTGATCTGTCCACACATTTGGGTCAAACTGGCTTACTCATCGAACCCATACTCAAGGGTGAGCAAGTGGCTTCCATAGGAAGTCGCAGAGAAGCCAATTCGGTGGTTGTAAAAAAAGGCCTGCGAAACACCCGTGGAAAACTGTTTATCTATCTATGGAAAAGGTTATTGCCACAAATACACGATATTATAGACACCCAATGTGGATATAAAGCCTTTTCAGCTCCACTTGCAAGAAAAGTCATTTTTGGTAATGTGGAACGAAAGTTTTCTTTTGACCTGGAGCTGCTATTAAAAACGGAACTTGCAGTGCCCCACAGCATAAGTAAAACAGCTATTGCCTGGATTGACAGTGATGCGGAATCAACTACGGTGGGTGATACCTATTTGGAAATGCTTCATAGTGTAGTCAAGATTTACAGGCAATACACAGAGGGAAATGCAGAAGCTGAGACTTGGGCTCAATGCATTGAATCCATGGATAGTACCTCCTGGAATGTTTTGGTCAATGAGATACCCAAAGAAATTGCAGATGCTGACCCTACCGATCTTAAGCAGTTGTTGATTAGTCCGGAAAAACTATTCAAACTTTAGATCTTCTTCCCTTTGGTACACTCCACGACCTGAAGGACAGGGTAACTTATGGAATAGATTTAAAAAAAAGGTGCAATCCTTTACAGATGCACCCTTTTATTTTTCTCAAGGTTTATGGCTAAGATGCCGAAGCCCAGATCACTGTGGCTTCATCCTCTTCACTGGTGATCAGCAAAAAGTCATTGAGAGTTTCACCAGTCTTAGACATATAGATTTTAACCTGGTCGTCTTCATCAGAAACCTCCATTACACTCACAAAATCATGCTTTTTAATGAGCTTCTTTAATTTTGTGTGGAAATCCTTAAAATCAGACTGGTTACCGGCGGTATTCTCAAAACCAAGGATATAAAGTTCGTTGGCATCATTAAGAAAGTTGGACATCATATTCATTTCATCGCTTTGGATATCTATGCCGGGTTCTACTTTCTTCAGACTAAAGCCATCCACACTTTCGTATTTGTCAAACAGCTTTTTAAGGTCTTTGTTTTGTGCCTGCATAATCAGGCCCGTAAACATGACCAAACATATGGCGATTGCTATCTTTTTCATAGATATAAGTTTTGCTAGTGTTTATAATATAGGGCAGCAAAAGCTGCCCCGTTGATTGGATTATTTTTCTTCCAGTTTGTCCAGGTTTTCTAAACCTTCCATATTCAGTGATTTGGAGATCTCCGAAATGGTTTTCATGTCAATGTCACCGGTCATACTCATGATCACCGCTTCATTTTCTTCATAAACGATCATCAATAGTTCAGCAACATTTCCTCCTTTGTTTTTCTTAACCAGAAAACTAACCTTAGAGTCTTCACTATCCACTGTCATCATCTCTGCATAATCTGAAGAGGGGACTAAGGATTTTACTTCTTTAACAAAATCGGAGGTTTCGCCATTCTTTGGTTCGAACACCAGCATCTTCAATCCACTTAGCTGCTGCATAACATCCTGGGCTTCTTTCACATCCCCTGAACTATCTCCCATATCCATGGCTGATAGCATATTAAACATCTGAGGTGAGATATTGATACTGGTGAAACCTTCTTCACCAGCATAGCGCTCATACAATTTATCTATAGCTGTTTGTCCGGATACCAAAAATGGAAGGAGCATAGCTACTATTAAGGTGGTTTTTACAATTACTTTTTTCATGATTAATAGGTATTAATGGTTACAATTTTTTTGAATTTCCTAAGTCGATATACACTTTATTAATGGAGCGAAGCAGTTCGCTTGCCCGTTCCATTTTCTTTATCTTTTTTGCCTTATCCATGGCCTCTTCTATTTTACCAACAGTGGCCGCTTTCTTTACGTTGGTATCCAAGGCTTCCACAGATTTCTTTGCCGGCTTCAGTCCTTTATTAAGCTTGGCCGAAACTTCCTCCATGGCCATACGTGTTTCGTGGAAGGCGACAATGGGATCGGTAACAGTTCCATACACTTCATTGGGTTGAAACAGACCTGAACCAAACCAGATTAGCAGCACTGCTGCCATACTGGCCACAACAGTAGAAACACTGTAAACAGTTCTTTTGATGCTTCTTCTTTTGGGGGAAGCTGATTTGATCTTCTTCACAATCATTTTGTCAAAATCAGAACCCAGACCGGGCTCCTCACGCAGGGCCTTCATTCCATAAAACTGGTACTTCATAGTGGGATGACTGTTAAATTCGTCATCTTCAATAGCGGATCGAAGCAATAACTCCTCCTGCTCTGAGCTAGTTCCCTCGTAGTACTTTTCAACCAGTCTTTCAATATCTTTATCTTGCAACTTCATTGTATTGAATTTTTTGAATGGTTTCTCTTATTCTTTTTCTGGCTCTTGATATATTCACACGTATATAATTGAGATCAAAACCTGTTATCTCAGAAATTTCCTGATAATCATAGCCTTCTATATCCCTTAAATGCATAATAGTTTTTTGCTGTTCAGGCAATTGATTGATGGATCGTTTTACCCTATCAACCAAATCCTTGCGAATGCTGTGTTGTTCCTGGTTATCTTCTGTGGAATGGGCTGGTTCGTATTCAAGACTTGCAAATTTGTTGCTCTTGCTTTTGAGGCGGTCAAGACAAAGATTCCTGGTCATGGTCACCATCAAACCTTCCACAGAACGGTATTGCTTTAGCTTTAGTCGCATATCCCAAAGTTTCAGATAGATCTCCTGAACTATATCCTCTGCTTCTTCTCTGTTATTCAGTAAGCGCAGCGATAATCTGAACAGCTTGTTCTTAATCGGCAGGAGCTCTATTTTAAATTCTTCAGCAGTCATTCTACAATCAAGACGAACACAGAAACGAAATATTACACTTTTGGTAAAAATAAGAATTGACAGGAATCATATACCTATTATAAAGTGAGTTAAGCAAGCCGATTTACTCAAAAAACAAGGGTCTAATCCTTTACTTATAATCCTTCAAAACAGTGGTTAAGGATCAAAGTAAATTTGGAGCACTGGGAAATTTATCTATTTTTGTCGGTCACGTAAAATTTTATGTTTTAAAAAACTACTATTATGTTTAAAGGACACCCAAGAGGGCTTATTCCTGCTTCGCTGGCTAATATGGGCGAGAGGTTTGGATTTTACACCATGATGGCGATTTTGGTATTGTTTTTACAAGCCAAATTCAACCTAAGCGGTACCAATGCCGGTTACATCTATTCCGGTTTCTATTTTTCCATCTATATTCTTGCACTGGTAGGTGGTATTATTGCTGATAGAATTAAGAATTACAAAGGAACCATTTTCGCTGGTTTGATTTTAATGGCTGGTGGTTATTTAATCATGGCCTTTCCAACGCCAACACCTGTTTCCAACGTACCACTATTCTTAACACTTTCCATCATCGGCCTATTTGTGATCGCCTTTGGTAATGGATTGTTTAAAGGTAATTTGCAAGCATTGGTTGGTCAGATGTACGACAATGAGAAGTATGACAAAATGAGAGATTCCGGTTTCTCCCTGTTTTATGCTTTTATTAATGTTGGCGCCATCTTTGCACCATTTACAGCCATTGGTATCAGAAACTGGTGGTTAAGCTCCAATGGCTTTACATATGATGCCAGTCTTCCTGAGCAGTGCCATGCCTTCTTAAATGGAACCATGTCTGCAGATAACATTGCCAACTATCAGGCTTTTGCAAATGAAGCAGCTGGATCAACTGTGGCTGACCTAACTGCATTCTCAAATGATTATCTGAATGTGTTCAACACAGGTTTTCACTATGCCTTTGGTATTGCGATTATAGCCATGTTAATTTCCATAGCCGTATTCCTTTTTAACAAACGTAACTTCCCTGATCCTAAGGGTGTTGCCAAAGAAGGTGTCGAGATTACACAAGAAATCAAAATGGAAGCCAAAGAAGTGGCTCAACGTATGTATGCCTTGTTAGCTGTATTTGGTGTGGTGATCTTTTTCTGGTTCTCTTTCCATCAGAATGGTCTTACCCTGACCTTCTTCGCCAGGGATTACA
This sequence comes from Bacteroidota bacterium, assembly GCA_016845175.1. GTDB lineage: Bacteria > Bacteroidota > Bacteroidia > Bacteroidales > F082 > JAERTD01. The sequence goes on along the minus strand of JAERTD010000081.1, from coordinate 19,027 downwards.
CAGACCTGAGTTTGTTTGTGTTCGAGATCCTGGGTGTGAAGTTTGAAGGAGCTGAGATATTCCAGTCCATGAACCCATTCTTTGTGGTCTTCTTAACCCCAATTATTGTTGGTTTATTTGGATGGCTCAGAGCCAGAAATATGGAACCTTCTACCCCTAAGAAAATTGCCATTGGTATGGGAATCGCCTCCTTAGCTTTTGTATTGATGGTGTTTGGTTCATTTGGCCTTCCACTATTTTCAGACATCAGTCCTAATTTAGGTGGTACACCACTGAGCGACGCACAACGTGTTACACCGTTCCTCTTGTTGGGAACCTATTTCATACTTACAGTTGCTGAGTTATTTATCAGCCCTATGGGAATTTCATTTGTATCCAAAGTAGCTCCTCCACAGTATCAGGGTTTGATGCAAGGGGGTTGGCTCGGTGCCACAGCTTTAGGTAACGGCCTGCTATTTATCGGTGCTGTATTCTATGAAAGTATTCCTATCTGGATGACATGGACCATTTTTGTTGTGGCAACTGCCATTTCCATGTTGACTATTATGTTTATGACCAAATGGCTTGAAAGAGTAGCCAAATAATTAAAATATAGCCTATACAGGCTTTTAAAGGGGTGAATTCAATCAATTCACCCCTTTTCTTTACTCACTCCCTACCAACTTACTACCATGCCTGAGCGCAACTATATCTGGAAGCACGACAGACCCTTCAATTCTTATTCCGAGTACTTTAAACAAACCTTTGGAAAACGTGTCCAAAAAATCAGTGTAGACGCTGGTTTTTCATGCCCCAACCGTGATGGCACCAAGGCACGAGGTGGCTGCACCTATTGCAATAACGATTCCTTTAACCCGTCCTATTGTGATCCTCGCAAACCCATCGACCAACAGGTCAGGGAAGGAATTGAATTCCATAAAAAAAGATACCGTCGGGCTGAAAACTATCTGGTATATTTCCAACCCTATTCCAACACCCATGCACCTCTGGAAAGGCTAAAAGAACTGTATGAAAAGGCATTGGCCCAGAAAGGAGTTCTGGGATTGGTGATTGGAACCCGACCCGATTGTGTGGATGATGAAAAACTGGATTATTTAAAGGCCTTATCAGAAGAATACTACATTGTTGTGGAATATGGGGTTGAAAGCGTTTACAACAAGAGCCTGGAACGCATCAACCGTTGGCATAGTTTTGAAGAGTCGGTGGCTGCCATCAAGGCTACTGCAGAGCGTGGCATAAAAACCGGTGGACACTTTATTTTTGGATTACCCACCGAAAGCCGTGAGATGATGATGGATTCCGTTCACCTTATCAATAAGCTACCTCTTAACAGCATCAAGTTTCACCAATTACAGATTATAACAGGCACACCCATGGCCAAAGATTATAGGCTTCACCCTTCACATTACGAGCTCTTTGGATTTGAAGAATACATGGATTTTATCATCCGGTTCACAGAAAAACTCAACCCAAATTTCATAGTGGAACGATTTGCCGGAGAGGTTCCTCCCCGCTTTTTGGCTGGACCAGGATGGGGACTGTTGCGCAATGACCAAATAAATGTAGCCATAGAAAAAGAAATGTTGGAACGCCAGACATGGCAGGGAAAACTCTTTACTACATAAAGGATTTCACCTTTACAACCTGCTTATTTTCAAGCCTTTATTTTCATAGGATTTTTTTTGAAATGTGACAAAGTTTTTTATACATTTGTTATCCATCGAAACAAATATTGAATTCTAACTAAAAAGTTACATTATGAAACAATTTTCACGCTTTTTTTCATTGGTGATTGCTATGGTTGTGCTTGCTGGTTTTGCCAACGCACAAAATACGCTAATGACCAAAGCTCAGGTACTTGGACTGGAAACTAATTCAGTCAATATTTTACCTGGCAACAACCAACAATCCACTTCAAGAGACGTTTTACTTGAAGAAGGTTTTGACGTTGATTTTCCACCAGTGGATTGGACAGTCATTACCATGAATGCAAACAACACATGGATTCAAAGTAATCCAACGGACAATGACTTTAACACCATTGATCCCAATAGTTTGTTTTCAGCTTTGGTACCATGGGTAGCTGAAGATCAGGATGAGTGGTTGTACACTCCTGAACTGGACGCTATGGGAGAAACTCCATTAAAAGCCAATTTTTATGCTGGTGTTAGTGGTCCCTGGCTTGCAGGTGCTACTTTAAGATGCCATATTTCAACTGACCAGGGTGCTACCTGGACCTTATTGTGGGATGCCATTGATCACATTGACGCAGGTGCCGATTGGGCCTGGAACTATGTAAGCCTTGACATTTCTGCTTATGCTTCTACTCCTTTTATGGTTGCCTGGCAATATGTAGGTAACGACGGTGACCTCGCCGGTATTGATGGTGTAGAAATTAAAGCTGGTGCTGACTATATTTACCAAACAGACTTTTCAGAGTGGACTGCTGGTGAATACCTCGTTGAAACAGACCAGAGTGGTTTCTGGGACACATGGTCAAGCAACCCGGGAAGTGCTGAAGATGCATTGGTATCTGATGCCCAGTCAGCAAGTCCTTCGAATTCCGTTATCATGGAAGGTACCAGTGACCTGGTATTTAAAATGGGTGACAAAACCTCAGGTATGTATCAATTCAACGTGAAATACTGGATTGAAAATAACTATGGTGGCTACATCAACCTGCAGCATTATGAAGCTCCTGGTATTGAGTGGGCTGTTGAAGTTTACTTTGGCGCTGCTACTGGAACTGACAACGGTTATATGTATGCCGGTAGCCCAACAGAAATTCCTTTCACTTTTGCTCACGAAACATGGTTGGATCTTTCCTTCGTGGTCGATATCGACAATGACTGGGCTGAGTTCTACATTGATGATGTAATGATCGCTGAATGGCAATTTAGCCTACAGGCTCAAGGTGATCCAGGTGCCCTACAATTGGGTGGTGCTAACATTTATGCTGGTGCCCCAACAGGAGAGACCCCAAGGTATTACTTTGATGATATTGAATACATCACCCTTGCACAAGGAATTTCATCAGCTATTATTGGTGTAACCCCAACCTCATTCCTCTCCGTACTCGAAGAAGGAACTACCAGCAATGAAACTTTCACCGTTGGCAATACTGGAGAAGAAATTCTTGATTTCGAATTGGTAATTAACTATCCTGGCGCCGTAAAAATGGCCACTCAGGAGCCAACTGGTATTCACACACCTAAGAACAACTTCGTTCCTGAAGCTGATCCAGATGTAAATACAACTGTAGCCACACCTTCAAGTCGCGACGATGTTACCCTACATTACGACAGTGATAACACCAGTGCTATTGGTACCACAGGTGGTGACTATGAGTGGCGTGTTGCTGCCATGTTCCCAGCTGATATGCTGGAACCATACATTGGACTCGAAATTAATAGTATTGATGTATTCATTAATGACCCAGGGGTAGCTTATAAAGCTCAGATTTATGCCATGGGTTCATATAATACACCTGGCCCAGGTGCCTTGGTAATGGAGCAGGACTTCAACGCCAATGCCATGAGCTGGACTACTGTTATTCTGGATAATCCTGTATATATTGACGGACAAGACTTATGGGTAGGATACTGGGTATCTTCAACCATGGGATCCTACACACCTGGTGTTGACGCTGGACCAGCTGATCCTAACGGTGACTGGATGTCAAGTGGCCCAGGTTGGAGTCACTTATCTGACAACCCAGACCTCGATTACAACTGGAACATCCGCGCATTTGCCTCAGGAGAACCTATCGTACGCTGGTTATCAGCTGACGAAGATGGTGGCATGCTGGCACAGGATGAGTCAATGGATATCGAACTGACCCTGAACACAGCCGGATTGATGGTTTCTGAAACTTATGTAGCCAATGTGAATATCCTCAACACTGACCCAGCCAACGAATGGGTAGTAGTTGATGTAACTATGGCTATCATTACCGATGTAAACGAAAATCAGGAAGCTGAATATGTAACTATCTATCCAAATCCTGCAACAAACTATCTGAATGTGGGATCCAACGGACAGGTGCAACATATCCGCATTGTGAACTCAGTAGGACAATTGGTATACAACCAGAAAATGGACAATGCCAATGCAAGTATCGACATCAGCAATTTGAATGCAGGTGTATACTTTGTACAAATTGATACCGAAAATGGAACAACCACACAAAAAGTTGTTGTTGAATAATCCATAAAATCAATCAAAAAGCCCCGGTTCAATTAATGGATCGGGGCTTTTTATTTTATATTTACCAGCATGAGTATCCAGAATTCATACCAATTGTTTCACGATGAGCTGGAGCTGCACAAAATCTATGAGCAGATCGCCCGACCCATCATTATAGCAGATAATATCAGAAGCCCCGAAAACATGGGAGCTATCCTTCGTTTGGCTGGCAACATTGGCGTGCTCAAAAGCCTTTTCATTTCTGACGATACACAAGAATATAAAAATCATAAAATCAGCAGAACAGCATCAGGTGGCGCAGAAAAAACTTCCTGGCAAATGATCCAGATCAGTGAAATATCAAAAAATCTGCCTGCAGACTATCAAATTGTTGCTCTGGAAACTACGGCAGATGCTGAGAATATTTATGACTTTAGTTTTCCTCAAAAAACGGCCTTTCTTATCGGTAACGAAGTGAGTGGTATCAAAGACGAAATATTAACCACAGCCGATCATAAAGTATATATCCCCATACCTGGCCCCATCAGCTCACTAAATGTCACCCACGCCCTTTCCATAGGCCTATTCTTTTGGTTGCAACAACATTGGAAATAAACGCGGCTTCCGGACAAATACCCCATTCTTAAAAACTGTTAAAATCTGGTATAGGTGACTTAAAAGGGCCTGATTCAGAATCTTATCTTTAAAGGAATTACTACCTTTACGCCTTCAAAAAAATCTGATAATAAAAACCTATGGAAAAAGTAAAACAATTTATCGAAGACAATAAGGATCGCTTCATGGCTGAACTATTCGATGCCATTCGTATCCCATCCATCTCCTCACTATCGGCTCATAAAGACGATATGACCAAGATGGCCAACTTTTTTAAAGATAGCTTACTCAAATCTGGTGTGGACCGTGCTGAAGTAATGCCTACAGCAGGAAACCCGGTAGTATATGCCGAGAAAATTATTGACCCGGCTAAACCAACTATTCTGGTATATGCCCATTATGACGTTATGCCGGTAGATCCTATCGATCTTTGGGATACGCCTCCATTCGAACCTGAAATTCGTGATGGTAAAATCTTTGCACGTGGTGCTGATGATGACAAAGGTCAGGGATTCATGCATATGAAAGCATTTGAAGCTCTCGTCGCTTGCGATGCCCTTCCTGTGAATGTTAAATTCATGATTGAAGGTGAAGAAGAAATTGGCTCAGTAAGTCTGGGCGCTTTTTGTGATGCCAACAAAGACATGCTGAGTGCAGATTATATCCTGGTTTCAGACACAAGTATGATTGGTGCCGATGTTCCTTCCATTACCACCGGACTTAGGGGATTAGCTTACTGGCAGGTTGAAGTAACCGGACCTAACCGTGACCTGCATTCAGGTTTGTTTGGTGGCGCGGTGGCAAACCCAATCAATGTGCTGGCCAATATGATTGCCTCCATGACTGATGAAGACAACAAACTCACCATGCCTGGTTTCTATGACGATGTATTGGAATCTTCCACAGAAGAAAGAGCACTGCTCAACAAGGCGCCTTTCAGCACTGATGACTATAAAGCCGCCATAGATGTGGATGAACTGGATGGTGAAAAAGGCTATACAACCATTGAGCGGGTAGGTATACGTCCGTCATTTGATGTATGTGGTATCTGGGGTGGATATACCGGAGAAGGTGCCAAAACTGTGTTGCCTTCAAAAGCTTTTGCTAAAATCTCAACACGTTTGGTTCCTGACCAAAACAATGAGAAGATTGCCAAAATGTTTGAAGAATACTTTGTAAGCATCGCTCCAAAATCGGTTAAGGTAAAAGTGGATTCACTACATGGTGGACAAGCGTATGTGTGCCCCATCGACTTACCTGGATATAAGGCAGCTGAGCAAGCCTATGAAAAAGTATATGGCAAGATGCCTATTCCCATGCGCAGTGGTGGTAGTATTCCCATTATTTCAACCTTTGAAGAGAAACTGGGAATCAAGTCCATATTAATGGGCTTCGGACTGGAGGCAGATGCCATCCATTCACCCAATGAAAACTATCCGGTAGACAACTTCTACAAAGGCATAGAAACCATCACCTGGTTCTATAAGTACTTTGCAGAAATTGCTAAATAAGCTATTATAAATCATATTGCCGTTGGGCAGTTGACAGAAGCAAAACCCACATGGAAATAAGCCATGTGGGTTTTTTTCGTAATCGGTCAGCAGGCATCTAAAAATAGGAGAAGCCATCAGAAATCCTTAAGTTTGTGTGCCAATTCCAAACCCATGAAAAAACTGCTGCTGCCATGCTTGTTGTTTATGGTGACCTTTGTTCAGGCACAGGTTAATGCAGGTGATGACCAAACCATATGTATCGGGCAAAGCACTCAGCTTAATGGTTCAGGGCCGTCTAATTATACCTATGAATGGACCTCCGTACCTACTGATAACAGCATCAGTGACCCCACCAGTTTAACACCTACCATAACACCCATATTAACCACCACCTATGTTTACACACTGACTGGAAGGTCCGTAAGTACCACAAATTTGGTTGATAATGGAGATTTTGAAGACGGTAATGTTGGATTTACAAGTTCTTATGTATACAGCCCTGGTCCCAACGGCCTATGGAATGAAGGCACCTATGCCATCACAGATGATGCCAGCTACAACCACAACAATTTTACCTGTAATAATGACCATACCAGTAATGGAGTCAATTTTATGGCTGTGAATGGTGCCGGTCAGGCCGGTGTTGAGGTTTGGAGTCAAACCATTACGGGTATCACTCCCAATACAGAATATGAATTCTCAACATGGGTTGCCAGCTTATCTTCAATTAGTCCTGCAACCTTACAGTTTAGAATAAATGGTGTGTTGCTGGGAACACCGTTTACTGCAAGTAGTGTTACCTGCCAGTGGAATAAATTCTTTGAGAAATGGGATTCGGGTACAGCAACCTCTGCGGATATTAGTATTATAAACCAGAATACAGCCACCAACGGTAATGATTTTTCCCTTGATGATATCAACTTTTCATTGGTAACTTATTATGACGATGATTGTGATGTGGTGGTGGCAGCAGTTCCAACTTCTGACTTCAGTATGGACAACCAAAGCTGTTCTTCAGATACCACTTTGGTTACCTATACCGGCTCAGCACCTCCCACAGCTACCTATGACTGGGATTTTGGTGCAGCTACCGTTATCAGTGGTAATGGTGCAGGTCCTTACGAGTTACAATGGTCAACCGCCGGCTTTCACAATGTGAGTCTTTCTGTGGATGACATTTGTTCTTCTGACACTACCACCAAAAGCATCAATATAAAACTAAGTCCAACAGCCTCAGTAAGTGCAGACGCCACCAGCATCCCCTATGGCACCTCCACCACCTTACACGGGAGCATGAGTGGTTCACCCGGACCATTGGCATTTGAGTGGTTTCCTGATGCCATGGTAGAAGATCCCGCATCACAGGATACCGACACCAAGCAATTGGAGCAAACTACCCTGTTTACTTTTATGGTAGCCGACCAGACCTCACTCTGTGAAACACCCGACACCATCACCATACATATTACCGGCGGACCGTTGAATGTGCTTACGCTAACAGCCACTCCCGACACTATCTGTTTCGGACAGGAAACTACACTTAACCTGCAGGTTGAAGGGGGCTCAGGCAATTATAGCGTCACCTGGACAGCTGATGTGGGTCCAGACCCTATTGAGACTACGACAAATATTCTTGTGTCACCAGACGAAACAACCACCTACCAGGCAACAGTTACTGATGGTTTTAATACAGCCCCTACCTTGTCTGTTGAAGTGGTGGTAAGACCCCAAATTGCCATACACAGCCAACCCATCGATTATTTGGTGGAAGTGGATCAGACAGCCAGTTTCCAGGTGGATGCCAGTCATTTACTGAATTACCAATGGCAACTTAGCATGGATCAGGGAACGAACTGGCAGGATCTGTCCGAAACTCCACCCTACAGCGGTACCACATCAGCCCTGCTAAACATCGACCCATGTGCGGCTGACATGACAGGCAACCTGTACAGATGCCTGCTAACTGGCCATTGCGACCCTGTGACAACTACCGCCGCCGAACTGACTGTAATAGATGCTCCCACATTTATGGGAACACTGGTTGACACCACAATTTGTCAGGGTGATACCGTATATGTTCGCTGTATGGTGGAGAATTTCATCGATATACAAGAGTACCAGCTGATTTTCAAAATCGACACCTCATTATTGGGTTTTCTCGATTTTATCAACATCAGCCCTGAGCTAGACCCACCTTATGATTACAGTCTCGGAGATTCTATCGGGATTTACCGCGATGACCTCCTAACAGCCAACACGGTGAGCAATGGAAGAATCTTTAATATTGGTTTCCTTGCATTAGAAGCCGGAACCACAAGCATTGAATGGAGTGCCTATACCTATGTAGAAAACAGCCATGGCTTCCGCGCGCCTGTATTTCTAAGTCCTGCATCACTTACCATTAATCCCTTGCCTGTTACTGCAGATACAGCATATGCCAGCATCGATTCTTTAAATATTTTGGACGAAGTGGATATTGACTTTGAGGTAAGTGGAGGCTCTGGTGACGAAGTGGAATGGACCACAGATTCCTGTGGTGGCACTTTGGTGGGCTATGGTAATCCGCTCACCCTCTTCAGACCAGACCGGACCACAAGCTATTATGCCAAATGGACAAATGATTGTGGCGAAAGCCAATGCAAACAGGTGGAAGTTATCGTAACAGAACGTTTTGTATTTACGGTGCCTACAGCTTTCACACCCAATGGGGATGGCCTCAACGACGATTTTAGTATCATTTCACCCAGCACCCTACCCTATTTTGAATGGCAGATTTACAACCGTTGGGGACAAATTGTGTTCCAGTCCAACGACCAGTATGAAGTTTGGGACGGAAGTATCAAAGGAGCCCCTGCTCCACAAGGTACATATATCTGGAAAGCCACTTACCAATACCGTCTAGATGGCAATGCAAGCGACCAACACCAGGAAACCGGAATGGTGACGCTAATCTATTAGGGATTATGTATTATGGAAATTCATAATGGTTTCAGTATATCAAAAAAACTACCAATGACCAATTACTAGCTACCAATTACTATGATGTGAAACTGAGTGTTGGCCTGAAAAAACGGCGGACGTGTGATAGCATTGTGGGGGGATAGCATCGTTTTTTCTTGATTCTTTTGTTTACTTTTCTCATTAAGGAGAAAAGTAAATGCCAGTCTGGCATGAAGACACCCATCATTGACACACAATGGCAAATGCCTGAATATAAAACTGATAAATATGCTGATAATTGTATTGAATCAAAGTTTATCGTAATGAGTATTAAAATGATTTCCCTTAAGCCGGGAAGGTTTCTTGTCCCGACTAATCGGGAGGCCAGTCTGGTATGAAGACAACTATCATTAGTAATCAAGGACCAATCACTAATTTCTAATAACTAATTACTATTAACTACAACCGCTTCCTTCTCTTCGGTGGACCTTTTTCTTCTGGTTCGTCCTTTTTGGTTATTCGCTTGGCTCTTTCTTCCTTTTGGCTTTCCCACACCTGAATTTGATCGTCCTTCCGCTCTTTATCTTTTCTGAACCTTGAACGCTCTTCACCTGACCGCTCAAAACGACGGGGTTTACCTTTGTCAAAACCACCCCTTTTGTTGTCCGAGTCCTTTCTGAATTTAGAGCCCGACTCGATCCTGCGCTTATCATGGTGATCTCCTTCACTTTTCCTGCGAAAACCCGAAGGTCTGTCTGCCTGCTCTGACTCACTTCTGGGAGGTCTGTTGTCTCTTTTCTCAAATCGACGTCCACCATCAGTTCTCTGCGAACTTTCCCCTTTATCATATTTCTTTGCCCTTCTATCCAAACTGGCTTCGCCACGTTTGCTACCCTGGTACATCTCAAATTTTATCAGGCGGGCTTCAATGGGCCCATTAAATAAAGGAATACGCATGGAAGGCCTCAGGCCAACAAATTTGGCTGCTTCATAATTCGGGCTGATGATCCAGGCTTCAAAACCACTGTATTTCTGTTTCAACACATCCCCAATACCGCGGTATAAATCCCTGAGTTCTCCTTTTTCCTCCAGGCGCTTGCCATAGGGTGGATTAAAAATCAAGATTCCCTTTTCCTCTTCAACTTCAAGCGCATCGAAATAACTCACCTTCAGCGTGATATCTTTATGCAGACCCGCTTTCTTGATATTGGTTTTAGCAATACCTACCGCCTTATCCGATCGATCGGAAGCCACAATCTTATGATCAAACTCTCCCATACTATCATTGGCAGTTGTTTTGATTTCTTCCCAGAGATCAGCATTAAAATCCTTCCAACTCATAAAAGCATAATGGTCCCGATAATAACCGGCAGGTATATCCATGGCATAAAGAGCTGCTTCAATGGCAATGGTACCCGAACCACACATAGGGTCTATGAAATCGCAATCCTTCTTCCAACCGCTGAGGAGTATCATACCAGCAGCCAAGACCTCACTAATGGGCGCTTTATCAGCAGCCACACGATAACCTCTTTTGTGTAAGGACTCACCTGAGCTATCCAGTGATATGGTACACACATCATGGCTGATATGAACATCCACATAAATATCTGATGCCTCCGTATTTACCCAGGGACGCTTACCCATTTTGGCGCGAAACTGATCCACAATGGCATCCTTTGTTCGCAAAGCAACAAACTGTGAGTGTGTCAGTTCCGAATAATACACATTGGCTTCCACCACAAAAGTCTGGTCGATATTAAAAACCTCAGTCCAGTCAATACGCTGAACTTTCTCATATAATTGCTTCTCGTTCTTGATCTCGAAAACACCGATGGGTTTAAGAATCCGAAGAGCAGACCTGAGCTGATAATTGGCTTTGTAAAGCAATGCATCATCCCCACGGAAACTGACGCCACGAGTTATAATTTCCACATCAGAAGCCCCCAAATCATTCAATTCCTGTGCAAGAACTTCCTCCAGACCGGCAAAGGTTTTGGCTGTATAGTCAACACCCTTGCTTAAGGTTTTTAATTCATCCATACAGGGCCAAAAATACAACATAATACGTAGCAGTCATGCTTAGGAAGACAATTCGATGGATAGGTTTTTTTTATTATCCGGGCAGCTGCCGGGCTATACGTTTGTAGTGGCCTCAGCCTTCATCATTTTGTAAGCCAAAGAGTCAGTCAAGCTTTGCCTTCCTTTGGCAACAAAATCAAGCATCAGGCTTTCGGCCAGCTACCACTGCTATCCCTGCTGCTCTTTCTTCCGACATACAACTCATGCCATATTATTATCCCTGATCACACAAACTCAACACTCTCAGCCTGCCATGCTTTCAAAGGTTTCTTATTTTTGCTTGTAAAGCTAAAAGCATATGACCATTCAGGAAGCACAACAACAGGTCGACCAGTGGGTTACAACCACCGGAGTCCGGTATTTTAACGAACTCACCAATATGGCCATTCTCACTGAAGAAGTTGGAGAAGTAGCAAGAATAATAGCCAGGAAATATGGAGAACAATCCTATAAAGCCTCAGATGAAGAAGTGAACCTTCAGGATGAACTGGCCGATGTATTATTCGTATTGATATGTCTGGCCAATCAAACCGGAACCGATTTGGATCAAGCACTACAACAAAATTTGGTAAAAAAACAAACCCGCGATAAAACCAGGCATAAAAACAATGAAAAGTTGAAGTAAGCTTATAATCAATCGATATGACCTACAGCAATTGCTGATATGAAACACTTCCTAACCTTTCTTTTGCTCATATGCACCCCCTTGGCTCTGGTGTCGCAAACTTTGATTCAAGGAGTGGTTCTGGATGAAAATACCAAAGAGTCACTAGCCTTTGTGCACATCATTTCTGAATCAGGGCGAGGTGCCACCACAGACATTGATGGAAAATTCCAGTTATCCATTAGGGCGAATGACAGTTTTTTAAAACTAAGCTATGTGGGTTACCATCCCGCTCAAATAGTATTGGATGGAAAGAAAACTTATTCTATTAAACTCAAACCAAAAACTTTTCACCTGGATGAGGTGGAGGTTTTTCCCGGAATTAACCCTGCCCATCGGATCATCAACAATGTCATCGACAATAGGGACAACAACGATCCTCAAAAACTGGATGCCTTTACCTATACCTCATACGACAAACTCAATGTGTTTGTAGATGCAGATTCCTTGTTGATGAAGGACACAGCCTTGCTGGATTCGACAGAAAGAAAAGCCAGAAATTTCATTGAGAAACAAGATGTCTTCCTGGTGGAAACAGTAACCGAAAGAAAGTATATGTCTCCTGGCATGAATCAGGAAAATGTGTTGGCCACCCGAGTATCCGGGCTCAAGGATCCCATCATGGCTTTTATGATTTCACAAATACAGTCCACCTCGTTTTATGACGAACGCATACAAATCGCAGGCAACACTTATATCAATCCCATCAGTAGCGGCAGTACCAAAAAATACTTCTTTCTCATTGAGGACACCTTATACACAGAAGCTGCAGACACGGTTTTTATCATTTCTTTCAGACCCATGATGAAAACAAAATTTGATGGAATGAAGGGCTTTCTTTCTATAAACTCAAGGGGTTGGGCCATCCAGAATGTGAAAGCAGAACCCAAAAATGACAGCACTGGTATCGTGATTAAAATTCAACAATCCTACGAGTTTATACAGGACCACTGGTTTCCCAACCAACTGAACACAGATATTATATTCACAAATATGCAAGTGGCTGCAGAAGGTGGTGATGCATACAATCTGGTTGGGAAAGGCCGAAGTTATATCAAAGACCTCGATCTGAATCCGGACCTTAAGAAGAGTGATTTTGGATTTCACGAAGTGGAAATTGCCAGCGATGCCACCAAAAAGAAAGGGGAATTCTGGAGTGAACACCGCACCGACAGCCTTACTCCCAAAGAATTGGAAACCTATCGTGTCATCGACTCCATTGGAAGAGCCGAAAATTTCGATCGTATGGCGTCTACTTTCCAAACTCTGATGGTTGGTCGTATTCCTATAAAATGGATGGACATCGACCTCGACAAAATCATTCATTACAATGCTTACGAAGGTTTATATTTAGGTGTCGGAGCACATACCAACGACCAGCTTTCAAAGACCATCAGCTTCGGTGGCTTTTGGGGTTATGGCTTTCAGGATCAGGCAGCCAAATATGGTGGAGACCTTCTGATTAATATCCATAAGCCATCTGAATCCAGTCTACATCTGGAAGCCTATAACAAGGTCACCCCCAGTGGTGGCACCTCATTCTTCGATGATAAAGGACAGTTATGGAAAACCAATTATTTTGATCAGTTTTTTATCAAACGCATGAACCCAACCCGTGGGGCTGCATTGGACTATTCTTTTAGGATTAGGGCCATGCGCGATTTCAAATGGAATGTGGGTATAAGCATTGATGAAAAAGAAACCTACGAAGATTATTACTTTGCAGATGCCTCGGACTCACTTGCCCCTCACCAAACTTCCTTTACTTATAACACTTTCTCTCTTGGTTTTAAATTCTCCTATCGCGAACGCATCATCCAAACAACAAAAGGAGCCTTGTCCATGGGCTCTGAGCATCCAACGCTATGGATAAACTACAGCCGAGGAAGCAATGTATTTATGGCGGATGCCTTTCAGTTTAACAGGATTGATTTGAAAATTGAAGATCATATCCATATCAATTATTTTGGTGACTTTTCCTATCAAATCATGGCAGGTTTTGTTGACAGAGCCCTGCCGGTCAGTAATTTATTTAATGCCAACGGTACCTATAGAACCTTTACACTTTTTGCACCCAATAGTTTTGGAACCATGCGTACCAATGAATTTTTCTCAGATCGCTATATTGCCTTGTTTCTAAGCCATAATTTTGGAAACCTCCTCTTCCCCGAAGGTAATTTTCAACCCGAACTCGTGCTGCTAACCAATATTACATTTGGGGAATTATCAAAACCGGATTATCACAACAATATCACCTACAACACCCTCGAAAAAGGTTATTATGAATCGGGCTTACTCATCCGAAAACTATTGGACTTGAGGGTATATGACCTGGGCCTTGGGATCATGTACAGATATGGGCCCTATGGCTTCGACAATGCGGCAGATAATTTTGCCTATAAAATCAGCTTGTTTTATGGATTCTAACTAATGTATACTTGTATTAGTCACTTTCTAACTTCAATATAGATTTTCCTATTTGTTTACGGCCTTTTTTTATCAATTCCCGAATTGAAGCGAAAACTTAGAGAGCAAGAGAAGTTCCGAAGGTCTGAGGAAATCACTCTTGCGAACTTATTTTTTGTGAAAATGAGGGATAATGATAAAAAGCAGCCTTGCATCGCCTTCGGCAAGCCTCTGGCGGCCGATGGACTTTTTTGTTTCCTTTTTGAGCCAAGTCAAAAAGGAAAAGCCTCCCGGCTTGAGGGATTATTTTCCCCTCTATTATTGAGATTCCTCAATTGAAATAGCTGTCCTATAGCTTGCTTTCATAATCAGTGTCTCAGGTATTTACAAATACAAATAATTTAAGCTTACGGCATGTCTTTGACGACACATAATTGAGCAATAATAACGTCAATTAATTAATTTATACATCTAAACTTTATTCTTACCGGATGTGATCATGGCAGTATGTTTGTCTTTTTTGTAACCTTTTCCTTAATTCCACCTATAAACTATTTGTTAACATCAACACCCCATTATTATGAGTGAGAATGGATCAAATTCGGGATTTGCCTTCGTTGCAGGTTTATTGGTAGGTGCAGCAGTTGGTGCTGTGGCCGGATTACTGTTTGCCCCTGAACCAGGCAGCGAAACCAGGAAGAAAATAGCCAATAAGGGTAAGGAACTATCTGAGGATTTGCACGACAAATTTGATGAACTCAAGGATGCTGTGATCGAAGTATTGGATGACATCAACGAGGAAAAAGCCGAAAATGCCTAAACAACAAAGTACTATGGATCAACATGATTTTTCAGCACCATTGAAACGCGTTACTGAAGGTATCACATCCTATATTAATCAGCAAATCAGGTATAACAAAGTGCTTTTGGCCAATAAGATGGGTGAGGCTTCATCCTATCTTATCCTTTTTAGCATACTGATGGTTTTCGCCTCTTTCATATTGTTCTTTCTCTCTTTTGCATTTGTTTGGTGGTATTCCATCCACTTTGGGGACCATTTTGAAGGCTATTTGATTTTGGCAGCTTTCTATTTACTATTGGGTATTCTGGTCTATCTTTTCAGAAACACACTTATTTTCAACCCTTTAAGAAAGCTGGGAGGTCAAATGCTGTTTTCGAAAGAAGAGGCATCAGATGAGAAAATACTCAAAGCTTTTGGAAATAAAGAAAGCCTGGAAAAGGAATTGCTGCAATTAAAAATGGAGGTGGTTAAACAAGAGGCTGGACTTAAATCTGAAATTGAGCATTTGGGCGAGGCTTATTCCTTAAGCAATATCAGCAGTCGCTTGATGAAAAACCTTTATGATTCCTTCGTAACTACCAAGAATATAGCGAGTATTAGCTATTTATTGGTACAGAAATTAAGGGATTATAGCTCCAAGAAAAAAACTAAGAAAAAGAAGAAAAATAAAAAGTCAGCTGCTTCAGCTAAGCCTCCAAAAGCAGACAGCCCGGAATCAGACAGTTAGAATATCTTTTTCCTTTAATTCGAACAATTCATCCACCTTTTTGGTATGCTGATCGGTGAGTTTTTGAATCTCATCCATCAAATGCTTGGCCATATCTTCAGGCATGCCATCTTTTTCAAACTTTTTGGCTTCATCATTGGCATGTCGGCGCACATTTCTAATACCCACCTTGGTTTCTTCCACTACCTGCTTGGCGTTTTTCACCAAATCCATCCTGCGTTCTTCGGTAAGCGGAGGTACATTTATCCGGATAATCTCTCCTTCATTTTGAGGGTTAAATCCAAGATTGGCATTCAATATTGCCTTTTCAATATCATTGATGGTGCTTTTGTCGAATGGCTGTACAATGATTTGCCTGGGGTCAGGCGTATTGATATTGGAGGTTTGTTCAATGGGTGTTGAAGTTCCGTAATATTCAACCCTTACACCTGCCAGCATGCTGGGGCTGGCTTTTCCTGCACGAATTTTCTGAAATTCGCGTTCCAGATGTTCAATGGAATGAAGCATGCCTTCTTCGGCTTCTTCCAAACATAATATGGCATCGTCGTTCATGGCACTACAGTTTTAGGTAGGACAAATTTAATCTTTTGGCCGAAATATGATGTCTGGCCTCACATGAAATCCTAAGATTTTATAAACGATTATCAATCGTTTTCAACAATTTTAGTAAAAATGCCCATATGGTAAGGGTGCTGACGGCTGGTCGATAGTGTCATTTTTTTTACTCCCAGGTAACTACTATCCTGTTTCCATATATAGGCTTTCAACGTTGCCTCTTTGGGCATATCTTTAAAAACTGCTGACCTTCTGCTAAGAAAGACAGTCCCATCGCTACTGCCTTTGTCTAACAAACTGCCGAGTGACTTGCCTTGCCAGAACAAACTATTATTTAAAGTATCCGTAATACTTAGTACCAAAATGCTTTTATCAGGCTGGCCTACCAAATGAAAACTAGCCGACAATTGTAACACATCATTTTCATGCAGAGACAAGTCTCCCATAGCTAAGGTCAGAGAAGGACTGTAAGCTGGCAGATTTGATTCATAAGCATAGTCGTTTGACTCACCACCAATGCTTTGTAGTATATAATCGCTTATCAGAGACTTATCCTTATCTTCCATAACAGTGATCTCCTTAGCCATCACATAATAGGCAGCATTGAAGAAGCCTTCATGTTTGACTTGCAGTGGAAACATACTTTTAAAATAGGCCAGATAAGACAAATCCCGATAATCTGTCCAGGCGTAGATTAATACGTCTGCATCCTGAGTCTTCAGATATTCTTCCAGGGCTTGGTGGTTTTTATCATCTTCAATCACAAGACTTGATACCTCAACACCGATTTTATCCACATAATGTTCTATCATCTCAGCATTAGGTGTATGCCATACAATGGCCACATTCTTATCCCCATAGAGCGCCATATCTTGCTTCACATGAAAAGCTATCTGATCATAGCCCTGTTGATACATAATCTGGTAGTGTTGTCTTTCAGTAATTAAACTGTAGATACCAGCCAACATCAGAATACTGAGTAAGGATGCCTTCCAGGAGACTGGCAGATCTTTTGTAAATGAAAACAGAAACAAAACAAGAAACGGAAATACAAAATAGAGCGTTGAAAATTGTAGTATGGGTGTCCTGTAAACTGAATACAGGTATGCAATGGCTGCTATCAGTATAAACCAGACCAGCGCTATGATCCGGAATTTATTTAGAGACTGTTTAACAGATGAGGTAACAATAGTAATAAACATCAGGACAAAAGCAGCTGCCAATCCATAAATCCAAGAATAATGAAACAAATAACTCAGAAAATCCAGAAAAAAGGAAACATCAGGTTCTCCCAGCCAGCCACCCACTCCGCCATAGGTCATTTGATCAAAAAATACCGGTAGATAGGGTAGGTATAAGATAGTAACCGCTATCAGTGCCACAAGATAAGTCCTCAGATGTTTTCCCCTCACAAAAACGAATCCTGTGAGTGCTTGTATCATTAATAGTAGTAGACTAAATGCATGCACATATGCAGTGGCCACAGCTGCAAGAACAAACCAAACATAATCTAGTGTCTTTGGTTTTTCATCAAAAACAATTCGTGTCCAGAAATACACAGCCAGTAATCCAAAAAACAAACCTGGCTCATAGGGCCTGGCCAGCTGACTATAGAAGATGGTGTACTGGCTCATGGCCAATAGGCTGGCAGCAAACAGTCCAGTAGTGGCATTGAACCACCTTTTTCCAATACAATAGATGAGTCCTACCGAAGCAACACCCATCAAACTAAAAGGCAATTTGACCCAAACTTCAGAAAAACCAACGATGGACACCCAATAATACAAAAAGCTCTGTACACCTGCTGGATGGGCATCGGGCCTGATGGCCTTTTCGAGTAATTCTGAATAACTATTGAATTGGGTCCTGAAAAGGGCACTGAACTCATCGTGCATAAACGGCAACTCCCCATAATTCCAAAGGCGTAGCAGTGCTGCTATGAACAGTATAACTAAAAGAAATAGGGAATCCGACTTTTTTTGCGCGCTAAACAAGAATTATGGTTTGATGTTCAATAGATTATAAGACCTGAGATACTTTACTTATTTTGACACTATGGTTCCTACATTCTCGCCAGCAACCACTTTCATGAGATTTCCCTGGGTATTCATATCAAATACCAAAATGGGCATATCGTTTTCCTGACACAGCGCAAAGGCGGTAAGATCCATAATTTTTAATTGCCTGGAATAGGCTTCATCAAAACTCAGTTGGTCATATTTGGTTGCATGAGGGTCTTTTTCAGGATCCGCGGTATACACACCATCCACCCGGGTACCTTTTAATAATACCTCGGCACCAATTTCTACTGCCCTTAAAGCACTGGCCGTATCCGTGGTAAAAAACGGATTGCCTGTTCCACCAGCAAGAATAACCACATAACCATCCTCAAGATATTGTTTGGCCTTTCTTCCACTGGCTGATTCAGCTATGGGGTCAATATATAGTCCCGATAGCAGCTTCACCTTCATACCTTGCTTTTCTAATTCTGCTTGAAGGGCCATGGAGTTAATCACTGTGGCGAGCATCCCCATATAATCACCCTGAACCCTGTCGAA
>JAERTD010000080.1 GCA_016845175.1 Bacteroidota bacterium | reverse complement strand
ACCTGTGGTATCGGTAACGGTGAGTGTAACAAAGTAGTTTCCAGCAGCCAGATAGGAGTGTATGGGGTTCTGAAGTGTGGAGATGTTTCCATCACCAAAGTCCCAGAGCCATGAAGGTGAACCTGCATTAGAAGTGCCAGTAAATGATAAAGGCACATTCACACAACCATAGTCAGCAGATATGGTAAAGGAGGCTGTAGGTACATCCACCACATTGACCGTGTCAATGGCAGAGGAAGTACAGCCTGTGGTATCGGTAATATAAAGGGCTACTTCATAGTCACCCACTGCAGCATATACATTGGTAGGATCCTGAAGGAAGGAAGAGTTTCCATCGCCAAAGTCCCACTGCCACAGGGCAATTGGATTACCTGAAGTTCCTAAGAAGAAGGTAGTATCACCCAAACAGGTGGGTTGTGGATACCAAAGCAAATATAGAGTTGGATCCAGGGGAACATTTACATCCTTGGTAATGGAATTGCTGCAACTTATATTACCGGATTCAGCAGTAACCGTAAGGGTGACCTGATACAACCCACCACTGTCATAAACATGTGTCGGCTGGACCCAGGTGGAGTAGCTGCTGCTGTTACCATCTCCGAAATCCCAATCCCACTGAATGATATAATAGCCGGGAGGGGCTGTAGAAATATCTGTAAATGTGACTGTATCGCAATTAAATGTATAAGTAAAGTCAGCGCTTGGCGGAACGGCTATAAATATGCTGTCAATGGCTGTATTGGGACAACTGTTACTATCCACCACGGTTAAGTCAATGTAATAATTACCACTGACATCGTAAGCATGGGTTGTGTTTTGGGAGCTAGCTGTATTTCCGTCTCCAAAGCTCCATGACCATATTTCTATAGCTGAGTTGCTAAAGCCAAAGAAATCGATGGGTGTCTCCGCACAGCTTGGGTTTTCACTTAAGGTGAAACTTACATCAGGGAGTTCAAATACCTGGACTGTCCTCACACTTGAATCAGCACAGCCGTTCACATCCCCATAGGAGAAAATAACCGTATAAGTACCAGCTGAATCATAGGTGTGGTAAGGGTTGCTGTCATAGGAAGTATTGCCATCTCCAAAGTCCCAAAACCACATATTGATCCCTGCATGGCCAGTTTGAAGAAATTGAGCAGTTTCTCCAAGGCATATGGAATCCCCAAGGGAAAGAACAAAACTTTTGTCGATTTTTGGACGAACGGTCAGGTTAGTGATAATGACCGAATCACAAGCATATTGAGAAAGAAGTGTGTCGTAATAGGCTCCTGAAGTATACTGCCAGGCTCCCTGAGCAAATACAGAGTCATAGAAACAAACGGTAGTATCAAATGGCATGGCATATTCAGGTCTGATGGTTAGAACCATCTCATCAATACTATCACAATTGATAATATTCCCTGAAGCCACCATGGTTAAAACCACTGGGCCGATCTCCCCGGGGGCAGGCACATATATGGGTTGCTCCACATAGGGGTCCACAAAATGCCCATTTCCACCAGTCCAGTATAATGTATCATAATTATAGGCTGCTGATGGATAAGTTGCTGTGGAGAAATCAAAGGGGGTGTTGAAACAGGTGTTTTCATCGCTGCCAGCAATTGCTGCGGCTCCGGGAACTATAATAACTTGAATAATTGATGTATCATTGGGACATGGAGCAATTCCATAGCCCACCATATAGAGATAAACAGTATCGTTTTGGGTTGAGGCGGCATTGGGATCGGGAGTATAAGTTGGTGCTACAAGTGTTGGGTCATCAAAACTACCTAAACCGTTATGACTATACCAGAAAATGGATGAATAGCCACTTGCAGTAGGGGGTACAGCTGCAATACCAAGCACTACAGGTACATCTTCGCACGAGTGCATATCTTCTCCAGCATCCACATAACAACTTGGGTTAATGGTTAAAACCTCAGTATAAGATTTCGAGCAAACATTAAGACTCACCTGATACAATCCTGGGTTTGCATGCGTATAAGTGGTGGTTTCTCCTGAAATGAGAGGACTTCCATCCCCGAAATCCCATAAGTATTCTGCGTAGGTTAGATGCGTTCCGGTAGACTGATAATCAATAGGAGTTCCGATACAATTTGGGTTAGGACCCATGATAAAATCAACTAGAGGATCTTCGATAACTTTTTCATGAGCCACTGAATCTATACAACCCGCCGCATTTGTATAGGTAAGGATGATGGTATAAATTCCTGGCAGGCTGTATTGGTGGTCGACTGATTCTCCAATGGCTGTTTGACCATCATCAAAGTCCCATTCCCAGCTAGTAATGTTCTCAGTGCTACTGCCAAGGAAATAAACGGTTTCATTCACACAGCTGGTATCAGATGGCGATATAAGGAAGTCAGCAATCGGTGGGGGCCTGATATGTATGCTAGCATAAGTCGTGTCGGAGCAAGTGTTCTGGTCTCCATAAATAAGCCTTACCAGATAATCACCGGAATTAGCATATGTGTGGGTTATTTGCTGACCAAGACCACTTTGTCCATCACCAAAATCCCAATCCCAATATGTGATCGCATCAGGTGTAATGCCTTCAAATTCAATCGCTTCATCAAAGCAGGCACTATCCTGAACACTCATGGCAATGGTGGCTATGGGTAATGGATGTATCAAAACCTGTTCCCAGGCTGTATCTGCACATGTACTGTCATCAATGACAATAAGCTCTACCCAATAGGTGTTGGCAGTCATATATGTATGGCTGCTCAACTGACCGATGCCAGTGGAGTCATCTCCATAATCCCATTGCCAATCTACAATCCCATTTCCTCCGTTAGCAGAGAAATTTACCAGGGATTCAGCACAAGCACTATCATTGGGTAATATGTCGAATTGGGCCTGTGGCAGATCATTTACATAAACAATGGTGCTTATGGAATCCACACAATTATTATCACTGGTAATGCTTAGCTTGACTTCGTAGGTTCCTGGAAGGGCGAAGGAATGGGTAGTGATTTGAGTGTTCCCAAACTGACCATCTCCAAAATCCCACTCCCAATTCAGGATGGTTCCATTATTAATATTGCTACCAACGAATGTGACGCTTTCGTTCAAACAAATTCCACTGGAAGGAACCACAGAAATTAAGGGTTCAGGAAGTGAATCCAGTGTCAGAATCATGCTTGAGCTATCCTGGCTGCAATTGAGTCTGCTATATGCAACCATTGTTAGTTCTACTGGCCCGACTTCATTTGTTCCTGGTGTATAAACTGGAATAGTAAGGTTCGGGTTGTTGAAAGAGCCGGTGCCACCATACCAATACACAGAGTCCACGAAGTTTGCAAAAGGTGGACTGGAACAGCTACCTAAATCAAATGCTTGTCCTGAACATGAGTTTTCATCTGACCCTGCATAAGCAATGGCATGGGGATAGACAATTATGTCAACAGTATCCCGGCTGATACACCCGCCAGGTCTGTTGGTGGTCAATATATAGCTTAGGGTATCCTCTTGAGTCAAGGGGCCTGGATGATTAAAAATGGGGTCGGATATGGAGGAAGCACTTAAATAATTCCATGGAACCCAAATATAGGATTGCCACTGGATGGTATCACCACCAATTGGTAAGTCATTCTGTAAGCATACCATGGTATCCGGACCCGCGTTAAAGAGTTGGATATCATTGATCAGGTTCACGGTTTCATTACAAATACAGGTGTCCTGATCCAATCTGATCGCGGCCAACATATCACATACCTTATCCGACGCTACCAGAAACTGAGCGACGGCATGTATGCTGTCACCGGGAGGGAGTGCATCCACAAATACCCTCTGGTAAAAGAGTGAGTCAGCACCAGTGTCATCAGCTATTCCGTTTTGGTTGCCATCATGAAGGAATACAACGCCCAGACTGTCACTAATAAAAGGATGCTCTCCAGAATTGACCAGGCTGTAATTAATACTAACAAGCTCTGACTGAGGGCCTCCCCTGATGCTTGTAGCGTCAATACTGGCCAATTCAACCTTGTCTTTTCTGATGATGAGATTGGTAATCAGCGAGGTAGTAATTGATTGAATCAGACAATTCCCACCCGGTTCGGTATCACAGGGTACTGTCGCCACAAGCATGGCACTGGTGGTGAGTGGAATGGTATCACATGTGACACTTCCAGGATCAATATCAATGATGTCATAAGTGAATACGATGGAGTCGTTGATGGACAGGTTGGGCTGTATGGCAAACTGTAGGTAGCGAACCCCACCGATGACCACATTATTGCTGATACCGGTGGGCCCGTTGTGTATTCCAACCAGAGAGCCTGGTACATAATCAAAGGCATCATCTATGGATACACTTAATAATTCTATACTGGAAACGGAGTTAGGTCCAAGATTAATCACCTTTTCTTTTATGGTAGTGCTTACATCACAGGTGGGTAAATAGGGATCATTCTCAGTACTTAAAACATATAAATTGGTATTGGTGGGTATACCATCAATGATAATGTCAGATGTATAGGAAGATTTGGTTTTGATTTCACCACAGGCATTGGATGCAGATGCGGTTACTTTTATGCTGGACCCGGATATCAGGTCGCAGTCGGTGATTACTTTAAATCTGAGTAAATAAGAATTCAAAGGTATGCTGTCAACACCAGAAAGGGTAGTTACACCGTTGGGATCGTTGGAGATATCGTATTGCCATTGGTTGCTGCCGGATGGATAATTGATAGGATCACCAATGCTTGAAAAAACCGGGTTGGTGGAGGGGTATTTTATTTCTGAACTTCCTGGTATAATAATTACACCTGGAGGTAGGCTTGTTGTTAGCAGAAGATTGTAGGCATTGGACAATAAGGTGTTGCTCACAGTGGCCTCATAAGTCAATGTATCACATAGGAGTAGTGGATTAACAGGTGAATTCAGGCTTAAATTAAGATTGACGTTTTTTGGTTCAAGATATAGTGTGGTGTTGTTTTCTGTACAGGAGAATGCGGAGGGAGGATATCCCAATTCTGGATTGATGGGGTAGGTGTTACAATTGAAAGCATGACGTATGCTTAGTGAGTCATTAAAACAGCTGGTATAAAGCGCTTTAATCTCAAATATTCTACAGGTGTTAGCATCGATTTGCCCAATTTGTCCCCAACTATTACCCGGACCATAAGACATTACGGCAATATCAAATGGACTACTGGCTTGTGTGATATCTGTTAAACGTACCACTTCAATGCCTTCTGTATCATTTTCAAATGCCAGCCAATTATTGTGTGCGTTGAGACTGGTGGTATTGCACAATCGGACCTCCCATCGAACAGTATCTGAGATGCCCTCCGCTGTTGCAATGAGTGGAGTAAGATCAACTGCTGCTCCCGTATAAACCTCGTTTCGATTGTGAGTTCCACTATGTTGAATACCCTGTGCATCTGCGTAAAATTGATAGCGACCTGAAGCCTGTGCCGTATAGGAAATCTGGTTATTAGCTTCACAGGATGCATTAGCTGTAAACTGAATGCGATCCTGGTCGGCACTGCAATCCCAATAAGTTGAGTAACTCCAGCTGGCATCTCTTACAAAAACAAGCCGCATCTCATTATTGGTATAGATTATCGTAGGGTCTGCAATAGGTTCACTGGCCAGAGTGCCGTCAATGGCTCTATAGCGATGGGCTGCTGTTCCTGCCTGATAATTAAAGTGCTCAGGAAGTATAAAAGTGATGGAGTCCAAAACAACGTATGGCCTCACTTCATTGGGAAAACCGATATCCCCACCGCAGATGTCCAGCCATCGGTAGATCTGCCCGTAGATGTACAGATCGTCACAACCCTCCAAGACATTGGGTGAAATATTGGTATTTGTAGTAAAAGTATAGCTACTCCCAAGAATTTTAAATGTGATACCCTGATCGTTGCAATAATGCTCGGCATCAGACTCAACATTATAAAACCTTGCCCGGAAACCAGGTACGGTTTCCCAGTTCGTCCTTGCTATATCGCGGACTTGTCCCTGAATATGGACTCGAACAGAATCACCATTAGTTATTGTTATTCCTGCCAAACAACCTCCAGTATTGGTTAACTCACTAATATTGATGGAAAGCTTTGAAACACTAGCATGCGTTAGGCTTGGGCTTAGGTTTGTACAAGTTATCCATGAAGCTGTTTCAGAATCATAGAAATCCAGACTGGTGCTTATTGGATCGAAAAACAGATGATTGGCCCAAACACCTGGCAAATTTTCATGTTTGATTTCGAAAAACAAGCTATCAGAAGAGTTTTGGATAAGACCTGTTGCATCTATTTGAATAGAATCCCTGGCCATTGCATGTTGGAGCTCAACTCCTGCATCATCCATAGCGACCTTTTTACTTAACTGGTTATCGCGCCATCCCATGGTTGTTCTTCTGGCTGATAAATTTTCCAGAAAAGGATCGGAACAGCTACCGGGAGGACATTGGATACCAAATACCGGAGATTCCGAACACCAATAGGTAAAATAGCGTGTTGGAAAGTTGATTTCATCACACCAGAACCTAAGGCTGCAATGGATGGAGACTGTAGGATCATGTGGTATACCGCAATTAGCTCTCAAGGGAACTTTAAATGTTCCCCCTGTTTTCACATCGTCCTTGTCCAGAGTGTAGACTGCAGTGTCACCGCTGTAGGTTGGTGGTCCCATGCTTACACCTTTGAAAGAAGCATTGCCTCCCGATATGCTAATGCCATCCGGAACAACCACCCTGTAATGCACCTTGTCATCCGGACAACCCTCATCGTCCACCTTTGTGTTGGTAACTACCTGATGCTCCATCCAAACCGTAACACCCTCATAAATATCCGGTGGCATATTGTGTGATTGTGTATTGGTATTGTAAGTCATGAAAGGAGTTACATTGGTATTAGCAACCCAATTCACCCCAGTTTGGCTTCCGCATTGATCTGTTAATTCATAACCATAGCGGAAAGCTTGCCAGGCAGAATTTGTCCAGCCCCTTCCGCAGCTATTAGCCACAGGGATTGAGGTGTGAGCCTGCTGCCAGTTGTAGAATGTGTGTGCCTTTACTGTTACTGAATGGCCCACCGGTAGGTCATCGTATAATCCATCCCCGTCTACATCTTCAATGCCCACCCCTGGCCCATCAGGATCAGTGGTAAACGCATAATTAAAAAAGTAAGCATATCTGCCATTAATGGCTCCGCTGGCGTAATTATAAGTAGCATGCAGGTAATTATTATTCACCGAAAACGAATCAACCTGATTCAACCAGTTATTGTTGGGGTAATAGACAGATCCACTGCTGGAAAATCCAGCCAAAGTCGTCAGGTCAAATGCAGTCCCGGCCCCGCTACCTGTGTTGGTGATAGTAAATTCTATAAATCCTGAATTATCAGTAAAGCCCCAACCATGTTGATTGCCAGTAAACGTCATATCAATGAGTGGGTTTCCTGAAGCCGGATTAACTGATGGATAAGCAGTGAAACTGTCGCAATAGGAACCATAACATCCCCAGGTTGCATTGATGGTACTCTGACCATTGGTACAACCCACCAATTCCACGGTTTCTGATAAAACGAGACTTTCCCCATAATCAAATTTGCCGTTACCTCCGGGTAAGTCTGCCCCGGTAATGATAATAGTATCAACCCTTATACTCCCAGGTCCCGGATCATGGATTAGGGTTCCTATATTCACTGATAATATATTTATATCTGTGGTGTGCTCATCCAGTATAATCAAGGTGTCCACAGATGCGTTTAAGCCTTGTTGTTCTATGGTGAAGTCTCTTGTAATGGATGAGTTCAGTGGAATGGTCGCCGTGCTGTTTGTGATATTTGTTATGACAATGGAAGGTGAATAATAGGTCTGTAAGGGTGGATCCGATCCACTATAGTTATTGCTATTGTAGGTAACAATATATTCAAAGTCCTCGGTATTGGTGTAGCCACAAATGATCTCGGCATTGTATTCAACCGAATGTGCTGTATTGTTGGCAATATTGGGTAGGGAGAAAGTAGGTTGGTTGAGGTTGGCAATGTTTAACTCTGATGCACCCACAATGCTTCCTGGAATATATTGACTGCTGCTGGGAAGATTTAAAAGGAGAGTGGCCCCACTCATGGTTGAACCAGAAGTGTTGGCTACCAAAAAAGAAAAGCTGCTGTCACCTTCACAAATGATGAGTGATGCAGGTTTTGAAGTAGGGGAGACCATGACCTGTGCATGCACAGATTGGAATAGACAAACAAAAGCAATGCTAAAGATGGCCTTTGCTGTTTGTTGTTTTTTGAATGAAAAAAATAATCCTTTTAACCCTAGCTCCTTCAATTGATACACCTTTTCAAGCAAAATGTAATTGAATGCTGAAAGTTAAGGAATCCTGAGGAACTGGCAGCCTCTATGGAGGTAAAATCTTGGAGTTATATGTTATTAGTTATTGGTTATATGTAGTTGGTCACTGGTCAATGGTAACAAGTCATTGGCATAGGTAACCCGTCCTGATTTTAGTTTACAGTTTAACTGTTACTTTGCTAAATTAAGTAGATAAATATAAATCCATTTGTTGTGGTTTTATTTTCCAATAGTTCTTCCAGTATCTTTTGAGCTCACCATTGACTTGATGAGCCTGATTCGGCGTTAGCAATTCAATGCTACTGTGTGGTCGGTGTTTATTGTAAATCTCTATAACCTTGCTTATCTCTTTAATAGCTTCATCTAGGTTATTTAGCTCTAAATCGTTTATCCATTCTGTTTTTAGTATTCCATTAACTCTCTCTGCTATTGCGTTTTCCAGAGGATCAGCTTTTTCGCACATACTTATCTTAAATCCTTTATCCTGCAATTGCTTTACATATGCATAACTACAATATTGAATACCTCTATCAGAATGATGTATGATACCTGATTTTTTTTCTGAAACGGAATCCATTGCCATGTGTAATGCATTTAGAGCATTCTTGGCTTCAAGAGTTTGGGATACTTTCCATCCTACGATCTTTCTCGAATAAGCATCTGTGATCAAGAATAGATAAACAAAGCCAAGTTTGGTCTCTAGGTAGGTGATGTCGCTTACCCACACTTGATTGGGTGATCTAACAATATAGTCTTTAATTAGATTGCCATACTTCCTTAACCAATGATGAGACATGGTAGTAACTGCCCTATAGCGTCTTCGTCTGATCAATAAGTTATGACTTCGTAAAAAATCAAAGAACTTATCCCGTCCCATATGCATATGCTCTGGTAAACTGGCCTGCAACTTATAGTGGAGCTTTCTTCCACCAAGTCGCGGCATTAATCGCCGCTCTTTTGCTATCATTTGAAGCAAAATCTCTTCGGTGATTACATTTCTAACAGCCGTCTTTCTTCTTTGATAATAAGCCTGCCTACTTTTGCCAAACAGTGAACACAACATCCCTACCCCATAATTTGGGTACACGAGATGTAATTGCTCTACTGCTTGGCTCCAGGCTTTTTTCTGATAGAGATCTTAAGCTTCTCTTCGGCAATGTTTATCATCGTATCCAAAGCCTCAGTACGTAGCTTTTCCATCTCAAGGGCAGTTTCCAGCTCCTTGATTCTGGCTTCTAGCATCGACTCATTTACGCTCTTGTCTTTAGAATCTGTCATTGCTTTTGGTATATAAGACACATTTTTAGCATCCTTTTCAATACCATATTTACGAATCCAATTGCGTAAAGTTCCCCTTCCACTAAATCCGTATTTAACTTGACACGCCTCAATAGTGATATCTGTGGTTAAATACTCTGTAACTGCGGCGTTCTTTAATTCGTCCGAATAACGGTTTCCATTTTTTCGCATAATCCTAATATTTGTTTACAAATAGTGTAAACCTATATCAGGACAAGACACTGCATTGATAACGTCCTGACTCACCAACTGCCCAACCGTCTAACCGCCCAACCACCCAACCGACTCGCTGATCCTCTGATCCTCTAATCCATTGAACCTTTTTCAAGTGACAAAAGTGACCACTAAAGTGGGTGACGAGGTGAGGGAAATAATTCCAAGTTACAGGTTCCAAGTTTCAAGTATTGTATAGTTTAACTTTTACTAAAAAAACCGCGTCATTGCGATCCTGACCGACTTTAGGAGCGTCAGGAGAAGCAATCTCTTGTTTTAACAAATAGAAATACTATAACACAAAGCTACACAAAGAAGACTCTAAGACACACAAAGTTATTATAATGCTCAGCTCACCGTTCACAATTAACGGATCACCTTCCAATGCAAGCTGTGTCCTTAACAAAACCTAACATGCTTGAGTCTACAGCAATTTTTCCGGAGCCAATCATTCTTTTCAGATCAGCACAGAATAATTCATAATCCTTCCTGAAGGAAGAGTCTAGTTTTATGGAATCAACTGAAATAGTTTTGATTGCATTATTGTACAAAGATTCATTGGATAAAAGTGATGTTTGCCAAAGCGTATCTACAATTGTTTTCCTATGAATGGACCTAAAGTACTTTTGATCGTTAGTATCAATCAAACGATCTTTTACAATTAAGAATAGTCTGGAGCTTAGGCTGTTCAATTGTATGCTTTCATCATAGATGTTTGCTGGATAGGCCTTTAGGGTATCAAGAAATCCAGTGATGTTTTTGGTTTGGTTTTTATCCTCTTTATAGTAGGAACCATAGTGATTAATGGCAAAATTGATGGTGAGCAATTCCTCATTGCTGCTTGTTTTGGAATCTAGAAACAAATCATCCAAAGTATAATCGAGGTAATTGGTATGGAAGTTTACTCCTTTTATTTCTTTATCTAACAGTATTGAAAACAATTGCCTTAACTGCTGCTCAGCATTAGTTTGTGCTTTTTCAAGAATGTTTTTGCTGATGGCCTGATGCTCCAATTTCTCCAAACACCTTTGCTTGACTCTTTTAGTGTGTTCATAATTATATTTTGCCCCCCTTTCGGCAATTAGAAATTCGAAACCCTCCACACCCTCTTCAGGAATAAACCATGGGTTTATGGTTTTGCTTAATATTTTTGGTTGCAATCCAATGAAATGTATGCTTTGTCGTTCTGCCTTATATTGAAAATTCCGATCACTAAATTCACCAAAATCAAATCCTGCTTTAATCCACCCCCTGCCAATGATGGCAAGCCTGTTTTTTTTGTTTTGCTTGTCGGACTGGCTTTTTATTTCTTCTTTATGAATTTCTTTAAACTCGTCGGTGTGTAACTCTTGTAATTTATCATAATACCTGTATCTGTTCAGGTAGATTTTTTTAATAAGCTGTCGTTCCTTGAAATCACTAAGTGACTCGCTAAATTCAGTTCGTTTGTA
>JAERTD010000079.1 GCA_016845175.1 Bacteroidota bacterium | reverse complement strand
AGTGATACCCACGATATAGGTGCCTGCAGTAACTCCGGCAATTGTTGCCGTTGTCGCTGAGTTGCTCCACAAATAGGTATAAGGCGGACTACCTCCGGAAACACTCACAGAAGCCCCGCCATTGGCTAAGCCATAGCAGCTTACATTTGAATCGACCACCATGGTAGGCACCAGTGCCACAGGCTCTGTAATTACAGCCGTATCAGAAGCCATACAACCATCTGCATCAGTGATGGTAGCAATGTATGATCCTGCACCAACTCCGGTTATAGACGCTGTAGTAGCTGCATTGCTCCACAAATAAGTAAAAGGCGTATTCCCACCAGATCCGGAAACTGTAGCCCCTCCATCCATATAGGTATTACAGCTTGGTAGTGAATCGATGCTAACAGCAGCGGTTAATGTCGACACACTATTATCAACCGTTAGGTTGATGGTGATGATACTGTCGCATCCAGCAGCATTGGGAATGGTATCCAAATAGCTCCCTGAAGTTGTCCAGGTATAATTGGCACTAGGTGAAGTATAGGATGAACAAACCACTGGTGCTATTGTATCATAGGTATCTGTACAACCTGATGGACCGCATGCATCATCGGAAGTACCAGGTGAGCCATATACTGTTTTACCATTAACAGTTATACCTGCAGATGTGGTAGATATAACCCAATTAGCTCCCATTGTATTGTCTGCAGTAGGATCACATAGCACCAAGGTTGTTCCATCTCCATCAGGTTCTACAGGCCATGGTGGCGCATCATCAAACCTTAAAGTATCGATTAGTGCTCCTGAAGCATTCTTTAAGGCAATGGGTTCTCCACCATTGGATAAACCGCCGGTTGTCCACTGACGAGCACTGGCGTATCCATAAGTATGTTTAATGGCTACAGAGTCAACAGCTACTACCAAATATTCATCAGAGTTTAACAGTACACCTGAAGGAAAAGTATAAACAAAACCGCTGGTGAAATGAAACCCTGATAAGTCCACCACACCGGAGCCCGAATTGTATAGTTCAACATATTCTGTGGAATCTGAGCCCGATTCAGGTGGGTTATAACTGATTTCCGTAATCACGATATCTGTATCTGAACCCGGACAACCCACAGTTACAGTCCAGTCATCAGTTAGTGTAATCATATCACGATCAAGCTTTAATTGATAACTACCCGAACTAAAGCTGGTCAATTCTAGTGTATCGGCGACAGAGATCCGGCTGCCGTCGGCAAGCCATTCGATCGAAAACTGGCTCACACTGTTAAAGTTAGGAATGGCAAGAAGGCTGTCTTCCGATTGCATGTTTGCATGGGAAGCCCAGGCATCAAAGCCATTGGTACTGAAATCCTTGATGGCTGAGATATCGTTATCACATTCTATGATCATGGGGTAATAGGCCACAAGATTCGCATACTTTGGATGGGAGGCTTCCAGGGAACCATTTATAAGTAATGCTATTTCCGAGGAATCGAGTACTTCATTCCACACCGTGAAATGGG
Source organism: Bacteroidota bacterium (assembly GCA_016845175.1). Lineage (GTDB taxonomy): Bacteria > Bacteroidota > Bacteroidia > Bacteroidales > F082 > JAERTD01. The sequence continues at coordinate 41,256 of JAERTD010000079.1, read as the reverse complement.
TAAGTATGCCATCAAGATAATTGCCTTTGGAATTACCCGAGTCGAATTCCTGCCCTATGGAGAACTGGTTGGTAGCCCCCACAGTCTGACTGTTCTTGTATTTGCCTGCCATTATACCATCCACCCACATCTTGGTTGTATCCGTAGCTTCATCATAGGTATAACCCACAAAATGCCAGCTACCATCAGTGATGGTCACATTGGTATAATGTGAATTTGATCCATCATAGATACCGAGCTTTTCATTGGTACCGATCTGAAGGTTACAGACATTACCACCTGACGAAGTGTTAATGGCTGCAATCATTTGTGAGGAGCTTGATACTGTGGTTGATTTTTTGATCCAGGTAAATACAGAGCGGTTTGTACCTACAATTGAAGGAATGACATTGTTTGCCTCTATCCAGTTATCGTCCGATTTATCCAGATCTACAAAAGATACTTTTTCGGTATAAGCAGGATGTCTCAGTGTATCGTCTGGCTGACATAACAATTCATCGGTGATATGATTATCAGTTTTGCTATAGTTTTTTACGCTTAGGTTAGTATATATCAAACTATCTAATCCTCCATTGGCTGCTCCCGGGAGGGTATCTGTATAGAAACCAGATGAAGTATAGAGGTTACCTGTTGCACTCATATAACCATTGTCATCACAAATGGTCACATTGTTGAATGAACAACTATATCCATCAGGGCAAAAAGCGGCAAAATCAAAGCTTATATCGGTGTTTGCTCCTAAACCTGCCTGGTTATTATAACCAAAGAAAAGCACATAGTAAACACCTGGTGGGCATACATGATCTGGATTATTCATATCTGGAGTGCCGTACCAGTTTCCATTATTCCAATCATAGAATCTACCCAACTGCAAGGTATCCCGAAAACCACAGAAGTTCCCGGGAGTGGCGAAATAGGTGAGATCTGAATAATCCATAGGGTTATCGATATCAGCATAATAGGCAATCATCGAGCCTGCCAAGGGCACAAAATTATGAATCTGCCCTCGTACACAACCATAAGCGGGTACCTCAAGCCTGTACACCAGGGTGGAACAACAGGGTATGGCAGAGCAACTTCCGTTCATACCTGTGGCAGTACCACCCCCATTGGTATTCACATTACTTTCTGTATAAGGAAACGAATTCACCAATGTGGCGGTGGCCACATTTACATTTGTCTGACCGGTCAGTTGAAGACTAAGAAATACTCCAAAGAAAATCAGAAATGTTCTGAAAAATAATAAGCGTACAAACATAATTAAAGTGGTTTAAATGAAACAAAACTAAGCGCTCTGATTGCCTGCTAATTGGTTGATATCAAATCTATTATTAAAGACGTGCAAAAGGACAGGATTGTTATGAATGGAGTGTTTATGTTACGAACTACGACTAAAATTCAGTTATGTCACAAAAAAAGAGGGTGACCTAAAGATCACCCCCGAATTCACACTAAACCACTTTAGTATGCTTTAAACCTGATGTGCGCAGGTTTACCTTATGATTAAAAGTAGAAAACCTATCAAGTAGGAGTTGAAAATTGTTATGAATTCGTGATATAAGTTATGAAATCACGGCCAGAATGCGAGCTGTTAAATGAATCCAATAAGAACCTATTACATCTTAGACTCCAGACAGTGGGCATATTGTTTTCCTATGGGAAGTTCTGTATTGAGCACTTTAAGCTTGTTTTTTTTCACTTCTCTGATATGCTTGCAGTTCACAATATAGGAACGGTGGATTCTGCAAAAATTTTCCGAAAGCTTCTGAAGTAAAGCATCCATAGTAGACCTTAGCAGATAGCTTTGACCATAGGATGTATTTAATTCCATGTATACATGATCACTTTTGGCATAAGCAATTTCATTGAAATATAATCGCAAGGGTTTCTGGTTGTCACAAATTTCAATAAAATCTTCTGACATTTTGCCATCTGCATTTTGAGAAATTCTGTTTTTCTCATGGAAATTATGGACAGCAAGTGTTATGGAAGCGTGAAGTTCCTCTCTTGTAAAAGGTTTGATAAGGTAGGCTCCGGGACTGGATTTCAACGCATGACCAAAGATTCTTTCATCTGTAGATGAGGTAAGAAAGATAAAAGGTATTTGATGTTGATCTGTTAGATAATTTGCTATATCAATGCCTGATTTACTTCCATTGAGGATTATATCCAGAATAAGAAAGTCTGGATTCTTTTTTTCAATGCATTCAATTGCCTTTTCGTAGGTATTCACACATTTAACGACCTCAAAACCTGACTTGTGTAGCGCATCAGAAATGTCCAGTGCAGTTACGAACTCGTCTTCAACAATTAAAACCCTAAGTGGCTTCTTCAATGTATTATTATTCTTTTGGAGAACTAAAAGTAATCAATATCAGTGCTCCCTTATTATTTTTCAATGTAATTTCCCCATTCAGCTGCGCGACCAGAGTATCTACCAAACTTAGTCCCAGACTATTGACTGATTCACGTTTAAAGCTTGGAGGAAAGCCTGAACCGTTATCCTGAACAATCAACTGAAAACGGTCATTTTCAAGCTTTTCAAGCGATATATCTATTCGACAATCATCTTGTTGTTCGCAAGCATATTTAATGGAATTTGTAAGTAGCTCATTGAGAATAATACCCAGACTTACCGTAGTATCTACCTTAAAAGCAACATCAGACTCAATGGCCAGATGAATTACGTTATTATTATGGGTCACAATTTGAGATAAATGCTTACATAACTCCTGGACAAAATTTTTGAAATTAAGGTTAACCTGATCTTTCGAGCGGTACAGAAGTTCATGAATGATACCTACCGATTGAATCCGGGAAAGTCCATCCAGCAGTGCTTCATTTACTACCTTATCACTGGATTGATTCATTTGAAGGTTTAACAGACTAATTATTATTTGAAGATTGTTTTTTACCCGGTGGTTCATTTCTCTGATCAACAACTCTATCTCGGTCTTTTGTGAGCTAATAAGAGCGCTTTGGACCCTGAGCTTGTTATTGTTTTTCTGAAGCAATTTATAGTATCTGTAGGTAAGTATCAGGATTCCGGCTATTAATATGATACCAACTACCAAGAGAATAATAATGAATCTCTGCGCATTTCTAATGGATTGGCTTTGTGTTAGGTTATCACTGATTCTTTCGTTTTCACTATTCAGCAATTGGATGGTTAATTCCTTTTTTTCAGTTTCATACCTGGTTTGGATTTCGTTGATATTTTGCTGTTTTTCCATGGAAAACATAGTATCATTTAATTCAATGTATTCTTGAGCAAAAGCCAGGGCTTTTTTTGACTCGCCTTTGTATCCATATATCTGATACAATAATCTGAGTCCCGCTCGTTTTATTTCAAGTGAACCAACCCTATCACATTCAGTGTATAGCCTTTGAGCAAAACTGAATGCCTTGTCCAGATATAAAGACTGATTTCCCTGAAAGTATTCATATTTGAGGAGATAAAGTTCTGACAGACTTTTAAAAATATAGCACCTCAGTTTCACACTCGCATTTTGAGGTAGGGAGTCCAGCGACTGGTTTAAATAATATTCAGCCATCTCAAAATCCTCCAAGGAAACAAATAGATTACCCAGCGCCATTCTACATCTGGATAGTGATACCGGATCATTCAGCTCACGGTAGTATTGAATGGCCTTAATATAACAGGCTTGGGCACTGTCTACTTTTCCCATTTCCTGAAACACATCTCCTTTATTTTTGATAACATGAGCCAGCTCTTTAAGCTGAGTATCAGGATCAAACAAGGACGTGGCCAGATCAAGGTGCCTCAGACTTTCGTTGAACTTGGCATTTTGTGAATAGTTTAAGGCAATATTCACATGCGTAAGAGAAATGGTTGTATCACGTGTTTTTTCTTTTTGTCTTAAAGCTTTAAACTGATATTCATTCGCATGGTCATACAGCCCAACATATTGATATATAAGTCCTAGATTATTGAATATCCTACCCAGAATTGACTCATCTCCCTTAATCAAGGCAAGTTCTTCCGATTTCTTTAATACATCAATGGCAGCAGGATAATCCTCCAGCCCCTCATAAATAAATCCTAAGTTGTAGCAGCTATTAATCACAGATATGGTGTCTGTTGTTGATGTATATATATCAATGGCTTCCAGCAGAAATCCGGGTGCTAGCTGAGATTTTCCTCCATAGTAATAAGCAAACCCAATATTCTCCTTTACTTTAGCAACACCCGTAGAATCCTGATGACTTCTGGCCAGGAGTTCTGCTTTGGTGTAATAACTGATTGCAGTATCAAAATTAATGGATTCGAACTGTCTCCCTTTAATTAAAAGCTCCATTAATTCTTGTTGATAGGCATTCAACTCTGTCTCACCTGAGGCGTAAGTCAATTGGTTACACAGCATAATTCCTATCAGTAATAGATTAAAAGGAAGGCAATTCAAACCGGAGGTCATTCGACTAGGAATAATGGGTTGTAGTTAGGTTAGTCAAATATATGAAATACAACTTTACCAAAAAGCTTGCATTCATTCTAATTTCCCAGCACATCTTTTCATTTAAAACTGAAAAAAAAGCAGATAACACTTGGTTTTAACCGGCCGGTTTCTACCTGACTTTTTCATCGATATAGTATTTCTAATGAATAACCTCTATCCATTTCCCTCCTCAAAAAGCCTGATACTGATGCAAACAATTATTCATCAAAGTGATTTCCAAATTTCATCCTGGTGAAAAACAATTTGTACACGTGCGCAAATTGGTTTGTACACGTGCACAAAATCATTTCTACCCAAGTGCAAATACAGTTGAGTCTGTATATGAATTCAAAAGAACCATGTGAAGGTGTAACAAGTGTAAGCAAGGCTAAGGGTGTATAGCTTCAGCCAGGTTCAACCTTTCAAAGCTTTTATGCCATTATATACATAGTTGCAGTGGAGAATAAATAGTTCTTACGTATACTCTTTATAAACTATCTATATCAGTAGTGTTTTATAAATAACTTAGACAAATGCTGTCTTCTTTCTGTTGATATGTCTGTACCTTCGCAATTGGTATTTACTACCAAAGTAAACAAGTAATCCATCAATACACTGAAGATGCATAAAGTAATATTAGGATTATTGATCATATCAACGATCACGGTATGTGGTCAAAACAATCAGACAACTATTCCACAGGAAAAGAAATTCACAATTGGGTATATCGATGAAATCGAATCCGAACTCCTGGATGAAACAAGAGTCTTAAACATCTATCTGCCACCTGACTATGACGAAAACAAAGCTGAGAAATATCCGGTAATCTATTTACTTGATGGTTCTGCCGATGAGGATTTTATCCATATTGTCGGTCTTGTTCAGTTTTATAATTTTCCTTGGATCAATAAGGTTCCTAAATCCATAGTAGTCGGTATAGGAACGGTGGACAGGAGAAGAGACTTTACTTTTCCTTCTTCTGTAAAGGAAGAAAACAAAAATTTTCCAACTTCGGGCTTGTCTGACAGATTCATGAGTTTTATCGAGACAGAACTCCAACCCTACATTGAGAAAAAGTACCGAACTAAAAATTCAAAAACAATTATCGGGCAATCGATGGGAGGATTATTTGTAACGGAAACATTACTTAAAAAACCCCATCTTTTCAATAAATATATCATCATCAGCCCCAGTTTATGGTGGGATAATGCCTCCCTTCTGGAGCTAAACTCAATAATCTTAAATGCATCATTTACCCAGGAAACGGATATATACATAGGTGTGGGTAAAGAAGGACTTACGCCAACAAAAACCCCACGTGTCATGGAAGTGGATGCCAATCTATTGTACGAAAAACTCGCAAATTCCAAGAGTCAATCCATCAGACTGACTTTCGATTACCTACCTAATGAAGATCACGCCACCATCATGCATCAGGCTGTGTCCAACGCCTTCCGAGTGCTTTATTAGAAGAACTATCTTCCATTGTTCTTAATAGCTAACAAAGCACCAGGTGTTTCAAAAAATCAGATGGGTGACAGCTCCACGTGTAAGTATGAAGTTGCTATTCAGTGTATTTATGATTTTGGCATCACCTCAATGTCCAATTTGTCCTGCAAGTATTAATCTAGAATCATAGCTTTCAAGTAATTGCTGAATTCCCTATATTTGTTGATGAGTTGAAGGCCAGATCCATTTATTGTAGTGGATATTTTCACTTGATAGTATTAGATCCCCTAAGTATTAAGCAAACAATTGTAATATGATGTTCAATATTACAAAGTCAGCGGCACATAATCTTTCCAAATGGATAATATCCCAACTAGCGGTTTCTGGCACTGTCTTCCACTCAAGATTGCAACTACAACTATATAATTAACAAATACCTACAGTATGAAAACACTAATAAATTTATTTCTTTTCTTTATGATTCTTGCCTTCCTGAGTTCTTGTAAGGAATCTACAGTAAAAGAACAATCAAAGGATAGTGTACTTCCCGAATTCAAAGGGAAAATTGCCAAATCCTATGAGGAATCTGAAGAATGGTGGCCAGAAAAGCAAAGACCACCAAAAGACGCCCCTAATGTAATTATCTTTCTCCTGGATGATGTTGGATTCGCACAAGTGGAAAGTTTCGGTGGACTCATTGAAACACCAAATATTGATAAGCTTGCTGCCAACGGACTCCGTTACAACAATTTCCACACCACAGCCCTCTGCTCCCCTTCCAGGGCCTCATTGATGGCCGGAAGGAATCCTCATATGATTGGTTTGGGCAGCCATGCCTTAACTGCCATGGGATTTCCCGGATATAACGCTATTGTTCCCCCTTCCGCAAAATCAGTTGCCAACTATTTGGAAGAAGAGGGTTATGTAAACTATGCCCTCGGTAAATGGGATCATACGCCTCTTTACGAGGTATCACAGGTAGGGCCTTTTGATCGTTGGCCCAGTGATGAAGGTTTTGCCCATGCCTACACCTTTATGGCGGCTGATGTACACCAGTTTATCCCTGTCATGTGGGACGATCACCACCCTGAGCCTTACAGAAAGTCAGAACACCTTGACAAGGACCTTGCTGACAGAGCCATTGAATGGATCACAGGACATAAATCACTGGATAAGGACTTGCCCTTTATGATGCTTTGGGCTTCAGGCTCCATGCACTCACCTCACCATGCACCGGACGAATACATTGCCAAGTACAAGGGAAAATTTGATATGGGCTGGGATAAGGCCCGTGAGCAAATTCTTGCGCGACAGATCGAATTGGGTATTGCTCCCGAAAATACTATATTATCAGATCGTATTGAAGAAATTCCTGCCTGGGAATCCCTCACTCCGGATGAACGAAAACTCTATGCCAGACAGATGGAAGTTTTCGCCGCTCAAATGGATCATGTGGACCATCAGATAGGCCGGATTGTAGAAACTCTTGAGCGCATTGGAGAATTGGACAACACCTTGATATTTATAACTGCAGATAACGGAGCCAGTGGTGAAGGTGGACTACAAGGGACCTTCAATGAAACTTATGTATTAAATGGCATGCAAACCCCATTTGATGCCAATATGCGAAACTATGACAACTGGGGCCAATGGGACACTTATCCTCACTACCACGCAGGTTGGGCCATGGCCGGGAATACTCCTTTTCCTTACTTTAAGCAATCGGAACACAGAGGTGGTCAGCAAGACGCCCTTGTGGTTCACTGGCCTGCCGGTATCAATGCAAAGGGTGAAATCCGTAATCAGTACCATCACATCACGGATATTGCTCCTACTATCATGGAGGCTGTTGGCGTTGAAAGACCTGATGAGTATCATGGTATCAAACAGCAACCCTTTACAGGTGTGGCTATGAATTACTCCTTTGACAATGCTGATGCACCCAATGTGAAAAAACGCCAATATTATGAAATGTTTGGCAATAGAGCCATTTGGGAGGATGGATGGAAAGCAGTTACTCTCCACGCCAATCGTATGCCCTGGGAGATTAATATGGTCCAGCCTTTCGAAGACGATGTCTGGGAACTGTATCATGTGGCAGAAGACTTTTCTGAGAGTAACGACCTTGCTGAAGTATATCCCGAAAAATTGGAGGAACTAAAGGCCATATTCGAAGAAGAAGCATGGGCCAATCAGGTTTATCCCCTGTATGACGATATGCTTGCCCGCCTAAACGCTGTGAATTATGTACTCTTTGGAGACAGAAAGGAATTCACCTATTATGCACCAGGTGCCACACGTATTGCTGAAAAGGCCTCCGCTCCGGTAAAGGGCAGGTCACATACCATAGAAACCACCATCGATCTGAAAGGTGGTGAAGAGGGCGTTATAGTTGCCTGTGGTGGAATGACCGGAGGCTATACCATGTATATCAAAGGTGGCAAGCTTCATTTCGATTATAACTTTCTGGATGGGGTGCATTACCACCTGACATCAAAGAAACTCCCCAAAGGGCCTACTGATATGAAGTTCAATTTCATTCTGGATCGTTCTAAAATTGATGGTACGCTGAAGCCCTGGTCAGGAACAGGAGAACTTTATGTCAACGGTAAGAAAGTAGATGAAGAGTATTTTGAATTTATGCATATCTCAACCTACTCTCTGGCTGAAACCTTCGATGTAGGCATGGACTCAGGAACTCAGGTAGATAAAGACTATGAGGGAAGCCCTTTTCCTTTCACCGGAACACTTGATAAGGTTGTTATAAGGTTAACTGATTGACAATTTTAACATTCAAACTAAACTAATCCCGGGCAGGATTCGGTGTAACTCATATCGGATTCTGCCCGGTTTTTTTGTGTAATTATTTGCACAATATCCAAGGTGACCTTATCAGCCCATATCCAATATCACAGTTGGGTTCTTTTCGTTATATTTGTTCTTGGGCAGTAAACGGCCTGAAACCTAAAAACCTAGAAACTCTTTATAACCTGTACAACTATGAAGAACCGGCATCGGTGGTTATGGCTTGCCATCCTTTTTCTACTTCCAATCCAGCTGTATTCACAAATGCAATTGGTTTACAATACACATCTAATTGAGAAGAATACTATTTTGTTACACCTTTCAGACAATGTTGATGTTTCTATCGATTGGGGCGATGGAAACCAACAAGTAGTTTCAAATGAAGGCATCATCGAGCATACATATACCGAAGATGGAGTATATATTGTAAGTTTATCAGGTTCATTATCCTGGTTAGGCTCTGAAACTGTTAATGCTAGTAACATTGCACTTGAAGGGGTTCTTAATTTTGGAGATCTAGGCATCACATCCTTAAAGAATGCATTTAAGCAAGCTGTAAACCTTCAATATGTACCTAAAACTCTGCCTCACACCGTATTAAATCTGAGCGGCTGTTTTTCATCACTATTACAGGAGCGTATAGAAAATCTTGACCAATGGGATGTGAGCCATGTTACCGATATGAGTTATCTATTTTACGATTCTGAGTTCTTCAATCAGGATATAAGCAATTGGGACGTTAGTGAAGTAACCAACATGGAAGGAGTATTTGCAAGATGTTTAAGATTTAATCAGGACATAGGGAACTGGGATGTGGCGCAAGTAGTTAATATGAATTTCTTATTTTTTAAGGCTAATATATTCAACCATGACCTTGGAAGTTGGAATGTTGGAAATGTAAAAACAATGCATAAGATTTTTGCTTACGCGGTTAAATTCAACCAAAATATCAGTCTATGGGATGTATCTAAGGTCGAAAATATGCACGGGATGTTTATGGGGGCGCATATGTTTAGGTCTGACGTTGGAGGATGGGATGTGAGTCAGGTAGTAGATATGGACTATATGTTTTTCGGTGCCACTTCAATAAACCTTGATCTATCAGAATGGTGTGTAGAAAAAATCCCTCATGAACCTTTTTATTTCCTAGTTAACAACCCTTATCAGGAAGAAGATATTAACCTGCCCTTCTGGGGTTGTTCCTGCAATAATATGAAGCTGGTATATGAAATTAATTCAAATACAGGCTTGTCACTCGGCATCCATCTATCCGACACCGTTGATGTACGCATTGACTGGGGAGATGGGACTATTGATCATATAACCACAGAAGGTTATCATGAACATCAATATGCCGAATTTGGCAACAAGAAAGTTGCTATAGATGGCAAGCTAACTCATTTTGGCAGTGAATCTGACAAGCAATTCATAGGTCTTAAAAAAGTAGCAAGTTTTGGAGATCTGAAGATAAGATCCTTGAAAAATGCTTTTAAAAGAGCAGACAGTTTACTAAGTGTTCCTCAAAAATTGCCTTCTACAATAATAGATTTAAACAATTGTTTTCATCAAATAGATCGCCATACAATTGCAAACCTTGAAAAATGGGATGTTGGAAATATTGAAAATATGCATCATATGTTTTATGAAGCCAGTAATTTCAATCAGGATATTGGAGAATGGAGTGTTGGTAATGTCAGGCGTATGGATTTTATGTTTTATGGGGCCTACAGATTCAATCAGGATATAGGAGACTGGGATGTAGGGTACGTGCAAAATATGAGCAATATGTTTAATGGTGCCCACAGGTTCAATCAAAACATTTCGGGATGGTGCGTGGAATCGTTTCTATATGAACCTCCACAATTTTCCAGGAATTCACTACTTGAAGAATACAAACCCTTTTGGTCAACACCCTGTGCAGCTGTTAAAATGGTCTATAACATCACCAATCCTTCTGAAACTACAATAGGCATGAGACTTACGGGTAATGTAGATGCGATTATAGATTGGGGTGACACGACAATTGACACAATAACTAATCCTGGTTCTATTAACCATACTTATACTCATACAGATACATACAAGGTTTCAATTCAAGGTCAAACTTCAGGATTTTCAACTGAAAATCCAGCATTTGATGAATCTACTTTAGTACATATGTCAAGTTTCGGAAATGCCGGAATAAACTCACTTCAGGATGCCTTTCAGGGCGCCAACAATCTCCGGAGCGTTCCTGACACCTTACCTTCCAGCATTCAAAATATTAGTGGGTGCTTTTCAGATCTACAACAAGATTCAATAACCAATCTGGATCAATGGGATGTAAGTCATATTACGGATATGTCAAGATTGTTTTACAACTCAGTAAATTTTAATCAAGATATTAACGGCTGGGACGTATCGAATGTCCAGGATATGAGTTATATGTTCTACAATGCCCAACATTATAATAAAGCTCTAGACCAGTGGAATACAAGCAATGCAAGAGATATGAACCATATGTTTTTCAATGCGGAAATATTCAATCAGGATATTGGTTCATGGGATGTCGGCCATGTAAAAAACATGAGTCATATGTTTTCATACGCCCATATGTTTGATCAGGACATAGGGAATTGGGATGTTTCACAGGTAAACATTATGAGTGCTATGTTTTCCAATGAGACTGTATTCAATCAGGATATTGGAAGTTGGGAAACGGGACAAGTTCAGAACATGCATAATATGTTTTACAAGGCCTATCTCTTCAATCGTGATATAGGAAATTGGATTGTGAGCCAGGTCACAGATATGAGTGGTATGTTCAAGGAAGCCCTGTCGTTTAACCAGGATATTGGCAGCTGGGATGTCAGTAGTGTAAACGATATGCGTGAAATGTTTTATGATGCAAGCTCATTTAATCAGGACCTTTCGGAATGGTGTGTTTCTTCATTTATACTACCTCCTTTGGACTTTTCTCAATATAGTCCCCTGGATAGCGCTTACCAGCCAAAATGGGGAGAGGCTTGTGTGGAAGGTATTTTATTGGAAGATGCAGACACCCCTAGCCTGATAGTCTATCCTAATCCCGTTGCAGGCTTGCTTAACATCGATACCCAATTGCATAAGAAAGGATCATATGTGGTAGAATTATACAATAACCATGGACATTTGATGGAAAGAATGCATCCGCACAGTTTTCCTCTACTCATAGACTGTAGTAAATTAGCTGCCGGACCCTACTTTCTACTCATGACAGACAGCAAACACTCTCAGCACAGATCAGAAATTGTAATTAAGAAGTAAATGACCTGGTTCATTCAAAAAGATGTAAACATGGAAGAGAAAAGCAACATAGAAATTCTTAAAGAGCTTGCCAAAGCAACGAACCGAATCATCAATGTTAAAGAAATACCCTATCCGCTAACTGGTATCCGAACCCTTCAGCGATACAAGCGGATGCTCAGTATGCCTTCAGACGCAGCTGAATCAAGTTATTTCATCTGGTATAGCGATCCCTACGCCAATCTAGGAAATTCAACTATCTATTGCGGAGCTTTTATACCTATTCCCTCTCACATTCAATCCAGGCTCAGCATGAGGAGAAAGTACGGCATCGATAAAGTACCTTTTTTCAGCAGCCCCAATAGGAACACTCTGGGTAGTAAAAGATTTGACACTCAAGTGCTCATCAAAGGCCAGATGGACCAGGATACCAAAAGGTGGCTGTCCCAAACCCGACTGCAAAGCCGCTTAGTAAAGGCCCTGGAATTGGATAAAACACTCACCATTTCCATCAACGAGCACAAACTTGACTTTGTGAGCAGCATGGAAGGAAAATCATATTTGGCCTTAGTTAATCCACAGGAATGGTATTTTGAAAAAGAGAAAATAGAGGCAATGCTCGCCCAAATAGAAGGAATTAAAGCACTCATCATTTGATTCGACCTTCCAATAGTTAGGTTTTTTATCATTTCGTTCCCAGTATGTGACTCTTCCCAATCTTGACTAATTGCCATATTAATAGTATATTGCAGTCAGGCCACACTTCTCATTTAAATAGATTCTGCCATGCCCTCACTTGACCACATGACGAAAACAGAGCTGAAAAAGGAGGTCGAAAAATTGAAGGCTGAGCATGAGAAGTACAAATCTGATCACGAGAGCTTGCAAAACAATGAATTGAAAATGCGAGCCATACTTGATCATCACTTTCAGATGACAGGCATGCTCGACATTGAAGGCAAACTAGTTGCTGCCAATAAAACTGCCCTTGAATTGATTCAATCCAAAGAATCAGATGTATTGGGTAAGCTTTTTTGGAAATGTGACTGGTGGGAACATTCTCAGCAACAGGAAGTACATTCAGCTTTCCAAAGAGCCGTTAAGGGTGAATTCGTACGTTTTGAAACAACTCACCTGAATTACAAGAATGAAAAACGCAATGTTGATTTTTCTTTCAACCCAGTGATTGATGATCATGGAAAAGTCGTTTACGTAATCCCTGAAGGTCGTGATATTACCTCTAAAAACCAGGCCAAGGTAGCCCTGCAAATATCTGAAGAGAAGTTCTTAAAAGTTTTTGATTTCAATCCTTTACCCATTTCAATAACAGATATACCCGATGGTAATTACCTAGATGTAAACCATATGTTTGAGAAGGTATCTGGATTTAAGAAAGAGGAAGTCCTTGGAAAAAGCATCAAAGATATTGGTTTGTACACCAATCCGAATGATCATCAAAGGATCATTAGCACACTTCAAGAAGAGGGCAAACTGATGGATTTTAAAATTGATTTTAAAACAAAACATGGCGAAATAAGACATTGCCGTTTGTTCTCAGAAGTCGTGGAGATAAGAGGTACTCCATACATTATTTCCATGGTATATGATGATACAGATCGAAAACAAGCCAAACAGGCAGAATTGGAAAGTAAAAAACGCTACGGAGACCTCATGGACATGTTACCGGAGCCTGTATTTGAAACCGACAAAGACAGAAATATAACTTACGCCAATCAACAGGCTTTCGATACTTTCGGATATAGTCAGGAAGAATTTAAGAAAGGTATGAATGTACTGGATCTATTAACACCTGCGGATAGAGAGAAGGCCAGAAGGTATGACTCCATGCGAATGAAGGGTTTGAATCCTGGTCCCATAGAATATAAGGTAGTCAGGAAAGATGGATCAAGCTTCCCCGTGTTATCTCACGCAATTTCAATAATGAAGCAAGATAAGCTTAAAGGATTGTTAGGGATAATGTTTGATATTACCAAAAGAAAATATGCTGAAGACAGGCTTACCGAAAGCGAAAAGAAATTCCGAACGCTTTTCGAATCAGCCAATGATGGCATACTTATATTAAAGAACAATAAAATAATAGAATGTAATTCCAAAGGGGTGTCACTATTTGGTTATGCGGACAAAAATGAAATCATTGGCCTGACACCCAGCGATCTATCACCGGATTTCCAACCCGACGGAAGAAAAACAAGTGTTCATGAGCGGGCCAATCTGGCCAGGGTACGAAAAGGAATTCCTCAAAGATTTAACTGGAGACATATTCGTAAAGATGGTAGTTTATTTGACGCTGAAATCTCATTAAATATCATCGATTTTGATGATAACACTCATGTTCAGGCTATTATAAGAGACATTACTGACCGACTGCAGGCACAAAAGAAACTGAAAGAAAGTGAAGCCAGGTTTAAACGCCTCTTTGAAGACCTTGGTGACGCTGTTTATGTGACTATTTTGGGTGGCGAAAACATCGGAAAAATATTAGAGGCAAACCCTGCTGCTGTAAGGCAAACCGGCTATAGCAGAAACGAGCTCCTGAGCATGAACATCATCCACGACCTCTATGTTTCTGGTAGTGGTGGCTTGCAACAGGAATCCTGGGAAAATAAAATTAGCAGCGGAGAAATTGTTACTTCTGTTGAAAAGAAAAAAAGGAAAGATGGAAGCATCTACTGGACAGAAGTTCTCGTTACTCCCATTTACTTCATGGGTATCAATGCCTGTTTGTCCATCAACAGGGATATTACAGAGCGCATAAAGAATGAAGAGGATTTAAAGAAGGCATTGAGGAAAGCTAAGGAATCCGACAAATTAAAATCTGCCTTTCTTGCCTCTATGAGCCATGAAATTCGCACTCCTTTGAATGCCATCATTGGGTTTTCAAATATTATTGCTGATAGTGTAGGAAATACAGAACTTTATGAGTTTTCCTCACTCATCAATAAACAAAACAACCTACTCCTGAAACTGGTGGATGATATTCTGGACTTCGCTCGTGTGGAATCCGGATCTTTAAGTATCAACAATGAGCGATTTGATTTTAACAAACTCATCGATGATTTATGCGAAGAAAGTCAGGCAGAAAAAGAAAGCAATACCCAATTAATCCCCACCAAAACTTCAGAATCATTACACATTATCTCAGATGAGCATAGGATCAAACAGGTCTTTACCAACCTAATTTCAAACGCCTTCAAATTCACTCCTGAGGGAAGAGTTGAGTATGGATATGATATGGTCAAGCCATCAGAAATACGATGTTTTGTAAAAGATACGGGTATTGGGATTCCACATAACCAACAGGATCACATATTTGAACGTTTCGTAAAGCTGGATGAGTTTTCTCAGGGTACCGGCCTTGGCCTATCCATTTCGAGAAACATCATTCGGATTTTAGGTGGAAAGATGTGGGTAAAATCCACACCCAATGCTGGTTCTGCATTTTATTTCACCCTACCAGTAAATGCTGAGCAAGAAGCTAAGAGCGATCTCCCTGTTGCTAGGGATTCGACGTCTACAGACACAAGCCATAGATTATTGGAGTTAAAAACTGTATTGGTGGCTGAAGATGACAGGAGCAATTATAAATATGTGAAAGAAATCCTTGAAGGGCATAGTATTAAAGTGTTGTATGCAGGCCATGGCTTGGAAGCCATCCAAGTATTAAAATCCAAAGATAGGATTGATCTGGTTCTAATGGATTTGAAGATGCCCATCATGAATGGATACGATGCTACCCGAACCATTAAGCGAATGAAACCGAAGTTACCTGTCATAGCCCTGACTGCCTATGCCTTGAAAGAGGATGAACAAAAAGCCAAAGAGGCGGGATGTGATGGATTTATCTCAAAACCATTCACCAAAACGGATCTGATGCTCATGTTAAGAAAACAGTTTGCCCTTGACTCATAGTATTAAGCTGCGAATCACCTCATTCCAAAATTCAACTTTAAATCTAAATATTAGCCTTAGAAGCAAAGCTAATCCTATACATTTGCGTACCTTTGAATTCAAGCTAACCCACTACATATGAAGGCAATAATCTGCGAAAAATACGGCCCTCCTGAAGTGCTGCAATACAAGGAAATTCCAAAACCTATTCCCAAAGATCATGAAGTTCTGATTAAAGTACGGGCAACTACCGTACATATTGGAGACACCAAAGTCAGAAGCCTGAGACCTGGATTTGGACCCGTCAGGGATTTCTTTTTTAAGCCAGCCATGCGTTTTATGATGGGTTTCAAAGGACCCAGAGTGAAGATTCTGGGCATGGAGCTCTCAGGTGAGATTGAAGATATCGGAAAGCAGGTTAGTAAATTTAAAAAAGGAGATGCCATATTTGCCTCCACAGAATTTGAATTTGGCAGCTATGTGGAATACCGGTGCATGCCGGAAGATGGTATACTGGCCTTAAAACCAAACCATATGAGCTTCGAGGAAGCTGCTCCGGTATCCAATGGTGGATTGACCGCTTTGTTGAACCTAAGAAAAACTAACATTAAGCCAGGAGAAAAAGTCCTTATTTATGGGGCCTCTGGTAGTGTGGGCACTTATGCCGTTCAGATTGCCAGGCATTTTGGTGGTTTAGTCACCGGAGTTTGCAGTACTTCAAACCTTGAAATGGTTCGCTTGCTGGGCGCAGATGAGCTTATCGATTATACTGAGGAGGATATTTCGGAACAAGGGCCAATCTATGACGTAGTACTAGATACTGTGGGTAAACTTCCGAAAAAGACCCGAAAAAAAATCCTCAAACCCAAGGGGCGTTTCGTGAGTGTACTAACCATGTCGGCTCATGAAAAAATAAAAGTTGAAGACCTATACGAATTAAAGGACCTTTGTGAATCAGGATCCATGAAAACTGTGATTGACAGAACCTATGATTTTGACCAAATGATTGAAGCCCACCGCTATGTGGACAAGGGTCATAAAAAGGGAAATGTGGTAATCAAAGTCTCCTAAGCTTTCATTTATACAAGGTTCGGATAGCCATACCAGCATTCTTCAGTTTTATATGGTCGTACAGCAAAAAAAACATTCCCGATTTGAGGAATAAGCGTATTTTCACACAAAATTTACCCAATGAAGCACTACTACGCCATTCTAATACTTATCATATTCCTGTCCTCATGTAGCTCGCTGGAGTCAACCTATGATTATGACAGAAGTACGGATTTTTCTGAGTTTAAAACCTTTAGCTTTTATCCCTGGGATTACAAACATGGTTTTCAGATCAACGAATACGATAAGCAAACCATATTGAGATCCATCCGTGAAAACCTGGAGGCCAAAGGCTATAGCTTTCAAAAGGAAGGTGGCGATCTGGCTGTTTCCATTTTTCTAACCGCAGATGGGAAAACTTCCTATGAAGCCTATACTAACCATTATGGTGGATGGGCTGGTTATGGCGGTGGATGGGGTTACCATGGTTTTGGCTATGGCTACGGTTATGGCCCCGCCTACTCTCACACTCAGGTTACCCAGCGCAACTACGTTGTGGGCACACTCATCATTGATGTGTTCAGCATCAGCGATAAAAAGCTCATTTGGCAAGGCATTGGTTCCCGTGAAGCAGAACCTAATCTTGAAAAACGTGACAAAATGCTTCCCAAGAATGTAGCACAGATTTTAAAGCCATTCCCTGGCATTAATCAATAAAGCAATCCTTACAGCATCTAAATATTTAGTCATGAAATATATCCTCATCCCCATATTAGTTTTTTCTCTAATGTCATGCAGTTCATGGAAATTCCTTGGCGAATACGACAAAGAAGCTGATTTCAGCACCTACAAAACATTTGGCCTGTTGAATTGGAATCCTGCCAATGACAAAGAAATCAGCCCGGAAACTAAAAAGTCTTTGCTCTCATCTATTCGGGATGAACTGGAGTCCCGCGGCTATACCTACAAAGAGCATGGTGCCGACCTGCAGGTCTCTGTGTTTATTATAGTAAATGAAGAAACTAGTTTTTCGGCCTATAGCAACCATTATTCCGGCTACCATGGCTATGGAGCGGTTGTTGGTGTCGGTGTTAGCGTGGGTACCGGAGGAGCTGGAGCTGGCGTGATTGGCTATGGTGTTCCCAGCCCCTACCCCTATACAACTGCCAACCACAACTATCATGTGGGAACACTTATAATCGACTTACTGGACCACCACAAGAAAAAACAAGTATGGCAAGGAGTTGCCAGCGGAAAGATCGGAAAAGAGCAAGCAAGCGATAAGAATATCAGAAGAGATATTGGCCGTTTGTTTAAAAGCCTTCCGGTAGAAAAAATTAAGAAATAGGCATCCAGGAGGAATACTTACTAAGATTTAGGTACGCAGTTAAAATGGATTCATAAAGAAAGCTGCTCCCAACCATTGCACCGGCTTTCCTATATACACACTATAAGGCAGGGGGCCATAATAATATGTGAATAGTACTTTTATCGGCCGCCTTTCCTCTTTCCCGAATTTTAAACCAATGCCCATATTTACCGCAGGCGAAAAATCGTGTTCCTGTTCACTTTTGATAAACATACCACCATAAAAATGCAGACATTCATTGGTATTAAGTGGACGGGAATAATCAGCTGAGCCAGTCATCACAAATGGTTCTCTGGGCTGAGAGGCCCTGAGTATGGTTCCCAAACCCAAACCAAACTGAAAATGTTTGAATGTATATAGAGCGGTCACATCCAATTGCTCAAAATTATTGTTGTTCTTATAGTATGAATCTATTTTATTTCGTAGCATATAGTCGTCACCCATATGGGCTGAAAGATGGAATATTCTTACCCTCATACTCCACTGATGATTTGTCCAAACTAAGGGTATACCTACCATATAATCCACGCTCAACATATTGCGTTGCATCTCACCTCCGGTAGTTTTCCATTCGAATTGAGTAAAAACAGCACCTTCTACTCCTAAATCCCAATAACGATTTTCTTTGGATCCTTTCCAGGTTATAATGGATTTCTGAAAACCAAAAGCAAAAGTGGTGATGGTATAGTCAGCTGCATGACTATTCTCCCATACGGCAGCGATATGTCCAAGTGACTGAGCCGCTACTGGGTCAAGGCTTTGTGTTTCCCACAGATTTCGGGTAGGCAAAAAATCTACTTTCTGACTGATTCCAGTGCCAGAGATAAGCAGTAGCAGAAGTAGACAAACCCATTTTTTCATCAAACCGCAGTAATAACAATGAAATATACGGTTTTTTTGGACACATGGACCATCTACACCTACTTCTTAAAAACAATAACAGAAGTAATAGAGCAGGAAAGTCTGTATAGCTAATTAATTACTGGAGGCCTTTAAGTCACCTCACAATATCACTCCATTTAGTTTACATTTGCAGGCATGATTCAGGAGATCATTACTGAGGCTGCCTTAAAGCTTAGCATACCAATTATTGATGTACGTTCACCGTCAGAATTTGCCCAGGGACATATTCCTCATGCAAAGAACATTTCGCTGTTTTCTGATGAAGAAAGGGCTACTGTTGGAACGCTTTACACTCAGGTCTCCAGAGAAGCAGCCATTAGCAAAGGCTATGAATTTGTTTCTCCCAAATTGGATAATTTCATTTATGAAGCAAAGAACTTAGCTACAGAAGGAGAAGTTATTGTTCATTGTTGGCGGGGAGGCATGAGAAGTGAGTCATTTGCAAAATTACTGGCTGATAACGGTTTTACAAAGGTGTATCGGATCACTGGTGGCTACAAAGCCTATAGAAAGCATGTGCTGGATCAATTGGGCACGCCCACACAGCTCATTGTACTGGGAGGTTATACAGGGAGCGGCAAAACCTATATACTCAAGGCTTTGCAGGAACTCGGCAAACAAGTGATTGACCTCGAAGGCCTGGCGCATCACAAAGGTTCAGCATTTGGTGGTATTGGAATGGGAACCCAACCCAGTGTTGAACAATTTGAAAATGAGTTACACCTGCAATGGTCAAAATTGAATATAGAAAAACCCATCTGGATTGAAGATGAAAGTCATGGTATAGGAAGTGTAAAAATCCCCATGCCCTTTTTCAGTCAGATGAGGGCTGCAAGGGTCTTTTTTGTAGACATACCAAAAGAAGAAAGAGCAAGACATCTGGCAACAGAATACGGCAATAAGAACAACAAACATATTGCCGAATCCATTCACAGGATAGCCAAAAGATTGGGCGGTCTGAATGTCAGGAATGCTTTGGCATTGCTGGATGAGGAGAAGTATGAAGAGGTGGCCAAAATAGCACTCTATTACTACGACAAATCCTATATCAATGGTATGAATAACCGCAAGGACCTGAAAGTTACAACCATTAAATTACCATCTACAAACCACCGCCAAAACGCGAGGGTAGTTGAAAAACAAATTGAGGCTTATGTCTGATATTAAATTAACCAAATTCAGTCATGGTGCAGGCTGTGGCTGCAAGATTTCACCCAAAGTGTTATCAAACATTCTTGAGAGCAAAATGTTGCCCATTCCAGATGATAGATTATTAGTTGGGAATGAAAACAGGGATGACGCCGCTGTTTATGATATGGGCGATGGTACCGCTATAATCAGCACCACTGACTTCTTCATGCCCATTGTAGATGATCCTTTCACATTTGGTAGAATTGCAGCAGCGAATGCCATTAGTGATGTGTATGCCATGGGGGGTAAACCCTTACTAGCTATAGCTATCCTGGGTTGGCCAGTGGAGAAGCTACCAGCAGAGGTTGCCAGAGAAGTACTGGAAGGCGGACGAAGCGTATGTAAAGAGGCATGTATTCAGCTTGCAGGAGGGCATAGTATCGACAGCCCTGAACCCATCTTTGGCCTGGCAGTAACAGGTCAGGTGAATGTAAGCAGTTTAAAGAGAAATGATACGGCAACAGAAGGTTCACGATTGTATCTTACCAAGCCATTGGGTGTAGCGATACTTTCCACCGCACAAAAACATGGCAAGCTTAAACCCGAACATCATATAACAGCCACTGAATCCATGTGTAAACTCAATACCATTGGTTTAGATCTGGCCAAAATTGAAGGCGTAAGTGCCATGACGGATGTGACCGGATTCGGACTTCTGGGGCATTTGGTTGAGATGTGTGATGGCAGCCAGTTAAGCGCCTGTATTTCTTATGAAAAGATTCCTGTAATTCCAGGTATACAGTCCTATATATCAGAAAAATGCATACCTGGAGGCACCCACAGAAATTGGGACTCCTATGGTCATCATGTGGCATTGGCAGAGGCCGCTCAGAAATTGATCATGTGTGACCCCCAAACCAGTGGTGGTCTGCTGATAGCTGTTGAGCCAAAAGCTGAAATGGTGGTTCATGAAATCCTAAATGATCACAAGATTGAAACAACAGCTTTTGGAAGCCTGATCAAACAGGAAGATAAACTGGTGCGTGTTCAATAAACTATTCACCCATCTGAAGGACCCCTTGCCTATTCATAACGCAGAGTCTCCACCGGATTTGCACTGGCAGCCCTTAGTGCATGGTAAATAATCGTTAGTAAGGCCACTACGACTGCAATGACGATTGCCTCCAAGAAATACACCCAAGTGATGGATATATGATAGGCAAATGATTCCAGTGCCAGGTTCATCAGATACCAGGCCAATGGTGTGGCAACTACTCCTGCAATGAGTATTAATTTGACAAAGTTGCTTGTCAGTAATCGGATGATTTGATAGGCGGAACCTCCGAAGACTTTCCTGATTCCAATCTCACGGTTTTTCCTTTCCACTATCAGTGCCGTTAACCCATATAAACCCAGGCAGGATATCACCAATGACAACAAAGTGAAAAATGAAAATATCTTAAAGGTACTTTCCTCACTTTTATACTCTCTACGCAATCGTTCCGTAGCAAACTGATGGCTAAAAGGAAGAGAAGGGAAATGTTCGTCCCAAATTTTCTCCATATAGGCAATGGTTTCTTTCTGATTAGTTGCATGAACGCGAACTACCAGTTTGTGGGAACGCTCTGGACTTACCATATAAACAGCAGGCTCAATCTTTGAATGAATAGAATAATAATGGTAGTCTTCAATTACTCCAATGACTTTCATGTGGGTAATCGTATCAAGAAAGGGTTGAAATTGTTTGCCAATGGGATCATCCCAACCAAGGAAATCCACAGCTGCTCGGTTTAGAATAATAGATACACTATCATCCATCGCATATTCCTCACTGAAATTTCTACCTGCAATTACCGGGATATCCATGAGTTCAAAGAAGTTATAGTCCACATAACCCAAGCGAACCGAAATGGCTGTTTCTGCAGAATCATCCACATGTATAGAAGATTGAGAGCCTGCCACACCATTCACTTCACTCACAAATGACACACCCAATATATTGGCATTTTTTTGGAATTCGTTTTTTAAATAGTCCACATGAGCTTCCTCATTTTTACCATAGAGGGAGACAGTCACCACATCAGTATAATTTATGCCTAGATCTTTATTTAAGGCATAATTAAACTGGTCATAGATAACAGAAATACTAAAAATCATCCCAATGGAAATAACAAACTGAAAAATCACCAAAGCCTTAGTGAGTAATCCTGATGAGCTCCCTTTACTATCCACTCCACTTTTAAGTACCGCAATGGGATCTAGCCGACTCAAATAAAAGGCCGGATAAATACCTGCCACCAAACTCACCAATACCAGAACCACCACAAGTCCAAGCGTAAACGTCTGATTACCTGGGAGGTCCAAACTAAAACTAGCCCCCAAAACATCATTGAAAAATGGCAGTAAATAGTGCGCCAATAACAAGGCCACCACCATCGACAGCAGAGTCAATATAAATGATTCGCCAAGAAATTGATTCATAAGGTTGAAGCGATCGGCTCCCATAACCTTTCTCATACCCACCTCGCGAGACCTTTTAACAGATTGTGCAATGGATAGATTCACGAAATTCACACAGGCCAATAAAATGATTAATGCTGCGATTATTGAAAAGGCCACCACCATTTGGATATTTCCCTGTCCGTAATTCTGGACCTGAAATTTTATATGACCTGATTTTAAATGTACATCATCAAGTGACTGCAGGTACAGTTTCCATTGCCAGGATGCATCTTCCACTTCAACATGCTTGTTTACAAAATCCGGGAACTTCTCGGATAATTGTTTAAGGTCTGTTCCTTCTTTCAATCTAACATAGGTATCTATGGAGTTGCTTCCCCAGCTGGTTAACCATGTATAACGGGTCTCCATATAGTCAAATGGAACCAAAGCTTCCATTCTGATACTTGATTGTTCAGGCTGGTTCTCCATCACGGCAGTAATAATAAATGACTTATCACTTATCTTAACCACCTCACCCATGGCAGCTTCAGCTGAACCAAACATTTTATAGGCTAATCTTTCTGAGAGCACAAATGAGTTCAATTCTTTTAATGCAGTGGCTGTATCTCCCAGGATAAGCTCTACTCCAAAAAGGTCAAAAACTTCTGAATCAACGAATAGGATGAAATCCTGGTTATAAAAACGATCATTAACGAATATGGGTTGAGCTCCCCAGTACAGTATACGTGCGGCTTTGTCCACCTCCGGAAAGTCATTTACCAAAGCCTCGGCTAAAGGGCCCATGGTGACTGCCACATGCTGTTCACCTACCCCTGGGGCTTGCTGTATCTCTACACATCGGTAAAGCTGGTCTGCATGAGGCATATGTTTGTTGTATCCTAATTCGTATTGTATATGGAGAAAGATTAAAGCAAAGGCAGCAATTCCAATGGACAGCCCCAGCACATTAATAATGGTATAGGATTTTTGGTTGATTAGGTTTCGGATACCTAGTTTTATATAATTGAATATCATAACAGCAGGTTTATTTGGTCGTGTATTTGGTTATATGCACATAAATAATAAGTACATGGCCACATACTATTCAATAAGTGTGCTAAAAAACACATAAGCCTGTACTTCACACACTTAGTGATACATCAGTTGTAAAACAGGATACCTCAACGATCATTAATGAGCGCAGGGGTGTCCATTATAGAACACTCATTTCGTGATATATCCAAACTGATTCTCTTCAATTATCATCATGTGGGCTTGTATTTCACATCTGGATTATGACCATTCACCCTACTGAAAATGAAGTTCACAGCTTTTTGGTTTACAAAAGTTATTGTGCACCATAGATTTGCTACTGAATTCATTATAAACCTCAATAAATATAAACACCATGAAAACTCTAATCCTAAGTATAAGCCTAAGCATCCTAAGCAGCCTCGCCATGGCACAAATGACATCAGAAACCATGCTTGACTCCTGTTTCTATGAAGCAAAAGATCTGGTAGCCAGTGTCAATAACAATGCCAGTGAAATCCTGAAAATCAACATTGCCAAGATTCCAGGTGAGCAGGTCAACATCAAGCTCAAGGATAATAACAAGGTCCTCTATAAAAAAAGCCTGAAGGCTTATGGATCTGCAAAACTCAGTTATGATATGTCTGAATTACCTAAAGGGCACTATACCCTGGAGGTGGTTAAAGACAAAAAAATAGTTTTGAGTTATGTCGTCAAACACGGGGAAGCTGTTGAATACCTTGCACAGCGTAAATAAGTACTTCACTCCTACTTGCAATAAGCGTTCTTAGAAATACGGTTGCCTCATTCAATTTTCATACATTTGATAGGTTAAGCCATTGGAATGACAAAAGACACTTACTTCCCTGACCCTGTTTTTCAGGTAAGTCGTTGGTTTCGGTGGACCTATGGGATAATCCTGGGGGTCCTGCTGAACTTCCTCCTTGATGTGGTGTTCAGTCTATTCTACACAAACTATCTTTTGTTTCAACCCATCGGAAAGTATGGCTTATCTATATTGCTTACCTATGGTGTTTTTGAACTCATCTTTTACATCAACACTCAACTTGGTAAAAAGCTCAGTTGGGAAGAACATCCCATTATCCGGCTGAGCATCCAGTTTCTCTTGGACACATTAGTGGCTGTTATCCTGGTCTCTGCCATCCGCTGGATCTGGCTTATCTTGTTTGCTGACAATTACTACATTTTCTTGTTGGATGAAATGATACGCGGACTTTTTATTGCCGCAGTAATGCTGGCATTTGCCATACTGGAGTTAAGCTTCTATCTGCAAACAAAATGGCGGTTTAGTTTGGCTGAGTTGGAAAGATTTAAAAAAGAGAATACGGAAATCAGGTTGGATTCCTTGAGAAACCAACTCAACCCACACTTCCTGTTTAACAGCTTAAACACCCTATCATCATTAATTTATGAAAACCAGGATAAGGCCGGCTTATTTGTACGTGAGCTATCAGATGTCTATCGTTATATACTTGATAACAGAGAAAAAACCCTGGTAAGTCTTGAAGAAGAACTCGAGTTCTCTGATTCCTACATTCATCTGCTTCAACTCAGGTTTGACAGTAACCTGATCATAAAGAAGTCGAAAATACCAAAGCTTGAAGGGATCAAAATCGCTCCATTAACAGTACAACTGCTCATTGAAAATGCCATTAAGCATAACATCATCTCCAAAAAACAACCACTGCATATTGAAGTATATCAAGAGAATAACTTCCTGGTTGTAAAGAATAATGTACAGCTCAAAAGACAACAGGCATATAGCAGCGGTCTGGGCTTAAAGAATATTCAAAGCCGCTATGCCTATTTAAGTAAGGACGAAGTATTTATTTCAAATAACAATAAAGAATTTATGGTAAAAGTACCTCTGATATGAGTTCGAAAAAAGATCACATAAACAAGGCCTTACAGGTGCTGATTGTGGAAGATGAACCGCATGCTCAAAAAGAACTGATCCGCTTATTGGACAACAGTCCATTTGACATGGTACTTATGGATTGTATCGATACAGTATCCGATGCCATAACATATATCAATGACCATCAGGAAATAGATTTGATGTTCTTTGATATACAATTGGCCGATGGTCTCAGTTTTGAAATCTTCCAACATATTGAAAGCAAAACCCCTGTCATCTTTACAACTGCATTTGACGAATATGCCATTCAAGCTTTCAAGGTCAATAGTATTGACTACCTCCTAAAACCCGTAAAGCAAAAGGAACTCAATGCAGCGCTTGACAAATACCTTAGCGGACATAGACAAGAATCCAAAACACCCTCCCTGAATCTGGAACAAATTGAAAGCTTGTTAGCCATAAAGTCCCAAAGCTATAAAACCAGGTTCATCAGCCGCTTGGGAGACCAAATTCTTCATATTGATGTGGCGGATGTTTCCTATTTCAAAGCAGAAGACAACACCGTTCTATTGGTCAGTAAAGACAACAAGGAGTATTTTGTTGATTATGCATTGGAAGAATTGAGCTCGCTGCTTGATCCGGATGCCTTTTTCCGCTTGAATCGTTCTTTTATTGCTCATATTAGCGCCATCGATACAATCAATAAATATTTTAACAGCCGATTACTCATTAAGCTTGATCCACCAACTGAGGAAAAAGTACTGGTAAGTCGGGTGAAAGTAAACCAATTTTTAGAATGGATAGATCAATAGCGGGTATATACACCTGAACATTATTGGAAAGAAATACATTTGCAGCTTAAAAATTCGATGGGAAACCATCAAAAAGAAGAAACAACAACATCGAAGATGATCAAAAGATATCACATTTGGATAATACTGATTGCGGCAGCAATACTTACTTCCTGCACCAGTGTGGTTATCAAGGTAGATCATATTCCGGCCAACACACCTATGGGGGAACCCCTGTATATCACAGGGAACTTTAACAATTGGGAACCGGGTGACCAAAGGTATCAGCTTGAAATGGCCAGCGACAGCAACTATTATATTGAGATTCCACCAGGCTATGGTTGGTTGGAATATAAATTCTCACGCGGCGATTGGAAAACCGTTGAAAAAGGTATGTGTGGAGAGGAAATCAGCAACCGGATGTTTCTTACCGGTAGCGCAGATTCCATAGCAGCCAGTATTCTCAGCTGGCAGGACCGGGATCCTGTAGATTGTCCAAAGGTCACCCTGATTATTGATCAAATACCCAATAATACACCTGAGTATGACATCTTGGCCCTCGCCAGCAGTCTTAATAATTGGGACCCTGACAACCATTCGATTTTTACTGAAAATGAAAATGGCCAATATTACCTGACCTTATACAGACCTGAAAAAGGAACATCTATAGATTGCAAAGTCACCAGAGGAAGTATGCAAACATCAGAGTCTGATGGCTTTGGTGGCGAAATTCAGAATAGAAGAATTAGCTTTGGCATCTCAGACACCATCTATCTGAACATCCAGGGCTGGCTTGATTTGTCTTCAGAAGATCAGGGAGAAGTGGTTCTCATCATTGATCAACTTCCTGAACGCACACCCAAGCAGGAATCCATATATCTGGCAGGGAATATAAATTCCTGGAGTACATCCAACCGGAATTATCAATTCAGGAAGCTGGATGATGGCCGGATGATATTCAAAATGCCTGCAAGGGATTATGGATTGGAATACAAAATAACCCGGGGTGGTTGGTTCAATGCGGAAGTAAACATGGGCGGATCGGATAGAGAAAACCGATATACCGACTTGAGCCAATCCGACACCATATTGATCAGTATCGATGGATGGAAGGATATACAACCCAAGAACACCGATGAGCTTACTATCATATTAAACGCCTTACCGGAAACCACTCCTGATAATGCCAATATCTATTTATCGGGTAATTTTAATCATTGGGAAGCTGGTAAACTCCGGTACCGATTTGAGCCCTATCGTTATGGAAGATACATCATTTCCATACCACGCTTAGGAGGAGTCCTTCAGTTCAGGGTCAG
The DNA here is from genome assembly GCA_016845175.1 of Bacteroidota bacterium. Lineage (GTDB taxonomy): Bacteria > Bacteroidota > Bacteroidia > Bacteroidales > F082 > JAERTD01. The sequence goes on along the minus strand of JAERTD010000079.1, from coordinate 13,456 downwards.
TCGTGGATCCGGAAGCTCTTTTCAAATTAAAGCAGATGGAACTGACTTACCTGTACATACCTACAACTATGCTGATACTGACACCATTCAATTGGACATAGAAGCCTGGCAAGACTTACCCAGTACACAAACAGAAATAATTACGCTCGTTGTTGATCGATTGCCTGCTGTCGGGCCTACAGAGGAAAGTCTGTTTCTCGCTCCTGACTTTAATGGATGGAGGCCTGGCGACAAAGAATTAAAATTCGTCAAATTCAGTGATGGCAAGCATTATTTAAACCTTCGGCCCAAAAGAAAGGCCATGGAGTATAAGATTACACGCGGAAAGTGGTCAACTGTGGAAGTATCAAAGGAAGGTGAAGAAATACCCAACAGGTCTCTCCATTTTGGTTTTGCAGATACCGTTTTTCTAGAAGTGGCTAAGTGGCGGGATTATGAAGGGAATTACTAAGTATATTAAATAAATATCAGCTTCAGCCTCATATATTTTACACATCCTGAATCTAGGCATTACCAAAAGATTCCCCCTCTTTAAACTCACAATTTTTCATTCCTGATCCCATCCAAACCCACAGCCTCATTTCATTGAAATAAAAGAAGTTTTTCTTTGTTTGTTTGATTGCTTTTATACTATCTTTGCAGCCTAAATTTTTTAACAATGAATAATGGAACAGTAAAATTCTTCAATGAGTCCAAAGGATTTGGATTTGTTATTGAAGATGAAACAAAAAAAGAGTACTTCGTACACGTATCAGGTTTAATTGACGAAATCAACGAAGGTGACGCAGTTGAATTTGAATTAAAAGAAGGTAGAAAAGGCTTAAACGCAGTAAATGTAAGAGTAATCTAATCGTACTCTTAATTTTCTATTACACAAAAAAAGCTTGCCATTTATTGGCAAGCTTTTTTTGTGGGTACAAGTGATAGTCTAACGAATAACATAGCTCTGATCGCCCCTTCTCGGGCAGTAGGGCAGCTGAAAGGCCACATCTTCTCCCTGATATTTGGCCTCTACACAATCACTTGGATCACAGCAGGTATGACAGACACGTTTAAAGGCGCGGAAACTATTCAGTTCCACATCAGGAGCCAGAAAACCTTCCTTCACAGGTTCTTCATCCAATAAATTAGTACTCAGGTATTTCTTATTGCTATCAGGAAAAACCGTAACCACCACGGCTTCCTTCCCCATTTCTTCTTGAATTTTCAAGGCCCCAAGAAAGTTAGCCCCCGAAGATATACCAACCCCAATGCCCAGTTCTGTGGAAAGCTGCTGCGCCATGATAATGGCATCACCATCATCTACACTCACGATTTCATCCAGATTACTTAGGTCTACGATAGATGGTATAAACTCATCAGAAATTCCTTGAATTCGGTGTTTCCCCACTTTATATCCGGTGGACATGGTTGGTGAATTGGCGGGTTCCAGAGGATGTATTTTGATTTCACTTTTCTGCTGCCTGAGGTATTTTCCAACGCCCATAACGGTTCCTCCCGTTCCTACACCTGCTACAAAAGCATCAGGCATGAGGTTTCTGTATCTCAATTGCCACCACAACTCAGGCCCTGTGCTCTGATAATGGGCATCAACATTATCTTCGTTGGAGAATTGCCGTGGAAGGAAAGTATTGGCTTCGTTCTTGGCCATATCTTCAGCCATTTGAATACTACCCAGAAAGCCTCCCTCCTCCTTAGTAACCAATCGAATATCTGAGCCCAGGGAACGGATCAGGTTTTTGCGCTCGTCACTCATCCAGTCAGGCATGAAAATCGTAACCGAATGCCCCACTGCTTTTCCAATGGCTGCAATGGAAATTCCAGTATTCCCGCTGGTAGCTTCAATTAATCGGTCGCCCTCTTTCAACAACCCCCTTTGATAAGCTTTGGTTAGGATGTGTAGAGCCATCCGGTCCTTGATACTACCCGTCATATTCAGGTTTTCAGCCTTTGCGTAAATTACCCGCTCTTCACCTTTATATTTGAAATTTATAGCCAGTAATGGGGTATTACCCACCAAACTTGATAATCCAAGAATTCTGTTCGATGCCTTTTTCATAGTATAGATTTTTCACTACAAAAATATCCCATATGGACCTGATTTCTCGCCAATTGCTTTATCAGGGATTATGATATAAAACAGCATTTACCCATAAAACCCTTAGTTTATTTCTTTTCTAAATTATTTTGAAATACCACCATATTCCGCCCTTAGGTTGTCTGAATAGACGTCCATCCAAACATTGAAAACTGCTAGCCTATTCGTAACGAAGGGCTTGTGCCGGAACGATACGTGAGATATAATGAGAGGGTACGATCAGCATGAGCATACAGGCGACAAATGCACCTCCATTCAATAAAAGGAAGTGAGGCATGGAGAGTGATACAGGGACATAGTCCACATAATAGTCTGCAGGTGATAATGAAATCAGTTTAAAATTATACTGCAAGGTATAGAATGCCAGTCCAATGATATTTCCCCAAAGCATACCTTTAAGAATGATTGAAGACGCCCTGTATAAAAATATTTTACGAATGGATGCATTATTGGCCCCCATCGCTTTTAAAGCACCCACCATTCTGGTTCTCTCGATAATGAGTATAAACAAGGTTGAAATCATGGTTATTGTAGCCACCAGTATGAGAATGGTAAGAATGACGATCACATTCATATCCAGCAGTGCCAGCCAATTGAATATTTGAGGGTATGAATTGGTGACTGTGATCAGGTTAAGGTCATAAGGAATCCTCCGATAGAGTTGTGAGGCGACCTCATCAAGTTTGTCGGGATGCTGCAAATAGATCTCTATGCTGCCTGCCTGGTTCTCATTCCAGTTATTAAGTTTTCTGATATGGCGCAGATCACCAAAAATATATACGCCATCAAATTCTTCCAAACTGGTTTGATAAAGTCCAACGATGGATAGTTTTCGTCCACGAGCCTGGGCCTGTTCTCCGCTTACAAACCACAACCTCACGTCATCACCAATGGACAAACGCATCATTTTGGCAAGATCGACAGAAACTAGGACCTCATTGGAAGTTTTTTCTCCACTAACATCCGGAAAACTTCCTTCCACAAGGCTTTCCTGTAAAAATGCTTTATCATAGCCTGAGTCGATTCCTTTAATTACAATTCCCTGTACTTGTTCTTCAGATTTCAACACTCCGGCTTTTCTTGCCGTAAACTGCAAATGCTTAATATCAGGATGTTGCCTCAGGCTATCAACAAATGACCCAGTAATATCTAGGGGTTTGGCTTCCAGAGATTCATTATTATCAAAGGGAATGATTTGCACATGTGAGGCAAAACCAATAATTTTATGACTTATTGACTGTTTAAACCCAATGACTACAGCAACTGAAATGATCATCAGAGCCAGGCCCAGTGCTATGCTTATGTATGAAATCCAAACTACGGGTTTAGAATAGGAGTTGGTTTTTGCCTCTCCAATGCGTTTGGCGATGAAATATTCGAGCTTCAAAACGGTTGCAGTTTTGACAAAATTAACAAAAGGGATCATATGGCAGCTAAAGCAATGATTTATGCAGTGGTTTTTATGTTTGGAATCGTTATTTGTTCCGCACAAGGCGACCGACCCATGCTCAAAAGCTATAAGGATATAAAAACCGGAGCACAACAACTGGATGAATACTTGCCACTCCTCAAGGGCAAAAAGGTTGGTATTGTAGCACATAAGGCAAGTATGGTGAACGGTAGTCATTTGGTGGACACCCTCCTATCACAAGGAGTACACATTATTAGAATTTTTAGTCCAGAACATGGTTTCCGAGGTCAGGCCGAAGCCGGTGAGAAGGTATCTACGATTATAGATAACAAAACCCTGATCCCATTGGTTTCCTTATACGGCAACAAACGGAAACCAGGCAAACAGGATATGGCAGGAATAGATGTGATGGTTTTCGATTTGCAGGATGTTGGTGTTCGGTTTTATACTTATATATCTACGCTAACCTATGTAATGGAAGCCTGTGCTGCCTTTGACATTCCACTCATAGTGCTGGATCGCCCCAATCCCAATGCCTTTTATGTGGATGGTCCGGTACTTGACACAGCCTACCGCTCATTTGTAGGGATGCACCCGGTACCCATTGTATACGGAATGACCATCGGAGAGTATGCCCAGATGGTTAATGGCGAGAAGTGGATGAAGGATAGCACTGCCTGCGAGTTACAAATTATCCCAATGTCCGATTACAAACATAAGTACATTGTGAAACTGCCAACTGACCCTTCCCCCAACTTACCCAGCTGGCGATCGGTGTATTTGTATCCATCCTTATGTTTGTTTGAAGGCACCATCATGAGTGTGGGTCGTGGTACGGATCACCCATTTGAGGTCTACGGACATCCTCATTTTTATCTCGGCAGCTATATTTTTACTCCCAGAAGTATCCCGGGAAAAAGTGCTAAACCCAAATTTTTGGGGCAGAATTGTTATGGTCAAAACCTGAAAGATTACGCATCCAATTATAAGTATAATTACCAATCACTTAATATCGGTTGGCTGGCAGAATCCCATAAATTCATGTCTCAGGATCATGAGTTCTTCAACGCATATTTTGATAAATTGGCTGGAACTGATAAACTGAGAAAGCAAATCATCCGTCAGGTTTCACCCGAAAACATAAAGTACAGCTGGAGAAGAGAATTGTCAGAATTCATGAAAATCCGGGAGAAATACCTGTTATATGACTAAACCCATGCTATATCTGGAAAATCATCTGCAATAGTTTTTTATTAACAATCCTATTATCAAGCTGTTAATGGCTAAATAAATTGGATAACTCAACTAATTTCCTTATATTTACTTCAAAATGAGGAATCATGTGTTTATCCTTACCTGGTAAAATTTTATCCCTCTCCAAAGTAGAAGAAATAAAAATGGCCTGCGTTGATTTTGGTGGCATTACACGTGAGATTTGTGTGGAATGGATACCTGAAGCCGAACTTGAGCAAATATTCAATGAATTCTACAGGGCAGGAAACACTTCTGAATATCAAGGCTCAGGCGTAGGGCTCTCTCTCGTTAAAATGTGTATAGAGCGACATGGAGGTACCATCAGCGCAACAAACAATACAGATGGAGGTAGCACCTTTATTATGGAGTTTCCCATGATCACTCCACCACCAGCGACCTGACCTTTAGCTCCTTACCACTTAGTATGTCGTGATATAAACCCTCACATTTAGGACACGGGTCAAAACTGCTTGAAATATCAAATTCTGATCCGCAATCCTGGCAGCGGGCTGTAGCCTGAACCTTGTTGATTCTGACCTGGGCTTTTTCCAGCATGGTTTTCTTTATGGCCATTTCGAGGGCCGTTTCCAGAGCATAAAACTCAATACCTGACAGGGTTCCAATGTCAAGATCAAGTTCGGTAACCGTAGAGGCTTTAGCCTTCCTGGCTTCTGATTCAGCGATTTCTACGATACTTACGGCTATGGAAAACTCATGCATATTATCGCCATTGGTTTTAGTTGTACTCGATTATACCCTTCCAGGATACACCTTCAAGGCCTCATCCAGCACCTTTACTGATGCTTTTAAATCATCCACATTGAGCACATAGCTGATGCGAACCTCATCTTTCCCTCTTCCTTCCGTTGAATAAAAACCTGAAGCAGGCGCGAACATAACAGTCTGATTTTCATAACTAAAGTCTTCCAATAACCACTGGCAAAACTTATCAGAATCATCGATGGGCAATTTGGCAACTACATAAAAAGCACCACTTGGATTGGGGCAGTAGGCATCTTTTATGTTATTAATTCCTTCAACCACAGTATTTCTTCTGGCCAGATATTCCGCCTGAACAGATTCGAAGTAAGAGTCTGGTGTATCCACAGCAGCTGTCGCAGAAACCTGACCATAAGTAGGCGGACTCAATCGGGCCTGAGCAAATTTTAAGGCTGTGGCCATCAATGCCTTGTTTCTTGACACCATCCATCCGATCCGCACACCACAAGCGCTATAACGCTTGGACACAGAGTCTATCAAAATCACATTTTGCTCTATCCCTTCAAGATGCATAGCAGAAGTATGAGTTTTGCCATCATATGTAAACTCACGATATACTTCATCAGCAATAAGAAAGAGGTCATGCTTTTTAACGATATCCCTCAGTGTATTTAATTCTTCTTTGGAATAAAGGTATCCTGTAGGATTGTTTGGGTTACAAACCAGGATAGCCTTTGTTTTTGGAGTAATATTCTTTTCAAAGTCTTCAATGGGTGGTAAAGCAAATCCGGTATCTATTGAAGAAAAAATGGGCTTTACATTGATTCCTGCATTCACAGCAAAACCATTGTAATTGGCATAGAATGGCTCCGGAACAATAACCTCATCATCTGGATCCATAATGGACTGGAAGGCAAAGAGCAAGGCCTCAGAAGCACCAGCGCCCACTATAATATCATCGGTACTCACCTCAATATTTACAGTTTTATAGTATTCCACCAGTTTTTCCCTGAGTTGGATCATACCTGCAGAATGGCTGTATTCGATTACTCTTGGACCATAGGTTCTAACGGCATCTAAAGCACCTTCTGGAGTTTCAATATCGGGTTGACCAATATTCAGATGGTGCACCTTTACACCTCTTTTTTTTGCAGCTTCTGCATAAGGCACCAGTTTTCTGATGGGTGATTCGGGCATCGCATGCCCTTTTTTGGAAATATTTGGCATAAGTACTAGGTTTTATTTAGGGCTGTGGTTAATAAAAAAAACCTGGTAATCCATGCACAGGGTGCTGTATAACCAGGCTATATTCTCAATTACGTTTTGAAGTCTAGTTTGACCCAGGAGCTGCACCTATAGCATTTTCCTTTTCGGGTAATTTTTCAGCAGGTTCCTTAATAACCTTACCCTTTATCCTCAAGACAACATTCTTTTTATTTGCTGCATTGGAATAGATGGTAACCGTTTTGTTAAAAGGACCAGCTTTACGTGTATTATAGGTAACCTTTATCTCATTGCTTTCACCGGGTAAAATGGGCTCTTTTGGCCATGAAGGCACTGTGCAACCACATGATGATCGGGGCTTTGAAAGTATGAGCGGCTCATTGCCTGTGTTTACAAATTCGAAAGAATATGAACCATCAGATCCCACATATATCTCCCCATATTCATGGGTAGTAGTATTGAATGATATTTTAGGACCATTGACTTTTTCCTCTTCGACTTGTTTTTGAGCAGTAGCTGAAAGCATGGTGGCAAATAAAACTACCAGTAACATTAATTTCTTCATTGTTTAATCATTTTAGACCACAAAAATAATAATATTTTACTCGCACATAAACCCAGACCTATTAATTAATGTGATGGTTGCCTGATGTCTCTTTCTAGAGCGCACAAATGTCCGTCCCCATAGAAACATATGTCACATGCAATGAAAATTTCATTTCGATATCACTTCCATTTTTCATAGGGGAATTGGCTAAGAGAGGCATTGTAATACTTCTCATCGCCGCTTACCTCCTCCCCCAGCCAGGATGGTTTGTTAAAGACATGATGTTCAGTAGGCAGTTCGATTTCAGCAATGACCAGGCCTTTGTTCTGGCCCTCAAACACATCCACTTCAAATTGCAAGCCTCCTTTTTCAGGGATCAAATAACGGGTTTTATGGATAATCCCAGGTTCACACAACTTCAGCAATGCCTCAGCCTCCTGGATATCAATTTCTTTTTCCCATTCATAACGACTTAAACCATTGGCATCTGATGCCCCTTTAACGGTCAAAAAGGCAAGATCAGCACTAATTCGTACGCGTACACTTCGCCAGGGATGTGACGACAAATAACCTTGCTTTATAACATATGAATCTGTAGCATCAGCCTTAAAATCTGAAACTACAAGATATTTTCTTTCTATTTCAACACCCATAATTAATGAATCAAGCTTTTGAGGTGGCTCAAAAATACGAATAATACCAGCCTCAGGGAAGAAGCTTAGCACCGAATGGGATACTATTCATCCATGATCTTTATAGTGTCTGGTATGGAATATTCAAAAGCCTGCATATAGGGCTTAAAGGCTTTTTTTAGTTCTTCTAATTTAGATGGGCTGATTTGGTGCTCATTCTTTTTGTAGCCTTTCAGGCTTTGAAGATAGTTTTCCAGCTGAGGAAGCATATCTTCAAAACCACTCAAACCAAGGTTCTGATAGATAGAGTGTATCTTTTTAACGGGTGATGCCTGCAAGTCTTCAAAACCAATCTCTACTAATTGTCCAGTAGGAATGAGCTGTCGTTGTTCCAGGAAGTCACCCATTAATTTGGTATACAAGTCTATGGTTTGTTTTTCAAGATCAGTGGCAGTGATAGATTGAAGACGGAGCCTGGGCATCATGGAGTTAAAGAAATGGAGGGTAGACAAATAGACCTCCACCGGGTTTCTATGGATATGGATAAATTTTGCCTTAGGGAAGGCTTTTAACAGCTGTTTAATTCTGGCTGTATTTACTGGATTCTTAGATACAAACTGCTCTCCACCCTTATTCCGCACTGCTTTATTAATCAATCTTTTGTATTCTTTCTCCCAGTTGCTTACTACCAAGGCATCCTGCCCTTGAAACCTGACAAATTGCTCATAGAAACGCATCATTTCCCTGGGAAACATCCAAAAATGATAAAAGCAAATGGAGGAATAAGCGCCCAGAGTAAACTCATCTTCCTGAGGGAAATCTGCACTCAGTTGCACATTGTCTCCTTTTCTTTTTCGTGGGATAAACAAACGCATGAAATTTTTAAAAAGGATCCTGCCCGAAGAATTAAATAAAGTATCCGGAAAAACACTGTGGTAGGTAGTCACATAAGCCATATCGGGATCCTGGCACATGAGATTATGCAGGTAGGTCGTTCCACTGCGCCAGTGACCAATGATAAAAACAGGAGGTTTGCTGATGTCCTTCCTATCATATGTTGGATTGATGAACAAACGCTCATAAGTTCGGAAAGGCCAATTAATCAGGTTGATGAGAAAGGTAACAGCAAAGCGGAACACATACCGACCGGATGGCTTATACTTCATGAGCAAGGGCTGGTGCAAACGGATGGAGTAACCTACTGCAGGTGGTAAAAGTATGCTGAGTTTTATTCTGTTTTTCTTTAACATACTGATAGGTTCGGAACTACTGTCTTGATTGTCAATTTTCGCATTTAACTATTATAAATGAGCACTTTTGGCTAATGAAATTACAAAAAAAATCAAAAACCAGCAAAAAACGTTTGATCTAGGGTGGTGAGTAAATGCAGCAATTCATATTTATTCTAAGCTGAGAAAGTACTATTCCTATGTAATTTTGAGAAAACAAAATGATGAAACAGTCATTCTTATGCATACTGCTGATTTTTTCTTTTAGTCAGCTTTCCTCACAGGACACTTTAGTGACAAAATATATTTCAGATGGACATTTTCAGCGTTTTAAGCAGCTAACTGATGGTGAGTTTATCACAGGAGGGAGAGAAAGCTGGGGTAATGTAAATCCTCAGTTTTGCAAATTGGACAAAAACCTAAACCTTTCCTGGAGTCTAACATTTGCTGATGACTTAAGGTGTTTTATACCTCAACTTGTGGAGACAAACGACGGATGCATTCTCCTGACAGTCAACACCTCAGACCACAATTCCTCATATGTAATATTAAAGCTTGACAAAACTAATCATATTCTATGGCAGAGGAATTACTTTCACACAAATGGGAATCCACTCACGGTGTATACAGTTGCTCCGTCTGCACAAGGTGATAACGGTTTTTTATTTGGCATTTCCGATTGCTCCCTCGCCAATTATCTGGGAAAATGTGATGCCGATGGTCAGATTGAGTGGGGTTACGAGTATAGTTTAAATAGCAGAAGTGGTTCCATTAGAGGAATTATTCCGGAGGAAAACTCCTACGTAATGTGTTCGACATATGATATGAATAGTGTTTTTTTATTCCGCACAGATTTAAAAGGTGACCTCATAAAGTCAACCTCCTATCTATTGCCGGAAAAAACACTTATTGCGCAAGAAATAGTCAAACTTGAGCATGCTGATACATTTGTCCTGTTAACGAACAACAATCATTCGGACCATGCCTCACAACATATCATATTGTTCAACGATGACCTCAACTTATATGCTGTTTACAAGCTTGAGAATCCAGAAGGAACAATAAACTTACAAAACATTGAGGCATCAAACGACAGCACATCTTTTGTTCTAACAGGCAGCTGCATACAGGAAGGTACACACTATGGCCTTCTCATGAGTATTTCCATAAATGGTAATATTTTGTGGCAACACCAAGTATTAATGGACACAACTATTACTAATACAAACTCAAGTATTACTTCTGTGGAAGTGGTGTCCGATACCATATATTATTTGGGTTACTCCGCTGGAAGTTCTTTTATTGGTAAAACAGGATCTGATGGTAATGATTTGTGCATTGATTATCCGAGCAATATTATTCTTATTAGTGACACTATGCAAGTAGCAGACCCACATATTTCAGTCACCCCTTACAGACAACCCTCCTTGGATACTACCAATCACCAACCTTACCATCATATTCTTTTTGACAAAGAGGCTATCTGTATTGCCAATGATGACCCCAGTGGGGATTTGGGGTCAGATATTTTATCCTCAGGATTTGTTTACTATCCTAACCCTGTGGAAAGTAGGCTATACATCAGAAAACTCACCAATACTCCTGTGACAATAAATATATTTGGTATGGATGGCCAGCTATGGATCACCGCAGAGCATTCCCACAATGAAGCATCCATTGATGTGGAGTCATTGACTCCGGGTCATTATATTTTATCGATTCAAATTCCCGGTAAAACACCGGTTATGAAGAAGTTGGTGAAGCTGTAACGTGAAAACCTGTCTTGAGTTTTAGTGAGCATCTATCTTAGAATAGCAATTTATCTATTCAGTAACTCTGATTATGAGTTCTTTCCCTGCAATTTCATTGATCGCCTTTTGTATTTGCTCCACATTGGCAATATCATCAGCTGCAATCATTCTTGACTGAACACTATACCTGCAAGTTATCAGAATCTTATGAGAATCAATTTGCTTGACTGTATAACCCAGATGAGCAAAATCATTCTTTACAGATGCCGTTTTGTTCTGCTCGTCGATGTTTATTTTCTTATCAAACTCTATCATATAAGTATACGTATCACAACCTATGAAGTCGGGATAATAATCAAGTAAACGGGGTTTGCCTGTCATATGCCCTCCTTGGATCAAGTGGACCCATCGACCTGGATTCAAAGTATAAGCATCACCCTTCTTATTAAATATATCATCAACAGAATACTCCAGAGCTATACTGGTTTTAAAAGGATAGAAAATTGACGGATGTGCTGGCTCAAGCTTTGATACATTTACAGTCGGTGAAATATCCCATACAGGCTTAAAGTACTGAGGGTTTATGGTAGAGTCAATGGGTTTGTCATCATACACTGCCCGGGTCAAAGTTGAATATTGTCCGGATAAAATTACCCTTGTCTTAAACCATGCCTGATTGTTATCTATGTTAATAGTTACTTGACTTTGAGTCTTTCTGTAATTATCCTTCCAATTACTCACAGGGGTACTAATTTCACGATATTTTGTATTGAAATTTCTTTTTTCCAGTTCATTTGGGTAATCTGTATAATGAATCAATAGTACAGGGATTCCTTCGTAATAGAAGGGAAATTCTTCAAAATAATAATGGTTTTTATCCGATTTAGGTATGACAAGACCAAATGTTACGTTTTTAAGCACAACAGCAAAAAGCAAATCATTATCCTTTACCGTTGCTGTGTAAAATGGTCCTATTTCACCCATTCTTGAATCCACCGGATAGGCTGTATAAGTATTCAGACCAAATTTCCCAATGACATTACCATAAACACGATCTATGTTATGGTCTCTTACTCTTCGACCATATAAATCAACACCTCCTTTCTGTTTCAGGTGATCTTCATTATGCTTATAATAGCCAATTGCAGGCTCATAGGAAACGCTATCAACCATGAACTGTTGAAAATACCTCATTTTCTGAAGGCCTGTTGTATCATCGCCAGCCATACGGGAGATTCTATCAACAATCCTCTGATACCGCAGATTGTTCTTGCTTTTATTACCAATTACATTATCCCAGTATTCCACATAAAGTTCACTTTCTCTTTTAGCAGCCTGCAGAAAATAGGGAGGAATAAACTCCAATTTAAATGAATTAAAATGCTCATACTCAAAATCGTAAGACTTGGGAGTAAAAACAAAATAAGGTAGTTCTTTATAGGGACGGCTACATGGCTCATCCAAACATCCTGGTAAATTTTTAAATGACCATTCGTAACAAAAATTATTGTCCTCAATACTCAGCCCGGGGTTTTCGTGATTCTGAAAAACGGAATCAACTTCTAAATCTTTATGATAGCACCATTTAAGATTATAGGTCTTTTTAGGATATTTACCATGAAAGAAAAGCAGATTGGATAAAAGCTTTAACCAGTTTTCTTTGAACGGAATATCATAAACACAGGAAAGGTGGATGGTATCACCAACGGCGATGTTTTCCAGGTAATAATCACTTTCAAATATTTTCCCAAAAAAGCCTTCTGTGTTCAATACCCTTTCCTCTCTTTGTACAATCTTTATGTCCACATTTTCAGATGAAGCCAAGCCAGCATTCTTTTTCGCCTCAAATTTGAGTATATCTACTAAATCATAACTCCAGTCGGTATTTCTTATAGCCGGTGCGTGATGTATAAATAATTCGTCAAATTCTTGTGGCAAGGTAATGGGATTCATTTCCTTCAGCCCATCAGTATTTTTAATAACAAATTTTAGGTCTTTAATTACAGTGGCTGTCATCAGATAGGTCTTTCTTCCACTGATGAGTACTTCCATGTCTTCATTTAATATGACGATGTTTTCATGCTGACATGAAAGATCAAAAAGGCTGTCAGAGACTTGAGAATACGAAGAAAACGAAATAGATAATAGGCTTACTAGCCAAAAGACACCTTGTTTTGTTTTAATCATTTAAGGATAATTGTTTGGGTTAATAGGTCCTTAAAAATAACAAAAACACATGAGAACAATTGGCATTTATTAGTTTATACCTATTCTGAATTGTTACCAAGAATTAGCTGCGCTGATTCTCACGGCACTGAAAGGGAGCCCAACAAAAACCAAAGCCTTTTCAGGCTTTATCTTTTTATTTCCAGAAAGTCCTCGAATACATTCGGGCTTTCATGGAAATAAAAAAACCCATTGCCATGGCAATGGGTTTTTGTTGTAGCGGGACCGAGAATTGAACTCGGGACCTCCGGGTTATGAATCCGACGCTCTAACCGACTGAGCTACCTCGCCAAATTGAGGCTGCAAAAATATAAAATTCATGAAAAGGAAAGCAAAAAGATTCACTTTTTTGTCTTTTTGATGA
>JAERTD010000078.1 GCA_016845175.1 Bacteroidota bacterium | reverse complement strand
TTCCCAAAACATTGGCATAGATACCATTATCAATAAAAAACTGATTGCGGCTTCTTATATCATCAAGCATTCCATGGGCGATGAAGTATCTTCACTAAAATGCCTGAGCGGTATCAATTCCGAAATCGTTGAAATCGTTGCCAAGAAAGGATCACCCGTTACCAAAAAGCCTATTAAGGAAGTCAAAATGCCTGAAGGCACGCTCATCGGAGGAATCATCCGTGGAAATGAATCCTTTATTGCCCTTGGTAGTTTTCAAATTGTTGAAAATGATAAGGTGGTGGTTTTTGCCCTGCCGGGAACCACCCAAAAGGTGGAAAAGATGTTCTCCAAGAACCCTTTTAGTATATAATATATCATGCCAGACTTACGAATTATCAATGGTCGGATCATAGTCAGGGTGCTTAGTTTCCTCCTGATGATTGAATCGGTATTTATGTTCAGCGCTCTGGTAGTGGCCCTTATCTACAATGAACCAGTTAAGCCCATTTTATTCTCGGCGCTTATCACAGGAATTGTTGGGGTGAGTGTGTGGCTTGTGATGAGCAAACAAAAGAGGAAAAACATTGGCAAACGAGAAGGATATCTTATAGTCAGCCTGAGTTGGGTGGTAATCTCTTTATTTGGAGCATTACCCTTTGTTTTTAGTGGTGCTATTTCCTCCTATACCGACGCCTTCTTTGAAACCATTTCAGGTTTTACAACCACCGGAGCTACCATATTAACTGACATTGAATCCCTGCCCAAAAGCCTGCTTTTTTGGCGGTCGATGACCCACTGGATTGGTGGTATGGGTATTATTGTTCTTACTGTGGCGGTATTGCCTTTTTTAGGCATTGGTGGCCTGCAATTGATGGTTGCTGAAATGCCGGGAATTACACCCGATAAACTTCACCCACGGATTACTGCTACAGCCAAACGCTTATGGGGAATTTATGTGATACTGACTTTTGCTGAAGTTTTGTTTTTGTGGGTGGGTGAAATGGATCTCTTTGACTCTGTGTGCCATGCCTTTGCAACCATGGCCACCGGGGGTTTTTCAACAAAAAACTCCAGCATCGCTGGCTTTGCTCCTTATACCCAATATGTGATAGTGGCTTTTATGGTATTGGCAGGGACCAATTTCACCCTGCATTACCTGGCCCTGCACAAGAGATTCGATAAATTAAAAACCAATCAGGAATTTCGCTTATATCTGTGGTTCATCCTTATTTTCACATTCGCGGTAACACTGGGACTGTTGTTTTTTGTGAACCTGGGTGTTGAGGAAGCTTTTCGAAATGCCTTGTTTACCATCGTTTCCATCATTACAACCACTGGATTTATTACCACCGATTATTTGCTTTGGCCATCCTATATCTGGATGCTGGTTTTTACACTGATGTTTGTGGGCGGAAGTGCAGGATCAACAGGGGGTGGTGTGAAAATAGTGAGACATTTTCTGTTGTTTAAGAATTCATGGACCGAGTTGAAACGAACCCTGCACCCCTCGGCAATCATACCTGTAAAATTCAATGGTAAACCTGTTTCACAGGATATCATATTCAATGTCATGGCTTTCTTCCTGATCTATATGTTTGTGTTCGGGATAGGTATCGTTCTTCTGGCCTTGATGGGCTATGATTTTGAAACCTCCATAGGTGCTGCCATTGCATCACTGGGTAATATTGGTCCTGGTATTGGTGGTGTGGGACCCGTGGAAAACTATGCCTTCTTTTCTCCTTTGGCCAAATGGTTTCTTTCCTTCCTTATGCTTCTGGGCCGCCTGGAATTGTTTACTGTCCTCATCATATTCTCCAGAGCTTTCTGGAAAAATTAGCCTAAACCCCATCACTGTAGGGTCATTATCCATCATTTCCAAGCTTTACAAGGCATTAGTCAATAAATACCACTATTTTTGGGTTTTCATCATCGCTTGCCATGGCCAAACTATCGGTTGTTATTATTACCCTGAACGAAGCAGTAAATATTGCCCGGTGTTTGGAATCAGTAAAAAACCTGGCCGATGAAATAGTAGTGGTAGATTCCTACTCCACCGATGATACTGAAGCCATTTGCAATAAGTACGGAGTGCGTTTTATCTCCCATGATTTTGAAGGCCACATCCAACAAAAGAACTTTGCTCTTTCCTGTTGTACCTACGATTATGCCTTATCGCTGGATGCTGATGAAGCGGTTTCAGAAGTGCTGGAGAGCAGCATCCTTAAAGCAAAAGAAAATTTTGATTTTGATGGTTACCGAATGAATCGGCTGACCAACTATTGTGGTTCCTGGATACATCATTGTGGTTGGTATCCTGATACCAAACTCAGGTTGTTTAACAGGAATAATGGGCAATGGACCGGAATCAACCCACATGATGAGTACCGCTTCCATGATAAGCGAGCCAGCATATCAAAACTGAAAGGCGACCTCCTGCATTATTCATATTACACCCTTGACGACCATTACAAACAAGTGGAATTATTCACTGATATTGCCTCAAAAGCCTATCATGAGAATGGCAGGAAAGCAAACTTTATAAAACTCTGGTTAAACCCGCTTGCTAAATTTTTCAGGGATTACTTCATTAATCTTGGGTTCCTGGATGGAATAGCAGGTCTTCAGATATGTTGGATTTCAGCAGGCGCCACATATAAAAAATATGCCAAGTTAAGGGCATTAACTAAAACCAGCTGATGCCGGAACCTTTAAAAATAATCCTGAGCCGTACCGATAGTATAGGAGATCTGATCCTAAGTTTGCCCATGGCCGGTCTGATCAAAGAGCATCTTCCTGATGCTCAGGTTTGGGTGCTTGGAAAATCCTATACCCGTGCTATCGTGTCTTTGTCGGAATATGTGGATGGTTTTCTCAACTGGGATGATATCAAAGCCATGCCTTCGGAAACAGAGCGTATTGTTTTTTTGAAATCCATTAAGGCTGATGCCTTTGTGCATGTGTTTCCGGTGAGAGAAATTGCAGTTTTGGCAAGAAAGGCAGGAATTCGCATGCGTATCGGAACATCGGGTCGGTTGTATCATTATCTCAATTGTAACCATCGACCCAGATTCTCCCGACGCCGTTCCAATCTTCATGAAGCCCAGCTTAACCTTAAATTGTTGAGGCCTCTTGGCATCAAGCTTGATCTTAAACCTGAGGCGATATATCCCTATTATGGATTTACGAAAGTGGGTGCTCTGTCAGAAGAATTTGCCGAATTACTGGACCCCAATAAGACCAACCTGATCATCCATCCGAAATCAAAAGGGAGTGCTCGAGAATGGGGACTGGATAATTTTGCCAGGCTTTTGCAAATACTTCCTGAAGAGAAATATAAGGTTTTTATGACCGGAACTGAGCATGAAGGTCAATTGTCAAGACCGGCTTTGGCTGATAAGTTTCCTTCACTCATCGACGTTACAGGAAAGATGAATCTTGAGCAGCTGATTGCCTTCATTCATCAGGCTGATGGTCTTATAGCAGCCAGTACGGGGCCCTTACATATTGCAGCATCCCTTGGCAAATGGTGTCTGGGTATCTATCCTCCCATCCGGCCCATGCATCCCGGAAGATGGGCACCACTGGGTCCACAAGCGCATTATCTGGTGGAAGAAAAACCATGTGAGGATTGCCGAAAAACACAACAATGTGCTTGCATGGAAAACATTACAGCAGAAACAGTTAAATTAAAACTGGAGGCCTATGGTGGACCATAAAAGTGTAGGATGGAAGGTGGTGGTAAACCTCCATGCAGGAAGCAAGAAATGTGAAAAAGACTGGCCTAAAATAGAAAGCCTTCTGAACGAAGCTGGCTTTTTAATGGATATAGAATTTACCCAGCGACAGGGTCACACCATAGAAATTGTACAAACAGCCATTGAAACACAAAACGTTAAACATTTCATTATTGTGGGTGGTGATGGTACTCTAAACGAGGCTGTTAATGGTATTTTCAAACAAAATAAATACAAGAGTACCGACATATTGCTGGGCATGATCACCGTGGGTACCGGTAACGACTGGGGTAGGATGTATGGCATGCCAGAATCCTATAAACAGCAAGTCAGGATCCTTCAAGAGGCTCATGAATTTGTACAGGATGTGGGTGTAGTACAATACCGATACGACAGCGCTAACAACAAGCGCTATTTCATCAATATTGCCGGCATGGGTTATGATGCATTGGTAGCCAAGAAAACCAATACCATGAAGCAAAAAGGCAGAGGTGGGGTACTGGTCTACCTGATCAACCTGGTGGCCGGATTGTTTCAGTATAAGAACACCTATCTGGATATTGATGCTGACGGCACAGCTGTTTTTTCCGGTCGTGTGTTCAGCATGAGCATAGGCATTTGCAAATATAATGGAGGCGGAATGATGCAACTACCCTTTGCCATTCCGGATGATGGTGAGTTTGATGTCACAGTTATCAGAAAAACCACCAAAATGACCGTGATTAAAAACATCAAAAACCTCTATGATGGCTCCTTTATCAAAATGAAGGAGGTAGAGTTGTTCAAAGGCAAGAAATTCAGCATTTCTTCAACGCCTGCACATAGTCTGTATCTGGAAACTGATGGTGAATCACTGGGACATTCACCCCTTGATTTTGAAGTGCTTCCCAAATCTCTGCGCTTTATTGTAGGGGAAAAAGGTCTTGCCAAATTAAGAAAGGAATCTCTACGAAAGGAAGAGGATTTCTAGGCTTCCTCCAGCTGCTCCCTTATTTTTTCAAGCATAACCGCGGTCATCCTGTCCAGATCATATTCTGTATGTAATCCCCAGTCGGCAATGGCCACGCTTTCATCTATACTGGCAGGCCAGCTGTCAGCAATAGCCTGACGGAAATCGGGTTTATAGCTGATACTGAAATCCGGAATATGCTTTTTGATGGCTTCAGAAAGTGTTTTGGGGGTAAATGAAATGCCCGCCATATTATATCCTGAGCGCAGAGATAGCTTGCTGCTGTCACAATCCATCAGTTTGATGGTATTGTTGATGGCATCATCCATAAACATCATGGGAAGACCGGTATCTTCTGAAAGGAAACACTCATACATTCCCTTTTTAATGGCTTCGAAGAATATCTCCACAGCATAATCTGTGGTGCCACCACCGGGTTCAGTTTTATAACTAATCAGTCCCGGATAACGTACACTCCTGAAGTCGATATCATATCGATTGTGGTAATATTCGCCCCAGCGTTCTCCGGCAAGTTTTGAAATTCCATACACCGTATTGGGCTCCATAACGGTTAGTTGTGGGGTTTCTTCCATGGGTGTGGTCGGTCCGAAAATAGCAATGGAACTGGGCCAGAACAACTTCTTTGCATCCGATTGACGGGCTGCCTCAAGGGTGTTCATCAAAGCCTTCATATTAATATCCCAGGCCTGCAATGGAATTTTTTCCGCATTGCCGGAAAGTACAGCTGCCAGATTATAAACCTGTGTTATTTTATGCCTGACCAAAAAATGAAGCAGGTTATTAAAATCCAACACGTCCAATATCTGAAAAGGACCTGTTTTTCCTACCTCTTTGGGTGGGTATTTGATATCGGTAGCAAAAACGTTTTCACCACCATGAATCTTACGCAAAGCCAGTACCAGCTCTGATCCGATTTGTCCTGAACTCCCAATTACGAGTATTCTTTCCATAACAGCAAGGGTTTAAAATTTGGATGCACAAATGTATTAAAACCCTTTGTTGTAAAAGCCTTTTTTAGCAATATTCTGCACCAACAGCACCCAAAGCCATATATTTGCAAGCGAATCCATATTCTCAGGATAATGATAGAAGTTAAAGAAGTAAACAGCAAGCGTGATATCAAGCAGTTCGTTGATTTTCCTTACAGTTTGTATAAAGGCAACGACTATTGGATACCGCCCATCAAAAGTGATGAGATCAAGCAAATGAGTCCGGCAACCAATCCCGCTTTTGCGTTTTGTGATGCCATGTTTTGGACTGCATGGAATGGCAATACTTGTGTCGGGAGAATTGCTGCCATCATCAACAAAGATTATAATAAGAAGATCGGTGAATCCTTTGGTCGATTTTCACGCTTTGAATTTATTGACGATCCTGAAGTTTCCAAAAAACTGATGGAAACGGCCGTAGGTTGGATGAAGAAAAAGGGTATGGAAAAAGTTCACGGTCCACTGGGATTTACCAACCTCGACAATCAGGGTTTACTTATTGAAGGATTTGAGTATTTGCCATCCATCGCTTCTGTTATGCATTACCCTTACTACCAACAGCATATCGAGGCCCTTGGCTTTGAAAAGGAAAACGACTGGCTGGAGTTTCGGCTTAAAATTGAGAAAGTACCTGAGAAAGCCCAGCGTTTGGTGGAAATTATAAAAAAGAGGAATCAGCTGGAAGTGATTCATCTGAAAGAAAAAAAGGAAATGCAATTATACCTGAATGAGGTTTTTCATCTGCTGAATAAGGCCTTTGATGAGCTGCCCTATGTGGCTCCTTTTTCTGATGAATTGATAGAATCAT
Organism: Bacteroidota bacterium; assembly: GCA_016845175.1. Classification (GTDB taxonomy): domain Bacteria; phylum Bacteroidota; class Bacteroidia; order Bacteroidales; family F082; genus JAERTD01. Next base: position 3,194 of record JAERTD010000078.1, on the reverse strand, counting down.
CTACCAAAAAATATATGCAGGTGCTTCAGGCAAAATATATTGTGGTCATCAAAAAAGAGGGTAAGATAGTAGCTTTTATCGTAGGAATGCCCAGTCTTTCAAAAGCCATGCAATCGGCCAAAGGTCACTTGTTTCCCTTTGGTTTTCGCCACATCATGAAAGCCATGAAAAAACCTGAAGTGATGGACCTGTTGTTAACCGGAGTGGATCCCAGCCTGCAGAAATTAGGCCTGCCTGCCATTCTGATCAGTGAATTGCAGACCTCCATGATCGAAAACGGGGTTCAATATGTGGAAACCACCGGTATGTTTGAATCCAACCTCAAGGGAGCCACCACCTGGAAGAATTATGAGCACATCCAGCACAAAAGAAGGCGTTGTTTTGTGAAATCATTGTAGTCAGGAATTACTAATTTTGCAGATTAACACTTTTTCACCCATGAACAATAAACTACAGATATATAATACCTTAAGCAGGAGTAAAGTATTGTTTGAACCCATTGCCCCTCCCCATGTGGGATTGTATGTATGTGGCCCTACGGTTTATGGGGATGCCCATTTGGGTCATGCCCGTTCTGCTATTGCCTTCGACATTGTTTTTCGTTATCTAATGCATTTGGGTTACAAAGTACGCTATGTGCGTAATATCACTGATGTGGGTCATTTGGAGAATGATGCTGATGAGGGTGAAGATAAGGTGGCAGTAATAGCCAGGCTGGAAAAGCTGGAACCCATGGAAGTGGTGAAATATTATACCGATCGTTACCACAAGGATATGGATATGCTCAACGTCTTACACCCAAGTATCGAGCCTACTGCTTCCGGACATATCATTGAACAAATAGAAGTGGTTAAAACCATTTTGGAAAATGGCTATGCTTATGAGGCTGACGGATCCGTTTACTTCGATGTGGATAAATACAATGCTGATTATCCCTATGGAAAATTAAGTGGCAGGAAAGTGGAAGAGTTGCTGCAAACCACAAGAGAGCTTGCCGGTCAGAAAGAAAAGAAAAACAGTTTCGATTTTGCCCTTTGGAAAAAAGCCGATGACAGACATATCATGCGCTGGCCTTCGCCATGGAGCGATGGATTTCCGGGCTGGCATATGGAATGTTCTGCCATGAGTGTGAAGTATCTGGGTGATCACTTTGATATTCATGGCGGTGGAATGGATTTGCTGTTTCCCCATCATGAATCTGAAATTGCTCAGTCCAATGCTGCCCATGGCCATGAATCAGTTAAATACTGGATGCACAATAATATGATCACCATTGATGGTCAGAAAATGGGTAAGTCCCTCAACAACTTCATTACGCTTCAGGAATTTTTTAATGGTGAACACGAAGCACTTCAACAGGCTTATAGCCCGATGACCATTCGGTTTTTTATGCTTCAGGCACATTATAGGTCAACCCTTGATTTTTCCAATGAAGCCCTATATGCTGCTGAAAAAGGCATGGCTAAGTTGATGCAAAGCCAGCAGTTGCTGCATGACCTACAAGCCTCTCCTCGGTCAAGCGTGGATATAAAACCCTATGGTGAAAGGCTTTATGAAGCCATGAATGATGATTTCAATACACCTATCACCATCGCTCACTTGTTTGATTTATCCAAACTGATCAATCAGGTTAATGATGGCAAAGCGCAGTTGTCTCAGGAGGATATTCAAACCATTCAGACATGGTTTAAAACCTTCTTATTTGACATTCTTGGACTCCAGGAAGAGGCACAGGGTGACAATGACCAATTGGTGGATGATCTTATGCAAACCTTACTGGATTTAAGGCAGCAGGCCAAGGCCAATAAGGATTATGCCACTGCAGATAGCATTCGTGAGGCTTTGGGGAAATTGAATATTCAGATAAAAGACACCAAAGAAGGCGCCAAATGGTCGGTGAGCTAGTATTGAACAAGCCCTGACCAATCACTAATTCCTAGTGACTAACAACAAACCGTTGTTCGTTGAGTTGTCCGTTCACAACCAGGCGTAGGATGTATATGCCATTATTCAATTGGTCCGTATCCAGCTGAATGCTGTTAGGTCCGCTCACCGCCATAATTCCCTTTTGGTCGACCTTACGACCCATAAGATCATAAGTTTCGAGTATGAGGTGCTGCCTGTGCTCTGATTTGAAATCAAAGTTAATATGATCATTGGCAGGGTTGGGATACAGCGCGTTTACCATAAGATCAGAAACCATAACAGGCTCCGGAATGGAAAGGTTAACATCTGTGGGCATGATGATGATATGGATGTTATCAATGTTCGGATTGCTTTCGCTGATCTGTACATTGAGCATATCCGATTGTTGTCCGGTTACTTCAGGATACACCCAGTAGGAACCAGCTTCGAGTGATGTAAAACGAAACTCTCCATTTTCATCAGAATAATGACTTAGCAGCTTTTCATTTTGTAAATTGAAGAGGTAGATGTCCACTCCTTCGGCCGGAATGCTGTCACCATTGCGGTTATGCCCCTGGTATAATACTTTACCGCTGATACTTCCCAGACCAGCGACAATGCCTTGTCCCTCGGTAAGGTTAATATCATATTCCCAATGGGTTATGTTGTGGTCAATCAATTCAGCTTGTTGCCAGAAAATCTGATCACCATAATAGGTGGGTAGCATCTCCGAATAATACTGGGATGATTTGCTAGGTTGGGCTTTAACAATATAATCACCTTCGGGCACCTGATAAAAGTAATAGTAACCCAGGGTATCGAAAGCACAGGTATCAATCGGTATCATGGGGCGTTTACTCGAATCGGCCAGGTATAAGAAAGCAAGTCCCTCATCTATGGGAAACTTATCGGCAAAAGTATGGCCGCCCATATGGTAGTAAGCCAGATCAGAGATATAGATTTGTTGGGTTGTAAGACTGGTTTCCACAACGCCAAATTGTTGGGAACGAACGGTGAGCAAAATCTTATAAAGACCAGGTTCCGTAAAGGTATGGGAAGGGTTTTGCTGAGTGGAAATGCTGCCATCACCAAAATTCCATTGCCAGCTAATGATGTGCTCATTTTGTGTTTGGTCGATAAACTGATACTTAAATCTGTCACTGGGTGAAATCTGGTATTGCGTAAATCGGGCCTGCAATTGCTCAAGCTGAAAAGGCATTAATATTTCAAAATTGGCAAGCAGGGTGTTGCTGCATACATTCATGAAACGGAAGTGTACAATGGTATCA
>JAERTD010000077.1 GCA_016845175.1 Bacteroidota bacterium | reverse complement strand
ACGGCTACTGTTGCCGGGACATCCATGATCTTGCTTATACCACGATTGGCTGTAATAACTACCTGTGGAATGTTCAGGGTGTCATCCATGCTCAGGCTTTGTCCTCCAGCCATAAGGGCTGATAACAAAAGAATTAGGCTTGTGGTGAATCTTGTTTTCATTTCGTTTGGTCCTGAATTTTGATGTCTAGTCGGATATCGCCCTGATCTGTCCCTGAAGTAAAATTGACCAGGAACATTCCCATGCGTCCATCCTCATTTTTGAATGAGAATATATCACCGGCCGTGAGGTTTTTGGCTTTTCGGTTACCATCCGATTGCCCATAGCTGACAACCAAAAGGCTGTCGTTGGTGGCAGCATAAAAATCATCAGCAGTGATGTCAATCTTTTTGAATCGAGCGGTTCTTCTGGTGTCCCAGTGAATGAGCCCGTGCTCACCCGGGTAGACTGTTTCATCAATATTAGCTCCAGGGGATGCCACCGTATTCTCATCCGTATCGATAAAATCGTAATAGTAACATAAATCCATTATAGTTTGGTTCAGAAATGCTTGTTCCAGATCATATACTTCGTAGGACGTTAGGGAGAAAAAGCTGCCGGCATCATGAAGTTGGGCACCCAAATGGATATCCTGGGCATAATGAACAGGGCCAAATTGAGTATCTGGACTTTTGCTAACGGCAACGCTTATTTCTGAGGATTTACCATCCCTGTCGCGAATAATAAACCGCCATATTTCCTTTTCTTCCAAACCTTTTAGCCAGGTCTTCTCATAAGATAGGCTGGGGGTGTTCATACCCGAATCCAACACAGTCTCAAGGATTTCGCCTTCCAGTTTAATAATAAAATTGGTCAGGTTTACACTGGGATTACTGGCCTGGATACCAATGCGAAAGGGGCTGCCAAAGGCTATAGTAGTGTCCTTAGAGACGTAGCCTTCACCGAGAACAAATTGTATACTTGGCGGTGGGTGTTCAACCGCATCTTTTGTACAACTACTCATCATAAGCAAAGCAGCTGTGGCTAAAAATATTAAACGATATGTAAAATAATGCATAACGATTATCAATGGAAAAGCGATCCAAGTTGAACCGCTCTTAGGTTTTATTTTTTTGAAAATACTCTTTTGATGATCAGATGAAGCCCTGTACCCAGTATACCACCCAGCAACCCAAATAACAGGAAAGTAGTAATAGGTGTCAGAAAACCATGCTTAATAAATGCCCCATAAGGATATCCTGTAAGTGTGGTTGTAATCAACCTGCTTAAAGGAATGAGCATATAGCCGAAACCGGCAGCAATGGATAATGCCAGTTTATTGTACTTGCGATTACTAAAAACAAAATAGGCAAGATCCATGAACAAGCAAGGCAACATATAGTTAAACCCCATCATTGGGTCTTTAAAGCCCAAAACTGGAAAGAGAATGAATAGGCCAATACCCAGGGCTGAAAAACTGGAAGCCCATTTTAGGTTCGAACTTAGTCGGGCAGCCAGAATAATTGCCATAAATTCAAGGCCATGATGACCAGGTATATTTATGGGAGTTCTTAAGCGGGCATGCAGCACGATAGCCAGTATGCCTGCCAAAAACAGTAAGATGACTTCTAAGACACCCGACAGGGTTTCACTAGTTGGAAAGGCTTTTAATATAGGCCTTTGTCGCACATCTCCATTCATAATCTTTATTGTTATAATTTCTTTCAACCACCAAGACAGAATTATGATTCTTCAGAACAGGTCTTGCCCAATCATTGAGAAAAACCCTGTCTTCAGGTTTTACAATTTCATTTTCAATGGGTTGAACTTTGTTAATGCCTGCATAATTGCAGAGATAGTCTACGGTTTTCACCCCATGTTCAATATCACGTAAGTTTTTTTTCGATTGTATCCAGATGAATCGGCCATCATTTCCACCCGCCCTTAAGCCCACAGCTGCCAGGGCGCCAATGATGCCTACCCTGGTTCCAGTAAGGCCTTTGAGAACAATACCCTCTTTGGACGCAATGGCTCTGGCGGCATCCATACTTAGAACCACCGACTTAGCCTGTCTGCCCCAATGGAGTACTTCCTCTCCAATTCCTTCCTGTCTGGTGATGCAGAGTCCAACATCGGACCCAATAGCGCCTATGTCGGTCATGAACTGAGTACAGAATACTATTAAGTCTTCCATCGATTCAGTAGCTACATCAAGGCAGGCCGAGCTGTTCTGAGATGTGTAAGGTATGTCATCGTGTATATACAACTGGTGACGGGTTATTCCGAAGACCTTTCCAAGTCCCTGGTCTTCAATGGCTTTCGCAAGCTCCCTTGAATTGAACCCTGTACCCCGACTTTCTTTATTGTCGGTATCATCTATGCCAATCAATACCTTTACCATCCTCTGGATTCTGACAATCCTTAGTATTTATAAGAACTAATTATTTTATGGTTTCTTTAAAATCTGAATAAGCATCTTCAATGGCGTCATCCATTTTCTTGTGAAGGGCATCATAAGCCTCCAGCAGTGTTTTTGCTTTTTCTGAAAGTATGGACTTGCCACCGTCCTTGCCACCCCGGTGTTTCTCAGTTAAATCGTATCCCAAAAGCTCCTCCGCCTTTTTAATGTCTCCCCATGCCTTTCTGTAGCTGGTTTCCAGGATATCTGAAGCCGCTTTTAGGGAACCATGTTCCTCAATGGCTCGCAGTAGTTTGTATTGTCCTTCTCCAATAATTCCTTCTCCAGACAGGGCAGACAACCACAATTTATACTTCAGGAATACGTCGTTTCTGGAACTCCTAGGTGGTTTCATAGTTTTCTCTTTAGTTCGATATGGGATTCATTACATATCGCCTGCAAATGTAGAAATGAAATATGAATTCCGTTGTTAAAACGGTAAGTTTTGAGTGATTCCGGCTCTATTTAGAATGAATCGATATAGCCTATTTGTAGAGGCAGCTGTAGGCGGTAGCCTGGGCTACTTTTACCTTAAATTTGCTGTCTTTCTCAACCCTGAAAGTTTCGAACTCCTTATAGGTCTTCCATTCTGTTTCACCTTCCAGTAAAATGGTCATTTCACCTGAAGTAACAGTCATGAATTCAACACTGGATGTGCCAAATTCGTATTCGCCAGCAGCCATTACACCTATGGTTGTTGGGCCGTCACTATTTTCAAATCCCAGGGATTTTACCTGGCCGTCAAAATATTCGTTTACTGTGAACATATGCTTGATTATTACTAGTTTATGTATTAATTTAAAAAAGCATTCTCTGCAGATCCAGAGAATGCTTTTATAAGGTCAATCCAGTTTGAAAATCCTAGTTTTCCTGGTGAGGACCTACCATTTCTACTAATTCAGGAAGGTCCATTCCAAGGTCCTTCAAATGTGAGATCTTGGGTACGCCATTCTTAGTCCAACCCCTTCTGAGGTAAACAGCATCCAATAGTTTCTCGTATTGCTCTTCGCGGTATTTTCTTACAATATCACGTTTTTCTTCAGTGCTTTTGCCTTCAGGATCAATACCGATGATTTCTTTCATCTGTTTGTCGTAGCGTTCAGCTCTTGATTCGTATTCTTCTAAGGTCACAGGGCCAGCGGCTCTGTATGGCTGTGCGTCATATTTTCTTACACCATAACCTCTTCTTAAATTGAAGATGCGCTGATAATTGTATACCCTTTCCGACTGGCGAATCATTTCATGCTTATCGATATTCTGACCGGTAACCGCATTGTAAATGGTCACATAGTTATCTACGTGCTCAGGTACTTTAGCTGGTTCATCAGTCTCGGCATTGGTTTCTGGTTCCACATCATTCCATGGAAGCTTACACAATCCCATCAAACCAAACCATGTTCTAAACATGGGGAAGTAATGAAGTGCTTCGGCTTTGTCTTCGAATGTAGGAATCTGATTGTTGACCATATCCATAAAAATCAACCAGGCTTCATCATGTTGAGGCCCTTTGTTGGTCATGGCAAAACCACCCTGCTGGGCAAGAGATTCTTTGGAAATATATTCTGAATATTCGAGCCCTTTGTTTTCCATGGCGATGTCATTCAAGAAGTCTGCATCTCCCCAACCTTTTTCGATGAAAAGCTCTTTCATTTTTCTTACACCCATACCGGCCATAAGTCCAAATCCTTCTCCTCTGGCCAACTGATGCATGGCTTCCATTGCTGAATCTGCATTGCCGAAGTTTAATTTCAATCCACCAGTGCGCGCTTCGTTGAGAATACCATTTTCATAGCATTCCATGGCGAAAGCCATCAAGGTTCCCCATGAGATTGTACAAATGCCGTAGGTATCACAGTAGAAGTTGGCTTCTATAATATAATCAGGATTAAAGATTCCGCAATTGGAACCCAAACCACCGGCATTTTCATATTCCGGGCCGTCAACAATTACTTTTTGACCTGCATAAGGACCTGTACGGATTTCATAATTATCAATACCCTTGGCACATGACATATTACATCCAATCCAGCAACCATCAGGGATGCCCTGAGTAAAGCGTCGTTTCCATTCTTCCGAATCGATATTTTTTGTGTCAGGATGGCTACCAAACTTGTAGTTATTGGTAGGGAGCAAATCATAGTCATCCATGATCTCCACCAGGTGAGCAGTTCCTTTGGTCTTCATTTCGCATTGGTCATCATCAAGCTCGCGCATTTCACGGTTGAATCTTTTACCCCTTTCCATGATCGCTTTAAGGTCAACCACATTGTTGAAGTTTCCTTTTACACCAGGAACTTTACAAACCAGAGCTTTGATTCTCTTATCTCTGAATACCGTTCCAATACCACCACGACCAGCTTGTTTGAGCCTTACCACTTTTCTTTTAGAATCAAAAAAGCTGAAGTTTAACATACCGATGAGTGAATTATCAGCAGCTTTACCTGCGGATACAACAGCCACATTTTTCCTGTCCTTTTCATTATCAGCATACATTTCTGTGAGCTGCTCTGCCAATACATGACTGTCAATGGCTTCAGCAGGAGCTTCCAGAATTTCTACTGTTCCTTCAACGCCGTTAATTACGATGATGATTTCCTTGTCGGATTTTCCTTGCAATTCTATGGCATCAAAACCTGAGAATTTCAAAAAAGGTCCGAAATAGCCACCCACATTACTATCCATTACGGAGTTGGTTTGAGGAGAAATACTCACTACCAACGATTTTCCAGTACCTGAATATTGGGTGATACCGCAGATAGGACCTCCTGAGATAACGATTTCGTTCTCCGGATCATCCCATTTTGTATCAGGTTTGGTGGCATCCCAAAGATATTTCAATCCATAACCTTTACCGCCGATAAATTTCTCTTTCATCAGGGCTGGCACATCTTTTTCCATGATGTTATTGTCAGAAACATTAACATACAAAGTCTTGTCAGAATAACCTTTGTCAAGTGGAGTTACATTATACTTCCACTCAGCTACCAGTTTGTGCTGCTTTTTAATTTCTTCAATAGTCATATCTATCAATTTTACCGTTCCAATTTTTCTTCCCGAAAGGGATAGGCAAAAATACAACATTTGCAAATGAAAAAGCTTTAAAAGCACTAATAATCAGTTATGCAAACGAAAACATATCGCCTGACTGCATATGAATTTTATATAACAAAGTTTATTTATAGTTTTGTCTCAGGAAGATACGAATACATCTTTGCGCAATTAGCTACAAATGACCATTTGGTCAAAGTGATAAATTAGGTCTAATTTGTATTCATTCCACATGAATTGGTTTGGTTTTTAAATGAATTATGACCCTAATTTAGCCTTATGAATGTTGTTTCTATCCAAGAGCACTTATCTCACAAAACAGTAGGTATAGCCGGCTGTGGTGGTTTGGGGTCAAATTGTGCGGTGGCCCTGGCCCGTATTGGGATCGGAAAACTGATTCTCATCGATTTCGATAGGGTAGAAGCAAGTAATCTGAACCGGCAGTACTATTTTCAAAATCAAATCGGACAATTCAAAGTAGACGCACTGGCTAATAATATCGGCCTGATCAATCCTAAGGTTGATGTGCAAACCCATAAACAAAAAATAGGGCCCGGAGACGCTGAAAACCTTTTCTCTGCCTGCAATGTGGTAGTTGAAGCCTTCGACAGGGCTGATATGAAACAAATGCTGGTGGAAGATATGTTGCTTAATCTACCAGATAAACCTCTGGTAGTAGGTCTTGGTATGGCCGGATGGGGGCATAGCAATGCCATACGGCTCAGACAATCCGATACGCTATACATTTGTGGCGATGAAGAAAGCGAGGTTCGCGATGAATGGCCGCCACTGGCACCGCGGGTAGGTATGGTGGCGAATATGCAAGCCAATACAGTGCTGGACCTGCTGATGAATATGAAATAAACTGGCCAGATAAAAGTTATGGATATCACACTAAATAACCGTAAGGAATCTTTTGACAGCGAAGCTTTAAGCATTCGTGAAATACTGAAACTGAAAAACTTCACCTTCCGTATGATGGTCATTAAACTAAACGGACAACTGGTTAAAAAAGGCCAGTATGAAGATACGATGGTTAAAACCGGCGACCGGTTAGAGGTTATTCATATGATCAGTGGAGGATAGGTTGATATCCCCAACAACCCTATTTTTAACTCCTGATTTTTTCTAAACCCATACATTATGACAGCCTGAAGGCTTCTTGCTTATGAGCACTCTTGTGACCATGGGTGTAAATATGCTGTGTGTTGCACTCAGTTTTTTCCAATTAATGATTCTTGCATCAATCCTTGAAATCTCATCGGGGCTGCGCTAATTTGATCCCTCCTGACTCCTGAAAATGAGCTTCCTGAATACAAGGGAACATTCTTAAGTGTTTTTAAGAGAAAATTAAGAAAAATATTGCTTAAATTAAATAAGACTAAATAAAAATAGACTATTTTTGCGCCCACTATATCAGGTAATTAATCTGAAACAATAACCTACAAATAGCTGAAAACATGAATAATGCAATATTTTTATTTGATGACCCGCACAACGAACCTATAAAGGATTATGCCCCAGGAAGCCCTGAGCGTGCAGAAGTCATGGCGGAAGTTGACCGCATAAGCAACGAAGAAATTGAAATTCCTCTGATCATTGGCGGTAAAGAGATACGTACTGGGAATACTGGAAAAGTGGTGATGCCACATAACCATTCCAAAGCGCTGGCCACCTATCACAAGGCCGGTGAGAAGGAAGTCCAGATGGCCATCGAAGCCGCTCTTGAAGCCAAGGAGAAATGGGAAAACCTGCCATGGCTGGAACGCTCATCCATCACACTACGTGCTGCTGAATTGATTTCTAAGAAATACAGAAACCTCATTGTCGCAGGTACCATGCTGAACCAGGACAAGAGTGTTTATCAGGCTGAAATTGATGCGGCCTGTGAAACCATCGACTTTTTAAGATACAATGTGTACTACGCCTCCCAGATTTACAATGAACAACCAAAATCAGAATTTGGTCAGTTCAACCGATTGGAATACCGTGCTCTGGAAGGATTCATTTTTACTGTTTCACCCTTTAATTTTACTGCCATTGCATCCAATCTGAATATGGCTGTGGCATTGATGGGAAATACCACTGTTTGGAAGCCGGCAACTACTTCACTACTAACGAGCTACTACTTGATGAAGATATTTGAAGAAGCCGGACTCCCTCCAGGGGTTATCAATTTTGTACCTGGTTCGGGAGCCATGATTGGTGAGACTGTATTGAACCACAAAGATCTTGCAGGAATTCATTTTACAGGTTCCAATGCCACATTTAATACCCTGTGGCAAGGTGTGGCCAAGAATCTGACAAAGTATGTATCTTACCCTAAACTGGTAGGTGAAACAGGAGGTAAAGACTTTATTTTTGTTCACAAGTCTTCTGATCCATTGCAAGTGGCCACTTCAATCGTTCGAGGAGCATTTGAGTATCAGGGGCAGAAATGTTCAGCAGCTTCACGGTCCTATATTCCAAGATCACTTTGGGAAGAAATAAAAGGGCATGTGGTGGAACAGGTTTCAAGAATTACTGTTGGCGATGTGGCTGATTTATCTCACTTTATGAATGCTGTGATTGATGAGAGTTCCTTTGACAATATCATAGGTTATATCAATCTTGCCAAGGAGTCAGACGAATGTGAAATTCTCACAGGCGGTACAGGTGACAAATCAATAGGTTATTTTGTTCAGCCTACCATCATCCATACCACTAATCCAAAGTTCACCACCATGCAAGAGGAGATCTTTGGTCCTGTGATGACCATTTATGTTTATGAAGATGAAGATTATCAGAAGACACTTGATCTTTGTGATCAGACTTCTCCCTATGCGCTTACCGGCTCTATATTTTCCAATGACAAATATGCCATGACACAGGCGTGTAAGACACTCCGTTATGCAGCAGGTAATTTTTACATCAATGACAAACCTTCTGGTGCCATGGTTGGTCTCCAGCCATTTGGTGGATCGAGAGGTTCAGGAACCAATGATAAGGCTGGTGGTAACCTCAATCTGTTGAGATGGATTAATCCAAGGACTATTAAGGAAACCTTTATTCCACCAACCTCCTTTGAATATCCTCATATGGGTGAATAATCCCAAATCCGGCTCATGAAAAAAGGTCTGAATATCAATAATTACTAACCAATCTTATAAACTAAGCTTATGACTAAAGGAATGATAAAGGTAAGTGTACTATACCCCAATGGTGAAGGAAACACATTTGATATGAACTATTACTGTAATACTCATTTACCATTGGTGAAAAAGTTGTTGGGTGACGCACTCAAATTTTCATCTGTTGATAAAGGCATGGGAGGTGCTGAACCTGGTTCTCAAGCACCATATATTGCCATTGGCCATTTGTTCTTTGATACGCTGGATGCCTTTCAACAGTCATTTGGGCCCAATGCGGAACAAATAATGAGCGATATTCCTAATTATACCAATACCCAGCCTCAGGTTCAAATCAATGAGGTTATTCAATAAATTGTCATACGTTACAATTGCAAAGAGTCATGCCCATTTGGTGTGGCTCTTTTTTTTTATGGGAGTGGTTTATTTGAGGTTTCTTTTAAGCTGAAGACAACCAACAGGGCCACCACAGCAGAAAGGATGAGATAATAGGCAGGCATCCACAAGTTACCACCGCTCATATGGACCAGCCAGGTACACAGAAGTGGAGTGGTTCCGCCAAATATGGCCAGTGAGATATTATAGCTTACTGATAAACCGGTGTATCGTATTCTGGTTGGGAACATTTCAGTCATCAGGGCTGGCATTCCAGCCTGGAAGAGCGCTTCAAAAATGGCGAACACAATCATGGCAGCTAAAATTGCCTCAAATGTGGATTGAAACATGAGGCTGAACAGAGGATATGAAAAGATGATGAATCCTCCAAGAGCGAGGGCAAGGACCGTTTTTCTTCCAATCTTGTCAGACAAAAACCCAAAACCCGGAATCAGTAGCATGAGTACAATCAGAGTGATGGTATGGGCTGAAAGTGCCACATCCAGCGCTACCTGATGGAAAGTGTGTAAATAACTGGGAAGAAAAATGAAAATCAAATATACTGATACACCAAAGGCCCAACTGATGAGCATGATTTTCAAGGCAGGAATTTTATATTGCTTCCAGAAGGTAACTAAAGGTGTTTTTTCCTCAGGAGTGGATTTCTTCTCCAGGGTTTCAGAGCCCATATGCCGGCGCATATAAAAGCCACTAATGCCAATCACTGCGCCAAGTATAAAAGGAATTCGCCAGCCATAAGAAACCACCTCTTCATGGGTGAGTACTGTGGTGACCAGAGTGGCAAGGGCAGATCCAAGCAACATGCCTCCAAAGACACCAAAGGTGGACCAGCTGCCGTAAAAGCCTCGCCGGTTTTGAGGTGCTTTCTCAACCAGAAATGATATGGAACCTGTAAACTCGCCGCCGACGGACAGGCCCTGCAGTAAACGAAGAATGACCAATAGGAGTGCTGCATACCATCCCAAAGTGTCGTAAGTGGGCAAAAAACCAATGAGGGTGGTAGGAATGGCCATCATCATTACCGAAATGAGCAAGGCTTTTTTTCGTCCATAATTGTCACCAATATGACCAAAGATGATTCCTCCAATGGGTCGCATGAGATAACCCGCAGCAAAAATACCAAAGGCCGAAATGAGCTGCACCACTTTATCTTCGTCAGGGAAAAACTGACTCCCTATTACCGTGGCAAAAAAACCATAGACGGTAAAGTCATACCATTCTAAAATGTTTCCTGAAAAACCAGCGATCAACGATTTCCGGTTAATTGCTTTTCGTTTTGAATCTGTTTCCATAGTAAAGTCAAATTAATTGCCTTTAAAAGTAAGGAATTACGCAGAATAGGGAAATGCTAAGAAGTTGTGCCTGATGAAAACCAGAGATTTGAAGCAGGCTATAAAGGCTTTTTGTGTCCCAGGATGGAACGCCTTTTATTCTTGATCACATATTGTTTTCTGATGGGAGCGTCCTTTGGTTTTACCGGGTTCAGTGAAGAACTATAACTTCTTCTTTCGTTGTAATTATGACTTAACCCTTTGTTTGAAGAGCAGGAACTGAGAATTAAAAAAATGGAAAGTACACATATTCCAAGGCCTATTTTTTTAAATGCTCTCATCGATAATTATTTTGGTCTGGTTTGCGGCGCTAAAATAGTAATATTTTATGACGCCAACAGCATATCTTTTAATTAGCTGGACATGGGTTCATTAGAATCAATGGATCAGGCTTCAATTTCCTTTACATGGCCAGTAGCATAATCCCATTTTTTTTCGTGATGGATTCGACTAGGGAAATATTATTACTTTTGCACCAAGCAATGGTGCCAATTTCATCTGACCGGATGAATGGCTTAATAGGGAAACAGGTGCGAAACCTGTACAGTTCCCGCTGCTGTAAGCTCTTAATAAGCTTTTGAATACCACCTACGGTCACTTTCCTTACAAAAGGATGGGAAGGCCTCAAAAGCGAGTAAGTCAGAAGACCTGCCAATGCCAGTAAATATCAAAGCTTTCGGGTTAAAAGCTGGTGTTGTTCTTAACATACCTCTATTTGTTTTTTCCTGTGAGTCTTGGGGATGTAATTAATATTTAAACCCTTAAACTTTCATTTATGAAGAAAAATTACTTTGTAATTATTGCATGCTTGTTTTGTGTGCAATTGTCATGGTCACAGTCATTTATCACCAATCAGGTACTTATGGCATCAGGTGGGAATTTTAATGATCCTTCCGACTTTGTTACCCTCTCAACCTATAATCCGTCAGAACTACAGCTGCAGGATTTTGGAAGTGTGATGACCCAATCGGTCCAGCATTTGGTCATTGACGGGCATTATGCCTATGTCGCGGCTCAGGATAGCCTGGCCTTATTTGATATCAATACCTACCAACGTCTGGCTGTCGTGGAAGCCATCGGTGTCCGACATATCACGGTATATGAGGATCAGCTGATCGTATCCTTCTGGTATCCTGTACTGGAGGGCTTTGTAAAGCTTTATTCTTCAGCAGATCTAACACTACTGGCCACCATTGATGGTCTATCAGGAGATGCTGCAGTTAGCGTGGTAAAAAACCAAACTGCCTATGTGGCCATCCCTGGTGCATGGGGATCAACAGTTGGTAAGATTGCCAGAATTAACTTACAGGCCATGATACTAATTGATGAAATCGACCTTGGAGAAACAGCAGTTAATATCAATGACATATACCTGCTGGAAGGTGAAGAATACGATCTGATGGCCATTTGTCCGACACCTTATGGGGCTTCCTCCGGTAGTATTGTGAGAATGAATTCTTCCAACAACCAAACCCAGGTGTCAACTTATGACCTTGACCTGGGAAGGGCAGTAGCAATCCATGATGGTCAATTGTACAACAGGATTAATAATGGACTGGGAATTATTGATTTGGAAGATATGAGTATCAGCGATTCAGCCTTGTTTGTTTCTCCTGCTTTTGGTTTTTCTGGTCTGGCCATGGATACACTCAATGGCTTATTTTATACCACCACAACTGACTATGTAAGTAGTGGACAGGCTTACATATATGGTATGGATGGATCATTGCAGGATAGTTTCGAATGCGGAATTGATGCCAATTCTATCGCCATGGATTATAGAAGTACAGAAGCTGTATCAGAAGATAAATTGACTGAAATGCTAAATGTATATCCCAACCCAGCCAAAAATGTTTTACATCTGCAATTTTCAGAAGAAACTTCTATTGAGCAAATTACATTGATTAATCTGCAGGGGGTTCTTATGAAAAGGTATCCTTTGCAAACATCCCATGGTCTGCTGAGTCTTGATGTTTCTGAACTGACTAATGGAATGTACTATCTGTTGTTTGAAGGACAGGAGAGAAGTTTTACAAAACCATTTGTAAAATATTAACTCATGGACTTTCTAAGGATTATACATAAACCAGCAGTGATCAGTTGTATGCTCATCAGCTGGAGTTGTTTGTTTTTCAGTCAGTCTGCATGGGCTCAATTTGCTCCCCAGGCGGGACAGGATGGCAGCACCGCCATCCATCGAGACAGCAGCATTTTTATAGACTGGGCAAATGATTGTGTAGTGGATAGGGGCTGGAAAAATATTGCACTTCCTGATTCTGGCTTGACCAACTATGGAACCGCAACAGATGCCATTGGTAAGGCGAATAATTTGGTGGTAAGTCTGGGAGATGGTGGACAAGCCACTGTTTTCTTTGAAGAGCCCCTGGCTGATGGACCCGGATATGATTTTGCAGTATTTGAAAATGGTTTTTTGTCAGCAAATACGGATTATGCCTTTCTGGAACTGGCTTTTGTGGAAGTTAGCTCCAACGGCCTGGATTTTGTTCGATTTGAAGGGATTTCGCTAACAATGGAAGATGAACAAATTGAATCCTTTGGCGTACTCGATGCCTCGAAAATTCATAATCTGGCTGGTAAATACATAAACCCCAATGGTGTACCCTTCGATCTGGCTGATCTTACAGGAAGTGAGGATGTGGATATACAAAACATTATTGCAATCCGAGTGGTGGATGTTGTGGGTTCAGTTGATGAAAATTACGCCACATCTGATGCCGAAGGAAATAGAATTAATGATCCCTGGCCTACGACATTTCCTACAGGAGGTTTTGATTTGGATGCTGTTGGTGTTATTCATAACCAATCCAATATCGGATCTGTAGCTAAAGTATCTGTTGAGCCATTGAAAGCGTACCCTAACCCGTTTACCAGCCACCTATCAATTGCTGCGACTACAGATATTAAGGAAATACTCATAATGGATGCACACGGAAGAGTAATTCTGAGACAAGATTCCGAAATGGGACAAATAAATTTTTCTACAGTTGATTGGCCTGCAGGTCTTTATTTAATAAAAGCGAATAGTAAAGATCAGTCATATCATTACCGGATTGTAAAATACTAGTTTGATTTCGAGTAAATTGAAATATCTGATACTACTGGTTTTGCTCTCATGCAGTTCTGCTGTTTGGAGCCAAATGATTCTTGACACATTGAATTTGATGGAGTTTGAGGTGCTGGGTAGCAGAACATTGCATCGTGAAACTTTCAATAAAACCAAAATAGATAGTATTAGTAAGAAAGAGTATGACCACCTGAGCCTGGACGATTTACTAAGTGCCGGAGCTCCGGTATTTATAAAGAATTATGGGAGAGGGGCTGCGTCGAGTATTTCATTGAGGGGTAGCGGGGCTTCTCACACCCAGGTTCTATGGAATGGTTTTAACATCAATTCCCCCATGATGGGGCAGTCGGACCTGTCGCAAATTCCAAACTTCTTTTTTGATGAAGTGAGTATTGCCTATGGAGGAGGTGCTCTGGCACATACACCCGGCGCAATAGGTGGCTCTGTTTCCATTAATTCTGGGCCGTCTGATAAGAAATTACCTGTACTTCAGGTGGAGCAGTTGGTGGGTAGTTTTAGTACCCTCAGTACCCATCTTTCTGTGAACCTGGGTAATGAGGTGTTTCAGTCAAGCAGCAGGTTCTTGTATTTGGATTCTGAAAATGACTTTTCATACTATAATGATGCTATCCTGCCCGCATCAGAAATGAAACGTGAAAACGCTCAATATGGCAGGTATGGTTTTAGTCAGCAATTTAGTTACCAACCCAACAACAAGCATGAGTTGGTGTTAACTTCCTGGAATCAATGGAATGAGAGGAATATTCCTCAAATTATGACCAATGTTGATAAATCCGGATCCCATGATGAATATCAGAATGATTTTTCATCCAGAACAGTATTATCCTGGAAGTATCATAAAAAGAACAACTTAGTCAGCATAAAATCTGCCTATTTCATTGAGAAACAACATTATTTTTTGTCAACTGCCGATAAAGATATCAGCGCTCCCATACCCATTTTTGACACTGATAATACCTCAAAAAGCATATTAGTTAAATCCTTCTATCAAAGAACACTTCCAAAACTCTGGGTGTTGAGTGCTGGATTGGATCTTTCACAATATATAGTACAATCGGAAAGTTATGCGGAGGATAAACAACGAAAACAACTGGACTTCAATTTGAAAGTTCGGAAGCAGTTCCTCAATAGGATTATTTTCGAATCTGTGGTCAGAAGTCAGTGGGTAGACCAGAGACCATTGACATTTATGCCCTATCTGGGCCTGAACTACAGAGTGCTATCCGGGAAAGAGCTCTTTCTTAAATTCAGTATGGCATATAATCAAAAGCTGCCCAGCCTCAATGATTTGTATTGGGTCCCCTCGGGAAATGAAAACCTGAAAACAGAAAAAGCATTGCTTATTGATGGCGGTATGTCTTTTGAAACCATGCTCGGCAGTCATCTCAAACTGAACTTAGAAGCATCTGCCTATTATTCAGATATTGACGATTGGATTCAATGGGCACCCAGCTCTTTTGGTTTTTTCACTCCACAAAACCTACAGTCGGTAGTGGCACGGGGTCTTGAAATTCAATCCGGTTTCAATACACGTATTAATCAATTAAAAATCGAAGGTGTACTGCAATATGCATATACCAGAACAACTGATGAAAGTGCTCAGGCACAGCAAGATGGTTATGCTGGAAGGCAATTGATTTATATTCCCGTGCATACCATGAATGCCTTTGTATATGTTGATTATTATGGCTTTTCACTAAGATGGCATCTCGATATAGTGGGTAAGCGTACTACTTCGTACAACGATAGTGAATCATTGAATAACAGTCTGCCCACACATCATATACATAAAGTATCACTAGGCAAGGGCATTCACTTGCAAAAACTGGATTTGGCCCTTAAATTCAGGGTAAATAATGTATTTGATCAGGATTATCAGGTATTGGCACTACGCCCGATGCCTGGAAGAAATTATGAAATCATTTTATCTCTGGCTATCCACTAATACAAGCACTGATGAATAAACTATATACTTTCATAAGAGATTTTAGAAGCATTATTGTAATTCCTCTGGTACTAATCTTGCTGTCCTTCACAGCTTGCGAAGATAATAGCGATCAAATCGACCCTGTGGATGCCTTGGATGAAGAGGGTTTGTTTATACTGAATGAAGGTATGTTTACCTTCGGAAACGCCAGCCTTTCTTTCTATAATCCTTCCGATGAACTAGTGGAAGACCAGGTGTTTTTCAGGGCCAATAATACCCCTTTGGGAGATGTGGCTCAAAGCATCACTGTCCATGGTGATTATGCCTATTTAGTCATTAACAATTCAGGTATTATATATAAGGTTGAGAGAAGCAGCGGACATTTTGTGGAGAAATACAGCGGTTTTTCATCACCACGAAATATGCTCATAGTTGACCAGCACAAAGCCTATGTGTCAGACCTGTACAGCCATCATTTGAGTGTTTTTGATCCCAACGGTTACGAATATTTCGGCAGGATAGAATTGGGGAGAAGTAGTGAAGAAATGTTGCTGTTTCAAAACAAGGTATTTGTGGCCAATTGGTCCAAGCTCAATCAGGAGACCAATAATAATATGGTGCTCGTTGTTGATGTTCAGACAGATGCGCTCATTGACTCCATCGAGGTGGGTATTGAGCCAAACAGCATGGAGTTGGATAGCGAGGGAAACCTATGGGTATTGTGCAGCGGAGGCTATGATAATGTGGAGGCTCCCACGCTGTGGAAGATTAATGCCAATAGTCATGAACCCATTCTTAGTTTAGCATTCGAAAATGAAAACTCAAACCCCAAGGATTTGGCAATAAATGGTAGCGCAGATAGCCTGTATTTTGTGAACCAACACCTATTTGCCATGTCTACGCAGGCAGATAAGCTACCAGCTGAAAGCTTCATCCCTGCGGCCTCCATGAATTTTTATGCCCTGACGGTCGATTCCAAATCGGGTGATATCTATGTTTCTGATGCACTGAATTATATGGTAAACGGAAGGATTTACAGGTATTCGGCCTCGGGCAGACCTCTGGGAAATTTCCAGGCAGGAATCATTCCAGGAAGTTTTGCCTTCAATCGCTGATTGCTATTTTACCCGCTTTTTCTGTGAAAACTGGGTCAACGAAAACCTTAAAAGCTATAACTTTGCTTAATAAATAGATACCGTTATGAGTAATAAAGTTAATGTAAGCTGGTCTGGAGATATGGCCTTCGAAGCTGAGGTAAATGATTTTAAAATCCCCCTGGATGCTCATGAGGCAGTGGGTGGAAAAAACACAGGTCCCAGACCTAAACCCTTAACACTAGTCTCCTTAGGTGGTTGTACAGGTATGGACGTGGTTTCTATCCTGGCTAAAATGCGCGTAAAACCTGATTACTTCAATATTGAGGTTGATGGCAAATTGACAGAGGAGCACCCTAAGTATTATGACAAAATCCACATCCGATATATTTTCAAGGGTGAAAACTTACCCATGGAAAAACTGGAGAAAGCTGTTAATCTTTCTCAGGAAAGGTATTGTGGTGTAAGCGCCATGCTAGGTAAAGCTGCCAAGATTACCCATGAAATAGTCATTGAGGATTAGTCGATGATATCCAGTAATTCACTGATCATCATTGCTGTAGCTCCCCAAATAGTTTCTCCAAGAATACCATAAGCAGGTACTTCAAATGTTTTACCTGATCTGTGATGGATTTGAACTTCCTTTCTGTTCATCGGATTATGTAGTTCACTCAAGGGTACTTCCAGCAGTTTCTCAACTTCGTGATTACTCACAAAATGAGGTCGCTCCGAACAGTATCCCACGAATGGAAAAACATCGAAGTTAGATGGGGGTATATACAATTTTGATAACTGACCGATCACGGTCACCTCTGATGGGTTTAATCCAATTTCTTCCCAGCTTTCCCTAAGGGCTGTAGCTTCGAGGTTGGTGTCTGAGTATTCTTTTTTTCCTCCCGGAAAAGAAATTTGTGCACTGTGTACACTTTCATCCTTAGCTCTTTTCATCAGAACAAGGTGGGTTTTTCCATCCACAGGATAGAAGACAACCAAAACAGCACTTTCCCTGGGCTTACTGCCAGACATCACTTTAAGTTCCTCTCTTCTGGTGAGAGGAGCCATTTTAAGCTGTGAATCCAAACCGGGTTTACCAGCCCTGAGATTGTCTTTGATTTTGTCAATAAATACTTGAAATTCTGTCATGCGGGGGCAAATATACAAAGCCATGGGTAGTACCTAAGTAAAACTTGGATAAAGTTCCGACAGAGCTAATGATATTCAGATTTTCTCTTAACTTTGAAGCAGTAGAAACAATCATTATGACTGTTAAGGAAAAGAAATTTTCATCCAATCAAACCGACACCAACAAGGAGGAGCAAAAGCGCCTGATCTTATACAATGATGATGTGAATACCTTTGATTTTGTCATAGAAACCCTGGTGGAAGTTTGCGAACATGACCCTTTTCAGGCTGAGAACTGTGCACTCATTGCTCATTTCAAAGGCAAATGCCCTGTGAAAAATGGCAGTTTTACTGAACTTAAGCCCATTTATCAGGAAATGAGCAATAGAAAATTAACAGTTGAAATAAAATAAGTGCCTAATTAAATCTCGTTAATATGTGGTCAATAATAATCATTCTCATACTCGTCGGACTCTTAATGTTGTTACTGGAAATACTGGTTATACCTGGTTCCGGGATAGCAGGAGTAATTGGCTTTCTGTTAATGGCTGCGGGGGTGTGGATGGCTTATACCCGGCAAGGTGCCATGGATGGGCATATTACATTGGCAGTAACTCTTGGAATTAATTTGGTGGGACTTATACTGGCTCTTCGGTCTAAAACATGGAAAAAGGCCATGCTTAGCAAAGCCATTGAAGGTAAGGTCAACACCATCGATACAGCTAAATTGAGTATCGGCGATATTGGTAAAACGGTTTCTCGTTGTGCCCCCATGGGAAAAGCTGTATTCAATGATGAGTACTTTGAAGTAAGCGCTTTGGCAGAGTTTATTGATCAGGAAGTAAGCGTGGAAATCTTAAAAATATCAGGAAATAAAATTTACATCAAACAAATAAACGAATAGTCATGGAAAACATTTATGTAATCATAGCAACCGGTATTGGTGCTATTTTTCTCTTATGGTTGCTTTTTTACTTCATCCCGGTAGGCTTATGGTTTACTGCATTGGTATCAGGAGTTCGGATATCACTCCTTCAGCTGGTATTGATGCGATGGAGAAAAGTGCCTCCCGGAATTATTGTGAATAGTTTAATTGCGGCTACCAAGGCAGGCCTTGAATTGAAGCGCGATGACCTTGAAGCCCACTATCTGGCAGGTGGACATGTCCAGGGCGTAGTAAATGCCTTAATTTCGGCTGAGAAAGCCAATATGATACTGGATTTCAAAACAGCCACGGCTATCGACCTTGCCGGTCGGGATGTGCTGGAAGCTGTTCAAATGTCTGTAAATCCAAAAGTAATTGATACCAAAAAAGTGGCTGCGGTTGCTAAAGATGGTATCCAGCTGATCGCCATGGCGCGTGTAACTGTTCGTGCAAACATCGACCAATTGGTTGGTGGTGCTGGTGAAGAAACTGTCCTGGCTCGTGTGGGTGAGGGAATTGTCTCTTCCATTGGATCGGCAGATTCTCACAAAGCTGTGTTGGAAAACCCTGATAGTATATCAAAAGTTGTGCTTGCCAAAGGATTGGATTCAGGTACAGCTTTCGAAATCCTGTCCATTGATATTGCAGATATTGATATAGGTAAAAACATCGGGGCGGAACTACAAATGGATCAGGCCAATGCAGATAAAAATATTGCCCAGGCGAAAGCTGAGGAAAGACGTGCCATGGCTGTGGCCAATGAGCAGGAAATGAAAGCCAAGGCTCAGGATGCCCGTGCCAATGTAATACAGGCCGAAGCAGAAATACCTAAGGCCATTGCAGAAGCCTTCCGTACAGGAAATCTGGGCATCATGGACTACTATAAATTCCAGAATATTAAGGCAGATACCACCATGCGGGAATCTATAGCCGAAAATCCACCATTGGAAGATGAAAAGGAATAATTTCTGAGAATAACATACGATACTAATCAGCGGCCACGTTATATCGTGGCCGTTTTTATTTACAAGAAAAAACTGTAAATTTGTTAGGTAAGCATTTTGTGGATGGATACAAGAAGGGATATAGTAGAGGAAAAGTTTTCTGAGTTATTGGGAAGTGGTATCAACCCCCTGAATGCGGAAGAAAAACAAAAGCTTGAAAAAGCCTACAGTATAGCCTCAGAAGCCTTTAGTCAGGATTCCTTACCCAACGGTCAACCTTATTTGCTGCATAATATAAATGTGGCGATAACGGCTATGAAAGAAATTGGCCTCGGACCTACTTCTGCCATATGCTCCATACTCCATGGTGCAGACCGAAGAGGTGTGATCAGTACAACAGAAATTCGCAAGGAGTTTGGAGATTCCATAGCCGATATTCTTGAAGGTTTTAATAAACTATCTGACCTGCATACAGAGCGAATCTCCTTCCAGTCAGAGGCCTTTAGAACCCTTTTCCTTTCTTTGGTTGATGACATACGCGTCATCCTGATACGATTGGCTCACCGCTTAAACGATATCCGTAATATTCATTTATTAGGTGAGAAAACAGAAGCTTTTATTGACGAAATTAAGTTCATATATACCCCGATTGCTCACCGATTAGGGCTTTACCATGTGAAATCAGAGTTTGAAGAGAAAGTCATGCAGTTTGAGCATGCCGAGATCTATGATGAGATTACACGAAAAATGGAAGAGTCGAGCTACCAACGAGAAGCCTATATCAAGGATTTCATTGCTCCGGTTGAGAAGGAACTTAGTGAGGGTGGTTTTGACTTTGAAATCAGAAAACGGACGAAGACTGTATCTTCTGTTTGGGCCAAGATGAAGAGACAAAATGTTGATTTCGAGGAGGTTTATGACCTTTTTGCCATACGGTTAATTCTAAATACGAAAGCCAGGAAGGAGAAAGAAGATTGCTGGAAAGCCTATTCCATAGTAACCAATATATATTCACCTAATCCCAAGCGTTTGCGCGATTGGATATCCTCACCCAAAGCCAGTGGTTATGAATCCTTACATACCACGGTAATGGGTCCACAAGAACGATGGGTGGAAGTTCAGATCAGAACTGATCGAATGGACCAGGAGGCGGAACACGGACAAGCCGCACACTGGGCCTACAAAGGAGTGATGCAGCGTAAGAATACCGAAGACTGGTTGTCACAGGTCAGGGACATTCTACACAATCCAAATCAGGTCCACCATGATCAATTGTATCGCTCAGAAAATGGGAAGAATAAGGATGTGATTTTTATTTTCACCCCCAAGGGAGATCTTAAAAAACTACCGTCCGGATCTACCGTACTTGATTTTGCCTATGAAATTCATACCGATGTGGGAGGCAGTTGCAGTGGTGCAAGAGTGAACAATAAAGCGGTACCCATTCGTTATGTTTTACAGAATGGCGATAGGGTAGATATTCTGACTTCCAAGAAGCAAACGCCTAAACTGGATTGGCTGGCAGTGGTATCCACGGAGCGGGCAAGAAGTAAAATCAAACGCCAACTCAAAGAGGAAAAATACAAAGAGGCCGAAACAGGAAAAGGCTTATTGCTACGTAAGTTTAAGAATTGGAAAATTAAGTCGTCTGATGACTTAATCAGTCAGCTGGTAAAACACTATAAGCTCGATACCAGCATTGATTTATACTATTTAATAGCCGAAGACAAGATAGAAGTTTCAGAGATTAAAAAGCTGGTATTCAAGTTTCTGGAATCTGTCAATTCAAAAACAAAACCTGAAGAAAAAGTAATTGAATCCACGGAAAAAGCCGCAGGTGAGATAGCTGAAAAACAAGATATCCTTTATGTGGGCGACAATCTTAAAAATGTAGACTACCGCTTTTCAAAATGTTGTAATCCCATCCTGGGTGATAAGGTATTTGGTTTTGTAACCACTTTTGGAGGCATCAGTATTCACCGCATGAATTGCCCCAATGCCAAACGACTTAAGGAACAATATCCTTACAGGCTGATCACAGTAAAGTGGCTTAAACCAAAGGATGCTTCCTTTGCATTGACCAACTTGAAAATTCTTGGCAGAGATGAATTGGGAGTGGTGAGTGAAATTTCCAAAGCCATTACCGATGATCTTAGGGTACATATGCGGAACATCCAGTTCAAAACCAAAGGAAAGAACTTTGAAGGAAAGGTATCAGTTTTGGTAAAAGATAACGAGCATCTGAGTCAACTGATATACAAACTCAATAACATCCATGGAGTAGATAAGGTAATCCGCTCTAAATAGAATCCTTTTACATAGGTCCAGCTACCTCACTGGTGAAACATGATTTTGTAGCTTTGTTGGTTAAGCCGACAAACCCATTACCCACCATGAAACAGATGCTGCTGTTTGCCTTCGTTTTCTTCCTCGCTATTTTATCTGTTGCCCAAATTCAACAGCCATATCCCTTTCGTAACACGGATCTTAGCATAGAACATCGACTTGATGATCTCATGGGACGTCTAAGCCTGGATGAGAAAACAGACCTCTTGCTTTACAACAGCCCTGGCATTGATCGTTTGGGAATTGAACCCTATAATTGGTGGAATGAGTGCCTGCATGGAGTTGCAAGAGCGGGCAAAGCCACTGTCTTCCCCCAAACCATTGGCATGGCAGCCAGCTTCGATAAAGAACTCATTCACAGGGTGGGAACAGCAGTTTCTGATGAAGCCCGGGCCAAACACCACGATGCCAGAAGGCGTAGATCTTTTACTCAATATACAGGACTCACCTTTTGGACACCCAATATCAATATTTTTCGTGATCCCAGGTGGGGCAGGGGACAGGAAACCTATGGTGAGGATCCGTACCTCACCGCAGTGCTTGCCTCTGCCTACGTACAGGGTCTCCAGGGGGACCATCCCGACTATCTGAAGGTGGCAGCTTGTGCCAAACATTTTGCCGTAGGTAGCGGCCCGGAAAGTATCCGCCACCATGTCAATGCACATCCACCTATCAATGATTATTATGACACTTATCTGCCCGCCTTTAAAGCTTTAGTTGATGTTGATGTGGAGGCAGTGATGTGCGCCTATAACCGGCTGTATGATTCTCCGTGTTGCGGCAGTAAAGCCTTGCTGAGACAATTATTAAGAGAAGAATGGGGATTTAAGGGGCATATCGTTTCCGATTGTTGGGCCCTGGATGATATCTGGCTCAGACACAAAACAGTAGCAAGCAAAACAGAAGCTGCGGTTATGGCGGCAGAAGCAGGGGTGAATGTTAATTGTGGCTATATTTATTCTTACCTCGATTCGGCTTATGTGGCCGGATCTATCACAGATATACAAATTGATGAACTATTGCGCCCTTCACTTCGTACCAGGTTTAAGTTGGGAGAATTTGACCCTAACTCCCTGAATCCTTATGCATCCCTAGGACCTCAGGTGGTGAATAGTGGTAAGCATCAAAAACTTGCCTATGAAGCAGCGTTAAAATCGATGGTTTTGTTACAGAATAAAAATAACTGCCTTCCTCTTAATAAAGATAGCTTACACAATATATTGGTTACAGGACCATTGGCAGCTGACCCTTCTTTGCTCATGGGAAATTATAATGGACTATCAGGAAATTTCATTAGCATACTTGAAGGTATAACACAACAATCAGCTGCCGGAATGGTGGTCACCTATTCACCGGGAACAACGCTTGATAGTAGCAATCGATATCATGGCATTTATCTGGCTGGATCAGCAGATGCAGTGGTAGCTGTTGTAGGGTATAGCTATCTGCTGGAAGGTGAAGATGGAGATGCCATGCTCAGTGATCATGGTGGGGACAGAAAGCATTTAAGATTGCCGGAAAATCAAATGGAATTGCTTAGGCAGTTGAGAAAACAAATCCCGAATAAACCCTTGATCGTATTAATAGGAGCAGGTGGAGCAGTAAACCTGAGTGAAGTACTGGATTTGGCAGATGCCGTTTTAATGGTTTGGTATCCAGGAGAAAAAGGTGGGCTTGCAGCTGCAGATATGCTTTTTGGGAATGCCAATCCATCAGCAAAACTACCAGTTAGTTTTTATACATCTGTTGATGATTTACCTCCTTTTGATGATTACGACATGATGGGTAGAACTTACAGATATTACGCAGGGGATTTACTCTTCCCCTTTGGCTATGGCTTGAACTATTCCACTTTCAGTTACCATCAGTTTAATGTCAAGCATAGCATCATCGAGACCGGAGACCCGATATGGGTATCTGCTGAAGTAACTAACGAAAGCAGCATAGATGGAGAAGAAGTTGTACAAGTGTATGCCACAAGAATGAATGCTTCAGAGGATGAACCCTTAAAAACTCTATTAGGTTTTAAAAGGATTGATGTTCCTGCCTGGTCTTCCAGAACTATCCAGATGAAACTGGATATGGAAGCTTTACTCCAATACGATGAGGTTAAAAACCAGAGGCTTATCAAGCCTGGCACTTATACACTTGCTCTCGGACCTGATTCAAAGGATACTTCTTTAAGGCTTCAGATTCATATAACAGAAAAACCATGAAAAAATATTCCCTGTTTCTACTAATCTTATCAATGGGTCTGCTGGTGACGGCCCAGCACACACTGGTCAATAAATCTCAGAATCAAACCCAAATAGTGATTGCCAGAGATGCGGATAGTTTGTCTCTTAAGGCTGCCAGCGAATTACAGTACTATTTGCTGGAAATGAGTGGTGTGCAAATACCCATTGTTCATGAAGCTGACAAAGTACATTCGGTTTTTATTGGTCGGAATTTCCTGACAGAGCAGCAAACTAACAGACTCTCTAGTGCGAGTGAGGAAGAAAGCTTTATAATTCATACGGATGAGAATGCTTTATTCCTGGCTGGAATGGAGCCCATGGGAGATCTGTATGCTGTCTACACCTTGTTGGAAGAATATTTGGACTGTATGTTCTATACGGTTGATGAAAAATTCATCCCAGCAAAGAACACCATTGTAGTGGATAATATCAGCAAATTATACGAACCGGCATTTCCTTTTCGTGTACCTCATTTTGAGGGTAGGTGGGATCAAGACTTCAGTCGTTGGCATAAGATCAGCAGTTTTGATCAGTGGGGCATGTTTGTGCATACTTTCCACAAACTGATACCTCCGGAACTTTATTTTGATGAGTATCCCGAATACTTCGCATTGGTGGATGGAAGAAGGCTTAAAGATGGTCAGTTGTGTCTGTCAAATGCTGGTTTGATGCAGTTACTCATCGCCAGACTGGGAGAAGAAATAGACAAGCAACCTGAAAAGAAATATTGGTCAGTATCACAGAACGATTGCTATAACTACTGTGAGTGTAATGAATGTGAAAAACTGTATGAAACTTACGGATCCATTTCAGGAGCTTATGTGGATATGTCCAACCAAATTGCAAAAGTGTTCCCCGATAAACAAATCTCTACATTAGCCTATCAGTTTACCCGATCAGCACCCACCCATATAAAGCCTCATGATAACGTCAATATTATGTTTTGCTCCATCGAGTGTAACAGGTCTCAACCTTTAACTGAGGACCCAAGAAGTCAGGGTTTTGTAAAGGAAATGAAGGATTGGAGTAAACTGACTGATAATATTTTTGCATGGGATTATGTGGTACAGTTTAAAAACTATCTCTGTCCGTTTCCCAATTTTCATGTGTTGCAATCCAATATTCAGTTTTTTAAAGAGCACGGGGTTAATATGATGTTTCAACAGGGAAGTGGAGGATCCTGGTCTGATTTGTCCGATGTGAAACAATACCTCATTGCCAAATTGTTATGGAATCCTGACTTAAATGCTGATTCTGTAGTTAATCATTTCATGAGTTCCTACTATGGGAAAGCAGCCCCTTTTGTAAGGGCTTACTTTAAAATGTCACATGGAGCTTTAATTGCCTGTCAGGAAACTCAAAACCTTGATATCTATGGCTTTCCGGTTTTTTATGTTAATGCCCATCTGACTCCTGAATTATTGATTGAATACCAAACCTATATGGATAAGGCAGAGGATGCTGTTGCTGACGACTCAACCTATTTACTTAGGGTTTTGAAAACAAGACTGGCAATTGATTTCGCATTTCTTGATGTGGCATTGAACCACAAATCTGATGTCCTTAGTTGGATAACAGATGAGAATGGAAAATCAGCAATTAGTCAGGAAATGTTGACTAAGCTCGATCGCCTGGTTGAGATAGCTGAGCTCACAGGCGTTGAGACCATCAATGAAAGAAGGTTCAAGCCCGAGGCCTATCAAGATTTTACCATTCGTAAACTGCAATGGCAGATAAAAGACAATCTGTTGAAGGACGCACATATGCAGCTTGAATATGAGGCCAGCCATAAGTACCCTGTCGGGGGAGTAAAAGCTTTAACAGACGGCCTATTGGGAGGATTGGATTATCGTTTTAACTGGATGGGTTTCGAAGGGGAAGATATGATACTAAGTATTGATCTGAAAAAGGAAATAAGGATCAATAAGCTGCAAATGAACTTTTTAAAGGCAGTGAATTCTTGGATATTTCTTCCGGAACAAATCGTATTGGAGGTATCAGAGGATGGAGTTAACTATCGACAGATAGCTGTGCTGGAAGGAGACAATAGTGACCGACATTATTTGGTAAAATCGATACCTTGTATCTTTGATATTCCAAATACCAAGACTCGCTATCTACGGCTCAAAGCCATTTCCATGAAAACCAATCCTGAGTGGCACCGGGGTTTTGGCAGGCCTTCCTGGATATTCATAGATGAGCTTATTGCTGAGTAGGTTTGAAATAAGATAATTGGGGCATAGATTCTTCACTTCGGTCAGAATGACATTTTTACACTTTGTCAAGCTGAGCAACGCGATGCATCTCAATTGTATTTTATAGCGCAATAATGAGTCAATCATATCGTATCTTAGCAAACGTGGAGAATGGCTATGGAAATGCCTGCTTCCCTGACGTAAAAAATAAAGTAAAGAATAGGTTTATGTATAGAAAAATTACCTTACTGTTTATGTTCTTTTGCCTGCAGTTTAGCTTAATATCACAGCATCACGAACAAAAATATGTTCCTGAAACAGATCCATTGGTTCTGGAAAAATTATCAGAGTGGCAGGACTTAAAATTTGGTTTATTGATGCATTGGGGTGCATACAGCCAGTGGGGCATAGTTGAATCATGGTCGATCTGCCCTGAAGACTATGGATGGTGTGAGCGCAAGAAAGGTTCCAGCCCTGATAATTATTTTGAATACGTTAAAGAATATGAAAAACTGCAAACCACTTTTAACCCGGTGGATTTTGCTCCAGATAAATGGGCCAAAGCCGCAGCAGATGCAGGTATGAAATATGTGGTGTTCACCACCAAGCATCATGATGGTTTCAGTATGTTTGATTCCAGGTATACAGATTATAAAGTAACCGACAGCGCCTGTCCGTTCCACAGCCATCCACAAGCCAATATTACCAAAGCTGTTTTTGATGCCTTCAGGGCAGAAGGTTTGTGGACCGGAGCCTATTTTTCCAAGCCTGACTGGCATTCTGAGCATTATTGGTATCCTTATTTTCCTCCCAGAGACCGGAATGTAAATTATGATCCCGAGCTCTACCATGAGCGATGGGATAAATTTGTACAGTTTACCCATAATCAGATTATGGAATTAATGACAGATTATGGAACAGTGGATATTTTATGGCTCGATGGTGGATGGGTGGCCAAAGAAACACCGGAAACAGTTTCAAAATTCTATGAAAAGAAAAGGAAAGAGGCTCCCTATGGTTTCCACAAATCAGGCATTGTCAATCAGGACATAAGAATGGATGAATTGGTTATTAAAGCCAGAGAAAAACAACCAGGCCTCATAGTTGTCGACCGGGCGGTGCCTGGAAAAAATCAAAACTATCTGACGCCTGAGAATCGCGTGCCGGACAACATGCTCCCTTATCCCTGGGAATCATGCATTATTGCCGGTGGAGGATGGTCATGGGTGCCCAATGCCAGCTATATGAGTTCTAAAAAAGCCATTCATATGTTGGTGGATATTGTGGCCAAGGGAGGAAACCTTCTGTATAATATTGCACCAGGACCAGATGGCCAGTGGCATGATGAAGCCTATGAATTGCTGGAACAAATGGGACAATGGATTTCAGTTAATGGTGAAGCCATCTATGGTTCCAAAACCTATCCTCCTTATAAGGAAAATAACATCTGCTTTACCCAGCAGGCAAACGGTACCATCTACGCTATTTACCTTGCAGGAGACGAAGAAAAAGAACTTCCCTCGGAAGTCTCATTGGAATCCATGGCTGTGAATAAGAAAACAAAAGTTTATGTGTTGGGTCATGATGAATCCCTTAAATGGAAGAGTAAAAAAGGAAGAGTCCATATTAGTCTGGACCAAAATCTCAGGCAAAAACTGGCTGGTTCTGAAGCCTGGACTTTTAAGTTTGTTATGAATTAACACCTATCAATCCTTCAGTTGATACATGATAAAGCCATATACGTCAGAAAGTTCATCGATTGTGGATTGTAAGGAACTGCCACCGCTATGACCAGCATTTTTTCTCACTTTTAGCAATACAGGGTTTTCCTGAGCTTGTCGGTTTTGTAGTGCTGCCGCAAATTTATAGGAATGAAATGGAGGAACTCGATCGTCATTCATTGAGGTGACCAAAAGCATGGATGGATAATTGATGCTGTCGATAATATTATGATAGGGCGAATATTGCAGCAAGTTTTCAAAACCAGAAAGCTGTGCTACCGACCCATATTCATCAGTATGAAAATGTCCCACACTAAATCGTTCAAACCTTAACATGTCCAGAGGAGCAACAACCGGAACCACAACTTTAAACAGATCGGGGCGTTGTATAGCTGCTGCAGCAACTACCAGCCCACCGTTGGATCCTCCTGTAATTCCAAGTTTTTCAGGACTTGTATAGCCCTCTTTAATCAGGTATTCTGCGGCGGATATAAAATCATCAAAAGAGTTTTGTTTATCTAAACCTTTGCCATCATTTGCCCATGCAATTCCTAAATCACCACCGCCTCTAATATTTGCAAAGGCGAAAACGCCACCTTTTTTAATGGTATAAACT
This sequence comes from Bacteroidota bacterium, assembly GCA_016845175.1. GTDB lineage: Bacteria > Bacteroidota > Bacteroidia > Bacteroidales > F082 > JAERTD01. Next base: position 130,658 of record JAERTD010000077.1, on the reverse strand, counting down.
ACTCCCGGATCAAAATTAGGTTGGTTGACCGCTGCAAATCCGCCATAGGCTTTCAGGATGGTGGGATTGTTGCCATCCAATTCGAGCCCTTCTTCATATACCAAAATCATGGGAATGAGTGTACTGTCCTTTCCGTAGTACTCAACCTCTTTGTATATAATATCCTGAAAGTAGTAATTGACCTTGGTTTGGTTCGACTGCTTCTTTTTGTATGTATCCACATCGAAGCGATAAACAATGGGAGGTATGGTATAGGAAGTATAACTGTAAAGAAGCTCTTGATCATCTGGTTCACCATTGAAGCCTCGGATGGACGTGCCCATTCGCAACTCTTCAGAATAGAGAATGTTACCATCATAATCCAGAATAGTGATAATGGGCTTTTGGTTGGATTGATAGACTGCTATGATTTTGTCATCCATTGCCTTGGTTTTAACAAGAAGGGCTCTTGAAAATTCAGCTGCAATGGTTTTCCATTGGGTAGGCTTCAAAGGGTCGATTTCAATGATCTGACCATTGTTAGCCTGATAGCTGGTTGTGGCAATTAGTTTTCCTTTGTGACTGTCTACAAAACCAATTTCAAAGGGCAGGTTCATTAACAGAGGTTTTAAACTTGGTGATTCCTCTTTGAAATCCAGATAGAAATAATTAAAAGTCCCTCTTCGCTCGTTCTTTTCCTCAATCAATAAAAACTGCTCATCAGAAGTGGTTTGACAGTAGAAGAACAAATTTGGATTTTCCCGTTTGAATATCAATTCATCCTCTGATTGATCCGTGCCCAATTTGTGATAGTAGATCTTCTGCCCGACAGCTTTATCAAATTGTCCGTTTCTGGAATAAGTAGAATAATAAAAACCATCATCTTTCCAGGCAATATTTGAAAACCTAACATATTTTAAGTGGTCATCCTCATGCTTCCTGAACAGGGTAGATACTACCTTTATTTCAGCCCAGTCGCTGCCGTTTCTTGAAAACTGATAAGCCAGGTATTTGGAGTCTTTCGAAACCTTATATCTCTTTAATACTATCCTGTCCTTGTTTGAAATATAATTGGGATCCACAAGCAATTTTAGATCTGCATTGATGCTGTTGCCATAAAACAGCGCAGGAACACCCAGATTACCGTAATAGGCATTGGTAAAATAATAATCCCCATCTTTTACGGGCATGCTGTATTCAATGGCACCATACCGATCAATTAATAGTGCAGCATCTGACTTGTTTCTGGCCTTATTTACTAGTTGTTTGCTGATCTTGTTTTGTTCAGCTACCCATTGAATCACTTCCGGGCTATTCGTATTTTCGAGCCAGCGGTAGGAATCCTGAATCATATATTTTTCATGAAATGTATCATTTACAATGACTTGCTTGGTCTCAGGATACTCATAGGATTGTGCTGATAGCTGTACAATAAACATACAACTTAAAAGCAATAAAGAGGTGATTCTCATAGCAGCTTATTACTTGGTGAACTTAAGGCTTTAGGCTTATCAGTTTACTTATTGTTTCTCAAAAAACCAGACAATTTCTTTGACTGCAGTATTTTTTGGGTTCATGCAATTACCCAAAATTAAACAATAAAAGCTATGGAAATCAGGTGAGGCCAATCAAAAATGCTACTCTCCCATCAATCGGTAACCAGCACCATGGAGAGTAATGATCTTTATGTCAGGATCTGCTGACAAATACTTCCTGAGCTTGGCAATATACACATCCATGCTTCGGGTGGTAAAATAATTGGCGTCACCCCAGATGTTGTTTAGTGCCAGTGTTTTAGGAAGGATGTCTCCTCTGTGTTCAATGAGTAATTTCAACAATTCACTTTCCTTGGGAGAAAGGCTTTGCTTTTGTTTTTCGGAGCTATGCTTAAGAAACCTGGCCTTGTGGTCGAAGGTAAAACCTCCGATGCTATAAATATCGTTTTGTACTGGTGAGGAGCCGCTGGAACTGCGATTCAGAATAGCTTTGATCTTGAAAAGGAGGATTTCCGAATCAAAGGGTTTGGTAATATAATCATCTGCACCGGTTTTATAACCAGCCACAATATCATCTCTGAGGGTTTTGGCTGTAATAAAGATAAAGGGAACTTCGCTGCCCGACTCTTTGATCTGTTTGGCAATGGAGAAGCCGTCCATATGCGGTAGCATCACATCCAACAATACAAGATCGTAAGTGTCTGATTCAAATTGCGGGAAAGCCTCAGCACCATCATCTACCCAATCAACCTCAAGGTCATTGAGTTTTAGGTAGGATTGAAGTACGGCACCAAAATTCAGGTCGTCTTCAACCAGTAACAGCTTTTTATTTTGGGACTTATCCATGATGAGCTTTTAGTATTTAAAGTCGTAGATTCCTTAGATTAATTCTCCCTTCCAATTCAGCAATTGAATCCAATGGTAAATACGGTTCCGTTACCCGGTTCACTTTCTACGTCAATGGTTCCTCCATGGCTGCTAACCACAGCTTTCACATAACTCAGTCCCAGCCCAAAACCCTTGATATTGTGAATATTGCCACTTGGTTTGCGGTAAAACTTGTCAAATATATGTTTTTGAACATCTTTGCTCATCCCAATACCGTTGTCTGAGACTTTAACATAGAATGCATTTTCTTTACTATAGGTTTCGATAATGATTTCCGGTGGCCTTTCAGTGTATTTCATGGCATTATCCAGAAGATTATTGAGCACGTTAGCGAAATGTATTTCGTCCAGGGCAATGGAATAACAGTTGGCTCTTAAGGCAGTTACAATCCGACCTTCCTTCTTCTGAGCAGCCAATTCATTTACCATGGCAACCTTTTCAATAATTTTATGTACATCAGTTTGTTGGATGTCAAGTTGCAGCTCATCACGTTCAATCAGAGCCATCTGCAAAACCCTTTCCACCTGATTGTTCATCCTTTTGTTTTCCTGCTTGATCACATCCAGATAATACTTCGTTTGCTCTTTCTCCCCCAATACTTTTGGTGACCCAATGGCATCTGTAGCCAAACCGATGGTTGCTATAGGTGTTTTGAACTCATGGGTCATATTGTTGATGAAATCTGACTTAATGGCTGACAATTTCTTCTGTCTTAAAATATGGTATAGGGTAAATCCAAAGGTAAGCAATATGATAAGGGTAAACGCAAGAGAACCCAGTATCAATAAGTAAACTGACCGAAGCAGGAATCTGTTTTTATGAGGGAAGTCTACTAATACAAACAGGTTTTTTCTGAAGAAATCATTGGGATAAACTTCTGTTTTGTATTTACCTGGAAGGATATCCTCCCCAGCTTTTGCTGAAGATTTTAAAATCATACTGGTATCTTCTGTGATATTCACCAGCTGATAGTTGAACTCTGTGGGCAGGCCTTTGTTGGCAAAGGTTTTTCGGGCTACCTTTTCAAAGTGTTCCATCACAAACTCTTTATTGGCCCTTTCCTCGTCAAAACTGTATTCAAAAACCCATTGCTGCATATTACTTTTAAACTCTTTGAGCTTCTTCTTTACCACCACTTCTTTTTCAGCCATTTGCTTTTGTTTTTCAATGTTGGCTGCTTCAATCTCAACAATCAGGTGCTCATCCATAAGGTCTTTAATGGAATCCAGTTCCATAAGCTCCATACTCATGATTTCTTCATTTTCAATGGCTTCTTGAGTAAACCGAAGGTCCATGTTGATATCAGCAATACTATCCACATAAACATCCAGAAGTTCTATGTCACTGATGATAGTGGGTTTGCTGAAATGAAAGACCTCAGGGTGATCGGAGGTGTCGCTGCTGATAATAACTGCACTTCTGTGATGTTCTCCGTTACTTGCAGTTATGGATTGGACAATACGTTTGTCGATTGGCTTGCGTGTTTTGATGCGATAATGAATACTATCAGCATGGGGCAAATGGTAAACATTGGTCTTGGGTGGGGGAGGCAGGTCAATTTTTTCGTCAAGGAAATAATAGATCTCGTTGTTTCCAAGTTTTTCAACTGTAGACTCAAGCACATCAAAAACGGCACTGTCAAATCTCTTGGCCTCAGTTTCTACAGCATGCTTAATCCATAGTCCTTGCACGAGTATAATTCCGGCAAGGCTGAGGCTCATTAAGAGAAGAATGAGTTGGAAGCGACGTTTCATTGCTTTCTATATAGGTATAAGTATATTTGTGTTTGCAGTTTCAAAAGTAATCAAAGCTTTGATCCTATGGATCCACTTTAACCTTTCTTTAACCTTTTTTAACCGGCTTTAACCTTTAAAATCAATGGGTTGGGATACTTTTGTAAGCATAAATTTTAAAACACTTGAAAATGAATAATCGAATGAAATCAAATCTGATGCTCACATTTTTCCTCATTGCCCTGGTACCTTTTGTTTCTATCGGACAAGAGGAGGTAAAGGAGAAGAAGAAAGAAGTCCGTATTAAAACTGTGAAGGTAGAAGACGGCAAAAAAATAGTAAAAGACACCACCTTTACCGTAAAATCTGGTGATGAGGTGAAAGATGTGATGAAGACCATCGCCTGGGTGGATGAAAACGACTCCACCAAAACCATCAGAGTGGATGTGGAAGTTGATAGTGATCATGGTGGTGAGAAAACTGCTGTGGTGAAAGTAATTGAAGGTGAAGATGGAGAAGTTAATGTGTTCACCATCGATAGTGATCACAAAGGTCATAAAATGATTGTGAAAAGTAAAGGTGGACACCACAATGTATGGCATTCAAAGGATGCTGATGATAATGAGGTTACCTATGATATTATCATGGAAATGGATGCCGATCATGATTTCGATTTTGATAAGGAAGCCATGGAGAAAGAAATGAAGGTTATCAAACTCCATCTGGATGAGGCCAATAATGTGATGCTGGAGGAACTTGAATCCATCGAGGAGATCAAAGAAGTGATTGTTTTAAAAGAGCTGGAGCAGCTTAAAGAATTGGAACATCTCGAAGACCTGAAAGAATTGAAAGAAATGGAGTTCCATATGGCACATCCTTCCTCAGGGTCAAAGCATAAAGCTTTTTTTCATGGGGATGGTGATTTCGTATTCTATGAAGATTGTCATGGTGTAAGCCAAAAAGAAATGCGCGACGCCGGTATTAAAAGCAAGCCAGACAAACTTGAGGTTGAAGACTTTGATATGAACATCAGTAAGGGAATTGTAGACCTGGAATTTACTTTAAAAACTGAAGGAGCACCTAAAGTAGTGGTCTATAATTATTTCGGAGATAAGGTGTTTAGTGGAAAAGCTGAAATGATTGGGTCTGTATACAAGATATCCATTGATATGAGTGCCAAGCAAGATGGTAAATACTATGTGCAACTGGTTCAGAAAAACCGCTCTTTTACTGATAAGTTCAGCTTATAATCAAACATTAATAGCTTAGGTAAGCTCACAGAAAGAAACCTGTAAATTGAAAGTCGGGCCCAAAGGGTCCGGCTTTTTTTATGTAGTATTAATGTGTGGACTGACTAAGGATATCAGCAGGTTTTGCTTAGATTTACACCATTGAATCTCAACAAATGACCTTAACACTGATTATTGTTTCTGCGATCTGTCTGATTCTGGGTATTTTCTTGTTCATCAAGAAAAAAGGAATTTTAGGATGGTTTTTTAGCTTGCTAAGCCTGGTGGGCTTTGGTATTGCTATAACCATACTGTATGTCTTTCCTGATAAGCTCTGATAGAATCTCAACTGAATTTACTACGCTTCAGTAAAACCTTATATACTATCTAACTCAGTCTAAATATCAAACCACTGATTGAGTTGGCCCTTTATATCCTTTTCATAAGTTTTGTGAAAAAACTCATTGGTTGCAGAATCGTAAGCATAATCCTCTGCCCAAAACTCATGTTTTTCAGCAATCTGAGTCACAGCATCTATGATAAAATCGAGTTCCTCATCTGTCATGGTAGGATGTAAGGAAACCCTGATAAAGCCTGGCTTACTGGTCAGGTCACCACTGCTGATTTGCTCTACAATTCGCTGGGATTCTTCCTTTGATACACCCAATAAGAAATGTCCGTAGGTGCCTGCACATGCACAACCTCCTCTGACCTGTATGCCAAACCGATCGTTCAATAATTTGACAACCAGATTGTAATGGATCTTATTTTCTTCGAAATAGAAGGATAAAATTCCCAACCGATGCTTGACGTTGTCGGCCATAATCTTAAGGCCTGGGATCTTACTAAATCCTTCAAAGGCCTGAGCTACTAACTGCTGTTCCCTTTTTTCCATTAACTCAGGATTCAGCTGATCTTTAAGCTTAATGGCCATAGCACCTCGAATGGCTTGTATAAACCCGGGGGTGCCACCATCCTCACGGGTTTCAATATCATCGATATACTTGTACTCACCCCAAGGATTGGTCCAGTCAACAGTTCCCCCACCTGGATGATCGGGTACCGAATTATCATAAAGATCTTTATTAAAAATCAAAACTCCCGAACTACCTGGGCCACCCAGGAATTTATGAGGTGAAAACATTACGGCGTCCAGCCTTTCCAGAGGGTTTTTAGGATGCATATCTATAGGAACATAAGGAGCTGATCCTGCAAAATCCATGAATACATAGCCGTCATTTTCATGCATGATTTTAGCCAGCTCATAATATGGTGGAAATACTCCGGTAACATTTGAACAAGATGTGAATGCTCCTATTTTCAATTTCCGGTCGGCGTATAGCTTCATTTTTTCCCTTAGTACATCAGGTTTGACCAGATTGTTTTCATCGGGATGGAGCAATACCACATCAGCATAGGTTTCCAGCCATGAGGTGTGGTTAGAATGGTGTTCCATATGGGTGATAAACACCACCGGTTTATCCTCAGGATATGCAATGGGTTGTTCTTCTTTGTTGATGTTGTTTTTCATTCCCAGAATCCGCTGGAATTTGTTGATGACATCAGTCATGCCAAATCCTGCGGTGATGATTACATCATCTTCATTGGCATTGACGTGTTCTTTGATGGTTTTGTGTGCATATTCATAAGCTTTAGTCATCATGGTGCCACTCTCAGTGGTTTCTGTATGTGTGTTGGCAACATAAGGGCCCAGTACTGTACGCATCTTATCCTCAATGGGTTTGTACAGGCGTCCGCTGGCAATCCAGTCGGCATAGATCATTTTCTTTTTCCCATAAGGAGTCTCAAACCAAAGATCATCACCTATGATGTTTTTTCTAAACGAAGCAAAATGTTGTTTCAAATCTCGCATGCCCATGTATTCTTTATTAATAAACCTCAATTAATGACAACCTTTATGCAAAAAAGGTGTTTGCCAAAAGTCAATTGTTGTGGTGGGGTGGGGCAAAAATAAGAAAATGATACGAGTGGACCTTAACTCTAATCCAGCCATGGGTCAAAATTAGTGTTCGGACTGGCGTAAATGTCTGTGTTATTGTAATGTAGGATAGATTGTAAGCTGTCTCGCTGAACCTTTGCCTTTTGATTTTCAGGTTCCAGTGTGAGAATCCTCTGGTAATCGTTAATGGCTTTACCCAGAAGTTGTATGCGTTGGTGCAGTGAGGCTCTTAGGAACAATAATTCGATGTCTTTAGCCTCTTTTCCAAGCAGACGATCAACATCAGAAATCAATCTCTTAAGATTCTCATCTCCACTGGTTTGTCTGCTCACATTCAATAGCTCTGCTTTGTTCATTATGCCTGGCTTACTGAATTTTGGAAATGCGAACGAGTTTAATCTCAATATTGCCGTTTTCAGGATAAATACTGATCCAATTGTTGTCCTCAGAGAACCATTTATATTGGTTGCCCACACGGATTATAAAATCATTGAAGTCTTCTTCTTCAGGAACCTGGACTACAAAACCTCCATTTTTACCCTTCTCACTACCATAGGTAAATATGATTTTAAAGGGACTGCCGTCGGTGCTGCGGGCCTGAACCAGCACATAGTTGGATTTCCTTACTTTAATTGGGATGGGATCAAAATCAAAGCGTTCGGTAACGCCAGAATTGATAATGAGGGCCGTATCAATAATATCCGTGATGGCGTTTTCCTCAATATAACGGGTGATGGTGCCAATCATTTCAGATGGATAAGTTTCATCAGGCTTAATGGTTTCAGCTTTTTGGTAACCCTTTATGGCTTTGTCAAAAACCTTTGCGGCATACAATTTATCTGCTTCTATCACGGCCAGGTCATATTCACCCTTTATTTTTCTCATTTTTTCAGCAAGTACTACATTACAGGCTTCAATGCGCTGCTGAGGATGGCTTTCTTTTGGTTTGATGCTTAAGGCAATTTTATATTCCAACAAAGCTTCCTGATGCTTGTTCACATCAAAAAAGGCATCAGCCTTGGCAATGGCTTCGGTATACCGTTGTTGGCGCTCTGCTGCCAACTGTTCCAATAATACATCTATGGCCGCTATGCGCTCCACTGGATAGGATTCCTCAGGCTTGGCTCTTTTGGCATCCTGATAGGAAGTTTTCGCAAGTTCGTAACTCTTGTCAGTGAAATACTGATCTCCTTCGCGAATAGCCTTGTCATAGGCCTTTTGGGCTGCTTCGGCCGCAGCAATCTGATCCTGGATAGCCTTAACGCCCGCAATTTTTTGTTTGGCCTCCGCTTCATTAGGTTTTATTTCTGAAGCGGCCTCAAAGGCCACTATAGCTTCTGCATAGATTTCCAATTGCTGTAAAGAATCCCCTTTCTTAACAAAAGCTACATACTTCCTGTCTATTTCTGCCTTCTGTATGCGATCCAATTGCAAGCTGTCGATATAGGCGATCTGATTCTTGGGCTCTACCTCAAATGGTTTGATGGTCAGGGCTTCCTCATAAGCAGATTTGGATTGATCCAGCTTGTCATCCTGTAAAAAGCGTTGGGCCAGTAATAATTGCTGATCATAGGCTTTATCAATGGCTGCCTGTTTTTCAGCATTGGCTATCATTTCCTGAATGGCAACAATCTGTGCGGCTGCATAGGTTTCTTCGGGCTTAAGGGTTTGTGCCTCATTATATTTTATAATAGCACTTTCGTATTGCTTGCTGCTCATCAATTGGTCAGCTTCAGTAATTAAAGCATTGTATTGCTTGTCTTTTTTCAGTGCTGCCGCTAGAATTGCCAATTGCTCATCAATCTTTACCAACTGTTCAGCAGGGTAGGCATCGTCAGGTCTTATGGCCAATGCCTGCTGATAGGTGCTTGAAGCTAAATCATAATCTCTGGCCTGGAAAAGGCTATCGCCAAATGTTACGATATCCTGATATTCAGATTCCTGGGCCATTCGCTCCGCTGCAAAATGAGCTTCTATTTCTCTGATCTTTTCTTCTGGATATGAAGAGCCAGGTTTAAGAGTAAGAGCAAGATTGTATTCACCTTTAGCCTGGGTATAGGCTTGCAATTCCAACAAACTATCGGCAGCTGTAAGTGAGCGCTGGTAATTCTTATCCAGATCCTGTCGTTGAAGAGCTAGTTGCTCTTCAATACGGCTGATCATATCTGATGGGTAGGGATCTTCAGGCCATAAAGCAGAGGCTTCCTGATATTTTTCTCTTGCCCCATTGAAATCCTTTTCCATATATAACTCATCTGCTGCACCCAATTTAATTTGATAGGTTTTCTGTTTTACAGCCAGAGGGGTGTATTCCGCAATTTTATCATTTACATAAATGTCATCGGGGAATAAGTCAGAGGCCTTTTCATAGTGGCTGAGTGCCCCACTGTAATCCTTGACCAGAACATAGCGCTCGGCCTGTTCAACTTGTTCATCAAAGGCCTTTTTCTTACTGTTGTATTCCACTTGCAAAAGCCTGGATTGTTCCATGAGGTCGGTAACAATCTGATGACTCGGATATAGGGTTAAAGCCATCTCAAATGAAGCAATAGCCTGATCGTATTGCTGGGTAACCATAAACCGTTTACCACCCTCCAATGCCCTGCTGAAAGCTTCATTTTTCTCCTGATCCTCTGCTTTGGATTTGAGAATGCTATCCATTTGTTTGCGTGCATACTCATCATCAGGCAATACTTCCAGCGCTTTTTTATACTGCTCTAGTGCTTTATCAAATGCCTTTTCTTCATACAGCACATCAGCGAGGTCAATGATCTCATAATAAGCTTCTTCCAATGCAATATTCTCTCTCATTTTCTGGACTATGACACCAATCTGAGCAGTGGCATATTCGTCCTTTGGTTTAAAGCGTAAAGCCATTTGATAATAGGCTTTGGCATCCAGGTAATACTGTTTCTCAAATTGCTTATCTGCCAGGATGATAGCTTCATCATAGGTCTTGGCCTGCTGGGCCATCATGGGAAGTGCCATCACAACCAAAAGGAATCCAAGAAGGGTTTTTAACAGAAGTTGCTTGTATTTTATAGTAGGGGTATCGGTCATTTCACAGGCCTCATTTGTGGTATTAACGGGTTTCTGCCTCAATTATTTTCTGTGGCGATAAGTCCATCGACGATGCTGAGTTTTCTATCTGCCATATTCGCCAATGATTTATTGTGTGTGACAATTACAAAAGTCTGTTTCAAGTCATCGCGAAGTTTGAAAAACAACTGATGTAAGATATCAGAAGCCTGAGAATCGAGATTTCCCGAAGGCTCATCAGCCAGCACCACCGCCGGTTTGTTTATTAAGGCTCGGGCAATAGCTACACGTTGTTGTTCTCCACCGGAAAGTTCGGAGGGTTTGTGGGTAGTGCGATCGCTAAGCTGTAACAAGTCAAGCAAGTGACGGGCTTCTTTTTCGGCTTCCTTTGTTGATTTCTGCGCAATATAGGCTGGAATACAGATGTTTTCCAGTGCATTGAATTCGGGTAATAAATGATGAAACTGGAAAACAAAACCTATGGACTTATTCCTAAAAGCTGATAGTTCCTTATCATTAAGGAGGCTTAAATCTCGACCATCAATATTTATAATCCCCTGATCTGCTTTTTCAATGGTTCCGAGAATCTGAAGCAATGTTGATTTGCCAGCTCCAGAACTGCCTACTATTGAAACGACTTCAGATTTTTCTACTTCCAGATTGATGCCCTTTAAAACACTTACCTGTCCGTAGGATTTAATTATATTCTTGGCTATTAACATACGTGCGGGTTGCGACGGCAAAGATAGTAAATGAAATAGGATGAGAATGGGCAAGGATGCCTATAATATATGACCATCTCATATGTCTTTTTCCATAGTTAATGCTGGTATAAGAAATGGAGATTACTTCGCATTACTGATAGTCAGATCATCTAGATATTTAAATATCAAGATATATCTTTGGCAAGGGTGGACTGATAATGATATTTGTTCTATTTTTGAGACCTTCAAACCTTTGATTAAATAACTCATATGAACTTACACGAATATCAGGGTAAATCCATCCTGAAAGGGTACGGAGTTGCTGTCCCTATGAGCATTGTAGCCACATCACCCGATGAGGCTGTTGAAGCTGCCAAAGAAATACAAAAGAAAACCGGGTCGGATAAATGGGCTGTCAAAGCTCAAATTCACGCAGGTGGACGCGGAAAAGGCGGTGGCGTGAAAATTGCCAAAAGCCTTGATGAGGTTCGTCAGTACGCAGATGATATAATCGGCATGATGCTGGTCACACCTCAAACCAAAGCAGAAGGAAAACTGGTAAGAAGGATCCTAATCGAACAAAATATTTATTATCCTGGGCCTGAAAAAGTAGAAGAGTATTATATGAGCATTCTTCTCAACAGGGATGAAGGAAAAAACATGGTCATGTATTCACCCCGTGGAGGTATGGATATTGAAGCTGTTGCCGAGGAAACACCTGAAGAGATTTTTACAGAGCTGATCGACCCGAAAGTTGGATTAACGGGTTTCCAGGCCAGAAGAATAGCTTTCAACTTAGGCTTGAGCGGTGTCGCTTTCAAAGAAATGCTGAGATTTTCCACAGCATTATATAATGCCTATGTGGGTGCTGACTCAAGCTTATTTGAAATAAACCCGGTGATAAAGGCTGCTGATGGCAAAGTTTTTGCCGCGGATGCCAAAGTGGTCATTGATGACAATGCCCTGTTCCGTCATAAAGATATTGCAGCTTTACGTGATTTTGATGAGGAAGATCCCTTTGAAGTTGAGGCCGGTCGCTTTGACCTCAATTTTGTAAAACTCGATGGAAATGTGGGCTGTATGGTAAATGGAGCTGGATTGGCCATGGCCACCATGGACATGATTAAAATGTCTGGTGGTGACCCTGCCAACTTCCTTGATGTAGGAGGTACAGCAGATGCCAAACGCGTGGAAGAAGCCTTTCGCATCATTCTTAAAGATCCCAATGTGAAAGCCATTTTGGTGAATATTTTTGGTGGTATCGTAAGATGTGATCGTGTAGCGCAGGGAATTGTGGATGCTTATAATAATATTGGAGACATTAATATTCCAATTATCGTCCGTCTGCAAGGAACCAATGCTGAAGAAGCAAAGGTACTCATAGATGAATCTGGTTTGAAAGTACATTCCGCCATAGCCTTACAGGAGGCAGCAGAGTTGGTTAACAGTGTGTTATAAACCAAGCAGGAAAATAAAAAGGGGTGCCATTGGCACCCCTTTTTTTATGCTGTAAACCTTTGTTACTTTTCTGAGGAGGTGATGCTTACAGTACCACTAATGGTGGCAGGAAACTTCATCCCATCTTTTTCCATCTCCATTTCAACTTCCTGTTCGATGATTGATGAGATTAACCACCCTGTTTTGCGATCAACGATCAGTTCACCACTTTGGGTGCCTTCCAGTTTCATATCCTCCCCGTTTATATCATTGGCTCTCAATACGCCTTCGAAACCTAACACAGCCTTTTTACCCGTGAATGACTTCAAAGTATAGGTAGCATGGGTTTTCATATCACTACCTTCCAATGGTACCAGGTCTTGCTCCCAGCTGTCTCCAACGGCTACCTTCCTCTTTGGATAGAGACCAAAATTATTGCCAGTATTTAGATTTCCTGCCACATCATTATTGGCAACCAATTGGCTGAAATCCATATGGATAACATTTCCTTTATTGTCAATGCTGGTGGTATATGAGGCCTTGATTAATTGGTTCATGGCCATGGCCATTTGTGCTGCCATCCCGGTATGGGTTGTTGTATCGTCTGATATGTAAATGAGTTCCATCCCAAAAATCCCCTGGCGTGACTCAATATGCTCGATGGTGGTTTGAATGCTAATGGAATCATTACTGGTATGGACTACTTCAGCTGTGGTGCCAAATTTCATGAGTTGATCCAGAGTCATGGTTTGTTCGTTGGCTTTAAATGAGATGTCCTGATCAACCTCAATTTGGTAATCGTATAACTGTCCTTGCTTTAAATTGTATTCCAGTTCAATCTTTTTTTGTGCGTTAAGCTGCATTGAAAAAAAGAGAATTAGGCTAAACCCGCTCATCAATGGAGCTGATAATAATTTATTCATGTATTAGTTTTTAGATGGTATTCTTAAATTGGTACGTCATCGTCTTCCATATCATTCATGCGGGAAGGTATGGTTTTGGGCATACCTGCACTCACATCGTCTGCTGAGAAATCGCCACCGAATGACTGACTGTAGTCTTCAAAACGGGCAAACATATCAATAAATTTGAGTTTTACCTCACCCACGGGCCCATTCCTATGCTTGGCTATAATAACCTCAGAAACTCCTTTGGTAGGTGTGCCATCTTCAAATTCATCAAGTTTGTAATATTCGGGTCTGTATATAAAAGTCACAATATCAGCGTCCTGCTCAATAGCACCCGATTCCCTGAGGTCAGATAGGATAGGTCGTTTGGATTGTCCCGGTCTGTTTTCAACCGCACGGCTTAGCTGTGATAAGGCAAGTACAGGTACATCCAGTTCCTTTGCCAGTGCCTTTAATGATCTTGAGATCTGACTAATTTCCTGTTCCCTGTTCCCCCGGTTGTCACCCCCGGCAGTCATCAATTGCAGATAGTCTATAAAGACCATCTGGATGTCGTGCTGTTGCTTTAGTCTGCGACACTTAGCGCGCAATTCGAAAATGGATAGGGCAGGTGTATCATCAATAAATATTTTGGCATCTATTAATCCACTGATCTTCGCATTTAACTGTTGCCATTCATGTTCTGCCAGTTCACCTTTTTTAAGTTTGTCGGCCCGCAATTCCGATTCGCTGGAAATGAGACGGGTAACCAACTGCACTGCCGACATCTCCAAGGAGAAAAAGGCAATGGGTGTGGCAAAATCAACGGCCATATTACGAGCCATCGATAAGGCAAGTGCAGTCTTACCCATGGATGGTCTTGCTGCAAGAATAATGAGGTCGGATCTTTGCCAACCCGATGTTTTTCGGTCCAGATCCACAAAACCTGATGGAACTCCACGTAAGTGGCTATCAGAATCTTTGGCACTCTCAATATCTTCAATGGCCTGTTTTATAAGTGAAGGCATATCCTCAAAATTTCTTCTGAGGTTTGATTCAGATACGGAGAAGAGGTTTTGTTCAGCTTTGTCTAACAGATTAAACACATCAGTTGTGTCTTCATAGGCCTCCTTAATAATCTCAGATGAAATACTGATTAAATCGCGCTGGATGTGTTTTTGAAGGATAATCCTGGCGTGATATTCTACGTTGGCTGCGGAGGCAATCCTGCTGGTTAAGATGGTAATATAATAGGGTCCGCCCACCATTTCAAGTTCTCCGGTACTTTTCAGTTCATTGGTAACTGTAAGTATATCAACGGGTTCGGACCTAGAGAACAGGCGATGAATGGCAGTGAAAATCCTTTGGTGACTATCTTTATAAAAAACCTTTGGCTGAAGAATGTCGATAACCGCAGTAACCGCATCTTTTTCCAACATCATGGCACCTAAAACTGCTTCTTCCAGATCTATGGCCTGAGGAGGAACTTTCCCGTGTTCCGTCATCTGTTGGGTCATAAAATTGGGTTTGCTGGGTGCCTTCTTCTTGCGGATCTCTTTTTTCGCTTCTTCCATGTTTCAAAAATACAAAGATGCCAAAGTTGTTAGTTAATTGTTAATAACTTATTTCGCTCATTAGGATAATGAGGAAAATTGAATCGTTTTAATATGCTTGTAATGAGCCGGTTAAAAGGTTCTAGGGCTTAAGTTTCTCCAGGAAAATATAAAAGGACTCATCAGCGGGTGCGGCTTGTGGCCATTCTGATTTCGGTTTTGATTTCCAGCAATGTCCGATAAAATCGCAAGGGTAAGGCTTGTTGCATTGAGCTCCCACCTCGATAAGGGGTGATTTCTCAAGTTCCAGGGTTTTTTTGGCTTCTGCTACTTGTTGCTTGATACCATCCTGTAGTGGAAGTACTTTCTCCAGAACACTTTCCTTCAAAAACAAACGCCCCAAATCTAATTCGTCATCAATATCGTAGCTGGCATCGACATATATAAGAAAGAAATCCTTCAACTGAAGTCCGTAATTATTAATGACATAGTATTGGAAAGCGGCATCCATGATATAGGTGTCAGATATCTTCAGTGAACTCTTCACTTCATAAGCAGTCCACTGTCCAGCTTCCTTGTGGAGGATGTCCAGAAGGATTAATGACCTGTCGAACTGGAAGGCTGCTTCATACAAGGTTTGGTATGAATCGGTCCGTATTATTTCATGAGTTTCTTCTACTTTCTTTCGGAACTGTGATGGTGATTTGGGTTTGAGGTCAATACCTCCGGGAAACAATCCCTGGGCCAATTCACCAATATGGTGGCCGCGTTTGAACTTTGCCAGCTGTTCTTTGCTGATCCTGTCGCGCAGAAAGGGTCTCTTTTTATTCAGATACAATGATTTAAGACATTGCTGGCTTCTGATAAAGGTAGATTTTGAAAGTAAATGCTTTTCCATGTGAATTAAATATGAGCCCGAAAATACATATTTTTAATGTCGAGCCTGAGTATTATTTAGCAAGATGATTTGAAGAGACTAGGTCAATTTGAAAGCAGTGCAACTAATGACTTCATAAATACGTCTTTAACTTATAAACCCTAAGTAAACCTGATAACCTAAAACCCGTGAGTATGTTAAGGCATTATTTATTAGTCCTCATATTGTTGGTGTCGATTTGTGCATGTGATAAATCCGAAGAGACCGACATAAGCAATATTCAATTACTTGAAATTACAGCAATATCTGAAACCGAAGTGCTGCTTAAGTGGTCTGCTTCTTCTGCTGATTTTACACAACTTTTTGCAGAGGTGTCTACATTAAGTGGCTTTAATGAATTGGAGAAACAGATAGAAATTGATGATATTTCAAATACAACTATGCTCTTCAGCGATTTAAGTGGTGCTACCAAGTACTACTTTCGTTTGCGAGGAATCCGTTCCGACGCTTCAGAAGTAATCAGCGATGTGAAATCTGTCAGAACCATATATACTTTGGATGCGGTCAGTTTTCAAACCAGTGATGGACTAAGCATAGCCGGTAGTCTGAGTTACCTCAGCTCCATTGAATCAAAGAAACCAGCTGTCATATTTATGCATGAGATGGGAGCCTTCGTCAACGGATGGAAAGCTTCAGAGGTAGTTTTGAAACTTGTTGCAAAAGGCTATGTATGCCTGGTCATTGATTTTCGTGGTCATGGTAATTCCACACCAATTGATGATATCGGCATATTATTTACCAATAAGGAATTGCTGGTGTTGGACCTGGAGGCTGCCCTGGGTTTTTTAAAAGCTCACCCACAGGTGGATCCCCAACGATTTGCCTTGGCTGGCGCTTCTCTTGGAGCCATTATGGCAGTTGCAGGGAACGCATATGAGGAAGTGAAAGTTTCGGTTGCAGTTTCTGGTGTTCGTGATGGGATTTTTCAAATCTCAGCGAATAATAAATTAAGGGCAGTACTCTATGTCGTAGGAGAATTAGATGTCCACCCTCAGCAAAATGTGAACTTTTTGGAAGAAGCACAGGCCATGTATGAGATGAGTTCACAGCCAAAGAAACTAGTTGTTGTCCCAGGTGCATCAGCCCATGGTACCAGCCTGCTGAGCTCAGAAAGCCTTAACACGGAAATTGTCGATTGGATCGATACTGAAATGAATTAAGCATAAAGCAAATCCTCTATCTACTCCTAGGCAATAATAATATCAGCTTCATTGAGGAGCTTGAGACCCATATATTTTCTCAGGAGTTGGGCTATGGTAACCACATCTTTCTGGCAATAGTTCACTATTCTTTCCAGATCTTTTTCCTCCCAATATACCGAACCAACCATGCTTCCATCAATATCATCTTTCGGGGTGGGTATGTCAAAAATTGCGGCCAGTAATTCAAGTGAAGTAAAGTGTTTATAGTCGCCAAATTTCCATAACTCCATGGTATCAAGATGGCGTATCTCCCAGGGTTTTTTGCCGGCCAGGTTAAGGATGAGGGGCAAACGAATACCATTTACCAGCATCCGACGGGAGAGGTAAGGAAAATCGAACTCCTTACCATTGTGTGCACATAAAAGATATCGATCAGTGTCATAATGCTTATTTAATAAGTCCGCGAATTCCTCCAGTAAGAGGCCTTCATCATCACCATAGAATGATTTTATTCTAAACTCCCGACCATTGGAAAAACCACAGGAAACGCAAACAATCTTTCCAAACTCAGCATAGATGCCTGCACGGTCATAGAGTTCATCAGCTGTCCGTTCAATTTCATTTCTTCTGAGGATCTCGGCCTTTTTCTCCCATAGTTTTTTCATTTTTTCCGGGAGCTCGGTGAATTGTGCAACAGCCGGTACCGTTTCAATGTCCAGAAACAGCACCGTCTCCAATTGTAAGTTGTGTAACATGCGCTTATTTTAAGATAAAGATAAGCATAAATGAAGCAAATGGTAATTGCAATTCAATAAAGCATATTTTTGACCCATGGGCTTAAGCAGATGCTTTGCATATGGTATGGTGGTAATGGCAATCGCTCTGTCTCAGTACGCCTGTACTGATACCAAAGAGTGGCCGGAGGTCGATATTGATTTCCTCAGGCCAACTGAACATGCCTATTTTAAGGTGCCGGCTTCAATAGATGTAAGCCTTGATATATCAAGTGGGAAAGCCATTCAGTTTGTAAGGATTAATGTGCATGACTCACAACATAATTCAATAACTGAGGACACCTATTTTTATCCCGAGGAACAGCAAATAAGCATAGAAACTGAATTGCATATACCAAAACTTCCTGATAGTCAGCCTGGGCCTTATCACATTCATGTGCTCGTTGATGATGGTGAAAACAGCAGTCACGGAATTTTGAAAATACAATTGGAAGATGCGGAGCTGTTCTATGATGGGTTCTATGTTTTTTCACAACCAGAGGACAATACCATGGCTGTTCATGTTTATTCTGAAGAATCTATACTTACAGAGTCTCAGGAATTGGCAGGTAAATACTTATCATCAAAACACGATGCCAAATCCGACCAACTGATGGTGCTTTCAGAAGATCCGGGTAAACTGTATGCGCTAAGAGCCAGTGATTTTAATGAATTATGGTCCAGGCAGGCTGATATGCCCATTCCCACCTATAATGGCCTGTTATGGACCAGTGAAACGGTCTATCTGGGCACGGGTAACGGGCGATTGATAGGTCTTGATCCAGGTGATGGTATCCTTAAAATGAGTACACCATATCTGGAGGATTCCACCGGATTGACCATGGGTATTAGTGGGAATTTTATCGTTGGAGATTTTATGTCCCGAAAAGGAGGCAAACACAGTTGGCATACCTTTTACCAGGGCACAGGAGATCGATTCCAAAAGCACGCTGTACCAGGTCCTGCTATAGCTTTCTTCCCAATAAAAAATCAGGAGGCGCTGATCGTTTTTTCCAATTGGGAGGGGAGGGGAAATGTGTCAGAATATGATATTCATACCAATACATCCGGTCTGATTTACCAGTCTGACAGTAGTTTTACAAAAACCATTCAGCTTGATGAAGAACACTTTTTTGTGTCCACTGGGTATGAGGTATTTTTGTTTGACAGAAGTACTGGCTTCGCGCAGGAAATCATTCAGTTGCAGAAGAAGATTGTGGATGTAGCTCTTGAAACTGATCAAAACAGGCTTTATCTGTTAAGCGCAGAGTCATTATTTATATACAATGTATCGAACTATCAACTGGTTTCAAATGTTGAACCTCTGGAGCAAGCCAGTGGCATTTGTTTACGGTACCGCTACGCAATTGATACAGGAAAAGATGGTGAGACAGACTAATTTCAACGATTGTTAACTTTGTCTATCCAATTCTTCTAGCATTTGAACCCTCAGTCCAGCATACGCACAACCCAGGATGGCTCTCACACCTTGAAGCATGAAAGTTTAGGAGAAACTTATCATTCTACCTTTGGTGCCATTCAGGAGTCACGCCATATCTTTATTGATGCATGTCTTGAGCATAAGAGGCTATCAGGCCCTAAACTGGAGGTTTTTGAAATGGGTTTTGGAACAGGACTTAATGCACTCCTGAGTCTTCTGTGGACTGAGGAGCATCATATTCACATTAATTATATAGGACTGGAAGCTTATCCTTTGGATACTGAGGTGCTCCTTCAACTCAATTACCCACTGTTACTTAATACTGATAAAAAGCAGTTCCTGGAATTGCATAAGAAGCGTTCCACACCACAACAACACACTAGATATTTTCAATCCAAATTAGTAATAGCACAACTTGAACAAATATCTTTAGCTGATGATAGCTATGATGTGATTTTGTTCGATGCTTTCTCGCCAGAAGTCCAACCAGAATTATGGACGGCAGATGTATTTGCCCGCCTGTACTCCAGCTTGAAGCCTGGTGGCTGTCTCAGCACTTATTCATGCAAAGGCCAAGTAAAAAGAGCCATGAAATCAGCTGGTTTTCAACTGGAAAAGCTTCCAGGCCCCCCAGGAAAAAGAGAGTTTTTAAGAGCCAGTAAATAGCCCGATACTCCTTTTCATTTTCATTACTTTATCATTTATGTAAAACTATCCCTTTTTGGGAATAATGCAGCTTCAATCATAAACTAATGGAATACTAAACCTGCATAGCTTTCGAAAACCAATTTTCAAGTAGCCCCACCTGTGAAATATATTCCCATTCTGGGATAAAAATTCCATCAGTAGAAAAATATTCAAAATACGAAAATTTCTAAAATACAGATAATCAAATAGATAAGAGTGGTTTCCTGAATTGGTATATGACTTGCCCATACTTCATTGTTGAAAAAGAAATATGGACAGTAAAATCATACTATCATGAAAAATTTTAAGATTAGGAGACGAAACTACAGCAAACACATCTTCAAGGGGATGCTGATTGAGCGTACTGCGGTTGTCATGCTTGCCCTGGCAGTTTTTGTTGCTGGTTGTAAGAAATTTGAGCCAATGGAGCAGCCCAACGCAGGTAGTGGGGATGCATCCTATATGAGCGACCTGGTGGTTTCCGATAATTTTGACTGGAAGCTATTCCAAACCCTGGATATTCTTGTGGATCTTCCAGCGGAAGAAGAAATTAAACCCATTAAAGTTACTTCACTCGACGGCAGGAAGGTTTATTTTAAAGGGTTTTCAGAAGATGGTACTCGCAGTGTTAAGACCAAAGTAACCATTCCTTCTTATGTGGATCTGGTTTTGATTCAATTTGATGATGGTAGTTCCTATGAACCAGCTATTGTTCCTGTGATGAACAATATGGTGACTTTCAACTTCAATACCATGCTTAAAGCTGGTGGCGGTGGTGACGAATGCTGTGATGGCAAAGTTACCTGGCTTACCCTGAGATATCTCGGTTCTGAAGCTATTTACGTTGAGGTAAATGGTCACGGTCCAGGCAACAGTGGTTTGTACACTGGCAATATTGTTCAGAACCAGGAATTTTCAATTTATGGTAATGACAATCATAACACCTTGGGTTCAAAAGTGAAGATTTATAAGAACAATACCAACGATAAAACAGAAATCCATACCAGTTGTTCAGTGGACATTTTCACAGGACAGACCTGGTCGGGTAATGCTGGTGATTTCTTTATTGTTGCAGGAGAAAGCAGACATGCCGGTCCACTTTGTCCAATGCCAAACGGTGACGACGACGATGATGATGACTTCTCCGGTTCACTGGCTTATGAAGATCTATGGCCTTCCAAGGGAGATTATGACTTTAACGACCTCGTAATCGATTATAACTTCGATATCACTAAAAATGGTTCTGAACAAATAGAACATATCACTGCTACCTTTAAAATCTATGCCTTTGGTGCAGCATTCCACAACGGTTTTGGATTTACACTACCCAATGTAGCACCTAATCAAATTATATCAGTACAGGGTTCTAACCTGGGAACAGGTACTTATATTAGCCTGGCTGGAAACGGAACGGAACAGGGGCAATCCCAGGCGACTTTCATTGCTTATGATAATGCTTACAGAATTATGCCACATCCGGGTAATGGAATAGGTGTAAATACAGAGCATAGTGCACCCTATGTTACTCCAGAGACCATTGTATTGGAAATTGATTTCTATGAAGGTGGAAGCTTTGGACCTGGTGGTCCGGTAACCTGGAGTCAACTGGATATTGGTAACTTCAATCCCTTCCTGATCATCAACCAGGACAGGAGCAATGAGGTACACCTACCACATTATCCACCAACCGATCTGGCGAACACAGGTATGTTCGGCATACATGATGACGACACAGACCCAGGTTCCAACAGATATTATGTGACAACCAATAACCTGCCTTGGGCAATTAATATTCCAGAAACCTTTGATCATCCGATAGAGAAGCAGGATATAAATGGAGCCTACTATAAGTTCTCAGAATGGGCAGAAAGCGGCGGAACACTCTTCCCTGACTGGTATCAGAATATCGCGGGATACAGAAACGCATCACTCATATATTAAAAATTTAGGTCTATTAATGAAAAACCGCCTTTTAAAAAGGCGGTTTTTTTGTTTATTTGATATTAAATTTCCACCTATGTTGTACTTAGCTAGTTCTCCCTTAGGATTAAAAGTAAAATCTATTCTTATTAATCTTGTTCTACTATCAATGTTAATAATACTGTCGACGGCCTGTGAACAACCAAAGACGGTAAAGAGGGTTTCTTTGGATAAGCCATTTAAAGCTTTGAGTATTAAAAAGGTAGATTCACTTAAGCTGAGAAATGCCATCCATGATGGTGCTTATAGCCTGATACATTTGTTGAATGATAACGGCCAGTTTGTCTATAAGGTAAATCTTGACACCAGCATAAAGCTCAAACCGAAATACAATACTTTACGTCATGCAGGATCCATTTATGCGCTTTGTATGTATTATGAATTCTCAAAAGATGCTGAGGCCATGGATGCCGCACTAAGTGCTGCTGCCTTTCTGAAAGACTCTTTAGTTGCTCCACTTCGGAAAAAACCAAAATTGCTTGGGGTATGGAGCAGAGGAGATATTAATAATGATAAGGATCCTGATTTGGTTAAGTTAGGCGGTAACGGACTTGGCTTGATCTCATTGGCTTATTTGGAGCGATTGAATCCTGGATCTACGCATATGGATACTTTGCGACGGATGGGCGATTTCATTCTATATATGCAAAAAAAGAATGGAGGCTTTTATTCCAAGTATATACCCAAAGAAGGCGGTCGGGATGACAGCTGGACTTCTCTTTATTACCCTGGAGAAGCAGCTCTTGGATTATTATTGCTTTACGAAATTGACAAAGATAAAAAATGGTTAAACGCAGCCGCAGATGCTCTGATGTACCTGAAAAATCTTCGGGAGGGTAAGAGTATTGTGGAGGCAGATCATTGGGCACTGCTTGCCAGCCACAAATTACTCATGCATTTTGATGATTTGCAGCGCAATTACTTCAAAGATGAAATAATTGAGCATGAAATCCAGAT
Organism: Bacteroidota bacterium; assembly: GCA_016845175.1. Taxonomy (GTDB): domain Bacteria; phylum Bacteroidota; class Bacteroidia; order Bacteroidales; family F082; genus JAERTD01. Next base: position 107,836 of record JAERTD010000077.1, on the reverse strand, counting down.
AGTAAAGTCAATTATCAGAGGCATTCCACAATTCCCAAGCCATTCTCCCTATTATGGATGCATGACAGGTGATGGAAGAACTACGCCTACATCAACCCGTTTGGAAGGCTTGTTGAGTTTTATTTATGATATTCCTGAGGAAAGAGAATCACTGTTTTACAGCTGTATTTTGGTTTCCAATAAAGGCATAGATTATCTTGAAAGAGCCCAGGTAAAACTTGGTCCTTATAAAGGAGGTATGACCAGAGCATTAAGTGCAGCTGCTGCTGAACCGGGAGTTATTAACGTAGTTCAGTCCGACAAGCGCGATTCTGAGGTAAGGATCGATTATACTCAGCATGCTTTAAGTGCCTGGATCCAATACTATAACCTGGTGTATACTCCATAAGAAATAGATAATTTACTTTCATTTAAGCCTGATGTTGGCCTATCTGACAACAAAGGAGTCATAACCAATCAGGCTCACAAATTGATGTTCAATTCGGCTAACCCTGGCCCAGGATGGGCCTGATTCACACCATAGGATAAATCTTTCCAGTTGATCGGATGAAGCTTCAGCTTCAATATAAACTGTACCATCCGGACGATTCCTGACATAACCTTTTACGTCCAGTTCTTGGGCTTTTTTATGGGTGTAATACCTGAAACCTACTCCCTGTACCCTTCCATATACTCTTATTTGTACTGATTTTCGCTCGTTCATGATCCCAGTCGTTTGCCCATTTGTAGTTTAATGACCTCAAAAAGCTGATCAGGAAAAAGGTTGCGCCATTCTGTTTCATCAAAACTACCTCCAAAGGCAACATAATAATCGATTCCTGCCTCAATGAATTCTTTGATAATATGGTCGCGGAAATTTAAGCCAACAATCCAACCATCTTCTCCCAGATTGTCAAACCATTCTTCATAATAATCCGAAATATCAGAATGATAATTCAGTACGTTTTCTCCGATGAGGATGAATTTATTGATGCCTTCTCCCAATTGAAGTTCGATCACATTCTGGTAGAAGTACATAATATCGTTACCAATGGCATCATTCCATTCTCCAATGAGTTCAATGATGGAATAGCCAAGATTGTAGTCTGAAAACAAAACTTTTAAATACAGAGTAGGGGATCCCAACTCATCCCATTGAGGATGGATAAAATAATCATATACAGTATTGGATGCGTAAAACTCAGAATATTCATTGCCATAAAACGGAGACCGCGGGTCTTCACTTGCCACATAAAGCGAGCGCCAGTTGTAGAAAGGTTCAAGGCTAATCATTAGTATAAACGTGATAGATAGAATCCTGCAAAAGCCAGTCCAATTCCAAGAATATTGGTGGCTAAAATATAATAGATCATTTGCTTTATTTCACCATCTTTTGTTAAACTAAATACATCAAAAGCAAAGGTCGAAAAAGTAGTGAAGCTTCCCAAAATACCTACGAATAAAAGCAGACGAACACCAGGTGAAACGAAAGACTTGCCAAAATAACCCCAGAGTAGCCCAATAAAAAATGATCCAATAAGGTTTACTGCCAAGGTTGACCATGGAAAGGATTGGTTCCAGCTACGATCGAAAAATAGATAGACTAAATATCTGGTAACTGCCCCAATACTACCTCCAAGGGCAACGGCAAGTATCTTTTGAATCATAAGGCAAATTTAAGGCCTTTCACCGTCTTTAATCCCATATACAGATCGTCCATCTCTTTACGACTCAACAATATGATACGATAAGTATAACTCACATATTTACCCTTGCTGGATGGTTTTAAGTGTAAGAATTGGTTGGGCACATCCTGACCATTAAAGAGGGCTTCAAGATTGCTCTTATTTTCCTCATCACTGAGTGTTGCCTCCATAACAGCTTTTAGTTCAAAACTTACTGGAAATTCTATCTGTGTATCTGGCTGTGCAGAAGCTATCGACTTGCCTCCACCATTGTTTTTCGGTTTCATAAATTAAAACTTTGCAATAATACTCAGGCGTCCATACCTAAAATCGTAGGCCCCATTAAACTCAGGTGACCAATAGAAATTCTCAAACTCCAGCCCATAGTTTTTATAATAGGCAGCAAATCCAATACTGGCTTTAACAACCAGGCGATTGATGTCGTGGGCTGGTATGGTATACGGGTTTTTTTCGTTAAAAAGGCCCCCCTGTAGTGTGGCATCATAGGCAACACCACTAAGCTCACCTTTTAAGCTGAACCAATATTGAAAAGGACCATTGTTCCAAACAGTTCCTCTGTACACTGGTGTAAAACTACCCAGGCGCATATCCAGTCCGGCAGAAGCCCTGTTGTATAGTGTGCCCACATCCATCTTAGCCATTACATTTAATTCGAATGCAGGATTGGAGATCAGACCTTTTTCCACTTGTAGATGGTAATTCAGCACAAAGTCGTTCTGTATTTGATTTCGCCAGCCAACAGGATTTATTTCATGTATGGAACTCTGTACATAATCTCCCATAGCTGCGGGTCCCATGACTCCCATATCAAGACTGCTTTTAAAGCTAATCCTCCTGGTAAGGTCATAACTCTCGCGAAATTGTCCAATGGTCAAATAAGATGAGAATGGTCTGTCGCCCGTCATTACTTCAGAAACATCAGGATTGGTTGGGGTATAGATGTTTTGAGTAATGGAAAAACCTTTTAAATCCAAATGATTGTTTCTCGATTTTGGAAAAATCAGATTCAAGGGTGATTGATTGGCCATGGGAGTAACGAGACTAATTTGTGCTCCGTTGGTATAATAATAGTCCGTATTATTAAAAATATCATTGTCAAAATGCAGCTTTAAGATCCAGGGATCTGTGGGAGCAAAATTCCAATCCTCAATGTTTGCCATGGATATAGGACTAGTATCTAAGTGATTTATAATAAGTTTCTTAGAGCTTAATTCCTGCAAGTTCGACTCCACCAGATTGCTTTCAACAGAAATATGGGTCGCCTGATAAATAAATGCTGAAAGGGTATCGGATACCAAGACCTCATTAATGGCGTGATTTTTCATATCCAGCTCATTAACAGATGCTTTCTGGTAATAAATGAGCCTGCCGTCAGCGTTGGTGCTGCGATAAACCTGATCAGATTCTGTAATACAAGCGCCAAGCAGCAACAGCAGCATCCCAATGATTACGGTATTTGAAAATTTGAATAGCATTTAGTATTGCAAAAGTAGTTCAAAAATATCAAGTAGGGACTACGCAACAATCAGGCCAATCACTTCTTTGACAGCTTGTTTTTGTAAGCATTAATCTCAGACCAATTTCCATGGGACATCATTTTATATCGTGGAGCAAAGTTAGTGCTACTCACACTTACTTCTCATCAGGTTCGATACACGATGTGCACAAGTGATAAAAAAAAAGGGATGCGTACATCCCTTTATCCTTGAATAAGTTAAATGAAGTGCTATTGGAAATGGTAATTCTTGGCGATGGCTTGTTTTTTAACTGCCTGAATAATCACCTGGTCAAGCATATTAGCACCTTCATCTTCAGCTCGTTTACTCGAAACATAGGCATCGCGCTTACTGGATAAGATTTTAATTTCGGCCTGTATGACAGCTCTTTCTTCTTTCTTAGAAGCGATATAATCGAGCTTTTCTTCTTGGCTCAATTCTCTCATTTCCTCAGGTAAGGATTCAATATCAATACTTTCAATGGAAAAACCGCTTTCACTACTGGCATCAACCAAATCCCAATGGGTGTTTTTGTAGGCAGAAAGGCTTTTAGAACTGGTTCTTTTTATGGCTACTGATGTGTTCATGTCGTAGGCATTCATGTCCTGTTCTGACTGTCGTGCTATGGCTTTTTTCCCGTGTGGTCCGTAAGCAATATAGGTTTTGTTGAGCTCTTGGTTCATTTCCATAATCCGGTCATCATAAGGAGATTTGATATGAACATATTTACAATCCTGATCAATATTCATATAATCACCCCCACCGATGTACGCACCATCTTTCCAATGGGTGTTAACACCTTCCTTGAACGGGCCGCAAAAAATAGTATTAACCGTAATATCATGATCACGGGCTGTTTTGCAAACCTCACGATAACTAATTTTACCCTGGTCGAAAGCTTCGTTGCCGGCGATGAAAATCAGTTTGAGATCCTTTGGATACTCTTCCCAATCCAGTTGCTTTAGGGTAGTTTGTATAACATGACCACAGTACTCACTGCCACCATCAGTACGTAGTGCAAAAAGTTTTTCTGAAATGAGGTCAAGATCAGAAGTGAAGCTGCTTACCAGACGGATATAACCTTCTCGCATGGGTAAAGCATCGTTACCGTATTCGTATAAAGCAATTTCGAGTTCAGGGATATCACCATCACAACGGGCATTGGAAAGTTCGTTGACCACACTCCAAAGCTGTGATTTGGCCTGGTCGATGAGGCCATCCATGCTATTTGAAGTATCCAGTATCAGAGCAACTTTAATGGAGGTAGCGGCCTGAAGATGAACACCAAGGCAGGGGAGGAGAACAAGTAATAGGAAAGGCAGGCGAAGTTTTTTCATGATGTAGCATATTGGTTCATCATGAAAAATTCAAATTGTATGCCAAAACCATGAAAATGATCAACCGAAAGGTTAAAGTTTCATTAACACCAGGCCGTGAAGATGTAAGAAATGTTAATTCATAAGGGAATGGCAGTGGTCCGACTAAAATATCTTAGGATACAACGATGGGTTGTAATCATGCATCAAATTATATACCGAATCAAATACATCCTCAGCATTGGGGTTGGAAAAATAATCACCATCTGAGCTATATGCAGCCCTGTGGGCTTTGGCTGTTAGGGTTTTAGGCTCCATGTCCAATTGGAAGTAACCCTGTTGTACCTCCATAACTTTCTGCATCATATAGGCAGTAGCCCCACCAGGAACATCTTCATCAAAGAAGATTATCTTATTGGTCTTCTTCAGTGATTCTGAAATGATATGATGAGTGTCGAATGGAATGAGTGTTTGTACATCGATAAGTTCCACACTGATATTAAAGGCTTTCAATTGTTGTACGGCATCTTCTGCAATTCGAACACAAGATCCATAGGTAACCAGGGTAACATCTGTTCCTTCATGTAAAACCTGAGGGACCCCCACAGGAGATTTTAATTCACCTAAGTTATCCGGATACTTTTCTCGTAAACGGTAGGCATTAAGTGGTTCAATGATGAGTACCGGTTGATCCGATTCGAGATAGGTATTATAAAAACCAGCTGCTGTGGTCATATCTCTCGGAACAGCCACATGTACACCCCGGATGGAATTTATCACCATACTTAAAGGGGAACCTGAATGCCAGATGCCTTCGAGTCGGTGTCCCCGGGTACTAATAATCATGGGTGCCTTCTGACCGCCCCGGGTTCTGTAGTGTAAGGTGGCCAAATCATCACTAAGAAGTTGTAGTCCATAGAGTAAGTAGTCGAAATACTGGATTTCAGCAATGGGTCTCCAGCCGCGCATGGCTAATCCTATTCCCTGTCCTATGATGGTAGCTTCCCGTATGCCTGTGTCGAATATCCTTTCCTTACCATATTTTTCCTGTAGACCTTCATAGGTTTGGTTTACACCGCCTATTTGACCTACATCTTCACCAAAGGCTACTACCCAGGGATTGTGGCCAAAAATATGATCGAAATTATCCCTTAAAATCTCTCTTCCGGTAACCATTTTACTGTCGTCGTTGTAAATGGGTGCTACCGTTTGAATTTTTTCAGCTGCTTTTTCTGACTCGCTGTATAAATGCGAACTGTAGCGTGTATGGGCCTCAGCCATTTCTTTCTCAAGCCACCGACTCACATTGGTTTTTAATGAGTTTTCCGGGTTGCTGCAGCTGTCACAGATTAGCCTTAGGATTTTCTTGCCGGATGAAATGATGTCCTTATAAATGGGTTCGCCTATGGGACCTAATTCCTTTTTAATGGAATCGATGGCTTCTGTTTGCGCACAACTACAGGTAGTAATATCCACAAGTTTTAAGAATTCATCTTTCTTGCGGACTAATGGTTTCTGAAAATCTGCCCAGGCATTTTTTCTGGCATCTCGGGCCCTCTTAACGGCCTCTTTTTCGATGGTATTTAATTCATCTTCAGTGGCAATGGCTTCCTGAAGAATCCATTCTCGCATCCTGAGTAAACAATCGTTGTTGCGTTCATTTTCAAGCTGCTCCTTCGATTTATATCGTTCATGAGAACCTGAGGTGGAATGTCCCTGGGGCTGAGTGCATCCCATTATATGAAACAATACTGGAACCTGTTCATTTCTACAAAGATCGATACCTTTTCTGTAGGTTTCTATGAGGGAAGAGTAATCAAAACAGTGGTCCTTGAAGATATAGAATCCATTGGTGTTGGCTTTCTTTTCAAAACCGCTCATGATTTCAGAAATACTACCCTTGGTAGTTTGATGCTTGTTGGGAACCGAGATGCCCCAGCCATCATCCCATACCGACATCGCCAATGGAACTTGTATGACACCGGCTGCATTCATGGTTTCAAAAAAATGGCCTTCCGAAGTGGAGGCATCACCGATAGTACCAAATGCCACTTCCTTGCCTTTACTACTAAACTGCTTAAAATCAGAGGGCCCTTCTAAAGACTTATACAGCTTAGAAGCTTGTGCTAAGCCCAATAACCTGGGCATCTGACTGGCAGTGGGTGAGGAGTCAGCTGAAGAGTTTTTTTGCTTCATCAGATTTTTCCACTGACCACTGTCATCCAAACTACGAGTAGCAAAATGATTGTTCATGAGTCGGCCACCATTGGCAGGGTTTGCCGCTGGATTGGTATCCCCATACAATTGAGCAAAAACTTCTTCCAGCTGCATCATTCCAGCAGCCAGCATAAAGGTTTGGTCGCGATAATAGCCCGAACGCCAATCCCCATTTTGAAAAACCCTTGCCATGGCCAATTGTGGGACTTCCTTTCCATCTCCAAAAATGCCGAATTTGGCTTTTCCGGTGAGTACCTCACGCCGACCCAGAAGACTGGCTTGTCGGCTTTCATGGGCAATCCTGAAATCATCAAGGATGTCAGATTTGCTGAGATTTAGTTTTTTAAGAATATTTTCAGATGTTTTGGGGCTTCTTTTCTTCGACATTACACTTTAAATCTAAGGTGTGCAAAGGTAGTTAAAATGAGTCTAAATAGAAAAGTTGTTTGGAGTTGGAAGGTAGCCTGTTGTTAAAATATTGAGAAAAAGAAATACTAATTAAATCCATCTTGTGGAAGCCATATTGATAATATCGCCCGAATAGTCGCCCTTAGAATTTGAGTTTATTGAAGGTTTTTTTGCCTTCGTATTGGAAACAGGTGGAATACTTCCTTTGTTTATTTGCTGATGCGTATCAGATTGTTTGTGTGTGTTTTTATCCTCCATACAGGAATATATACACCCTGTGACGACTATGATCAGTATACCGATAAAAAAAGTAAATATTCTGGTTTTCATAGGGATGATGGCTCTTTAATCCAACGTTGATTCAAAGCATTTAGTATGAGTATGCATCAATCCTGAACCTTACAAACTGATGCCATTGGGCTAAGTCTTCTTTCTGAACGTTTGCTTGGCCTGTTCCGTCAGATCTTCCAATTTGTCTTTGATTTCATTGACTTCTTCACGAATTGACTTCTCAATATTGGCTATGGTAACAGGGTCCCCTTGCATTTCAAGTTTCTCGGCCACTGTTCTTGCTGGAGGTATAATAATCCACAGGATCAGATATACCAATACTGATACACCACCCAGCCAAATGGCAATGAAAAAGGCCAGACGAACCCAAACTGTATCGATATTGAAATAGCCTCCCAGTCCAGAGCAAACGCCACCTAATAAACGATCATCAGGATTACGATACAAGCGTCTTTGTTTGTTGGAACGAGTTTTGGGAGCCTGATACTCCTCTTCTGAATCATGATCAAAGTCTGAAGGGTGGCCCATGATTCCAATTACCTCTTCTACATCTTCAATACTGATCACTTGCTTTTTTGCGCTGAGTTTTTGCTGGAATAGCTCTGCAATTCTGTTTTCTATATCATTTATTATATCTGCATGACCTTTTTTATTTGAGAAGTGTTTATTAATCTCATCCAGATACTTTTTTAGCTTGGCATAGGCATCTTCATCCAGGTGAAAAGCAATACCCGATATATTTAAATCAATGGTCTTTTTCATTGTTCTTTATTTTATAATTTGTTGTACTGATTTGGTTAAAGATTTCCAGCTTTCCTTTAGCTGTATCAATGTTTCTTTGCCTGAATCCGTAAGGCTAAAGTATTTTCGCGGTGGTCCCGAACTGGATTCTTCCCAGCGATAGGTGAGGATACCCTCATTTTTAAGCCTTGTCAGTAAAGGGTATATGGTTCCTTCCACCACTAATAATTCAGCTTTTTTCATGGCGGACAATATGTCCGAGGTGTACACCTCCTTATCGGAGATTATGGAAAGTATGCAAAGCTCCAGCACACCTTTCCTCATTTGAGCATTTGATTTTTCTAACTTCATGCAGCAAAACTAATACAAAACCTAGTACTATGCAAGACATAGTACTATAAAAAATGAAATAACTTCTCAGAAACTTGATTAAGTATCAGGTTAACAGATAGATATAGTTCGAAAAAAATGAATAAAAAAAATATGTGTACCTGAGAGATTTGCCAGAAATAACAGAAATAGAGCAGCTTTCCTATTTGAAAACAGCAGAAGGAGCCATAATCCACATGAGCAAACTTCTGCTTAACATAAATACATTCAGCGCGAACCAGAGGCTATGATTTCCCATATAGGGCAGGCTCAGATAGTAGGCCGGCAGGAAAATCAATAAGGAAGAAACTATCATCGTATTTCGCATGGCTTTGGAAGCCGTTACTCCTATATATATACCATCCCATATAAAGGCAGCTCCACTGGTCAGTGGGAGTAAGATGACCCAATACCTGTATTCCAGTGCTGTTTGAATGATCTTGGCATCACTGGTCAGTAGGTTTAGAATAGGTTGGGTAAACAGATAGAAAAGAAATACAGCTATGATAGACATTCCCCAGTTCCATTGAAATAATTTCTGAATACCAAGCTTTAACTGAAGGTTATCAGCCGCACCTTTGAATTTTCCAACCAAAGCTTCCCCGGCAAAGGCAAAGCCATCGAGGAAATAAGAGAAGATGAAGAAAAACTGGAATAAAAGTGTATTGATGGCAAGAATTTCGTCACTGATTTTTGCAGACTGGCTGGTGAAAAAGGTGAGGGTGAGTATGAGTAGGAGGGTCCTGATAAAGATATCTGAATTTACTATGAAGAACCTTTTCAATGCTTGCCACTGCAAGGCTTTATTGAATGATATGATGCGCACATAGTTTTTGTAGCGGCTGAACAGGAATAGTGCGGCCAGGATTAAACCTGAGTATTGTGCCAACACACTGGCCCAGGCTACACCATCCGATTTCATGCCGAATACCTTTATAAATACAAAGTTCATCCCAATATTGATCAAATTGATGCTGATGGCAATGACCATGGGGATCTTGGCGTTTTGCAAGCCAAGATACCAGCCATACAGCGCATAAAGTCCCAAAGTTGCCGGTGCTGCCAGAATTCTGATATAAAAGTATTCCTTCGCCAGTTCCTTTACCTCAGTACTGCCGTCCAGTAATAGGAAGGCCAGCCATTGGATAGGATATTGTAGTATCAGTAGCAGGAGTGCCAGGGCAAAGGCTACAAAGGTGGATCGCACCAGGATATACTGGATTTCTTTGGTGTCCTTTGCACCAAAGGCTTGAGCAGTAAACCCGCTGGTTCCCATTCGTAAGAAACCAAATCCCATATAGATCACACTAAAAATGGCTCCACCCAGGGCAATGGCACCTATATAAATGGGGTTGTTCAGGTGACCCATCATAGCGAGATCTACCAGACCCAACAGAGGCACAGTAATATTGGTTACAATATTGGGTACGGCCAGGTCTAGTATTTTTCGGTGCACACTTGAGGTGTTTGCAGAATTAATTATTTGTAAAGAAGATTATTTCATCCACGCCAGCTACTAGCGTTTATGCAAACCGCACTCCTTGGTTTCTGGGTTTTCCCACCACCAACGTCCTGCCCTAACATCCTCACCTGGCTCTATGGCTCTAGTACAAGGCTGACAACCTATACTTGCAAAGCCTTTGTTGTGCAGCGGATTCACTGGGACATTATGTTGGTCAATATAAGATAATACATCTGATTCTGTCCAGTCGATCAAGGGGTTAATTTTTATTAATTGGTTGACAGCATCCCATTCCACCACCTGCATATCAGTTCTTGTAACCGACTGCTCTCTTCTGAGACCGGTAATCCAGGCATCCAGTCCGCTTAAGGCCTTTGAAAGCGGTTTCAACTTCCTGATATAACAGCACTGCTTTCGGTTCTCAATGCTGTCATAAAAAAGGTTGATTCCTCCTTCTGAAACTAGTTTTTCAACTTCCGTAGCCTCTGGAAAATAGATTTTTATTTCAGTTTTGTATTTTTTACTGCTTCGATCAATCAAATCATAGGTTTCAGGAAATAAGCGGCCGGTATCCAAGGTAAATATGGAGGTTTCCGGATCAATTTCACAAACCATTTGGGTGAGCACCTGATCCTCCAGACCAAGGCTGGAAGACAAAGCTATCTTTTCATTAAAATGAGCAAGAAAAAAGTCTAAAACTTCTGATGCTGAGGCCTTTTCAAAGTCCTTGTTCCATGCTCTAATTTGAGTTTCCTGAATCATAAAGTATACATTTGGATGCACAAAACTAGTGAATTCTAATCTTGTTGGAATGATTTTTTTAGATTATGAGAATAATGGAGATACATGACTATTTTTAGTTGGGAAAAATGGTGTTACTTCACACAATCCAACCCCAGAATAAATCTGTCGATGATCCTGAGAAAAACCTCAATAAATAAATGTAAATATCTAAAAACCAAGTGATAAGCCAATAAACCCAACAAGCAGACCAATGAGAATATTCACTCCTTTTACAAATATGAAACTACGTCTGGATTCAGCCAGCAGGGGAAGGCTGCCATGACCATCCTGTACGATCGAACTTGCCAATAAGATGCTCAATGGCAATGATCCAGAGGCAAACAAGAGCACAAACACAAAATGTGGTCCGGATTCAGGTATAATACCTACCAGAACAGCGATGAGGAGCACCCAATATAAATTCCCACTTATAAGTTCATCCAAATGAAAATAATGACCCAGCAGATGTATGATCAATAAAGTGAAGAAGGTCCATAACAACACCCTTACAAAATGCTTTTTGATGATATGTTTCCAGAGATGTTCTTTAAGGAAATGGTCATTTACCGTGAGTACCACAAACATGGATATTCCAGTCACAATTAAAAATGTCATATTTATCCATGAAGGATGCATATGGTGGTGATGCCCTCCTTCTGTTGATAAACCTGGTGTCAAATCGATGGCGTGCTCATGCTGACCCATGGCCACCAATACCGCACCCATGATGAAAATAAGGATGCCTGTGAGTGACAGTCGGATGAAACTCATATTCTTTATCTGACCCATCAATACTTTTGGATCCCAGCAAATACAATCAGGCTCATCACTATGGATGTGAAAATCCATTTCCTTTTGCTTAAACAGTTTCTTTTTCCAAAATCGGTTGACCAACAAACCTGCAATTATGGCTACAACGAAAAGTATTAAATGTATGATCAGCGCGGTGTCAGGGATCACTGAAAACATAAGAAAGGCTTCATCACCTGAAGTGGCAATCATGGCTGCAACCAAAGCCCCGGTACTGAAAAGGTTATGAACATACAAAGATACAGCTGTATAGGCACCCAAACATCCGGGGATGACACCCAAAAGCGCAGCAAATATTACCTGCTTCCATGGGCTGGCTTTCAAACCTTTGCTCCATACACCCCTTGTAAATACATTAAGGTATTCGATAATCAACATCATCGATAATACAAAAAGTGTGATGGTCAGGCTTTGTTTAAGTACGGAAAATGCTTCCAACATGGGTATGATAGATTTTGCTCCAAAACTAAGTATTTAGTAAGGATGGCTTTTAAGAAGTTGAAATTATTATAAACATTTATCTAAGTTTTTTTAGGGGACGATAGTTTAGTAACTAAAGTATGCTACTGTTGTTGACTAATTGAATTCCTTCTAAATAAGCCTTGGAAATCAGTTTTATTTTGACTTATGTTTGGAATTGGTAATTTTGGTAATGAATTACTTATTTAAGCATCAATGGCCAAATTACTCAATATAACAGAAGCAGTTACCATCGCCCTGCACTCTATGGTTATCATTGCCAGGAATGACTCAAAGCAGGTAAATGTGAACTATATATCCGAAAAAACGGGGAGCTCTAAATATCATGTTGCCAAGATTTTACAGAAACTAGTCAAGGATGGTTTTCTGGGTTCGCACAGGGGGCCTGCAGGAGGTTTTTACCTAACACATGAACCGGCAGAAATTAGTCTGCTTGAGATTTACGAGGCCATAGAAGGCAAAATTATTAATTCAAAATGCCCGATGAACAAAGACAAATGTCCCTTTGGAGATTGTCTGTTTGAAGATATGACCATCAAAATGACTGAAGAATTTGTGAAGTATTTGCAGGAGCATACCCTACAGCATTATATGCATAAAAACGACCAGTCGAGAAATCTCAAATCCAAGAAAGAGGCGTCCTGATCCTAGCGGTTTTTAAGAAAAACAGCTGTTTGTTTAAAATAATGCCAAAGAAACGAGCGGTTAACCTCATCAATTTCTGATTTGTCCAATGCTGTTTTCATACAGTTAAGCCAATGCTCAATGGCTTTATCATCCACCGGAAAAACCATATGTCTCATTTTTAGTTTTGGCAAGCCTCTTTTCTGATTGTAGAGGTCTGGGCCACCCAAATACTGAACCATAAACAGATACAGTCTTTCTTCAGCAGCTTCCAGATCATCCTTGTACATGGGACGCAGGACCTCGTCAGTTTTTATCTCCTGATAAAAATCCGCGATTAGTTTCTTAATGGCAGCGGCACCAATGGTTTCGTATTTACTAATCTTCATAAGCTTAAAATGCGTATCGGAATGCAGTGATAAAACTTCTTCCACCAGCTGCTATTCCTGAAGCATAAGGCCGGTAGCGGTAATCCAGAATATTTGAAATTCCGAAAGTGAATAAAAACCGCTCATTAAAAGCATAGCTTCCATTAAAATTTAAAGTCCACCAGGCAGGGGCATAGGGGTTCCCATTGGCATCGGTTGCGTACATATAGGCCTTATTTCTCTCCTCGGGAGCCAGTCTTTCGTAACTCACTTCTGTGTTGTACACAGCCGATAGTTTTACCTTCAACCTGCTCACCTCATAGTTCAATGATGTACTACCGTATAATGGTGGAGCGTGTCTCATGGCATCTCCCTGATCATCTTCACCTCTGATATAGGAGATATGAGTGGTAAATCCCAGGCCCTTGGTCAATTTCACATTCAGTTTGCCGCTGGCTCCGTATACTTGTGCGCTTCCTGCATTAACAACGGCTTGAACCTTGCTCATTTCACCATCATAAAGGATAGAATCCTGACCATTGAGTTGGAAATCCCTTCTGACCATGGCATCCAGTAAATACGAGTAGAATGTAGTGACCTCAAATCTGGCCTTTCCATTGAAATTATAGGAGAAGCCAACATCCACATTATAAAGGTACTCAGGCTTCAAATCTTCATTCGGGACTACCACATTACCAGGTTCAGAATCAAAAACTTTAGCTACATCATCCAGGTTGGGAGCACGGAATCCTGAAGATAAATTGAGGTTTAGCTGCCACCATCCCGGACGATATACCAATCCGGCATTGGCGGTAAGTGCGCTATTCTTCAAAGTGATCTTATCATAGGGAAGCTGGTAAAAGCTGGTGTCAACAAATTCAGAACTCAGACTAACATAGGAGTATCGGGCACCGGCCAAAAAACTGAAAGGTAGTTTCGAGAAATTCTTCTTATAGCTCAGGTAGATGCCTCCCTGAAAATAATCAGATCCACCATCAGGGTAGCGACTGGCAACCTTCTGCTCTTCCTGAGTGAGGATATTCAGGGCTTCACCGCTCGAATTGACTTTGTTATAGGACAAAGCAAAGCCATAATATATATAACTTTTTTTCCTGAATTTTTTGTCGAAATCGGCTGAAAATGAGAGGATGTCTACTTTTTCCACACGTTTTCGTAACCAATCATCACCAAATTTTCTGTCGTTACGTCCCTCCTGAACATTCTGATAAGCCATCTTCACAGCTGCCTGATCATATATCCTGGTTTTTCTTTTGAAATCCAGTTCCAGACTGTTCATGAGCCATCGTTGTGGACTATAATTCCATTCTGCATATTTGAGTCCATCCTCTGAAGGCTGAAACAAACGATCATAGCGAGGTACTTCTCCGGTGGTTGTCAGGTAGAGGTTAAAGGACCATTCGATATGTTTGCTGAACTTATTTTTGACCTTAGAAATGATACTTAACTGATCATAAGCCGAAAACACTTGTTTGTTCGGGTCTGAATTGTTTACTAAACTATCCAAACCATTAATGCGTTCAGCATAATGCCAGCGTTGGTTGTAATCGTTGTGGAGGCTTCCCATGGTCAGGTCATCAAATTTGCTGTAGGAAACCATAGCGAGGAACCCCCATTTGTTATTGCCAAAATTGATGTCTGCATGCAAGGTTCTTTCGAAGTCGGCTGAGGCTATTCTGGCTACAGCATGTCCACTGGATTGCCATTTTTCGGTAGTATACAATTTGGGTTTCATCAGGTGGATATCCACCACACCTCCCAAGGCATCACTCCCATAAATATTGGTACCTGGACCAAAAATAACTTCAGCTGAAGCCACACTGTTCACATCGGCCTGAAGAACATTATGCACATTACCACTGCGATAAATGGCATTGTTCATTCGAACACCATCCAGCATAAATAAGATCTTATTTGCTGCAAATCCTCTGATCATCGGGCTTCCGCCTCCAGATTGGCTTTTCTGAACAAACACTTCATTTCCAGAAGCTAACATATCAGCAGAAGTGGCAGGGTTATGAAAGATAATATCCTTGGCTTTGATGACTTCAATCTTATTGGGGATCTCAGCAGTATTTTCCTCCCATCGACTGGCAGAAACCACTACTTCATTGAGGTCGATAAGCTTTTCATGGAGTGCCACTTTAAACTTCATCTTTTCTATGAGAGCCTTGTTAAGTTTCATATCCTCATAGGCTGTGTGCTGAAAATTGATGGTCTCCTCGAGGTCGAAAGCTGTAATACTTACCAGACCAAGTTCGTTGGTTAAGCCCGATATCGTACGATCATCATTGAATATACTGACATCAGCAATGGGATTGCCTGTTTGCTGATCATATATAAATACCTGTTGTGAATAGGCTTGATGTAAGCCTGTACAACAAAGCATACAGCTTAGTAATATGAGCTGGAAATTTTTCACGATGGTACTAGGGCCGTTGGTTATTTGTTGGGTTTATACCCTCTTTGTTTGGCAGCTTCTTCGAGCCGCTTCTGAAATCCAGATTTCTTCTTGGCCGGTTTCTTTTTGTTTACCTCAATTTGTGCACGTAGTTTACTTTCGTTAATGGTCTTTCTGAATACAAACATCTGGCCAAAGGTGATTACGTTGGCAAGGAAATAATAATAGCTCAAACCAGAAGCATAGCTATTAAAGATTCCTAAAAACATAATGGGCATCATATACATCATGGTTTTCATACCTGGCATGGCCTGGGTTTGAGAGCCCATCATCTGATTGTTCAGATAGGTGTAGATAATGGTAGAGACCGTCATTAACAGGGTAAATAAACTCACATGGTCTCCATAGAAAGGAATTTCGAAAGGCAGACTCATGACTGAGTCATAACTTGATAAATCATGTGCCCACAGGAAACTCTGTTGGCGCAACTCGATGGAAGCAGGGAAAAAGCGGAATAAGGCAATGAGGATGGGCATCTGCAACAGCATGGGGACACATCCCGAAGCAGGGTTAGCACCTGCTTTCTTGTATAGACCCATCACGGCTTGTTGCTTTTTCATGGCATCTTCCTTTTTCGGGAATTTTGCCGATATCTCATCAACTTCGGGTTTCAATACCCGCATTTTTGCTGATGACTGATAGGTTTTATAGGCAATGGGGAAAAGTGCGGTTTTGAGTAAAATGGTGAGTATCAGTATCACAATTCCATAATTCCAGCCATAACCACCCAGCCAGGCAAACACAGGTATCACAATATATTCATTGATCCAGGCCAAAAGAAAAAAGCTCCAGCCAATGGGTATCTGTCGCTCAAGATCCATTTTATAGCCCTTAAGAGTTTGGAATTTGTTGGGACCAAAATAAAAGGACAAAGGAATATTGGTGGAACCATTAAAATTAACCGGAATGTCGAGTTCTGTGAACATCGACTTGAGATACCTTTGATTCTCAGGATTTTCCTTTTCAAAAGTTCTTAGAATGCCGTTTCCAAAAGAGTTTCTGGCAATCATGGTAGATGAAAAGAAGCGCTGCTTAAAGGAAATCCATTTAAGCTGGGTTTTTATTTGTTCCTCATCATCATCGGTTTCAGATAAATAATCCACATCATCTTCATAGAATTTATAATAGATGGTGGATCCATTCATCCGGTCGATGGTTTTTTCCTGTTGGATCACATCAGCATACCAATTAAGCCCAACAAAAGAGGTGTTCCTTGAGATGACATCATTCAAATTCACTATGTTGATATCAAAATCGAACATATAGTCATCACCTTTAATGTGATACAAATACTCAATGTATTTGTTGGTGTCAAATTCACCTTCGCCAGCATCAGCATATAAGCGCAGACTAAACCTGAAATCTTCACCGGGAGCTACTTTAATGTGATTATCAAGACCCTCATCATTTCTGAAAAAGAAGTCTTCTGTATTGATGACACGGTTGTCAGCAAAAAATGAAATACCAAAACCAGTGTGGTCTGAATCAAATAAGATCAGGGGTAGAGAGTCGTAAGTTTGAAAATCTTTAAGTTCCACATTTTTTACAAAACCACCCTGATTGCTAATCTCAAGTTTTACCATATCAGTTTCAATGATAAAATTGTTCTCTTCGCCCACAGCTGAATTAGCAAATACCGCATATTTGGCTTGCAGCTCCTGATAATCATCAGAGGTTACGATGGTGGTAGCCTGTTCATTGTTGTTGAAACTGCTTTCTTCCTGCTGGCTCTGCTCTTCCTGAAGCAATTTTGCTTGTGCTGCCCGCTGAAGGGCATCTGCTTCCTGGACTCTGGCTATGGAATCCTGATAGGCTTGTTGTTTGGCCAGCTCCTCCTGTGATGGGCTTACCCAAAGAGTATAACCAATCATAATAGCAGCTATTAATACGAATCCTATGATGGAGTTTTTGTTCATGTCGATAATTCTGAAAAATGAGTTGCAAAGTTAATCAGAAATGTGAAACGATTTTAAGTGATGTTCAATTGCATAGAATGCTTTAAAATATTGTGTAACAGTGTCTAACCTAAAGGTAGTTATCTGCATTTTTATTTGTTGATGAGGAGAAGTCAGAAAAAAACACAACAAATCCTTGACACATAAACAAAAAAGTAGTACTATTGTGATATCAAAATAATATCACCTAAATAATTATAACCATGAAAAATGAAAAAGAATTTAGTCCCATTTCGGGCTATCTGATGTTGACAGTCGCCATATTAATGATTATTCCTTCCATTCTCGGAATGATATTTTTAAAAATGATTTTACTACTCATTCCGTTGATCGTAGGATTATTCCTATTGCTGGGCTTTGTTATTGTAAATCCCAATGAGTCGAGTGTACTCATATTATTTGGGGCTTATAAAGGCACCATTAGGAAGAATGGTTTCTGGTGGGTAAATCCATTTTTTAGCAAAAAGAAAATCTCTTTAAGGGCTAGAAATTTAGATAGCGCTCCCATTAAAGTAAATGATAAAATCGGAAATCCGATTATGATTGGTGTGGTTATGGTTTGGCGGGTCCGCAACACTTACAATGCGGCTTTCGATGTGGATGATTATGTACATTTTGTGGACATACAGAGTGAAGCAGCGGTGCGAAAACTGGCCGGCCATTATCCTTATGACAATTTTGAACAGGAGAAAGCTGAAATTACACTCAGAAGTGGTGGAGAAGAAGTGAATCAAATGCTGGAAGACGAGATTTCCGAACGTTTGTCCATAGCTGGTATAGAGGTGATGGAAGCCAGGATCAATTATATTGCATATGCACAGGAAATAGCAGGAGCCATGCTTAAACGTCAGCAGGCCACTGCCATTGTAGCAGCGCGAACAAAAATTGTGGAAGGTGCTGTAGGTATGGTTGAAATGGCTCTTGAAAGTCTTGCCGAAAAAGAAATCATTGAATTGGATGACGATAAGAAAGCCACCATGGTCAGTAATCTGATGGTTGTACTGACTTCAGATAAGGATGTGGCGCCAGTGGTTAATACGGGAAGTATTTATTAAAAAGCATCCCATTTGGGAAAATACGAATGGCTTATGAAAGCTATCGCAAAGTTATATTCTGAAGAGCAGCCTTATGATTCTCAGGGATTACGAATAGGTATGGGTATCCTTTATACAGGGGTACTCATATTGCTTTTAGTGGGAGCATATTACCAATTTGTACTGGGTATTTCCTGGGGTAGCAAACCTCTCTCAGATAAAGGATTTATCATCATGGCAGTATTGGTCATCCTGATCATGCTGGGCTCTGGATTACTCATGTTTAGTTCACGCCTACTCATTCGTATTATGAAAGAAGGAATTTATTATAGCTATCCCCCGCTGATGAGCAAGGAAAAGTTTATTCCTAAAACGGATATTCTATCCTATGAATTGAGAACCTATAAACCCATAAAAGAATATGGTGGATGGGGTATCAAGCAGGGGAAGAAGAAAAATGATAAAGCCTTTAATGTAAGGGGAAATAAAGGTATGCAATTATATCTCAAAGGAGATAAGAAGTTATTGTTGGGAACCGCCAGAGGGGCAGCGTTTAAACGTGCCATGGAGCGTTTGATGGAGGATCATTATGGCTAAAAAGAAAGCATTTGTTTTACGGGTTCAACCAGAAATGCTGGAGGAAATTGAAAAGTGGGCTCAGGACGAATTCAGGTCGGTGAATGGCCAGTTGGAGTGGATACTTAACAATGCTCTGGTAAAGGCAGGACGTAAAAAAAAGCGAAAACCGCAAAAGGACTAAGCCTTTTGGTTCTTAATTCTGTGGTTGATGGCAGCAGCAACGAATCCAACGAATAGGGGATGCGGCCTTCTTACAGTACTTTTATACTCTGGATGAAACTGTACACCTACAAACCAGGGATGCTCCTTGATTTCGATTATTTCAACTAAATCCTCTTCAGGATTGATGCCTGCCAATCGAACACCTTCATTTTCAAAGGCTTCACGATACATATTATTGAATTCGAATCTGTGGCGGTGTCTTTCACTGATTAGTTTCTCTTCATATAATCCATATGTTATGGATTCGGTATCCAGCTTGCATTTGTAGGATCCCAACCTCATGGTGCCACCCATATTCTTGATTTTCTTTTGGTCTTCCATCAAATCGATGACTGGGTCGGGTGTGTTTTTATCGATCTCGGTGGTATGAGCCTTTCTATGTCCCAGTACATTTCTCGCAAATTCAATGGCAGCGCACTGCATACCCAGACATATGCCCAGGAAAGGAATATTATTCTCACGGGCATAGTTCACCGCAACAATTTTACCTTCTATACCACGACCACCAAATCCGGGAGCCACCAATATGCCATCTAATTTACCTAATAGTTCCTCTTTAGTATCTTCCTTAATTTCTTCCGAATGAATATCAATTACTTTCACCTTACACTCATTGGCTACACCACCGTGAATAAAAGCTTCATTTATAGATTTATAGGCGTCTTTTAATTCAACGTATTTGCCCACCAGTCCAATATTTACTTCAGATTTTGGATTTTTTAAACGGGTAACAAAACGGCTCCAGTTATCCAGGTCCATGGTTTCAGGTACCTCAGTATGGGTAATTCGGAGGACCTCAGTATCCAGGCCTTCTTCTTTCATCAACAAGGGCACTTCGTATATGGTTTGTGCATCCAACGACTCTACCACAGATGTGGGCTGGACATTACAAAACTGAGCAATTTTCTTCTTGATTCCCTGATTAAGTGATTGCTCGGTTCGGCAAACAATAATATCGGGCTGAACACCTTGTTCCAGCATGGTTTTCACTGAATGCTGGGTAGGTTTGGTCTTAAGCTCTCCTGCTGCTTTTAAGAAAGGTACCAGGGTAAGGTGCACCACTGCGCAATCATTTCCCAATTCCCATTTCATCTGTCGAACGGTTTCAACAAACGGGAAGGACTCAATATCACCCACTGTTCCACCAATTTCAGTAATTACGAAATCATATTTACCGGTTTTTCCCAACAACATGACACTTCGTTTAATTTCATCTGTTATATGAGGAATGACCTGTACCGTGGTTCCCAGATACTCACCTTTACGTTCTTTATTGATCACATTCTGGTAAATACGGCCAGTGGTTACATTATTTGCCTGAGAGGTAAACGTATTAGAAAAACGTTCATAATGACCCAAATCCAGATCCGTTTCTGCGCCATCTTCAGTTACGTAACATTCACCATGTTCATAGGGATTTAAAGTACCTGGGTCCACATTGATATAGGGGTCCAGTTTTTGAATGGTCACCGAAAAGCCTCTGGCCTGAAGTAATTTTGCCAATGAGGCAGATATGATACCCTTACCTAGTGAGGAGGAAACACCTCCGGTTACAAATATGTATTTAACTTTTGAGTCCATGTATTCGGTTTTTTATGCCTCGGCTATGTGTTCGTAAGATCAGAGTATCAATCCTCTTCTAGCTGCAAATAAACAACAATATATGTGTTCTGAAAAATTTAATAATTACTACTTTTTAACAAATAAAAAACCGGCCGAATCATTTGGGTTATACAACCCAGACAGATTCGACCGGTATATTTTGATGGATTTAATAATAGGTTGGCCTTTTAACTCCTCCCATTGATTTAGCTACCCTGATTACCTGAAGGGTATAACCAAATTCATTATCATACCATACATAGAGTACTATACTTTTATTATCCTGAGAAACCTTGGTAGCCAGACTATCATAAACTGATGTGGCTGGCTCGCTGGTAAAGTCAGAGGAAACCGCATCATTGGCGGTAGAGTATTTGATTTGAGCTACTAATTCTCCGGATAGTGTTTTGGCCCGGATTAACTCGTTGACTTCTTCCAGTGAAGTTTCTCTTTTGAGATTCAATGACATGATTACCAAGGAAACATTTGGTGTAGGAACACGGATAGCATTACCAGTTAATTTACCGGCTATGCTGGGAATAATCTTAGTAACAGCCTTAGCTGCACCAGTTTCCGTAATCACCAGGTTCAATGGAGCTGAACGGCCTCTGCGGTATTTCTTATGGAAGTTATCCAGCAGGTTTTGGTCGTTGGTGTAGGAGTGAACTGTTTCCAGGTGTCCTGACTCAATACCGATTTCATTTTCAATTACATGAAGAATTGGGGCAGCGGCATTGGTTGTACAGGATGCTGCCGACAATATGTTTTCGGCATTGAAATCAACAGTTTGGTGGTTTACACCAAATACGATATTAGGTAAATCTCCCTTGCCAGGTGCTGTAAGCAACACCTTTGAGATACCTTTGGCCTTCAGGTGACGCCCCAAGCCTTCACGGTCGCGGAAAATTCCTGTATTGTCTATCAATATGGCATCGTTAATACCATATTCGGTATAATCAATGTCATCGGGGTTATTGGTAGCAAGCATAAGTACCTTATGCCCATTGATGAAAATGGTTTTGTCATCCAAATTCTCCACAGCCACACCTCGGAAAGGTCCGTGAACGGAATCATGACGGAATAATGAAGCCCTTTTAATAATTTGAAGGTCATCATTTCCTCTGGTAACAATGGCTTTCACACGAAGTTGTTTACCGTTTCCCTGAATAATCAACTCCCGGGCTAACAAACGACCGATACGACCAAAACCAAACAAAACCACATCTACTGGTTTTTGGTTGGTCTTAGTGTCAGAAATTAGGTGCTTGAGCTTCACAGATATGAAATCTTCTGCATTGAGGTAATTGGACTTTTCCTCAATCCACTCTCTGTTTAACCTGCCAATATCCAATTTGGAAGGTCCTACATTACAGTGTAGTATGGCTTTGGCCAATGTGAGAGAATCCTCAATTTTTAAGGTTTTGGATATAATATTTTCCACATAGGAATGCCAGTAGAGTATAAGACTAGCACTTCTGTCAATGAGCTGGTTGCGTAGCAACACCAGTTCGATGGACTTTTCATAGAACAACTTGGAATGAACGCTAATAAACTCATCAGCTAGCATTTCATCTCTTGACCATTCCGACAAGGAAGTCTCGTACTTCCCGTTTAAATTCTTATCAATTTTCATGCATTAATTTTTGGTTATGATACTTGAAAGAAGAGGCAGCCTAAGCCCTTCAAAAGCAAAAGTATAAAAAAAGGCTGGTTTGTTTCAAACCAGCCTTTTTTTTACAAAATCTTAATGGCCTTATTGCCCGAGATAGGCTTTTAGTAATCGGCTTCTAGAGGTATGTCTTAATCGGCGAATGGCCTTTTCCTTTATTTGTCTGACCCTTTCTCTGGTAAGGTTAAACTTTGAGCCAATTTCCTCCAGTGTCAACCCATGGTTGAGGCCAATACCATAGTACAGATTAATTACATCTCTTTCCTTTTCACTTAAGGTGGCCAATGAACGTTGGATTTCCCTTCCTAGTGATTCTCTCATGAGGTCCTCATCTGTATCCTGAGTGTCAGTGGGAACAAAGACATCCAGAAACTTGGTTTCTTCATCAGAGGCCAAAGGAGCATCCATGGACACATAGCGAGTGGCAATTTTCATTGCCGAATCAATTTTATGGTTGGGTACCTCCATTTCGTCTGCGATCTCGGTAGGAGAGGGAGGTCTTTCATAGATCTGCTCAAGACGTGAGGATATCTTTTTGATTTTATTCAACGATCCCACCTGGTTCAAAGGCAATCGGACAATCCGGGATTGTTCAGCAAGTGCCTGTAAAATGGATTGTCGAATCCACCACACTGCGTAGGAGATGAATTTAAAACCTCTGGTTTCATCAAATCGCTGTGCTGCTTTGATCAGCCCCACATTTCCTTCATTGATCAGGTCAGGAAGACTTAAGCCCTGGTTTTGATATTGTTTGGCCACAGAAACCACAAAGCGTAAATTGGCTTTGGTAAGTTTTTCTAGGGCTATAGGATCACCAGCCTTTATCTTTCTCGCCAGATCAACCTCTTGTTCAGCAGTGATAAGGTCCTCTTTGCCAATCTCTTGTAAATATTTATCCAGAGAGGCAGTGTTTCTGTTAGTTATTGATTTGGTTATTTTTAGTTGGCGCATTATGGGCGGTGAGTTTTAGTCTGTTTGAGAAAAGGGCATGCAATTTATCTAAAATAAATCTAAATTACAAATATCAGAGCATAAATTCATAGGAAACTTTCACCCCATTAGGGAATACTCCTTTTAGGCGAATAGTATGTCTACGGCTTTGTTTTAGAGCATCTTGCAGACTTGTTTTCGAATGAACATCATAGTCGTTGATTTCTGTAATGATAAAACCAGGGTTGATACCTCCACGTCTGAGAATTCCATCTTCAACTTTGGTTATTCTTAAGCCATGTTGGATATTCAGATCCTGGAGTTCCTTCTTGTCAATCTTCTGTAGGGAAGCCCCTAATAGCTCATTATAGAAAGCATCCTGAGTTTTAACAATGGCTGTAGTCCCGTTTTGATTTTGCAAGGTAACATCAAAGACCATGGGTTTG
Source organism: Bacteroidota bacterium (assembly GCA_016845175.1). Taxonomy (GTDB): domain Bacteria; phylum Bacteroidota; class Bacteroidia; order Bacteroidales; family F082; genus JAERTD01. Next base: position 83,870 of record JAERTD010000077.1, on the reverse strand, counting down.
TTATCCCTTAATATTCTTACACTTACCTGTGCTCCCGGACTATACTGAGCAATGGTTCCCATGAGTTCAGATAGACTATTGATTGGGCTCTGATCGATGGATACAATTACATCAGCTTCTTGAATGCCTGCCTGATCAGCACCACCATTCTCAACTATGCTGGCGATATATACTCCACTAACCTTGTCAAGCCCGATTTCTTGAGCAAATTCGGCATCAATGTCTCTGATTTGAACACCAATATATGCCCTTTGAATCTCACCGTAACGCTTTAGGTCACCAACCACCTTCTTAACAATATTGACAGGTATTGCAAATGAATAACCTTCGTAAACACCTGTATGAGAGGCAATGGCAGCATTAATTCCCACCAGCTCACCTTCGATATTCACCAAAGCACCTCCGCTGTTACCCCGGTTCACCACGGCATCAGTCTGGATAAACGACTCAATGGAGGACTGGGCTCCCAGTATATTGATATTTCTTGCCTTAGCACTAACTATACCCGCGGTTACCGTGGAAGTAAGGTTGAAAGGGTTGCCAACAGCCAATACCCATTCTCCAATACGAACGGCATCAGAATTGCCATAGGTTAGAAAAACAAGATCACTGGCTTCCACCTTAATGAGTGCTAAATCAGTACCTGGATCCCGTCCAATAATCTTAGCTTCCAGTTCTTCTTTGTTATTGAAGGTTACGGAGATTTTATCTGCACCTTCTACCACATGATTGTTGGTTACTATATATCCATCCGAAGAAATAATGACCCCGGATCCAAAAGCCGTATAAATATTACTTCTGTTAGGGTTTCCAAAATAATCTCGGAAGGGATTGAAAAAATTCTCGTAAGAACTTGTTTTTACCCGAATCTCGGTCTTAATGTGGACTACTGCATTAATGGATTTCTCAGCTGCGGTTATGAAATCAGCTTCCTGTGCCATGGGAAAACTTACCGCTTGTATCGGTAATTGCGGACCCGTTTGGGTATCAGTAGCATAGGACTCAAGGCTGATTTTCTGAGTGTTATGTTTTGGATAAAATAAAAGAAAAGCCGCCACCACTAAGACTGATCCCAGTATGGCACCCGCGAAACTTTTATAAAATGTACTCATTGTTAAATTGTTTAATTTATAATTCTCTCGTATTTTTGTTGTGAAAACGCACGGTTGTAGGATTAATTTTGTTCACAGCGTTAATAAATGTTAAGAATTCTTTGAACAATAACACCCAAACAGATTGTCTGTTGATAATACGATTGGCGAAGCCAGATGTTACCATCCGACTTAAAAAAGAGAATGCATATGCAAATCGATTTTTGGAAGTATCAGGCCAATGGAAATGATTTTGTGATTTGTGACAACCGTAAAGGGGCCATATCATTAAATGAAGAACAAATCAGTCAATTATGTAATCGTAGGTTTGGCATTGGCGCAGATGGCCTTATGTTGATTGGTGCTTCGGATAAGTATGATTACCGGATGGAGTATTATAATTCAGATGGGAGGTTAAGCAGTATGTGTGGTAATGGAGGCAGATGCATAGCCCTTTGTGTCTTTCTTAACCGAATGGCAGGACAAACACAGGACTTTGAAGCATTTGATGGTGTACACCACGCAGTCATCGATCATATGATAGATAGTGGACGCTCCTTTCAGGTGTCGCTTGAAATGGGAGATGTTGATGAAGTGGAGCGAAACGATTCATTTATGTTTATGGACACCGGGTCACCACATTATGTAGAATTTGTGGAACATTTGGCAGAGTTTGATGTGCTGACAGAAGGTAGGAATACCAGGAACAGTGAACGCTTCATGCCCGATGGTACCAATGTGAATTTTGTGGAAATTAAGAAAGATAAAGTATATGTAAGAACCTATGAGAGAGGAGTGGAAGAGGAAACCCTCTCTTGTGGCACCGGAGTTTGTGCCTCAGCCATCGCTGTTTACATTAAAACAGGAAAAATGGCTCCAAAAATACATAGCATGGGAGGCGATTTTAAGGTCGCTTTTGATGCCTTTGAACATGGTTTTAGAAACTTGGTTTTAACTGGACCTGCAACCTTTGTGTATAAAGGGAGTACACATGTATAGGTTGTCTGGCAGATGGACTGAATTTTGAGGATTAAAGCATGCATTTAAATAGGGATAATATCAGATTAAGAGCGGTGGAGCCAACAGATGTTGAATTTTTGTTCTCCTTCGAGAATGACACCTCATTTTGGCACTTAAGTCATACCACCATGCCTTTTGCTCGCTTTGATATTGAACAATATGTAATGCAGGCCGACAAAGACCTTTACACACAACGTCAGGCCCGGTTTATCATAGAAAAATCTGAAGATTCTAAAACTTTTCCCATTGGAGCCATAGACCTTTTTGATTTTGAACCCAAACACCGAAGGGCAGGGGTAGGAATCATGTTAATCTCTGAAGAAAGGGCAAAGGGTTTGGCAGGTCTTGCTTTGGATCTGCTTATCAGCTATGCCTTTGAACATCTGAACCTACACCAGCTGTATTGCCATATCGAAGAAAATAATTCGTCAAGCATGCAATTATTTGAAAGTAAAGGCTTTGTGTTGTCGGGTGAGAAGAGAGACTGGAATTTAAGAAATGCTTCCTGGATAAAGGAGTACTTTTATCAGTTAATTAATACGATTAATGAATAATGCCATATAAAGAATTGATTGACCAGAACCAATTGTTTAATTATGACCTATTACCATTCTAAATACGGAGTGCCTAAAAAACGGAAAAAGCAAACAGCCCGGCTTGTTTTTTGGTTATTGCTTCTGTGTATTTTTATGCTTTCAGGGGCAGCCTATTACCTGTACATCATCGTTAAAAGTCCCAACGTATGGACTCCTGAAGGAAAACAGGTAACCATTACCATTCCCAGCGATGCAAGCTTTGAACAAGTCAAACAAATCTTGTATAGCAATGGATTGATCATACATAGAAAAAACTTCGAGTGGTGGGCTGAAAAGAAGCAATATCCAACTCTGGTGAAGCCAGGCCGTTATCAGATTGAGAATGAGATGAGCAACAATGACTTAATATCACTGCTCAGGTCTGGGAACCAGGTGCCGGTCAAGGTAACTTTCAATAATATCAGAAACCTTCACGACCTGGCAGGGAAAATAGGCAAGCAGATTGAAGCCGATTCAGTGGATTTTGTTCGATTACTGGAGGATACTACATACCTGGCCAAAATGAATCTGACCAGGGCCACACAGACTTCCATTTTCATACCGAATACCTATGAGTTTTATTGGACCACTTCTGCCGAAGGATTTGTGGACAGAATGTATGCAGAATATCTTAGCTTTTGGGGTGGGGAGAGAAGTAGGCAACTGGAAGATCTAGGCCTGACCAGAGACGAGGTAATCACATTGGCCTCCATTGTAGAGAAGGAAACAGCAAAGAATGATGAAAAAGCCGATATTGCAGGGGTCTACATAAACCGACTCAATAAAGGTTGGCTATTACAGGCAGATCCCACATTGATCTTTGCCATGGGCGACTATAATATAACCCGTGTGTTAAACGCACATAAGAATATTGATTCTCCTTATAATACTTACAAATATGCCGGTTTGCCACCTGGTCCTATTTGTGTGCCGTCAATTGCCTCCATCGATGCTGTTCTTAAATATGCTGAGCATGATTTTTTGTATTTCTGTGCACGGGCTGATTTGTCGGGCTATCATGAGTTCGCCAAAACCAATATGCAACACAACAGAAATGCACGGAGATATCAAAAGGCACTTGATGATCTGAAAATCTATAAGTAGCAAACAATAATTTATTTTTAATTATTAAAACTACCGCTTTTGACTGCATTCAAAGCTTATGACATCCGTGGTGTTTGGGGCACTGACCTTGACGCTGAAATGGTCTATAGGATAGGGTATTACCTGCCAAGAATTTTACCGGCAAAAAAGCTGCTTGTAGGACGCGACATCCGTCTGTCCTCCAATGAATTGTTTGAAGCCCTGGCCAGGGGTCTGACTGATGCCGGAGTAAATGTAGATGATGCTGGCTTAACCACTACACCTATGATTTACTGGGCTACCGGAGCCTATGAATATCAGGCTTCTGTTATGATAACAGCCTCTCATAATTCCAAACAATACAATGGGATGAAGTTCTCAGGGCCTGGTGTAAAACCTATCGCTTACAGCAATGGATTGAATGAATTGGAGAAGCTGATTAGAGATGAAGTTGGGGAAAGAGCCGAAACCACAGGAAACATAAAAAACATTGATTTAAAACCAGATTATTTAAGCTTTCTGAAAACCTATCTAGTGGGCCTGGATAGCCTGAGCTTTGCTATTGACTATTCCAATGGAATGGCTAGCCTGTTTGCGGAAGATTTGTTTGCTGATGCGTTTTCCATAAATGAGGCTATGGATGGGAGCTTTCCCGGACACGATCCTAATCCATTGGTTCCGGCAAACCAGAACCATATTAAATCGTTGGTACTTAATAACAATGCCGATATCGGTCTCATTTTTGACGGAGATGCAGACCGGGTAATGTTTATTGATGAAAAAGGTGCATTTGTTTCACCTGACCTGATCATTGCTCTGTTGGCGCATTATTTCTTTGAAGAGCGACAGGAGACAGGTGATGTGGTGCAGGATATCAGGACTTCAAAAGCAGTTGCTGAATACCTGAAAGCTTATCCCACTAAGGTGCATACCTGGAAAGTGGGTCGGGCCTTTGGGGCCTCTAAACTTAAGGAAGTGGATGGTGTCTACGGTGGCGAACTTGCAGGTCATTATTACTTCAGGGATTTCTATTATTCGGATAGCGGTCTTTTGGCAGCCCTGTTGGTTTTAAGAATTCTTAAGCGATTTAAGGCCATATCTCTTTCGTTTTCACAACTGATTAAAAATATTTCATCTTACGCCAACACCGGAGAAGTGAATTTTGTTGTGGAAGAAAAGCAAGCTGCCATGGATGTTGTGTGTGATTATTTCAGAACCAATGACCAGCCCACAGCTTTTTACAACACTGATGGCTATCGCATGGAGTTTTCCGACTGGTGGTTTAGTATTCGCCCCAGCAATACAGAACCCTACCTTCGTTTTCTGGCTGAGGCGAGGTCGGAGGAACTGTTACAGTCAAAATCAGAAATAATTTATAAGCTGATTTCAACATTTGAATGATAGGTAGTGACAACATAGGGAGGGGTAGAAAAGGTACTTTGCTACTACTGTTGATGGTAGTGATGTCATCTCAGTTACAGGCTCAGGAACTGAATGAAACAGATACCATTAATCGCAAAAGATTAAACACGGTAATTATAACAGGATCAGCCTTATATGCAGGTTCCATAACCGGCCTTTATTTCTTGTGGTACAAAGACTATCCCCAAACAACATTTCATTTTGTCAATGATAACAATGCCTGGTTGCAGATTGATAAATTGGGACATATGACCACGGCATATTATATCTCCAATTATAGCTATTGGTCCTTGCGCTGGGCTGGTGTTGACGAAAAAAAGTCTACACTCTATGGAGGCCTCATGGGCTTTGCTGGCATGACTGCCCTGGAGATTCTGGATGGTTTTTCTGCAGGCTGGGGCGCTTCCTATGGCGACCTGATCGCCAATACTGTAGGGCCTGCATTTTTTGTGGGACAGCAGTTGTTGTGGCAGGAGCAAAGACTACGATTGAAATTTTCCTTTCATTATACCGAATATGCCCAGTACCGTCCTGATATACTCGGAAGTAACCCTATGGAACGCATGTTGAAGGATTATAACGGCCAGACCTATTGGCTATCGGCTAACATTCATTCCTTTCTTAAAGAAGAGAGCCGTTTTCCAACCTGGATCAATGTAGCTTTTGGTTATGGGGGAAAAGGTATGTTGGGAGCACAGTCAAATCCTCCAGAATATGAAGGACAACCCTTGCCGCATTATGACCGTGTCAGGCAATACTACCTAAGTATGGATATCGACTGGACCCGCATCCAAACAAATTCAGGGTTTTTGAGGTTTACATTCAAAGCATTGAGTTTGATAAAGCTTCCCTTTCCTACATTGGAATATAATAAGGAAAACCAATTTGTATTTCATTGGCTATACTTCTAATTGTGAGCTAAATATGTTAGTTTTTCAAGCCTGGTGTTAGCAAGTTTTGAGTCAGCAATTTATAATGATTATCAAGTCCTGGGGGCGAATAATTCGTAATTTTGCCTTCCCTAATTTTAAAAAAAGTAGCCTTATGTCAAAGAAATATGATCCGGCAACAGCCTTGCAACGTGTGGAGCAATTTGGAGAATTTGGAGGTGTTAATCCTTCCATCACTGATTCAGCCACCTATACCTTTCTTTCAGAAAAAACCATGATCGATGCCTTTCATGGAGAAGCACAAGGGTGTTTCCTGTATTCCAGGCATTGGAATCCCTCAAATAAATATCTATCTGACTCACTGGCTGCCATTGAAGGAACAGAATCAGCATGGGTAACAGCCTCAGGAATGGCTGCCATTACTACGGCCATCTTACAACTGTGTAATGCAGGTGATCATATTGTGACCAGTGTGACTACCTATGGAGGTACCTTCGCCTTCCTTAAGAATTATGTAGCCAAGTTCAATATTGAAGTAAGCTTCGTCAATATTTCTGATTTGGAAAGTGTCAAAGCTGCCATCAAGCCCAATACAAAGGTGATCTATACCGAAAGCATGACCAATCCCATGCTTCAGATTTCAAATTTGCCGGCCCTGGCAGATATTGCTCATGAGAATGGTTTGAAATTATTGGTCGACAATACTTTTACACCTATGATTATCAGTCCATTTAAACTGGGTGCTGACATAGTGGTATACAGCATGACCAAATTTATTAATGGTAAGAATGATTGTGTGGCAGGTGCGATTTGTGCTTCTGAGGAATTTATTGCAGCCATTAGTGATGTCAACACAGGTACCGCCATGCTGCTGGGACCAGTGCTGGATCCTTTGCGTTCTTCAAGCATTCTGAAAAATCTGGGAACCTTACATGTTCGCATGGCACAACACAGTAAGAATGCACAATATCTGGCTGAGAAGTTTAAAGATATTGGTCTTAAATATGTGTATCCTGGTTGTGTATCACATCCTGATTATGAACTATTTAAGGATATGATGAATGAAGGCTTTGGCTTTGGTGGCATGATAGCTATTGATGTGGAAACTGCAGAAAATGCGGCTCCCTTCATGGAATTGATGCAGGAAAGAGGCGTAGGCTATCATGCCGTTAGCCTGGGATACTTTAAAACTCTTTTTTCCAACTCAGGTAAAAGCACCTCTTCAGAGGTTCCTGAAGATATTCAAAAGGAAATGGGCCTTTCTCCCGGACTCATCCGCTTCTCGGTAGGCCTGGATTTTGATATTGAAAAAACCTATGAGATAATCAAATCATGTATGGATGATTTGAAGCTTCTGAAATAGCGAATGCATTCACAATGAAATAAAAAAGCCACAGCATGCTGTGGCTTTTTTTATGCATAGATTTAGGGTATCTGATCTATAGGACCTTAAGGTCCACCACAGCTTCTGATTCCTCATAGGATTCCATAGGCAGACAGGTACATAAGTTTCTGTCTCCGTACGCATCATCAATTTTCCCAACTGGTGTGAAATACTTATTCTCTTTCACCCAGTGTAATGGATAAGCTGCTTTCTCGCGATCGTAGGGAAATTCCCAATGGTTAGCAATCAGCATGGACGCAGTATGAGGAGCATTGGATACCACATTGTTTTTCTTTTCGGCTTTGGCCTCTTCAATTTCCCTGATTTCCTCTCTGATGGATCTCATGGCCTCGATGAAATAATTCAGCTCTGAAAGGGGTTCACTTTCGGTTGGCTCTACCATCAAAGTCCCATGTACAGGGAAGGCAACAGTCGGAGCATGAAAGCCATAATCCATCAGGCGTTTGGCTATATCCACCACGCTAATGTCGGCTGATTTACTAAATTGATTGCAGTCGAGAATCATCTCATGACCCACATGACCACTTTTTCCGGTATACAAGATAGGATAGTGGTCTTTCAATTCGTGCATCAGATAGTTGGCATTCAGGATTGCAATTTTAGTTGCTTCAGTCAGGCCTTTATTGCCAAGCATTTTTAGGTAACCATAGGAAATAAGGAGGACCAATGCGCTGCCAAATGGGGCTGCTGCAATGGCAGGAATGCTATTTTCACCACCAGTTTCCCTGTAAATATGACTGGGTAAAAATTGTGAAAGATGTTTGGCTACTCCGATGGGGCCAACACCTGGTCCACCACCACCATGGGGGATGGCAAAGGTCTTGTGAAGGTTCAAATGACACACATCAGCGCCGATGAATCCCGGAGAGGTCAAGCCAACCTGTGCATTCATATTGGCACCGTCCATATACACCTGACCACCGTTGTCATGGACAATGTCGAGTACTTCATGGATGTTCTCTTCAAATACACCATGAGTGGAAGGGTAGGTTACCATAATGGCTGCAAGTGTATCCTTATGTGTCTCAGCTTTTGCTTTCAGATCATCGATATCAATGTTGCCATATTCATCGGTTTTAACTACCACCACCTTCATACCGGCCATCACCGCGCTGGCAGGGTTGGTGCCGTGTGCAGATGCCGGAATCAAACAAATATGCCTGTCACCTTGTCCCAGAGACTGTTGATAGGCCTTAATCACCATCAGTCCGGTATATTCACCGGAGGCTCCTGAGTTAGGTTGGAACGACATAGAATCAAAGCCTGTGACTTCACAAAGCATTTTTTCCATTTCATCTATGATCTGCAAATACCCTGCAGCCTGGTCACCAGGAACAAATGGATGTAATTCTGTAAACTCAGGCCATGTGATAGGCATGAGTTCAGATGCTGCATTTAATTTCATGGTACATGAACCCAGAGGGATCATGGAGCGGTTTAAGGCAATATCCTTATTTTCCAACTCTTTCATATAGCGCATCATCTCAGTCTCTGAGTGGTATTGGTTGAATACCGCATGCTCCATATAAGGGGTCGTTCTGTGTAATTGCTCAGGAATACATGTTGGTTTGTCCGCACTGGTTTCAAATGCCAGCTCAAAAGCTTCCTTGTTTGCTGCTTTGGCAAAAATAGCGGCAATGAGAGCAATATCCGCATTATTGGTAGTTTCATCAATGCTGATACCAATATGATTGCTTTCGAAATATCTGAAATTTACCTGATGCTGTAGGGCTATTTCTTTGAGGGAAACCATACTGACGCTATCGGGTACAGCAATATGAAGGGTGTCAAAAAAGTGCTTGTTTTCCTGGATATAGCCTAGTTTTCCAAGTGCAACTGTCAGATCAACCGCGCGCTTATGAATATTCAGCGCAATGTTTTTAATGCCTTTAGGTCCATGGTAGGCAGCATAGAAGCTAGCCATGGTCGCCAGAAGGGCCTGGGCAGTGCAAATATTCGAAGTGGCTCTTTCACGTTTGATGTGCTGTTCTCTTGTTTGTAAAGCCATCCTCAGGGCGTCATCACCATTGCTGTCTTTTGACATGCCAATGATTCTTCCCGGTATATTTCTTTTATAGGCTTCAGTGGTGGCAAAGTAGGCTGCATGTGGTCCTCCGAATCCCAGAGGTACACCAAAACGCTGGGTGCTGCCAAATACTACATCGGCGCCCCATTCACCCGGTGGTGTCAACAAGCTTAAACTCATGAGGTCAGCTGCAACAGCAACAGGGACTTTAGCTTCTTTGGCTTTAGCTACCAGACTAGAAAAGTCAATAATCTCTCCCTTTTGATCAGGATATTGAATCATACAACCAAAGACTTTTTCGCTGAACTCAAAATTTTCGCGATCACATATAACTAAATCAATACCCACAGATGCGGCACGTATTTTTAAAATATCAATGGTATGAGGGAAGGCTGCTTCAGATACCAGAAATACATTGGCATTGGATTTTACCAGAGGCCTGGGTCTTCCGTTAAAAAACATAAGCATGGCCTCAGCTGCAGCCGTACCTTCGTCTAGTAAAGAAGCATTGGCCATTGGCATGGCTGTAAGATCAGAAACCATGGTTTGGAAGTTGAGCAATGCTTCAAGTCTTCCCTGTGAGATTTCAGCCTGATAAGGTGTGTATGAAGTATACCAACCCGGATTTTCCAATACATTTCTCTGAATAACAGCCGGAAGTATGGTGTTGTAATACCCTAGTCCGATATAGGTTTTGTAGATTTTGTTTTTGGCAGCCAGTTGACGGATATGGTTCATGTATTCATACTCCGTTATCCCTTCATCGACCTTTAGTTCTTCACTCATCCGGATGCTGGGAGGAATGGTCTCGTCGATCAATTGATCTACCGATTCCAATCCCATTTTTTTCAACATAAGGTTTACATCTTCAGGTCTGGGACCATTGTGACGACTGATAAAGCTATTATTACTCATATGTCTATTGATCTAAAAATGATACGTTTTATACAGACTTCATCCGATTTAGGGGGTCTGAAATTGCCTGCAAAAATACGCATCTTTAATAAATCTAAGAGGGATTTTCAGGATGTTTTGTTAAATAATTCACAACTTTTATTCACAAAAAAAGGGAGGCTGCGTAACAGTCTCCCTTTCAATAATATAAGTGTTATTATGCTTTGATTCTCATCTTGTAGAATGACCTGTAAACAAAATACAACGCCACTACTAAGAAACCAAATCCAACATAAGGTGCAAGCTCCCTGAACTGCGGTGCAATGGCAATTTCCATGGCAAGCAAACCAAACAAGGTGGTAAACTTAATCACAGGATTCAGAGCAACTGATGAGGTGTCTTTGAATGGATCCCCAACGGTATCACCCACTACAGAAGCGTCATGTAATTCAGTACCTTTTTCTTGCATATCAACCTCTACTACTTTTTTGGCATTATCCCATGATCCACCGGCATTGGCCATAAAGATCGCCTGGAACAAACCGAAGAAGGCAATTGAAAGGAGGTAACTTACGAATAAGGAAACCGGTAAATTGGAACCGGCCGGAGCTGACAGGAATGCAAATGCAAGTGCAAATGAGAATATGGCAATAAAGATATTCCACATACCTTTTTGAGCGTACACGGTACAAATTTGAACCACCTTTCTCGACATTTCCACATCTGCCTTTTTAGGTGCATTGGGGTCGAGGTTTATATTGTGCTTAATGAACTCAACAGCACGGGCAGCACCAGTGGTTACAGCCTGAATAGAAGCGCCTGTAAACCAGTAAATAACAGCACCTCCCAATAAGAATCCCATAATTGAATAGGGGTTCAGAAGGTTGAGGATTTCTTCTGGTTTGACATGTAAGGTATGTTCAATGACCAATATAAGGGCAAATATCATAGTGGTGGCACCAACTACGGCAGTACCAATCAATACAGGTTTGGCGGTAGCTTTAAATGTATTTCCTGCGCCATCGTTAGCCTCTAGATAGTATTTCGATTTTTCAAAATCAGGTGTGAAACCAAAATCTTTTTCAATTTCAGCAACAGTTTCTTCCCTGTCGTCTTCGATTAATGATAACTCATAAATGGATTGTGCATTATCAGTAACAGGTCCATAGCTGTCAACAGCAATGGTTACAGGCCCCATCCCTAACATACCGAAGGCAACCAAACCAAAGGCAAAAATTGAAGGGTAAATCATGAAATCTGAAAGGCCATAAGTACTTGCGAAGTAAGCGATAAACATCAGCAAGAAGAAAACCATTCCTTTCCAGAAGGCACTGAAGTTACCTGCGACCAGACCTGAGAGAATATTTAGTGATGACCCTCCTTGTTTAGATGCTTCAACCACTTCATCCACGTGTGTGGATTTGGGGCTGGTAAACAACTTGGTGAACTCAGGTATCAAGGCAGCACCGAGGGTTCCTGCACTAATGATGATGGACAATGTAATCCATAAACCTTTGGGTAATCCCTCCGTTTCAGGAATGAGTAAATAGCTCACTACAAATGTTACCAGTATTGACAACAGAGACGTTATCCAAACCAGATTTGTCAGTGGTTTTTCAAAATCAAGATCATCTGCATTTTGGTATTTCGCTTTTGTAAGCGCACCATTAATCCAGAAAGAAACTATGGAGGTAAGGATCATTAATATTCTCATCACAAAAATCCAGGTTAACAACTGGATTTGATAATCAATATTTGTTACGGCGAGAAGTATAAATGAGATTAATGCAACACCGGTTACACCGTAGGTTTCAAAACCATCAGCTGTAGGTCCTACACTGTCACCAGCATTGTCACCCACACAGTCAGCAATGGTACCAGGGTTTCGTGGATCATCTTCGCCAATTTTAAAGATCACCTTCATGAGGTCAGACCCAATGTCAGCAATTTTAGTGAAAATACCACCAGCGATTCTAAGTACAGAAGCTCCCAATGATTCACCAATGGCAAAACCAATGAAACTTGCACCAGCATATTCACCAGGAACAAATAACAATATGATCAGCATCATGATTAACTCAAGCGAAATCAAGACCACACCAATACTCATACCTGCATTTAGAGGTATGTTGAGCAATTTGATGGGTTTTCTTTCCAGTGAAGCAAATGCCATTCTCGAATTGGCCAAAGTATTCATGCGAATACCAAACCAGGCCACACTGTATGAACCAAGGATCCCAACAACAGTCCAACCCAGGATCATGAGTACACCACCGACACCGAAGAGGTTATCTCCGGTTTCAGGATCCACCGACAACCATCCAAAATAGAAGGCAACCGCTGCCCCAATAAATACGAACAGGATGGCCAGAAAGCGACCTTGTTGAATCAAATAGGTCTTCCCGGTTTCATAAATCACATGAGCCACATCAAGCATCGACTGATGCGCCTTGATTTTTTTAACCTTCATAAATTGGTAAAGGCCAAAGAGGAATCCAGCAAAGGTGATCAGGAATCCCCAATAAAGAATGGTTTGATCTTTTACCCCGTCAGGAATAACAAGATCAGCTTCACTTGCAGCAGCAAAAAAAGGTGCTGCAAACAAAGTCATCATAAATAGAAATTTTTTCATAGCATCAACAATTTATATAAATAATAATTTGTTCAGGTTTTAAGCAAGCGCTAAAATAAAAATTCTACTGTATTAAATATCCAACTTGTCACTAAAGTTTTGAAATTGAGTGAATTCTGAACGCGTAACTCTGAAAATAGAGGTTTATATGCACTTGTTAATAAGTCTATTATGAGACTATTTAGATTGATTCGAAGCTGCCCTTTCTGTTAGTAAAAACTAAATAAACTATGCCTCAACGGAAGAAGAACTGCATAAAACTTTGCTTATTTTAGCGACTTTCAAAACCGACGATACATTGTGCCCTTGGAATTGAGTAAAATGCTCTAATTTTAGAGCTTCGAATTACAGTTTGTTGTTGAAGTTGGATGGTGGGTGTCACTTATGAATTGAAATAGCTCGAGATGAAAAAGATAAAGCTGGAAATTGTTGGTATGTCCTATAGTCAATCCCAAAGTGGAGCCTATGCACTCATTCTTGGAGTAAGTGGAGAGCAGCGAAGATTACCCATTATTATAGGTGGTTTCGAAGCACAGGCCATTGCCATCGAGCTGGAAAAAATGAAACCTACCAGACCTCTCACCCATGATTTGTTTAAGAATTTTGCTGATTTCTTTGACATCATCATTGAAGAAGTGATCATCAATAAGTTTGAAGAAGGGATATTCTTTTCGAAACTGGTCTGCCGGATGGGTGATTCCAAGGCAGAAATTGATAGCAGGACCTCAGATGCTATTGCACTGGCCATAAGATTTTCCTGTCCGATTTATGCTTACGAAAGCATCATTGAAGAAGCTGGAATCGTAATGGGAGATGACGAATCCGTTACAGAATCTGCACAGACAAAAACAAAGGAAAAAACCAAGGAAGAAAGTGCAGCTTTTGATGATTTTTTATTGGATGAATTAAAAGATATGCTGCAGAAAGCAGTTGAAGATGAGAATTATGAAGAAGCGTCAAGGCTTCGGGATGAAATAGAAAAAAGGAAATCAAACCTATAAAATTTAGGTACCCAAACACGCAATCAAAGATCATCATGATTGCTTAACCCACATGAGATATCATTATGAAGAATAAAAAGAAATACCTGCTTCTGTTTTTTGTGTTGGGGTTTCTATCCCTAAGTGTTATAGGCTATACTCAGAAAGATACCTTAGAAAATGATGCCCGGAATAATACCGAGGCAAGCATTGAAATCGACCATAGTGTGGAACAAGTGGTGGAACAGGCAGATAAGGATGCTGAGGAGATGAAGACAGACAAATCAGTTCTTCTGCAAATGAATAAGAAAGAGGGCTTTAGCATTGTGAACTGGCTAAGGGGAATATTAGGGGTCTTGGTGTTGGTTGGGATATCTTTTGTTTTCAGTACCAACCGAAGAGCTATTAATTGGGGAGTAGTTGGTAAAGGCCTGATATTTCAATTGTTATTGGCCATAGGTGTGCTTTATGTTCCATTTATAGAAGCCACCTTCGATTTTGTGGGCAAGGCCTTTGTATTGATACTCGATTTTACTCAGGCAGGCACCCTTTTCCTCTTCAAATCATTTGCCACGGGAAATATCGAACTGGCCTTACAGAACTTTGTGGTAATGATTCTACCCACCATTATTTTCTTTTCTGCACTAACCAGCTTACTATTTTATCTCAACATCATACAATATATCGTATTCGGACTGGCTTGGGTGATGACCAAGTTTATGAAATTGTCCGGAGCAGAAAGCTTGTCGGTTGCCGGAAACATCTTTTTAGGGCAAACGGAATCCCCCCTAATGATTAAGGCTTATCTGGAAAAAATGAACAAATCTGAGATTTTGTTGGTTATGATGGGAGGTATGGCTACACTTGCCGGAGGTGTGCTGGCTGTTTACATCAGCTTTTTAGGTGGTGATGATCCCGTACAGCGCATGCTGTTTGCCAAGCATCTGCTAACCGCATCTGTAATGGCAGCCCCGGGTGCGGTGGTGGTATCCAAAATATTGGTTCCTCAAACTGAACCAATCAATAGCGATGTGATTATTCCCCGCGAGGAGGTAGGTAAAAATGTACTCGATGCCATCTCCAACGGGACTACAGAAGGATTGAAGCTTGCAGTTAATGTGGCGGCTATGTTGTTGGTGTTCATCGCCTTCATTGCCATGTTTAATTATGTTGCCAAGTCCATTGGTGGCTGGCTTGACCTGAATGCCTGGGTAGCTGATGTGTCCGATGGTAAATACAAAGATGTATCCCTACAGTTCATTTTGGGTTATGTTTTTGCACCGATTATGTGGCTCATTGGCGTAGATGGACAAGATATCACACTCGTAGGGCGATTGCTGGGTGAGAAAATTATCATGACTGAATTTATAGGCTATGTTAGTTTGGCTGAGCTGAAAGATGCCAATGCCTTTGCTGATCCAAAATCCATTATTATGGCCACCTATATGCTCTGCGGTTTTGCTAATTTTGCGTCCATAGGCATTCAAATAGGAGGCATTGGTTCACTGGCGCCCGGAAAGCGTGTGTTATTATCAAAGTTTGGTATGCGCGCCTTATTGGGAGGAACCATTGCATCTTTGCTTTCAGCAACCATCGTAGGTGCTTTGATGGGCTAAATACAATACTATCAGAACAAATATTAATATAAATGAAGCAATATATTGATTTACTGGAATATGTGTTAGAGCATGGCGTGGAGAAAACAGATCGTACCGGAACCGGAACCATTAGCGTTTTTGGACCTCAATTAAGGTTTGATCTGAGTGAAGGATTTCCTGTAATGACCACCAAAAAGCTTCATTTAAAGTCCATTATACACGAGTTGCTTTGGTTTATAAAAGGGGATACTAATATCAAGTATTTGCAGGAGAATGGGGTGAAAATCTGGAACGATTGGGCTGATGAAAATGGAGATCTTGGACCCGTATATGGAGCCCAATGGCGCAATTGGAATGGCGATGGAATTGACCAACTTTCGGATATTATTCATGAAATAAAGAACAATCCGGATAGCCGCCGACTGCTTGTAGCTGCCTGGAATCCAAGTGTGTTACCCTTGTCTGGAAATAGTTTTTCAGAGAATGTAGCCGAAGGACGTGCTGCTTTACCACCTTGCCATGCCTGGTTTCAATTTTATGTCTCCAATGGAAAACTCAGCTGTCAGATGTATCAGCGCTCCGCAGATATCTTTCTGGGTGTTCCTTTCAATATTGCTTCCTATGCTTTATTATTGAAGATGATCGCACAGGTTACTGATCTTGAGGCCGGTGAATTTGTACACACTTTTGGCGATGCACACATTTACCTTAACCACCTTGATCAGGTGAAATTGCAACTCAGCCGGGATACAAGAAATCTGCCCGAAATCAAGCTCAATCCGGAAATTAAAAGCATTTATGATTTTACTTTCGAGGATATTGAGCTGGAAGACTACCATCCGCATCCCCACATCAGCGGAAAAATTTCTGTTTAAATTTGAATTGAATGACAACCGACAAAAACATATCTATCATCGTAGCCATAGCCTCCAACCATGCCATTGGTAAGGACAATGATTTGCTTTGGCATATTTCAGAGGACCTCAAGCGTTTTAAGCGCATGACAAAGGATCATTATATTATTATGGGTAAACGGACGTATTATTCATTGCCCAAGCGTCCTTTACCGTATCGAACCTCCATGATTATTACGGATGTGGAAGCCGAAGAAATTGATGGCTGCGTAATGGCCTATTCCATTGAAGATGCCATATCGAAAATGCATCCCACTGATGAGAATTTCGTGATTGGTGGAGGCTCCATCTACGATCAGGTTATGGATTATGCGGATACCCTGTACATAACCAAAGTCCATCAGGATTTTGAAGCAGACACTTTCTTTCCGGAAATAGCGGAAGATGAGTGGGAGTTGACAGAAGCCCAGGAGGTTACTGATGATCCTCAAAACAGCTTTAGTTACACTTTTGAGACGTATAAACGGAAATCTATCTAGGTCCCTTAGAGAGATTATTGGGAGATGACTCTACTGTTCTTCATCTACTAATTCAGCAACTTTATCCTTCAAGGCCTGGAATTCCTTCGCATCAAAGAGTCGGGTAAGAAAAGCAATTTTTCCTTCTTTATCAATAAGAACATTTCTGGTAACACCACTTTTTTTGTGGGCAAATTGTGCAAAAATGTCTGCGTCGGGATCAAGAGCCATCGGGTAGGAGACTTTCATCTTTTCCTTAAAAGCTACCACCTTTTCCAAAGGTTCGTCATAATCGACACCAATCAGAATGAAGTCTTTGTCTTTGTGTACCTGCCAGATTTCCTTTTCCAGATGAGGCATTTCCTTTCGGCATACACTACACCAGCTGGCTGTAAACTGAAGCAGTACTACCTTACCCCTGAGTTCCTCCAGTGTAAGTTTCTCACCTGATGTGAGCATCATCTCCACTGCTGGAGCTTCTTCTCCAATGCTGACGAAGAATCCTGTGTCCTTTGACATTTGAGCATGCAATAGCTGAGAAAAGACAGTTATGACAAAGACTAATGAGAGGCATTTTTGTAACATATTCTTGGTTTTGATTGGCAATAATAGTCAAGTTTTCTGGAATGCTGATACCATACCGGCTATTGATGAATTCAAAGGTTTAGCTTCAATAAATGTGCTCAATAGTATCAGCAGGAAGAATAATATGTCATTTTATTTGCTAATACTATCCCTCTTAAAACAGAATAAAGACGATTTTAATTCCCTCTCGAACAAACTGTAAAATCACTATATTTGAAGGAGCAAAGTGTGTCCGCTGAAAAATGAAATAAAATGAAGGGAATTGTTTTTACTGAATTTATTGAATATGTTGAAGATACTTTTGGTTTCGAAATCTCACAACATATGATTGACAAGGCTGATACTATTACAAATGGAGTTTATACAGCAGTTGGAACATATGAGGCAGCAGAAATGATAAGTATGCTGGGGGTATTATCAGCCAAAACAAAAATGGAAATTCCAAAGCTGCTGAATTTATATGGAATGCATTTATTCGACCGGTTTTCCAGCCTGTATCCACAGTTCTTTGGTGATGGTGTGAATTTCTTTGATTTTGTTAACCAAATAGATAAGTACATTCATGTGGAAGTTTTAAAGCTATACACCGATGCTGAACTACCATCGATACAAACCGTCAAGAGGAAAGAAGGTTATATAGAGATCATATATACCTCACAGCGTAAATTAAGTGATTTTGCCCTGGGTTTATTGCAGGGAGCAGCCAAATATTATAAAGAAGAGGTTGCAATTACAAAAGAACTTATAGAAGAAGATGGTTCGGTAGTTAAGTTTTCTATCCAGAAAAAATAAGGGACAACCAGTGATTTCGAAGGAAAAATACGATGCCTTATATAAGGCCATGATCCGGGAAAGAAAATCCCGAAAAGAAGCCGAGCGTATTATCGAAGAGAAATCTGCAGAAATTTTCTTTGTTAATGAGAAGTTGAAGAAGGTTAATCAAGATCTTGAAATACGAATTGAGGAGAGAACCAAAGATATTGAAGATTCCAGACAAAAATTAATCGTTGCCAAGCGTATCGCAGAGGAAGCCACGAAAGCAAAATCAGATTTTTTATCCAGTATGACCCATGAATTGCGGACACCGCTTAATGGTGTCATAGGTTTAACGGATCTCATCCTCGATGAGGATGTCAATGACAAGGTCAAGGATATGCTTTCCAATATTAAATTCTCTGCAACCCATCTCGCTGATGTAATCAATGAGATCTTAGATTTCTCAAAAATCGAAGCAGGAAAAATAACTTTTGAGAAAGTACAATTCAATTTACCTGATATACTTAAGGTATTGTACAAAAACCTTTCAATAACTGCGAAACAAAAAGGCCTGAAACTTTTTCTGGATATAGATGATGAGGTGCCGGAATTACTACAAGGAGATGTAGTCAAACTTAATCAGATCATTAATAACCTGGTGGGTAATGCCTTGAAATTCACTGAAAAGGGCCATGTGAAGGTTTCCTGTGGCCTTGAGTCAAAAAACAGAAAAGATAATAGGGTTACTGTTTATTTTGAAATACAAGATACCGGTATTGGTATTAAAAAAGAAAAACTTGAATCTGTCTTCGATAGTTTTACTCAAAGCGACAGTTCCATAGGTCGAACCTATGGAGGTACAGGATTAGGGCTAACCATCACCAAGAACTTCATAGAACTGCAAGGGGGAAAAATTGGGGTAACAAGTACTTATGGTAAAGGTTCAACTTTTTATTTTAGTCTGCCTCTTGTATTTATATCCCAGAAAGAGAGTCGGAAGAAGGAAACAAAGCAAAGGGTATATGAAGCACTGGATTTAAAGGTTCTCGTTGCTGATGATATGGCTATAAACCAGCTTGTTGTAGGTCAGATATTGCAAAAGTGGGGGGTTGAAGTGGACCTAGTTTCCAGCGGACAGGAAGCCCTTTCCCTCCTTGATAAACATGAGTATGATCTGGTCTTAATGGATATGCAAATGCCTGAAATGTCTGGCTGTGATGCTACACGAATTATCAGGACTGATAGTCGTTTCCAGGCCGTTAAGGATATCCCGGTTATCGCGTTTACAGCTAATGCATTTGAGAATTCCAAAAGGGAGGTATATGAAGCAGGTATGAATGGGTTTGTTACCAAACCAGTGAATCCTATTCATCTTTATGAAACTTTGTCCAACTTTCGTAAATCATCTTAAAACAAATCCATGGATTTACTGCAGACAGATAAAAATGAGTTGTTACATAATTTTGAGCAAATACTGTCTCATATGGAAGAACCAGTGCTCGTTGTTAATCCAATGTACGAGGTTGTCTATGTAAATACTGCTTTTGAAGAAATGGTACAACAACCCGCAAAAAATATATTAAATAAAAATTATGGCAATGCTGTGGGATGCCGGTATTTAGTTAAGGATGACCATGATTGTGGGTTTACCTATGCCTGTAACATTTGCGGTTTCCGATTAAGTATTGATGAGGTTTTCAATTCAAAAGGGGTGTCGGCCAATAATTTTGTAAGAGATTTTCAGGTCAATGATCAAATCATTTTCAAACAAGTGTTTTTTAAGGCCGTGCCCATTATGAACAGTGGTGTGTTAAACGTTGCGATAATCATTACCCAAACAAAGCAAGTTGATTAGCTGAAGCTAGTTAAGCTAAGTTTTTCTCTTTTTCTTTTTAGCTGCAGGAAACAGAATATTATTTAAGATGAGTCTGTAACCTGGTGAGTTGGGATGTAAGGTTAATTCTGTGGGAGGATCCCCGATGCGGTGCTGGTAATCCTCCGGATCGTGACCACCATAAAAAGTCCAGAAACCTTTCCCAAATTCTCCGTGAATATATCTTGCTTCATTGGCTGCCTTGTTCTCACCCATTATGATGACACTGGATTTCACCCGATCCTTATGAAAAGCAGTGGTTTGTCCCATAAATCCTTTGATAATTTGCTGGTGGTTCTGGCAAAGCATGCTAGGGATATGATCCCATTTAGCGGAAAACTCGAATAAGGTGAAGTAATCATTTCTTTCAGTAATGGCTCTTGAACGCTTATTGGTTACATCTATATTAGAGATCTCATATTCAGCCGGATTGGTAACGATGGTGAAATCTGTAAAAGCCATACAATGGTCATACTCCAGTCGGTTTTGTGCATCCACATCCATGGGGTCGCCATCAAACATGACATCACATATGTCCACATTCATAGCTGCCATAGCCACATCGTAACTATCAGTTGCTGAGCACATGGCAAACAAATAGCCACCGCCTACTACAAAATCTCTGATTTTTTTCGACACAGCCAGTTTTAGATCAGAAACCTTGGAAAACCCCAGTTTCTTAGCCATGGCTTCCGATGCTTTCACATCTTCCTGATACCATGAGAAACTTCTGTATCTGGACCAAAATTTTCCATACTGACCGGTAAAATCTTCATGGTGCAGGTGTAGCCAATCGTAGGTAGGCAGCAAGCCATTCATGACTTCCTCATCATATACCACATCATAAGGTATTTCAGCATAGGTAAGGGCCAGGGTAACGGCATCATCCCAGGGTTGTTTATTTTTAGGTGAATAGACTGCTATTCTAGGTACCTTGTGCAGAAGCATCTCATCCATATTAATGTCGGGTTCTGCAATTTGCTGTCTGATGGTCGATGCCTGTACATCGGTTATCACCTGATAGCTCACATTTCTGATCACACACTCACTTTCAAAACTGTCGTGATGGGGCACCAGATAACTGCCACCACGATAGTTTAATAACCAGTGGATTTCTACATTTTTTTCCAACACCCAGAAAGCAATACCGTATGCTTTCAAATGGTTGTTCTGACTGTCATCCATTGGAATCAGCATCCAGGCTGCCTTAGAGGATGAGCTGAAAATCAATAATATCAATAGTATGGCGAGGAATTTATTTTTCATTTCTTTTTAAAAATTAGTTGCCATCAGTTGGTGTTGAAATGATTTCAGAAACTCGATGATCCTTTGATCATGGTGGCAACGATGAATTAGAACGTCAAAAACCCGTTTCAATTTTTCCTGATCAGGTTTTTTTTCCTTCAAAATATAAATATCCTGTATGCCTGTCTTGAGAATTTCATTGATAGGGTAGTCTTTTTCGTGCAGTTTTTCACCAGGCTTTTTCCCTATGATTTCTATATCCAGTTTTTTACCGGAATTCCGTATCATGTTTTGTGCCAATAACATGATCTTTGTGGAAGCCATATTATTGATGAATATGTCTTTAGATCTTCCTGTTTGTAGCATCTCCAGCATTTGTGATGCGTTGGCACTCCCGGTTTCAAATTTTCGGCTCATTTCAGGGTGAGTGATGGTAATGGCTTTGTTTTCATTGATCAGGCGCTTGAAGACCAAGCCTACTGAACCAGGGCTGTCGATTATATTGGGCAGGCGATAGCTAAACCATTGGGTAGATGACAATTTTTTCTCATGATTCAGCTTATGGATATATGCCTCAATTAGGAATTTGGTAATGCCTGTAACAGACAAGGCTTCCCTGGCCAGATTGGAAGAAGCAAAAAGACAGGCCTTGCTGCCATGGGAAATGCTCAGTTGGATCAACTTTATGGTGGCCATTATATTCGCCTGTACTGCCAAAACAGGGTTCTCTTCTCCGTCTTTGAGTCGGGCCAATGCAGCCAGGTGTACACAATAATCGGGGGTGTAAGTTTTGAACAGATCAGCTACTTTCTCCATGGAAAGTAAGTCAAAGTCTGCATATGTAATCTTCTGATGGTCAGCATTCTTTCCCAGGAATTTCTTTAGGGGCTCATGGTTTCTTGAACTAGCGATAATGCGTCCAGGCTGTTGGTTCTGGAGCAAGTCATATACCATATGCCTGCCAACAAAACTACTGGCTCCGGTAATCAGAATACTGTTGGAAGGATGAAACCTCATGGCAGGCAAAGTTATGTATTTATGGAATCAAAAATCTCTAAATGGCTAAGCGCTCAGATCATGGGATAAATGAAGGTGATTGTATGCATACGCTCATACAAATTATTGGTAAAAATCTTACCTTTGCAGCCTTCTGTATTGACAATAAAATACTTAAAAATGAAAAAGACAGCCTTAAATAGTATGCACCGTAATATGGGTGGTAAAATGGTACCTTTTGTTGGTTTTGATATGCCGGTACAATTTGCGGGTATTAACGAAGAGCACGAAACTGTTAGAAACAAGCTGGGCGTTTTTGACGTCTCTCATATGGGTGAGTTCTGGGTAGAAGGTCCCAGGGCTTTTGAGTTGGTACAAAAGGTAACCACCAACGATGTGTCTGCTCTAACCGATGGTAAAGTACAATACAGTTGTTTCCCCAACGGCAGTGGCGGAATAGTTGATGATTTGTTGGTGTACCGCTTCAACGAGGAACATTATTTATTGGTTGTGAATGCCTCCAATATTGAAAAGGACTGGGAACACATCAACAAGCATAACGATTGCGGTGCCCACCTCACCAATGCTTCAGACTCAATTTCTCAGCTGGCGGTCCAGGGACCACTGGCACTTAAGGCTATGCAAAAACTAACCGGAGAAAGTGTTGAGGATATGACCTATTACACCTTTAAGGTACTGGAATTTGCAGGTCATCCCAGCATCATTTTTTCAACCACAGGTTATACGGGTTCCGGAGGTTGTGAAATTTATATGCCCAATAAATTGGCTGACAATATTTATGCTGCTGTACTGGAAGCAGGTGAGGAGTTTGGTATCCAACCTATCGGATTGGGCGCCAGAGATACCCTTCGCTTGGAATCGGGTTTTTGCCTCTATGGAAACGACATCAATGATGCCACATCACCCATAGCTGCTGGTTTGGGCTGGATTACCAAGTTTGAGGAGGGAAATGAGTTCATTGACAGGGATTTATTTGCGGATCAAAAGGCCAATGGTGTACCTCGTCGACTCAAAGGATTTATCATGGAAGATCGTGCCATTCCCCGTCAACATTATGAAGTGGTGGATGCAGAAGGCCAGGTGGTTGGTGAAGTTACCTCTGGAACCATGTCACCCATGTTAAAGAAAGGCATAGGTATGGCCTATCTGGATAAACCTTTTTGGAAAGATGGTTCAGAAATTTTCATTAAGGTTAGAAATAAAGTAGCCAGGGCCATTGTCCAGCGGCCTCCCTTCTATAAGGGATAGTCTGCTTGATTAGGGGAGGTATTCCTCGTCAATATTTGTCATGGACTGGAAGAGGTTATATCTGGCTTTAGGGTGGATTTCTTCCAATGATTCAATAAGTTTTCTAGCAGTACTTCTTTTGGTAGCGTCTTCAAAGGGGCAATTTTGCTTCAACTGAGGGTAGTGTCTAATATGGGCATATTCCTGGGTATCCTTATTGGTAAGTAGGATTAGCGGTCTGATATTGTAGATCAGTCCATCAAACATTTTAAGCTTGCCTGGTATGGAGGATATATTGCCATGATAGGCCATGTTTAAAATTAAGGTTTCCACGGCATCGTCCAGATGATGACCAAAGGCAAGTTTTTGAAAACCATGCTCCTGAGCATATTGAAACAGGGCCTTTCTGCGGCTCCAGGAGCATACAAAACAAGCTGCTTTCTTACCTCTATTGTCCAGTCCTGCCGTATGGTTAAGAAAGTTAACCTTTACATCCAGCTGTTTTCCGAAATCATTTAGAAAATCCCTGTCAATGGAGTAAGGGACATCATCCATGTCAACATGAACGGCTTCCAGGGTGTACGATTTCCGTTTATATCTTCTGTAGATAGCTAGTGTCTCAAGCAATACCAGGGAATCCTTTCCACCACTTACAGCCACCAATACTTTGTCGCCATCATCAATCATTTTATAATCTGACACGGCTCTGGCCACCTTGTTTTTTACAAATTCAATGAGCTTTACCTGGTATTTGCTAAGTTCCTGCTTCACCATGCAAAGATAGTAAGGAATACTATTGTATAGGGAAGCTTACACCATTGTAGGCGTTAAGCTTATGCCTTTGAACAAGCACAAAGGAATCTAAATTTGAAAGATGATCATTGGATGGAGCTAAGCTACCTTATGTTCTGCAATGTCTTCCTCTATCCTCAGATTGTCAATGATAAATACCTGGCGTTCGGGTGTGTTCTTGCCCATATAAAACGACAGGGTTTCTGCAACTGAAGATTCACGACGTAAGACCACTGGTTCCAGTCGGATGGTAGTACCTATAAAATGCTTAAACTCGCTGGGAGATATCTCTCCCAATCCTTTAAACCTTGTGATTTCAGGACTTGGTTTTAACTTTTCTATAGCTTTGATGCGCTCCGCATCATTATAACAATACCGAGTCTCCTTTTTGTTTCTTACTCGGAATAGGGGAGTCTGCAGGATGTAGACATGTCCTGCCTTAACCAGATCTGGGTAAAACTGTAAAAAGAAGGTGAGCAAAAGTAGTCTGATATGCATACCATCCACATCAGCGTCAGTGGCAATGACTACATTGTTATACCTTAGATTTTCCAGGCTTTCATCAATGTTAAGTGCTGCCTGGAGTAAATTGAACTCTTCATTCTGGTAGACTACTTTCTTGCTTAAACCATAGGAATTCAGCGGTTTGCCCTTAAGGCTAAATACAGCCTGTGTTTGCACATCACGCGATTTGGTAATGGAACCACTGGCGGAATCACCCTCAGTGATAAACAAAGTAGTTTCCAGGCGTTTTTCGTGGTTGGTGTTGAAATGAACCCGACAATCACGCAGTTTTTTGTTATGCAGACTGGCTTTCTTAACGCTTTCACGTGCAAGCTTTTTAATGCCGGCCATGTCTTTACGTTCCTTTTCAGCCTGTAAGATTTTCTTGTAAAGTGCTTCTGCAGTTTCAGAGTGAATATGTAAATAATTATCCACATTCCTTTTGATGATGTCATGCACATAATTCCGAATGCTCTGACCATCAGGCTCAATGGCTAGTGAGCCCAGTTTAGTTTTAGTTTGTGACTCGAAAACCGGCTCCTGGACCTTGATACTTACAGCTGCGATGATGGAAGTCCGGATATCGCTGGTTTCAAAATCCTTTTTATAAAAATCTCTTATGGTCTTAACAATGGCTTCCCTGAAAGCACTCTGATGGGTGCCTCCCTGGGTGGTGTGCTGTCCGTTGACAAAGGAGTAATATTCCTCACTATAAGCTCTCGAACTGTGGCTGAATGCACATTCAAAATCACCTTCTTTAATATGTATAATAGGATACAAAACAGGACCATTGCCGTTGATATTCCTTTCCAGCAGGTCAAGTAAACCATTTTTTGCCTGGAATTTCTGACCATTGAATAATATGGTCAGGCCATTGTTTAGGAACACATAATTCCACAACATCTCCTCTATATATTCAATGAGGTAATGGAAGTTTCCAAAGACTTTGTCATCAGGAATAAAGGAGATAATTGTACCCTGTTTTTCATCACTGCCAGTGATTTTAGCATCTTTAATTACTTCACCTCTCTGATATTCAATAAGTTTGGTTTTTTCTTCTCTTACTGACTGAACAGAAAACCAGGAGGATAGTGCATTAACGGCTTTGGAGCCCACACCATTCAACCCTACGGCTTTTTTAAATACTTTGGAATCGTATTTGGCACCTGTGTTAATTTTACTCACACATTCATGAACCTTACCAAGGGGCATGCCCCGGCCAAAATCTCTGATCATCACCTTCTTATCCTGAACAGTTACTTCTATGGTTTGTCCATGTCCCATAACATATTCATCAATAGCATTGTCGATAATCTCTTTTAATAGCACATAAATACCATCATCAGCCGAGCTTCCATCTCCCAATTTTCCTATGTACATACCAGGTCTTAGCCTGATGTGTTCTTTCCAGTCTAACGATCGTATGCTATCTTCTGTGTATTCTGCCGACATCTATCCCTAAGTTTGCTGGCAAAAATATAAAGTTCTCCTACGCCTTGTGGCTCGCTTTGAAAATAGTTTTGAAACAGATGTTGTTGAAAACCCTGTTATAGCAAGTCTTATAGTGCTTTGTAGTATGAAAAAATATGATAAAGTTATGCGGGCGCGAGGCCAGAATTTCCACCATTATCCTGCCTTGTTTCGTGGAGCTACTTGATTCTGGGTGGATGCTTATTTGTCCTGTTGCCAAATGTTTTTGGTGATAGTAAGAAAATCGGAAAAGTCCGACTTGCGAATCAGCCATTCAGAAGCTTTCGTATGAGTTTGTTTACGGAAAATTATATACTGGTAGCAGCTACTGGCTGTAAAGCTAATAAAAGCTGTGATAGCAGCACCTACATAGCCCCAAACCGGGATAAGACTTATGGCAAAAATCGCAGTAAATACAATGCCAATTAAGTTTGACCTCAAATTAACCTCAGGCTTTCCTTTCCCTGAGAAATAAGCACTGTAAATTGTTGTGATGGCCAGAGATATCATAGCAGGGCCCAGTACATAGATAACGATCTTCATTTGGCTGAACTCCTTACTGAATACAGCTGCATATACTGAGGTGGGAATCAACATTAAAATTAGCATGGCAAATGCTGTTACCAGCACAGTAAACTTCATCAGTTTTATAGTCAGCTGCCGCGAGTATTCCTCATCTGTTGAATTGGATATGGTAGAGAACTGTACCATGGATATGCTTTGTCCGATGAGCTTAAGCCCTTCGGTGAGTTGCGTGCCGGCTGTATATACTCCAAGGGACCTAAGTCCACTAAAATATTTAATCAAGTAGACACTCAGGCGCTTATTGCCCATGAATAGAATATTGGCCATTTGAGTGGTCATTCCATATCGAAACACATGTGTAAATGCCTGTTTCCAGTCTCTGACACTCAAGGAAGGGCGCTGGAAATAAGTACTGAACACAGCGCCGAGGGCACCCATTGAATAAGCCATATAGAGTGCATTTAAATAGGCGTTTACATCTTTGTTTTCAAAATAATACACTTGAATTACAAATACAGTTAGGAGACTCAAAACCTGCACAGTAAAAATACGGTTGTAGGTATTGATTCTTTTCTGACCCAGCAAGACGTTGTAGTGGAGTAGCATGACAGCATTCACGATTGCTAGGAGCAAAATATCCTTTGAATAGCCCAGAGGAACTATGGTTTCATAGAAAACAGGAAATTGAGAACTGAAAAGCAAACTGATACCTGCAACCAGCATAGCAATCACTGCAATCCAAACATAGGCAGGGAATAACAGACTTCCAAGGCTGTAGCGGGAGGTGTAATAAACAATCGCACTTCCGGCTACCAGGTCGATGAAGAGTTGGATGATGACAATGTCCAGCACGATAAGAGCAATAATACCCAGGCCTTCGCTTCCCAGGGAATTCGTCATCAGAACCAAAATGATCAAATTGATCAATGCATTCAATACACGTGTTCCTGCCGTTCCCAATAGCTGTTTTAACATCTACACAAAATTATAAATAAAACCGAGCAGCTGTTTGAGCCTATTAGTTGATTAGATGTACCAGACTCAATTGTTACAATCATCGCCCTCCAGAAAAAGCATTACTCGAAGAGCTTGAATAATCCCAGTGCAATCGTTTGAATGAATTCGAGTAATACTTGTTACGAGGCTTTTTAGTTCATAACTTCTCCGGCTTTATATGCTTACACAATAGAACTGATTTAATTAAGTTTTATTTTTGGTCATTCATAGAACCTTCATATGAAGCTAAGCGTAATAATTGTCAATTACAATGTGGAGTATTTTCTGGAGCAGTGTTTATATGCTGTTCGTAAAGCTGCACAGCATGTCAGTTGTGAGGTGTTTGTAATCGATAATAATTCTATCGATGGTTCTGTCCCCATGGTAAAAAAGAAGTTTCCGGAAGTAATTCTTATTGAGAATAAGGAGAACCTGGGTTTTTCGAAAGCCAACAATCAGGGTTTAAGAATTGCCAAAGGTGAGTACCAACTCCTTTTGAATCCTGATACGGTCGTTGAAGATGATACCTTTCTGAAGGTGGTTGACTTTATGGATGCTCATCCTGACGCAGGAGCCCTTGGGGTGAAAATGGTAGACGGTGCAGGTAAATTTCTACCTGAGTCGAAAAGAGGCTTGCCTACACCTGCAGCAGCCTTCTACAAAATGTTTGGGATTGCCTCTTTGTTTAAAAAGTCCAAACGCTTTTCCCAATATCACCTGGGTTATCTTGATGAGAATGAGATACATGAGGTGGAAATTCTGGCAGGAGCTTTTATGTTGTTGAGAAAGACCGTTTTGGATGAAATTGGCCTGTTGGATGAGACCTTTTTTATGTATGGTGAAGATATTGATTTGTCTTACAGAGTGATTAAAGCAGGTTATAAGAACTATTATTTCCCCGACACAAGAATCATCCATTATAAGGGTGAAAGCACTAAGAAGAGTAGTGTGAACTATGTGCTGGTATTTTATAATGCCATGGTTATTTTTGCCAAAAAGCATTTTACCTATAAAAATGCCCGATTGTTCACAAGTTTGATCAACGTGGCCATTTATTTCAGGGCTTTCATTGCCATATTATCGAGAATGTGGCAAAAGATGCTGATGCCTTTAATAGATGCCCTGGTGATGGGTGGCGGGTTTATATTGATTAGTCAAATTTGGGGTCAGCAGTTCATTTATCCTGATGGAGGAAACTTTCCCTTACCCTATTTCTTATACGTTATCCCATCCTATCTATTCATATGGTTGATGTCCATCAATTTTATTGGTGGCTATGACAGACCCATCAGAATACGGAAGTCCATAACCGGGATGCTGGTTGGAACAATGATCATTCTGGTGTTTTATGCCCTATTACCCGAATCCATGCGTTTTTCCAGGGCATTGATATTGCTGGGTGCTCTCTGGGGTATGCTCAGTTTACCGCTGGCCCGTCTTGTGTTTTATTGGTTAGGCTTTAGCTGGGTTTCTCTCGGTGAGAAAGTGAGCAAACGGTTTTTAGTTATCGGTGAATTTCAGGAGGCTACGCGTGTTGCAGAGCTCTTGCAATCCTCATATGTAATTCCTGATTTTGTAGGTTTGGTGAGCAATGAAGATCACCTGACCAGTAACCCGGAATTTATTGGAAACTTATCACAGGTAAAAGATATTATCACTATTTATGACATTGATGAAATCGTCTTTTGTTCAAAAAGTGTTAACCATCAGGTGATTATCGATAAAATGACGGACTGGCAAACATCTGGAGTTGATTATAAAATTGCACCTGAGGATAGTCTTTCTATCATTGGAAGCAATTCCATTCATACCCGTGGCGACCTGTATACGGTGGATATCAATGCGGTTGATAAAATGGCCAACAGAAGAAACAAACGCATGCTCGATGTGATCAGCAGCCTGATATTCCTGATTCTTTATCCTGTCGCTCTGTTCATTGTTAGAAAACCATTGGGATTCCTCAAAAATATTGTCCTGAGTTTGCTGAGCAACCGAAGTTGGGTAGGTTATTATGAACAAAAAGGCAATGAGCATTTACCTAAAATAAGAAAAGGAATTCTTAATCCTGTGGATGGCATGGCCCTTAAAAACCAGAATGAAGAAACCATACGGCAACTGAACATTCTATATGCCAGGGATTACAATGTGCTGAAAGACATCAATATTATGCTGTTTGCTTTCAGAGACCTTGGTCGGAAAAGTGCTTAATTGCTCATAAGCTGATCCTATCATCATCCAGTAAAATATGTGAAAGTTGTTGAAAAATACCCTAATTTTGCGGCCATATTTATTTGAAGTTCATAAAATCCAGCAGCCCCTATGTTATATCGCAGGCATCTAAGAATAAAAGTGTTACAAGCACTATATGCCTGGTTCTCGGGAAGCACCGATGACCTACCCAAAGGTGAAAAACAACTCCTTCTAAGCATCAATAAATTATACGAACTATTTGTCTATCAAGTCTCTTTTCTGGTGGAAGTAAAACGCTTTGCTGCTACCCGAATTGAAGAGAATAGAAGAAAGTTCATTCCTACGGAAGCCGACCTAAATCCCAATCTTCGTTTTGTCGACAATGATATTTTCAAGAAACTGGAAGCCAACAAGGACTTTCTAAAGAAAGAAGAGTTGTTTAAAATTAACTGGGCTGATGAACAGGAATTGGTAAGGAAATTTTACAAAAAGCTTCAGGCAAAGGGTTTTTATCAGGATTATATGGAAAAAACCGCTGAAGATTCTGATGCGGACAAGAAACTATTGATTCAAATAGTGGACCAGTTAATACCTGATTTTGAGTTGCTGAGATCATTATACGAAGAAAAATCGGTTTATTTTGTTGATGGTTACGACCTGGTTAATTTGTTGTTGATTAAGTTCTTCGATAGTAATGTAAGAGGCTTGCAGCCGGATACTACCTTGCCCTCTATTTATAAAACTGAAGATGGTAGTGCCAACGATGACCTTGATTTTGTGAAGCGCTTATACCGCAAGGTTATTGCAAATGATGACGAAAACAATGCTATCCTGGAGGAAAAAACAAGTAGTTGGGACTATGACCGTGTACCCCTGATGGATATCATTCTTCTCAAAATGGCCATTGTGGAATTGCAGGTGATGGAGACAGTTCCTGTTAAAGTTACCCTCAACGAATACATTGAACTGGCCAAATACTTCAGCCCAGTGAAAAGTCGAAACTTTGTCAATGGAGTACTGGATCGTCTGATCAAAGAATTCAAGGAACAAGGTAAAATAAAGAAAGTAGGTAGGGGTCTGCTGGAATAAAGCAAGCCATCTATAACTGGCAATTCAGGAATAGGTTTTCCTGCCAGATATTACATTCAAATCCGGCCACAAGCCCAACTCTTAAATAGAACACTTTCTAAACATTGGATAATGTATCAGAAATTGGAAATGATTACCTTTGCATTTGGCAGGTTTTAAAGCTGCAAAAAGGACTAATTTACTGAATTGAAATCCCGCTATAATACATTCACAACTAAACAACACAATACCTATGGCATTTGATATTAACATGATAAAAGGCTTCTATACAAAGATGCCCAGGAGAATAGAAACAGCGAAACAAGTACTCAACAAACCTCTTAGCTTATCAGAAAAGATATTGTATTCTCATCTGGACATTGGTGAAGCGACTGAAGCTTTTACCCGTGGTGAATCATATGTGGATTTCCGCCCCGATCGCGTAGCCATGCAGGATGCGACCGCACAGATGGCTCTTTTACAGTTTATGCAGGCTGGTAAAAAAGCCGTAGCGGTACCATCAACTGTACATTGTGACCATTTAATTCAGGCCAAGCTGGGTGCGGACCAGGATTTGGAGACAGCCAATTACACCAATCAGGAGGTCTATGATTTCCTTGCCTCAGTATCCAATAAGTATGGTATTGGGTTTTGGAAACCTGGTGCCGGGATCATCCATCAGGTTGTTTTAGAAAACTATGCTTTTCCGGGTGGAATGATGATAGGAACCGATTCACACACCCCCAATGCTGGTGGTATGGGTATGCTGGCTATTGGAGTAGGTGGTGCCGATGCTGTGGATGTGATGGCAGATATGCCATGGGAGCTCAAATTCCCCAAACTCATTGGAGTAAAGCTAAGTGGTAAACTTAGTGGTTGGGCCTCCCCCAAAGATGTCATTTTAAGGGTTGCAGATATCCTTACTGTAAAAGGTGGAACAGGTGCCATCGTGGAGTATTTTGGAGAAGGAGCCGCCTCACTATCAGCCACAGGAAGATCTACTATTTGTAATATGGGTGCTGAAATAGGCGCCACAACCTCCACCTTCGGCTATGACTCGGAAACTGCAAAATATTTAAAGGAAACCGGTCGTGAAGATGTGGCCCAACTGGCCAATGAAATAGCAGATTCACTAACAGGTGACCCCGAAGTATACATCAACCCGGCAGCCTATTTTGATCAATTGATTGAAATTGATCTTTCAACACTGGAACCCGCATTGAACGGCCCTTTCACGCCGGATCTCAGAACTACGGTGTCAAAAATGGCAGAGACTGCTATCAAGAATGAATGGCCTCTCAATATGGAGGCCGGATTGATTGGTTCCTGTACCAATTCATCCTATGAGGATATTACCCGGGCGGCCTCACTTGCCGATCAGGCCTATGAGAAAAAACTAAAAATTACCAGTGACCTTTTCATTACACCTGGTTCAGAACAGGTACGTTTTACCATTGAACGTGATGGACTTATTGAAAAGTTTGAACGTATTGGTGCCACAGTGTTGGCCAATGCCTGTGGACAGTGTATAGGACAATGGGATCGTGAAGATGTGAAAGACCAACATAAGAATTCAATTGTAACCTCTTTCAACAGAAATTTCGCCAAACGGAATGATGGCAACCCAAATACTCATGCATTTGTGTCCTCACCTGAAATGGTGATGGCCTATGCCATTGCTGGAAAGCTCGATTTTAATCCATTGGCCGATCATCTTATTAATGAAGATGGCGAAAAGGTATTTTTAGAAGAGCCAGTAGGTATGGTGTATCCACCCAAAGGATTTGATGTGGAAGATGCCGGCTATCAGGCACCAGCCACTGATGGCTCAGCATTGGAAGTGATCGTTAGTCCTGAATCTGAAAGATTGCAATTGCTCACACCTTTTGTGGCATGGGATGGTGGCAATATGTCAGGCATGCGATTGCTTATCAAAGCCAAAGGTAAATGTACCACAGACCATATTTCAATGGCTGGTCCATGGTTACGCTACAGAGGCCATCTGGAAAACATCTCCCAAAATTTACTAATTGGAGCGGTGAACTACTTTAATGATAAGACCAATTCAGTTGTCAATCAGCTCACGGCTCAAGAAGAAGCAGTTCCTGCAGCAGCTCAGGCATACAGAGATGCTGGCATGGGATCCATTGTGGTTGGTGATGAAAACTATGGCGAAGGATCATCCAGAGAGCATGCAGCCATGGAGCCCCGATTCCTGGGTGTGAAAGTAGTTATTGTGAGATCGTTCGCCAGGATTCATGAGACCAATCTTAAAAAACAAGGCGTGTTGGCACTTACATTTGCCAACAAAACCGACTATGATTTGATTCAGGAAACAGATCAATTCATGGTAGAGGGTCTGGATAGTTTTGAACCTGGTAAACCGCTGTGCCTACTAGTTACACATGCGGACGGAAATACAGATCGTATACTGGCAAATCATAGCTATAATGCCAACCAAATTGAATGGTTTAAGGCAGGCAGTGCTTTGAATATGATCAAGAAACAGCAGTAATTATAAAATCGATTATAAATCCTAACCATATCTCATGAAGACAGCAAAGCTCATTCTTAAGATAGGTATATTCGGAACCTTTATCGGACACGGAATATTGGCGATTCAGGTACAGGCTTCATGGTTGGTGTTTTTTGAGACTGTGGGTATTGCAGCTCCAACGGCCAATATATTGATGCCCATTATAGGGATATTGGATATACTTGTTGCTTTTGCGGTTGTTTTTAGACCCTTAAAGTTCATCTTACTCTGGGCAGTTTTCTGGGCGTTTCTCACTGCGCTTATGAGACCACTTTCTGGTATTGAAATTTGGGCTTTTGTTGAACGCTGGTCCTTTTGGGCTGCTCCTTTAGCACTCTTATTTATCAATGGATTCCCAAGGCGTTTCAAAGATCTTTGGCGGGTATAAGGGATCTGAATCTTCGATTACCTATGGTGGCTAGCCTGGCAGAACAGGCGAATTTATGATGTTTCCTGAAAATAATCCAGGAATGAGCCCCCTCGTATTCCACATATTTACTTATGTTTGTTATACATTCATTCTAAATAGGTATGTCATGAAACAGTTGGTAATCAGTAAAATACATTTTGCATTCATAATGGCCTCCTTGCTGCTCCTTACTTCTTGCTTTAATTGTGTGGACGGTATTGGAAAAAGTACTCCGGAAACCCGGGAAATAGGTGAGTTTTCAAAACTTGAAGTGGATATACCCGCTGATGTGGTCATCCGTTTTGGAGATGTACCCGGGATTAAAATTATGGCTCAGGAAAACATGCTCAAAGAAATTGATACTTATGTGAAAGGGCAAACGCTGGAAATTGATGCAGACTTCTGTCTAAATCCAACAGAAACTATCCGCATTGACATCACCACACCCAAACTCTCGAAAATAGTATTAAACGGTAGTGGCAATATCCACGCAAGCTCTACCATGGAGGCTGATGATATTGTGCTGAAACTGAATGGTTCAGGTCAGATATCAACTGATGTGTTTTCCAATACACTGGAAGCGCAAATCAATGGTTCAGGGGATATCATAGTCAATGGAACCACCCAGGAAATGGAGATGGATATCAATGGCTCTGGCGACTTCAGGGGTCTGGGATTAAAAACTTTCGAAGCCAATGTCTCCATCACAGGCTCTGGTGATGCTGAAGTGAATGTATTAAACGACCTGAAAGCTGGCATCACAGGTAGTGGTTCTGTCACTTATGTAGGAAACCCATCCATTAGAACCGATGTCACAGGCAGTGGCACCGTGACAAAAAAAGGAAGTTAAATAATAATTGTTTTCTTTGCCCGTTATTTGGGAAACTCAATTAAGAATACGTGAACATAAGACAACTTTTCCTCGTCAGTATTTTCTGTTTCATTGCACCAGCCCTGATGGCACAAATTGGAGGGAAGTACAGTTATTCATTCCTCGAACATCCCATGTCGGCCCGAATTGCTGCCTTAGGTGGAAATGTGGCCGCCATCAACGACAACGATATCAATATGGGTTTTGTTAACCCATCCATGATCAACCCGGGAATGGATCATGCCATCGGACTGAATTATGTCAATCACTTTGCGGGTTTGAATTATGGTAGCGCACAATATGCCAATACCTTCGACAAAGCCGGTAGTTTTCTGGGTAGCCTCCAATTCATGAATTATGGTAAGTTTGATTATGCCGATCAGGCCGGTAATCAAGCCGGAACTTTTGGTGCTTCGGATTTCGCGTTGACCATTGGCTGGGGACGGCAACTTGACTCCTCTTTTTCCATTGGAGCTGCCGGGAAGTTGATCTATTCTTACTACGAGTCCTACTATTCCTTTGGACTGGCTGTAGATGTAGCAGGAACCTATCAAAGCAAAACTGGGTGGACCATGTCGCTGGTCGCCAGAAACCTGGGTTATCAAATAAAACCCTATACATCAGGATCCAGAGGAGCACTGCCTTTTAACCTGCAATACACCATCACCAAACGACTGGATCATGTACCCTTCAGGTTTTCGGTTATTTACGACCATATTGAAAAATGGGACCTAACCTATGATGACCCACTGAATCCGGCAGGAGGGACAGACCCTATCACCGGTGAACCGAAACAACAATCAGCCATAAATAAATATGCAGATCAGTTCATGAGGCATATTATTATCGGAGGAGAATTATACATCGGTAAAAACCTCATACTACGCGGAGGTTACAACTACCGAAGAAGGGCAGAACTAAAAGTGGAAGAACGCACCAAACTGGTTGGTTTTAGTTGGGGTGTGGGCGTGAGAATATCCAAGTTTAAGATTAATTATTCAAGGGCTACCCATCACCTCGTTGGCTCTCCAAATTATTTGAGTCTTACCTTCGATCTGGATTCTTTCCGAAAATAAATTAGCAAAGCATTTTTGTAAAAATGTATGGATTAACCTGAGCCGGAATAGCTATTGCTTTTTCATTAGGTTTCCATAGTATTTCTGAAATTTTCTTACATTAGCTACTCCTATTTCCCTGATAGGGTTTGTTGTTCATTTTTATGGATACCAAAGGAGCCGGATACAAAAACTTATTGATAGACTAAATTTGTAAATTTAAACCTAAAACGATGCAAAGAATTCTACTTTTGTTTGTTGCTATTACTATGTTAAACACCTGTTTTGCACAGGATTATCTGGCGAGGGCTCGTCAAGGTAAAGAATGGGGTTATATCAACACCGAAGGCATGTGGGTGGTTA
Source organism: Bacteroidota bacterium (assembly GCA_016845175.1). Classification (GTDB taxonomy): domain Bacteria; phylum Bacteroidota; class Bacteroidia; order Bacteroidales; family F082; genus JAERTD01. The sequence continues at coordinate 47,400 of JAERTD010000077.1, read as the reverse complement.
ATCCACAATTTGAAAATGCCAATGACTTCGCTGAAGGTCTGGCGGCCATAAGAAAGAATGGTGAATGGGGATTCATCGATAAAGCAGGCTTGTTTATTATAAACCCTCAATTCCAGGCAGCCTATGATTTCACAGAAGGCCTGGCAGCTGTAAAAAAAGGCAAAGAGTGGGGTTTTATTGATAAAACCGGTTTGTGGATCATTAACCCGCAATTCGAAGATGCGGAATCATTCTCCAATGGATTGGCGAAAATTAAAAAAGGCGGTGAGTGGGGTTTTGTGAACTCTAAAGGTGCTTTTGTTATTAATCCTCAGTTCGATAAAGCTGATGGCTTCAACGAAGGTCTGTCAGCTGTTTTAAAAGGAAAGGAATGGGGTTATGTGGATCCACACGGAAGCTGGATCATTAACCCGCAGTTTGAGAAGGCTTATGCTTTTGAAAATGCCATGGCTTTCGTTCGAAGAGGTGGCGAATGGGGTGTCATCGATTCAAAAGGAGCTTATTTGATCAATCCGCAATTTGATCGACTGGAAGCTTTTGTAGATGGACTGGCCAGCGTTAAGAAAGGCAAAGAGTGGGGTTTTATTGATAACAAGGGTAACTATATTATCAACCCGCAATTTGTTAATACGAAAGGCTTTAGCGGTGGTCTGGCAGCCATTCAAAAAGGTAAGGAATGGGGTTTTGTTGACCCATCTGGAAAATACATCATCAACCCACAATTTCAGGAAGCTGAAAACTTCGTCAATGGCTTGGCTGCGGTAAAAAAAGGAAAGGAGTGGGGCTTTATTAATAGAAGTGGAAAATGGGTGATTAATCCACAATTCGAGAAAGTCAGACCCTTTAATAATGGTAGAGCAATGGTGAAGAAGGATGGTGAATGGGGTTGGATAGATGAATCCGGCACTTACATTATCAATCCTCAGTTTCCAAATGCTTTTCCATTTGTGAACCTTAAGTAGTTGCCTATTGTATATTAGAACTGAAAGTCTCCGGATAGTTTGGAATAAACTTCATGCGATCCGGAGACTTTTTTGTGTCAGGACGAAGCCCATGCATGGGTGAAATTTTTACTTTTACGGTTTTCCTATTCTATGCGAATTGTTATTGATCAACATGCGGGATTTTGCTTTGGTGTGGAGCGTTCAATTAAGATGGCCGAAGCTGGTGTTAAGTCATACGGCAAACTCTATTGTCTGGGTGAGTTGGTGCATAATGAAGAAGAAATTAGCCGTTTGCAGCAATTAGGAGTGGAGTTTATAGACTCGGATACCTATGCAAACCTTAAGTCCGAAAGGGTGCTTTTGAGGGCCCATGGTGAATCGCCAGAGACCTATCGAGTGGCAAAATCAAATCAGATTGAATTATTGGATGGCAGTTGTCCCATTGTGTTGAAGTTGCAGGAACGTCTGAAGATTGCCCAGCGACATATGGGGCCGGAAAAGGGTCAGATAGTTCTCTATGGTGATAAGAATCATCCGGAAGTTAAAGGCCTCAGCGGTCAACTAAAGCGACAACTACTGGTAGTGTCAGAACATGATGACCTGGAAAAAATTGACTTTGATAAAAAAGTTCATCTGTTTTCACAAACCACCAAAGATGCTGAAGGATTTAAACAGATTGAGTCTGCCGTTGAACAGAAATTTATACTGAATACTAAGGATCCGAAAACATTTTTGAAAACCTCAAAAAGTTTATGTGCTCAGGTAAGTAAGCGTTTGAGTAAAATGAAGACATTTGCAGCTAAGGTGGATGTGTTGGTTTTTGTGGCAGGTAAAAACAGCTCCAATGGGAAACAATTGTTTAATACCAGTAAGGCCATAAATCCCAATACTTATTTTGTTTCAGCTGTGGAGGAATTTGAAGAAGACTGGATAAAGAATGCCTCTCTGGTTGGGATATCCGGAGCAACTTCCACGCCCTTTTGGCTCATGGAAAAATTGGCCAAACGCATGGAGCAATCCACATAAATACTGTCATAACTCAAGGAATAAACAGCCTATGTTTCTAAAATCATTAAGCCTTAATAATTTTAAAAATTACGAATCAGCAAGTTTTGATTTCAGTGATAAAATCAACTGTTTCGTTGGCAACAATGGTGCAGGTAAAACCAATATTCTGGATGCGGTTTATTACCTTTCTTTTTGTAAAAGTGCTTTTAATTCAGTGGATTCTCAGAACATCAGGCATGAAACTGATTTTTTTGCCATTCATGGTGACTACCAGCTTGATGAACCCAAGCCCGAAAGGATCAGCTGTATACAAAAGAGAAATGCCAAAAAGGTTTTTAAATACAATAAGAAGGATTATGACCGTCTGTCTGATCATATCGGGAAGTTACCACTGGTTTTGGTATCACCTTACGATCGTGATTTGATTAACGATGGGAGCGAAGCCAGGAGAAAATACATTGATGGCGTAGTTTCGCAGTTCAACGCACAGTATCTGAACCATTTGATTAATTATAATAAAGTACTGCTTCAGCGCAACACACTTCTCAAACAATTTGCTGAGCAACGCTATTATGATGAGGATTCTCTGCAAATCTGGAACGTTCAGCTGGCTGAACTGGGGTCAGCACTATACGAAGAAAGAAGAAGTTTTTTGGAAGATTTTAATCCCTTGTTTGAGAAATACTATCAGGTATTGTCACAATCTGCAGAAAAAGTAAGCATTCAGTACCAGTCGCAATTATCCGATGATTCTTTGTCAAATCTCCTACAAAATCATGTGAAGAAAGATTTGGCTGTTAGGTTTACCACCCAAGGGATACACAAAGACGATTTATTGTTTCAAATCAATTCTTATCCCATTAAAAAGTACGGATCTCAGGGGCAGCAGAAGTCATTTGTGATCGCCATCAAACTGGCTCAGTTTGAGTATACCAGGCTTCAAAAGAAATTCAAACCCATATTGTTGTTTGATGATATTTTTGACAAATTGGATGATCAACGGGTACACCAGATTATTGAACTGGTAAGCGAAAATAATTTTGGGCAGGTTTTTATTACGGATACCCAACAACAAAGGATAGAAAAAATATTCAAGGCTGTGGATATCGACCACCACATCTATACCATATCAGACGGTATTGCCGAACTTATGCCTGATTAAACAATAAGCAGTTATTTGCCATGACTAAAGACCACGACCATACCTTAAAAGATGTTATTCAGCAATTGTTGAAGGCCTATGGGTGGAGTAACCACCTTGATGGTGTTGAACTCATGAACTCATGGGAAAAAGTTGTAGGGGGAATTATTGCCAACCATACCCAGGATCTGAAGGTCAGAAAGCGTATTCTATATGTGAAGCTGGATTCTTCTGTCATCAGAAATGAGCTGATGATGGCCAGGTCGAAAATTGTAACCTCACTCAACAAAGAGGTGGGGAAATCCGTTATTGATGATCTGGTGTTGAGGTAACAACCAACAAAAAAGGCATGATATATGCTACCACGCCCTTTCAAAATTTAGTTTAACCAATATTTTGAATTTACCTTTTATGCTTGCAGAGAGCATTTTCATGAATGTGCACCCGATCAGATGTGGAAAGTAAGGCCTTTGATGCTTCAATAAAAGCCTTTTTGTCAGATGAAGACATTTCTTTCAGAGGGAAACAATAATCAATTTCTCCTTCGCGACCCCAAGAGGTACTTTCTCGGGCAACATCCTTAAATTCAGCCTCAAGAAATGCTATGAAATCAGCTTTCATTTGTCGGTCAATACCACCACCACTACTATAAAACGAAACCACCAATCCATAGATAGCATCATCCTGATGCCCGGGGATCTCAGAAGTAGCATGTTTGTTACTCTTACACGAGAATAAGGATGTCGAAACTATTGCCAATACTATAATTGCTGTTTTTAAACCCAGGCTAGTCATTGATCATTATTTTTTTATGAGCACTTTCATTCCCCATCACCACAGATACAAAGTATATGCCATTATCCAAATGACTTAGGTTAACGGATATGATCTGTTCGCTATTGACTGATTGATTCTGAAAACTGTAAACAGTCTGGCCAAGGATATTGCCAATTCTTATTTCATAGCCATCAGCATGCTTTGCGTGCAGCTCCAGACTAAAGTGTCCATCATTGGGGTTGGGATAAATGTCCATGGCCAATTCATGATAATTGGTGGTGTTTATGGCAGTAGCTGATTCACAACCCTGCGAACTCAACAAACCCACTCTTGCTGTATTTAAAGCTGCATGCATACGATCCCTTTGACCAAAAGAGAACATCACCATGCAATGGTCATCTACATAATCCATATAATTCATGAACATTTCTCCGTTTTCATCTGTGCCACAGCTGTTGTTAGCATTGTGAGGAAAAGTTGGACAACCATAGTTATCCTCTTCATGAGTGGGAGTGTCATCCACTTCATCATCACCACAATTTTCGTCGCCCCATATGTGATACAGTGCCATCCAATGTCCTACTTCATGGGTTGCTGTACGGCCCAGATTATTATTTTCAAAACCACCTGTTCCTGCAGTTCCTGTGGTTCCAAAGCAACGGTATTCGATGACAACGCCATCCAACTCAGGGTTGGCTGCCATTTCAGATGGAAAAGTCGCATAACCTAGTGTACCACCATCCCCACTGAGGTTACAAACCCATAGGTTGAGGTATTTTGTGGGATCCCAATTATCTTTTCCGCCATTGGTATCAAACTTTACATCACCATTACCGGTAAAGGCTTCAGTTTCTGTATAGGTTCTTGTTATCCCTGATGTGGGATTTCCATTGGGATCTTGTTTGGCCAGGCAGAATTCAAACTGAACATCTGCCGAGTAATACCAAAATGGATTGCTGGGCAACAGAGAATCTGCATTTAATAATCGAAAGTCATCATTAAGTACAGTCATTTGGCTGAGTACCTGCTCGTCCGAAATGTTTTCTTCTGTAGTGTTATAAACAATGTGTACAACCACCGGAATGGTTACCACAGGTGTGGCTCGTAAATCAGTGTTTGATGCCATCCACTGCTGTATATCGAATTCCAGTTGGGCTCTTCTTTCAGCAGCAGCCGGGTCTATCTCCAGATGTTGTTCCCAATAGGGTACTGTATGGCACTTTTCACGTTGAGCATTGACATTCAGACTTATAATTAGTATAAAGCTGAACAATAAGAGTAGAGGTTTCTGCATAATATTTACTTTTTTAGTGTTGTTTATTAAAACGATGAATAGAAGTAAATAGCAGGAAGCCTTTGGTCAGGAATGACCATCGACAGTATTTCAGGATATTAAGATCGGGACACAAGTATACAATATGTTACATTGATGGTATCCCAAAAAGCTGAAGAGATCTAGTTTGGAGAACTGATAATATATCCCACTGCGATGGTTAGTACTTGATTTTTAGCTTTCACATTAGCCTCTTCTAAATCCTCATCGGCATTTAGATTGGCAAAACCAAAGGAATACATAATATTGGCCAAGAAGGGTCCATACTGATATCCGGCACCGATATCTAAACCAATATCGAACCTTTTAATAGCTGACATCGCTCCACCTTCAGTTGCATCGGCTGTGAGGGCGTAACCAAGGTATGGTCCTGCAAATACACGTACATAATTATCATCATAACCAATGGCGTATTTATAAGTAGCATGAATGGGTATATTTAAATAGCCTAATTTGATATAGGCATCACCAGCACCTTCAGGAACATCGAATTTAGTACCTCTGCCACTGTACATTAACCCCGCACTTACATCCAGAGACTCCATAACTTCATAAGAAGCAAAACCACCTAAAGTAAAGGAAGTACGCATTTTTGGTTTGATCTCATCAGCTCCAGAAAAATTTATCTTTGGAAAGGTCACACCCCCCATGGCTCCAAATCCAATTTGAGCAAATGTGTTGATGCCTAAAAATATACATAAGGATAACAAAGTAATTTTCAATAATTTCATAATAATAATTTAGGTTTGAACTATCTATTAATAAGCTATCCAGCGGTATGGAAATTACCAGATGAATAGCTAGATGAAAAAGTTTAGTTAAATGAAGTTACGCGTTCGTAAGTAATGGCAGTTACATTTGCACATTCTTCCGTAGCTCCGGTTTGTTTACTGGCATAAACAACTTCGCTTTTATTCAAAGCGGTAAAAGTAAAAGTGACCGATGGATATTTTGTCAATACAATACCGGTTTTAGCATTGGCATCGTCCCAGTTCCAACCACCAGCATCAGTAACACTACCATTATACATGACGTATAGTCGGAAGTCTTCTCCAAATTTTATGGAGGTGCTTCCAGGATCAATTCCTGATTCATCAAGTAAATCCTGTGTCATGGTTTGATCGCAACCTGATATAGTTGCTTTGGCCTCCTGATAAGACCAGTATCCATCACTATCAGTTGATTTGAAATTCTCAAAAGATCTTGTGAGTGTTGCTTCACGTTCTTCAACGGCAACAATATCCCCTGTTGGAACTCCTGGAAAACCATTGGATGGTTCACTGTCATCTTTTTTGCAAGCTGAGAATACCATTACCAGACTTAACAACGGAATTGCAATAAATGTAAAATTTTTCATGTGTATGAGTTTTTATTTATGGCAAAAATGCTGGGAATGAATGAGAAGAACCACATGAAAAACCGTGATATGGGAAATATGGCGGAAAACCGCTAGCCGCTTACATCAATTAGGATGTAAAGCGCCTAAAGTGCACATATAAATAAAAAGGGCAATCTGTAGGAGATCTATTTAACCTTGAAATCCAGGAGTTTATGATCTCCTATAAATGCCTGAAAATGATCTTTCAATTCGGTAGGTCCCACACCTTCAGGGGTACCGGTATAAATGTAGTCACCCAATCGCAGGCTTATGAACTGCGAGACATAGGCAATGATCTGGTCGAAACTGAAGATCATATGTTGAGAATTTCCTTTTTGTCTGTAGGTATCATTAATTTTCAACGAGAAGGGAATATTCCCCATATCTTCAAAACTGCTTTTGGGCAGAAACCCACCCAGAGGGGCACTGTGATCAAATGCCTTAGCAATTTCCCATGGCAATCCCTTCTTTTTACATTCAGATTGCATGTCTCTGGCAGTGAAGTCAATGCCAATTCCTATTTCATCATAATAGTCAGAGGCGAAAGCTTCGGGAATGTGTTTGCCATTTTTACATATTCTTAAGACTAACTCTGTTTCAAAATGGACATCTTTCGAAAATTCGGGAAGATAAAAATCTTTACCATCCTGTAATAGAGCGGTATCAGGCTTCATAAAGAAAACCGGTTTTTTGGGAACCGGGTTATTTAATTCGTTGGCATGTGCAATATAATTACGACCGATACAGATAATCTTCATGCTAATAGGTTTTAGTGATAGGTATTGGGATTAGAAATTAGGATACCTTATTTACCCATTCGTAACTTAATATTTGTAATCATTTTTTTGGTGTACAAAGGAAAGTCAGCTCTCATCATCCAGTTATAGTAAGAAGGCTCGTTACTAAACACATCCTCCACCGTTTTTCCTTTGTGCTTTCCAAAATTAATGACTTCCTGGCCATCTTCATTAAAAATGAACTGCCCCATGAGGTCAGCATTTTTATGATGGGATGAAAAATCATGCAAGGCCTGCATATCATTTTGAACGGGCTGGCTAATATTGCCTGTCTTGTCGGTGAATTCAGTTTCCTGATACTTATCCAGTTGGGCTTTTAGAATTTCGTAGGTTGCCAGGGTGTCGACTTCAGCTGAGTGGGCATTCTCCAAGTCTTTTTCAAGATAAAACTTACACGCAGCTTTTAATGTGCGCTGCTCCATCTTCATGAAGATGTTTTGTACATCTATCATTTTACGATTGGCCACGTCGAAATCAACATCTGCCCTTAGAAATTCTTCTACCAATAGTGGAATGTCGAATTTTAAGGCATTGTAACCAGCCAGATCACAGTTAGTCAGGAACCGATGAATCTCCTTCGCCAGTTGTTTAAAAGTTGGCTTGTCGGCCACATCTGCTTCTGATATGCCATGGACCTGAGTTGATTCTTCGGAAATTGGATAATCGGGATTGACTAGCCAAGTTTTACTTTCCCTGTTTCCGTTAGGGTGAATTTTTAAAATACTGATTTCAACTATCCTGTCTTTGGCAATGTGCAAGCCTGTCGTCTCCAGATCGAAAAATGCCAAAGGTCTTTTTAATTCAAGTTCCATGGATTGTTTGTATTTGAGATGCGAAGCTACAGAATCATATCCAATTATCCTATCCAAAAACACCCACTGTATAAAATGAAAAGAGACCACCAGTACTGGCAGTCTCTTTTAAAGATTTATCAATTTAGTTATTAGATAACTGTATTAACATCAAAGCTTTCCAGAAGCTCTTTCATGCGCTTCAAGTACATGCCGCCAAGGGCTCCATCTACTATTCTGTGGTCATAAGCCAAGGATAAAATCATGATATGACGAATGCCGATCATATCTCCCTGTGGGGTTTCGATGACCACTGGTTTTTTCCGAATGGCACCCACACCTAGTATGGCTACTTGTGGTTGGTTAATGATGGGTGTTCCAGTCAGGCTATCAAACGAACCAAAATTGGTAATGGTAAATGTACCTCCGGCAATTTCGTCAGGTTGTAATTTGTTCTCTCTTGCCCTTTTGGCCAGATCATTAACATTTTTAGCTATGCCAAGCAGGCTTTTCTCATCCACATCCTTCAACACAGGAACAATAAGGTTACCGTTGGGCAATGCAGTGGCCATTCCTATATTTACATGTTTTCTGAGGATCATTTTGGTGCCATCAACTGAAGCATTTACCATAGGGTAATCCTTGAGTGCCTTAGCAGCAGCATCAAAAAAGATAGGCGTAAAGGTTACTTTTTCTCCTTCACGTTTCAATATTTCATTTTTGATCTTATTGCGCCAGTTTACCACATTGGTTACATCCACATCGATAAAGGAAGTTACATGAGGTGATACTTGTTTAGACATCACCATATGGTCGGCAATGAGTTTGCGCATGCGATCCATTTCAATCACCTGATCACCGGTTTCAGTAACCACAGCTGGAGCTTGGACCAATGCGGTTGTGGGAGTAGAGCTAGGGCTGCTTCCTCTGTTTTTAAGGTAGTTCAGCATGTCAGCTTTATTAACACGACCATCTTTTCCGCTTCCTGGAATGCTTTCCAGTTCTTCAATACTGATGTTTTCCTCTTTTGCTATGCTCTTTACCAAAGGTGAATAGAAGCGATCTGAGGAAGCAAAATCAGTCACCTTAGCTTCTTCTTGTACAACAGGAGTTTCTTTTACTGTTTCAATAGTTTCTTTAGCTGTTTCTTTTGGTGCAGGAACCTCGTCCTTTTGTCCAGTTTCCGGTGCATCTTCACCACCCATGTCCACGATGGCAATGACGGTGCCCACTGCAACAATATCACCTTCATTAAAAAGGGTTTCCACCAGAGTGCCTTCCACAGGACTCGGGATCTCTGAATCAACTTTATCAGTGGCGATTTCTACGATGGAATCATCCTCTTCCACGGGATCACCAATGTTTTTTACCCACCTGGTAATGGTGGCTTCTATTATACTCTCGCCCAACTTGGGCATAATAATTTCAAATTTTGCCATAAATATCTTTGTTATCTGCTGTGAATCATGAGCTTGTAATAGTAATACACTTACAGTATCAGTTCAAGATTCAAGTTTGCAAAAGTAGTTAATATTTTGAAAAATGGAATGATTCTAAATTGAAAATAAATAGCTATCCCATTTGATGCATGCCGGGAAAGCATACATACCTTTGTACTGATACCAAGGGAATTGTTCCATTTTATTTTTTTGTAAACAATTGTAGAAGCAACCACCTCATTAGTATTAAATTTTTATTTTTGTTTTATAAACCCAACAAATAGGAAAACTCGGAATGGAAGAGGGAAAAAAACAGGAAAGGCGTGAGGATATTTTTTCACAAGCAATCAGGGCAGGTAAGCGTACGTACTTTTTTGATGTGAAAGCAACAAAAGCAGATCAGTATTATTTAACCATTACAGAGAGTAAGAGGCGCTTCAATGCTGATCAGGGAAAGTTTTATTATGAAAAACACAAGGTGTTTCTCTATCAGGAAGATTTTGATAAATTTCAAAATGGTTTTGAGACAGCCTTGCATTTTATTAAAACTGGAGAAAAACCTGAAGAAGAGGGAGAAAGCAATTTTTCTTTAAATCCTGAGACTTCAGGCTTGAGTGTAAGCTTCGAAGACCTTGATGACGGAGCGGATAAAGCATAGCCACCCTAGGCACCAAATTCCAAGACTTTAGTCTTCTATAATTACTTTTCAAAGTAAGCCAATAGCGATTAGGTAATTGTCTGATATTGAGATGTGTGTGAATGTTGATAACTTCCCTTCACTCCAAAATACTATGGCGATCTAAAATTGTATTTTTGTATAAACTGTTCCATCTAAATCAGTAACAAACACATGGCAAAAACCATTACCATAACCAATCAAAAAGGAGGCGTTGGTAAAACTACAACAGCAATAAACCTTGCCGCTAGTCTGGCGGTTCTCGAGTATAAAACACTTATTGTTGACGCTGACCCTCAGGCTAACGCAACATCAGGAATTGGTTTTGATCCAAAAAATATGCAAACGAGCATCTACGAATGTCTCATTGATGATCTGGATCCGAAAAATGTAATCTTAGAATCTGAAACACCTAATTTATACATACTTCCTGCTCATATCGATTTGGTTGGTGCAGAAATTGAGATCATCAATCTCCCCAACCGGGAAAAAATGATGAAGCGATCCCTGGAAAAGATCAAGGATGATTTTGACTTTATTATCATCGACTGTTCACCCTCATTGGGACTTATCACAGTTAATGCATTATCCGCTGCTGATTCGGTGATCGTACCGGTTCAGTGTGAGTATTTTGCACTGGAAGGCTTGGGCAAACTCTTGAATACCATTAAGATAGTACAGGGTAGGTTAAACCCTGACCTGGATATTGAAGGAATATTATTAACCATGTTTGATACCCGCCTTAGACTTTCCAAACAGGTAGTTGAGGAAGTAAAAACGCATTTTCAGCAAATGGTTTTTGATACCATTATTAACCGGAATACAAAACTAGGTGAAGCTCCAAGCTATGGTAGCTCCATCATTATGTACGATGCTGAAAGCACAGGTGCCGTGAATTACCTAAATTTGGCCAGAGAAATATTGCAAAAAAACAATATGACCACCATTAATAATACGGATAAACAAATTAACGTAACAGATGGCGAATAATACAGGAAAGAAAAGGGTGCTGGGAAGAGGCTTGGATGCCATACTGAAGAGTCCTGATACCGATATTACTTCTGAAGATATATCCGGAAATTATGTGGCAGGTGCCATTGCTGAATTAGAAATTGACAGAATTGAAGTAAATCCCTTTCAACCCAGAACCGATTTTGATCAGATGGAGCTCAGGGAACTAGCTGAGTCCATTAAAGTTCAGGGTGTTATACAGCCGGTAACAGTGAGAAAGGTGGGCTTCAATAAATACCAGTTAATCGCCGGAGAACGCCGACTAAGAGCCTCTCAATTGGCTGGAGCTGACCGGGTTCCTGCCTTTATTAGGATTGCCAACGATGAACAAATGCTTGAACTGGCATTGATAGAAAACATCCATCGTAAAAGCCTTAATGCCCTGGAAATTGCCATTAGTTATCAGAGGCTCATTGATGAATGTAAACTTACCCAGGAGAAACTAAGCGAGAAGATCGGGAAAAACAGACCGACCATCACCAATTACCTGAGGTTGTTAAAATTACCCCCTGAAGTACAGGTAGCCCTACGTGATGGCCTCATTACCATGGGACATGCAAGGGCGTTAATTACCATCGAGAAGGTGGCCTTGCAAAAAAAGATTCTGGATCAAATTATCCATGAAGGACTGAATGTGAGGCAGGTAGAGATGCTGGTACGCAAACCGGAAAAGAAGAAACCAGCTAAAAAAGAAAAAGCAAGTCTGCCTGAGAAATACTCAAAAGCTTCGGAAGATCTGGGTCTGTATTTTGATGCAAAAGTAAGCCTGCGTCGTAGCAATAATGGACAGGGAAGTATCGTTATTAGCTTTACTAACGATGATGAACTGGATACCATCATTGCTAAAATGAAAAAATAATACATCTTTCTGTGGGTGCTTCTTTTTTTAAATCATTGGTTTTATGCGTAACCATCCTGATGCTGGGATGTACCCGTATGTATGCCCAGAATACTAGTTCTGACTCCATTGATGTCAAGCCCCTACATTCTCCGAAAAAGGCCACCTTGCTTGCTCTGATCCCAGGAGCCGGACAGATTTACAATAAAAAATACTGGAAACTACCCATAGTCTATGCCGGATTTGGTGTGACCACCTATTTTGCCATTACCAATGGTAAAGAATACTCCAAATACAATTCGGCTTTTGTTTGTTCATCCAAAGCTGATGATCCGGATGATCCCATAGAATGTTCGGACGAACTGGCGCAAAAATACAGCACCGACGAACTTAAGAGTATTAGGGATTATTATAGAAGGAATATGGAGTTGTCCTATATATTTATGGGGGTTTGGTATATTTTACAAATACTTGATGCAACCGTGGACGCACATTTATACTATTGGGAAGTTGATGAAAACATCTCGGTTGAGTGGCAGCCTCAGTTTCAACTTCAGCCTTCGAACATGGCCTTGCCTCAAGCACAAAATAGCTATAATGGCCTCTCCATACGTGTTAATTTTTAATTTGAGATCATGGATGTAATCATTTCAGGCTATGGTAAAATGGGCAAGGAAGTAGAGCAACTGGCCCTGAAACGGGGTCACAAGATAGTTGCGATACTGGATACCAACACCGATTGGAAGGAATTCATGGAACTTCCTGTAAAAGCAGATGTTCTGATTGATTTTAGCATGCCTGAAACTGCCATACCCAATATGGAAAACTGTTTCAGGATTGGTCTCCCAATTGTTAGTGGTACCACTGGTTGGCATGATCGCCTGCCTGACATCCAACAAAAATGTGAGGATAGCAACGGAAGTTTGTTTCACGCCCCAAACTTTAGCATAGGCGTCAATATTTTCTTCGAGCTCAACCGGCATTTGGCTAAATTGATGGCTTCCATGGAAGGATATAGCATTACTTTGTCAGAAACCCATCACATCCATAAACTGGATGAACCCAGTGGAACAGCTGTAAAAATTGCGGAAGATCTCATCAATGAAAACCCAAAGCTGGAAAGTTGGAAGTTGAATGGCCCATCAGAAGGGACCCAGTTGTCAGTGCAATCCAATAGGGAAGGGGAAGTGACTGGTTATCATGAGCTTGTGTATGATTCAAAGGTGGATACCGTAAAGCTTTCTCACAATGCAAAGAGCAGGGGTGGTTTTGTCATGGGTGCACTACTTGCAGCAGAATTTCTTGCCGGGAAAAAAGGTATCTATACTATGAAGGACTTGCTGGACCTGGGCTAGTCAACAAATAAAAACTGCCATCATTGCTCCGATTTTAAAACACTGCGCTCCTTAATTTTTGAATAATATCCTTAGCTTTGCCTCCCTTAGTAATTAACAATAATTAACGTCTAAAAGGCTGAAAACAGACTATCTTGCAGCCTGTTAATAAAATGAAAACCCATGCTTAATTTGTTGGTCTTAATTCCATTATCCTTTACGATTCCCACCATTTTTGCCTGGATGCTTTTTGAAAAAGCAGGGAAAAAAGGTTGGATGACGCTGATACCATTCTTTAACCTCTATATCTTTCTCAGGATTATCAAAAAACCTTTGTGGTGGTACATCCTGCTCCTTTTCCCTTTCCTTAATGTCTTTATGTATATGCTTATGCTTGTGGAACTGGCCAAATGCTACAGTAAATTCGGGCTGGGAGAGCAATTTTTAGCAGTTGTATTTCCAATTTTCTATTTCCCATACCTGAGTATGCAAAAGGAAACAGTTTTTGTGGATCCCGATGAGCGTCCTGAAATAAAGAAATCGGTAGTAAGAGAATGGACCGACGCCATAATTTTTGCTGTTGTTGCTGCAACTATCATACGGACTTTTCTACTGGAAGCATACACCATTCCTACCTCATCCATGGAGAAATCCTTATTGGTAGGTGATTATTTGTTTGTGAGCAAGATAGCTTATGGCCCAAAGGCACCCAATACGCCCTTATCTTTTCCGTTTGTACATCATACATTACCACTCAGCGACATAAAGTCTTATGTGGAGTGGATCAAATTGCCTTATTTCAGATTCGCAGGACTTACCACTGTCGACCATAATGATGCGGTGGTTTTTAACTATCCTACCGGGGATACAGTGTCCACAAGATTTCAGAGTAATGTAAGTTATTATACGCTGGTGCAGGAATATGGTAGGAAACGGGTTTGGACTGATAAGAGGAATTTTGGAGATATTGTAGTAAGACCTGTTGATAAGCGTGAAAACTATGTAAAACGTTGTGTTGGTCTGCCAGGAGACAGCATTCAAATCATTGACAGACAAGTTTATCTGAATGGTGAAAAAGCTGAAAATCCTGAAAAATTACAATACCAGTACAGGGTGCTTACCGACGGTAGCGGAATCAATCCCAAAGTCCTGGATCGTCTGAATATCACCGAAGGTGGCCGTACCCAAATTCCGGGGCAGTTTAGCTACTTTATGACCAATGAAGCCAAAACTGAAATGGAAAAACTGGCCATAGTGAAGAATGTGGAAGTGATAGCCGAACCAGCAGGAAAGTGGAATCCGGATATTTTCCCCCACGACACCGCTTTCAAATGGAACCGTGACAACTTTGGTCCATTGTTCATACCGCAGAAAGGTGTAGCATTTGATATAAACCTTGACAATATTGCTCTGTATAAAAGACTTATTGTGACCTATGAAGGTAATTCGCTGGAAGTAAAAGGTGAAAAAATATATATCAACGGAAAAGTGGCCAATAACTACACCCCCATATACGATTACTATTGGATGATGGGTGATAACCGCCACAATTCAGCGGATTCGCGTTTCTGGGGCTTTGTTCCCGAAGATCATATAGTGGGTAAGGCCGAATTTGTTTGGTTGTCACTGGATCCTAACAAATCTTTGTTCGGCGGTAAAATTCGCTGGAACAAACTATTCACCTTGGTAAAATAATCCAGGCTTAGGCTTATTTACGCTAAGCTTTGCTGGGCCGAAAGTTCATGCCACACAATCCTATGATTTTATTAGTTTTGTGATAACAAATCATGCCAGGATGCCAGTAAAGCAAAATAAACTCAAAGCCAATAAACTTAAGGAAAGCACAAGTCCTAAAACCAGGAAAAAAACCAAAAGATCGCCCAAGAAAAGCAGCAGTCGTAAATCCCGTTCAATACCAAAACTGGATCCCCGACTCCTGAAAATATTTGGTTTCTTTCTGATTCTGGCTTCCCTGTATTTGTTTCTTGCATTTACTTCCTTTTTTATTAATTGGTTTAAGGCCTACCCCGATAGTTTCTTAAACAATAGTCTAGGCGATTATTTCATCGATCATGCTGAGATGGTAAAGAACTGGACTGGTTCAGTGGGTGCATTCTTGTCTCGGATCATTATTCAACAAGGAGTGGGATTAGGCGCATACTTTTTCACTTTGGTGGTTTTTGCCATTGGATTTTGGATGTTGTTTAAAACGAAATTGTTTAAAATCTGGACCTGGGCTCAACTCATCACCATTGGTTTGCTATGGTTACCCATGGTTTTGAATTTTATTATGCCCCAACATCCGGAAAATATCATGGGTGGATTGGTTGGCAATCAGCTGAATATTTGGCTGTTGGCCTATTTAGGTAATATTGGCTTAATCTTTCTCTTCATTTTCATTCCTGTTGTCTTCGCCATTATTGATTTCAGATTTACTTTGTTCAAATTTGTCAGTAAAAAGGAAAAAGAAGAAGAAGAAACAACTGAAAGTAAGACCAAGCCTGCAGCTGACCTGTATAATACTGTGGAATTCTCAGTAACTGAAGAAGAAGAGGTAATCCAACCCAAAGAAAAACCCTTGGAAGCAGTCACAGAAACTGATTTTAAAATTGAAGTGGACCCAAAACTCCTTGCAGAAGATCAAAAGAAAGTGGAAAAACCAGCTGCTAAAGAAGAAGAGGTGGAATTAACCATCGAAAAGCCGGTAGAAGAAAAAACCAGTAAAGAGGTTAAGCCTGGTGACCACCATGGCATTGATACAGAATTTGATCCGACCCTTGAATTGTCGGATTTTAAACTACCTGGCTTGGATTTACTGGAAGAATATGATGATGGAAATATAAAAGTTGATAAGGAAGAGCTGGAGGTCAATAAGAATAAGATTGTAGAGACCCTCAATCACTACTCCATAAGCATAACCAAAATTAAGGCAACCATTGGACCAACGGTTACCCTTTATGAAATTGTACCTGCTCCTGGCATCCGTATATCAAAAATTAAAAACCTTGAAGACGATATCGCCCTGAGTCTGGCGGCCATGGGAATCAGGATAATTGCTCCGATTCCAGGTAAAGGGACGGTGGGTATTGAAGTTCCCAACCGCAACCCCAATATCGTTTCCATGCGTTCTATTATTGCTTCGGAAAAATTCCAGAACAATTCTTATGAATTACCTTTTGGATTGGGTAAAACCATTGCCAATGAAAGTTATGTGGCCGACCTGGCCAAAATGCCCCACATTCTGATGGCTGGTGCCACCGGTCAGGGTAAATCGGTTGGATTAAATGCTATCATAGCCTCATTGCTGTACACCAAGCATCCGGCTGAGTTGAAATTCATCATGGTCGACCCTAAAAAGGTTGAACTCACATTGTTCTCTAGAATTGAGCGACATTATCTGGCCAAATTGCCAGATTCCGAAGAGGCCATCATTACTGATACCAGAAAGGTGGTCAGAACATTGAATTCCCTTGGTATTGAAATGGATAACCGCTATGAATTATTGAAGGATGCTCAGGTTAGAAATATTAAGGAATACAATAAGAAGTTTATTTCCCGAAAGCTGAACCCTAACCACGGCCATCGATACCTGCCATATCTGGTGCTGGTGATAGATGAGTTTGCTGATTTGATCATGACTGCGGGTAAGGAAGTTGAAAGTCCCATCACCAGATTGGCCCAGTTAGCCAGAGCTGTAGGTATTCACCTGATCATTGCTACTCAGCGGCCTTCGGTGAATATTATTACCGGTACCATTAAGGCCAATTTCCCAGCACGAGTTGCCTTCAGGGTAATATCTAAAATTGATTCAAGGACCATCTTGGATACCGGTGGTGCTGATCAATTGGTGGGTAGGGGTGATATGTTGTTGTCCACGGGTAGTGATCTCATACGCCTCCAATGTGCCTTTATCGATACACCGGAAGTGGAGCGTGTGACTGATTATATTGGAACCCAAAGGGCTTTCCCTGATGCCTTGCATCTGCCTGAATATTATGACGAGGAACCGGATAGCAAAAATGAATTTGATCCCAATGAGCGTGATGAACTCTTCGAAGATGCTGCACTGATTATTGTGCAGACCCAACAGGGCTCAACCTCCTTGTTGCAGCGGAAATTGAAATTGGGTTATAATAGGGCAGGTAGAATTATCGACCAACTGGAAGCCGCAGGAATTGTGGGGCCATTCGAAGGAAGTAAAGCACGAGAGGTTAAAATAGCCAACGAAATGGCTTTGGAACAATTTTTGAATGATTTAAACCTGTCAGAAGAAGAAAAGAATAATTTATGATACATATGAGGAATATAATGCTGTTTGCTGCTCTCATGGTGGGACTGGTGCTGAACGGACAAAGTGATAAGGATGCAGAAGTTTTGCTAAGGAAGGTGATCGAAAAAATTTCCTCCTATGATAATTTTAAAGCTGAGTTATCTTATACCATGGTCAATCAGGAAATGGATATCAACCTGAAAAAGACCGGTTTACTATTTGTGGAAAAGGATAAATACCGAATCGAAATGGAAGGCCAAATCATCATGTCGGATGGCGATACCTTATGGACTTATCTAGTGGATTCGGAAGAGGTCATGATCAGTAATGTGGATGATGAAGAAGGAGGTATCTCTCCAACTAAAATACTGACCACTTATGATGAGGATTATAAGGCCAAATTTGATCCTGATAACAAATACAAAAACTCTGATTTGAAACTGGTTAACCTTCGGTCTAACAAAGGCAAACAGTTTGAGCACCTAAGCCTGTTACTGAATAGTAAAAACCTGGACTTGCAGAGCTTTTCAGTATATGACAAGAACGGTAATGTGTTTACCTATCATATCATAAACCTTACCCCATCTATTTCAGTGGAGCCTTATACATTTGTATTTGATCCAAAACTTTATGATGAACTGGAAGTGGTTGATATGAGATAAATAGCTCGACACTACCGATCTTTTCGGTATCCATAGCCTATAAGTATTTTGGAGAAAGAAGTGTACCCGGTTTATAGCTGGATAATTTCTTTATTGAAGCTGGTAAACACTGTCTTAACTGTGTTTGTGGCTGCGTTTTTTATGCTTATAAATAAAGCCTGTATACATTAACAGCAACCATCCCAAGATAAACAGCACACCACCGAGGGGGGTGACTGGCCCCAGGAAACCAAAATTGATGCCCGTGAGTTCACTCAGGCTCAACAAATAGAGGGATCCTGAAAATAGAACGATACCAATGGTAAAGAAATAATAAATAATATTCAGGTAGGACCGGCTCACATATCGGTTCATAAAGATAAGACCGAGTAAGGCCAGGGTATGGTACATCTGGTATTGTACGCCGGTATTAAAGGTGTTCAGGTGTTCAGGAGATAGAAATTCTTTTAGTTTGTGAGCACCTACTGCGCCTAGAATTACGGAAGTAGCACCCAGAATGCCTACGGTAATTAAAAATCTTTTGGTCATAAATTCAGGTCTTATTTGAGTCTTTAAAAATAGTAAATATAAGTTACCTTTGTGGCTTCACCAAAGGAAATGAAGGATGAACACCTCAGTAGATGTAAGCTATTACCCATTAAAGGATGAATTTATACCTCCCATTAAAGCATTTATTGATCGGCTAAACACTTATGATGATATTGTGGTGCGAACCAATGGGATGAGTACCCAGGTATTTGGTCCTTATCGTAGGGTTATGAATGCCATTACTCATGAGATAGAGCAATCATTTGAACTTCCACACTCAGTTTTTATTCTTAAAATTGTCAATGCCGATCTGAATATTGTTGAGGAAAGCAAATAAGACTAATTTCTATAAATGAAATCCCAATGACTGATTTTTACCAAGTTTTTATTCAAAACCTGATGGATACATCATGGTTTGAGATTGTGGCCGTCATATTTGGATTGCTAAGTGTTTGGTATGCTAAGAAGGCCAATATCCTGGTGTACCCTACAGGAATTATCAGTGTATTGATTTATGTTTATATCTGCTTTTTTGCCAAACTCTACGCAGATATGGGGATTAATGCCTTTTATTTTATCATGAGTGTCTATGGCTGGTATAAATGGACCAGGAAAAATGACCAACAACATACCAGGCCCATCACATTTGCTAACAAGCGAAACTGGTATTTTGCCGGAGGGCTATTTCTGGTATCAATGCTGATTATTATACTTCTCCTAAAGTACTTTAAAGCAGACGATCTGGATTATTGGTCCACAAATTTGCCTTATATCGATACAGTAACTACCGCTATATTTATAGTGGGTATGTGGTTGATGGCCATTAAGAAAGTTGAAAACTGGTTGTTTTGGATCGTGGGAGATGTGATATCCGTTCCCTTATATTTCAGTAAAGATCTGGTATTTACAAGTTTCCAGTTTCTGGTATTTCTGGTGCTGGCGGTGATGGGTTATTTCGAATGGAAGAAACTGGTTCAAAAAAATAGGCAGGATGCTTAAAAAGGTAGCCCTTACCGGACCTGAATCCACAGGAAAGTCACAGCTGGCTGAGTCCTTATCCATTCATTATCAAACACTTTGGGTGCCGGAGTATGCCAGAACCTATTTGCAGGAGCGCCCTGATTATCAGGAGAGCGATCTTCTTATTATGGCGAAACAACAGTTGGTTTCTGAACAGGAAATAGTGAAGAAGAGCAACACAGTAGTATTTTTAGATACGGAGTTTATTGTTTTTAAGGTTTGGAGTGATTATATGTACAAGCACTGCCATCCCTGGATCGAAAATGCAATCAATGAGCATACGTATGATCTGTATTTATTATGTGCTCCGGATGTGGCCTGGCGAAATGATCCCTTGCGATCCAATCCTAATGACAGGCAAGAATTGTTTGAAAAATATCAGACTATTCTTGATGACAAGGGATTAAATTATCGGATTATAACCGGCTTGGGCAATCAACGTTTGTTAAATGCCGTTAGCTTTGTGGATGAATTGCTCGCTTAAAAACAGTTGCAATGACTATGGCAGATCAATTAGGTAAAAAAATAAAAATTCTGTTTCTCGCCAGGTGGTACCCAAACCGCTATGACCCTATGTTTGGCCTGTTTATAAAAAAGCATGCTGAGGCTGCCGTAGTTCATGCTGATGTGGGTGTGGTTTATGTACAGGCTGTGGAAGGATTGGAATCAGGAACCTATGATCTTAACTATAAAATCGAGGAAAAAGTGCCCACTGCTATTGTGTATTATAAGGCAGTGGATTCTAAGCTACCTATAGTATCGCCACTATTGAAGATTTTCAGGTTCTATAAAGCCAACTTCATTGGGATCAGAAAGCTGAAGACCGTACTAGGTGACTTTGATATGCTGCATATTCATATCCTAAGCAGACTGGGATTAATTGCCTTATACTACAAATGGTTTTATGCCACACCTTTTGTGGTGAGTGAGCATTGGTCAAGATATTTGGCCTTAACCCAGAGTTTCAAAGGTTTTTTTAGGAAATGGTTTACCCGACAAGTGGTTAAAAATGCATATGCCGTGACCACCGTTACCAAAAATCTGGCATCAGCTATGCAATCACACAGACTGAAAAATCCTAGGTATCAGGTGTTAGCTAATGTGGTACATGATGACTTTTTCAATCAAAAACAACATAAGAAGCTTCCAGGAAAAACTACCTTTGTTCATGTCAGTTGCTTTGAGGACAGATCTAAAAACATCAGTGGCATGTTGAACGTAATTCAACAACTAGCAGGTGAAAGGGATGACTTTGTTTTTCATATGGTTGGAGAGGGTATCGATTATGATCAATTATACAACTTTGCTAAAAAGCTGGAGATTCCTGCTGATCTGCTCCAGTTCAAAGGTTTGGTAGAAGGAAAGGAACTGGCCAGAACCATGGCTGGAGCTGATATGACGGTCATTTTCAGCAATTACGAGAATTTCCCGGTGGTCATTAATGAAAGCTTTGTATTGGGTGTGCCTGTTCTTGCCACAAGGGTAGGTGGGATAGCTGAAGCGGTTAACGATTCAAATGGAATCCTCATTGATGCCGGAGATGAAAAAGCTTTATTCGAGCAAATGATTGCAGTAATGGATGGAAACAAGCGTTTTGATTCAGAAGCCATTAAAAAACAGTCCAGACTTAGCTATGGAGCAGATACCATTGGTAGTGATTTGTATGAATTGTACCGGAAAGCTTTGGGGGTGAATTAGCGGTTGTGGACTGCCAGCATGGGTATTTCAAGTTTGAAGAAATCTTCCTTGTGAATTTTGTTCTGGAAAAACTTTTTCAAAAAACTCTTTCGATGGGCGATGAAGGCAATCAAATCAATCTCATTGAGCTCTGTAAAGGCCTGTAGTGCACTTTCCTTATCGTCAGTATCCACCAGGTGAAAATATATTCTCCCTTTGCTCTGATCAATGGCAAAAAGTTTTTTCAGGTCACTCATAATCCGCTTATCCTTGTCCTCATCTTTCAGGCAAAGGTGGGTCACAAAAACCTTGACATCCAGCGCATCAAAAAGTTTGAAAAGCATTTTGATTTTAGGGAAATCCTCAGGACACTGGTCACAGGCATACATGATGTTTTTGAGTGGTTTTTCCTTATAGGATTCAGGAAGGACGATTACAGGAATATTGGATTCGTTCATTATCTTCTTGGCGGTTCCTCCTTCCAGTAATCCTTTGTTGCCCTTGCCTTTGGTTCCCATGATGATCAGATCAGGTCTGAGACGTTCACCGCATTCCATAATTTGCCATTCCAGATCACCACCAATGACTTCACTTTCCAGGCTAATGGGTTTATCCCCAATCACTTTTTCCAACTGTTTTATTAAGATGGATAATTCATTCAGTGATCGTTCTTTGAGTGTCCCAATATAGGCTGTATTCATAAATGCATCATTGTCGATACCTGCGGGAAAGCTTGAATCAGGTACCATGAGCTGATCAGGGTAAATATGATAAATGAACAGTGTGCAGGCTTCCTGCTCTACGATTTGAACAGCATATTTACATAATTCAAAGCTGGCTGCTGATAAATCAACCGGTATAAACACTCTTTTCATCTGAAATCAATTTTCCTGTCCTAAAGATTTTCCATAAAAATATGAGAAATCAGCCAATGACGGACAATTTCTGGACCATTTTTACTAGAAAGCTTAGGGTTGAGGACTAAAAAGCCTATTTTTGATAGCCAATGAAAGTACATTTTATTGCCATAGGCGGGACGGCAATGCATAACCTTGCCATTGCTATGCAAAGTAATGGTTATGAGGTATCTGGTTCGGATGATGAAATATTCGAACCATCCAAAAGCCGACTCAAAAAATATGGCTTGCTGCCTCAAGAAATGGGGTGGTATCCTGAAAAACTCAGCCAATCCATCGATTTCATTATTTTGGGTATGCATGCCAAGGCAGATAATCCGGAACTTCAATACGCACAGGATAAAGGCTTAAAAATCTATTCTTATCCGGAATTTCTTTTCCATCATGCTGAAGAGAAGCTCAGGGTTGTTATAGGTGGTAGTCATGGTAAAACCACCATTACCGCCATGGTTATGCATGTGCTAAAACAATGTGGGAAGGAATTTGATTATTTGGTTGGATCAAAACTTCGGGATTTTGATGTCATGGTACAGCTCAGTTCCAAGGCTCCCATGATGGTATTTGAAGGTGATGAATATTTAAGTTCGCCCATCGATCGCCGACCCAAATTCCATTGGTATAAACCACAGCTGGCACTATTATCAGGTATTGCATGGGATCATATCAATGTCTTTCCAAGTTTCGAATTCTATCTGGATCAATTCCGCATATTCATTTCTCAGCTGGAAACTGGCCAAAGTCTTGTTTACAATGAGGAAGACCCTCATTTGCGGCAATTGGTTGCTGATGTGGATTCCAGCATTAACTGCATACCCTACGGTCTGCCAACCTATGAAATTGCAGATGGTCTTTCACAAATAATATATAAAACCAAAAAATATCCCCTAAGCGTATTTGGCAAGCATAATCTGATGAATATAAAGGGTGCCCAACTGCTGTGTAAGGAATTGGGGATAGCTGGTGATCAGTTTTACACATCAATGGGTAGTTTTAAGGGGACCGATAATCGTTTGGAGCTGATTCTTAAGAAAGAAAGTGGTGTATTGTATAAAGATTTTGCACATGCACCTTCCAAAGTAAAGGCTACCACGGAGGCCATGAGGGAACAATATCCTGATAGCCATTTGATTGCCTGTCTGGAACTGCATACCTTTAGCAGCCTGAACAAAAGTTTTTTACATGAATATAAGGGGAGCCTGGATCTGTGTGATCAGGCCTTCGTTTATTTTAATCCCCATGCATTGAAGATGAAGGCCATGGATGAACTGGATGCTGCCGACATCAAAGAAGCATTTGACAATGAGCAGCTGATGGTCTTTAGTGATTCCAGGAAGCTACGCAAGGCATTGATGGATAAAAAAACAGATAAAAAGGCCATTTTAATGATGAGTTCAGGAAATTTTGATGGTTTGGATATGAATGATTTAGCTGATTCTTTGTTGTGTTAAAAAGGGTTTTCTCCATATCTGTTTTTGTTCTGTTGATGGCAGCTTCCCTCTGTTCTCAAACCGACTCCCTATTGTACAAAAGTTTTCCTGTAAAAATTGGAAACCTTGGCTTTAGTATGGATAGTCTCGAACTGGTAATTGGAGATGTATCCCAGGGAGGAACAGTAATACAGGAAATTGCCATGCATAATTTTGGTGAGTCTGCCATACTCCTAAAGGCTGGTCAGTCCAGTCCTTTTGTGTCGGTTACCTATAAAACCAATAATTTGGCACCAGGCCAATCCACCATCGCCATGGTTAATTTTGAAGCCATTAAGGAATTACCACTGGGCATTAACCATATCGAAGTGGTGGTGGATACGGATGATGAACTCAATGCAAGCAAATTCTTTTATCTGGTGGCTAATCTGGTGGAAGATTCCACCCAATTTTTGGATTATGTGACTCTAGATACGGTGCCCAGAATGATATTTGATCATTACAATTATGATTTTGGCCATTTACACAGAGGTAAAAAAGTGCAACATACCTTTCTTTTTACCAACCTGGGTGATAAGGACTTGGTAGTTAGTGAGGTACATGCTTCCAATGGCTGTAAAATTTTAAAATATCCTGAGCAAATTGTAGGGCCGGGAGAAGGCGGTAGTGTGGTGGTAAAGGTTAAAACCAAGGGGGCTGTAGGTATCCAGCACCGAACCATAACTATTTATTCCAATGATCCGGTAACTCCAGTTATCATTTTGGGCATGCATGGCATGATCAGAATTAAACCTCCAGGAACAGAAAACCCCCGCTTTTGTGATGATTAAGCAGGGGTTTTAAGATGGGTTCTGATGAATTAGCTATTCATCGAAATCAGAAACTCTTTATTGTCTTTTGTAAATTTCATTTTGTCTTTAAGAAACTCCATGGCTTCAAGGGTATTCATATCTGCCAGATGGTTTCTTAGTACCCAGATGCGCTGAAGCATTTCTTTGTCAATCAGCAAGTCTTCGCGTCGGGTGCTTGAAGCCACGATATCAATGGCAGGATAAATCCTTTTATTGGATAGTTTTCTGTCGAGTTGCAACTCCATATTACCAGTTCCTTTAAACTCTTCAAAAATTACCTCATCCATTTTGGATCCGGTATCAATAAGTGCGGTGGCTAATATGGTGAGGGAACCACCATGTTCAATTTTACGTGCTGCCCCAAAGAAACGCTTTGGTTTTTGCAGGGCATTGGCTTCCACACCACCTGACAATACTTTACCAGAAGCAGGGGAGATGGTGTTATAAGCACGGGCTAAACGTGTAATTGAGTCCAGAAGAATCACTACATCATGACCTGATTCAGTAAGTCGTTTGGCTTTTTCAAGTACCAGGTTAGCAATTTTTACATGCTTATCGGCAGGCTCATCAAAAGTTGAAGCTACCACCTCAGCATTCACACTACGTTCCATATCGGTAACTTCTTCAGGTCTCTCATCAATCAGCAGAATGATCAGATATACCTCAGGGTGGTTAGCGGCAATGGCGTTGGCCACGTCTTTAAGCAATACTGTTTTACCGGTTTTGGGCTGGGCAACAATTAGACCACGTTGTCCTTTACCAATGGGAGTGAACATATCGATAACTCTGGTGGAGATGTTCTCATCTTTATGGCCTGTAATGGTAAATTTCTCTTCAGGAAATAGAGGGGTGAGGTAATCAAAGGGTACCCTGTCGCGTACCTCCGCAGGTAATTTACCATTGATTTTCTCAACTTTAATAAGTGGAAAATATTTTTCACCTTCTTTGGGTGGACGAATAACACCTTTTACGGTATCACCGGTTTTTAAACCAAATAATTTGATTTGAGACTGGGATACATATACGTCATCAGGAGAATTCAAATAATAATAATCTGAAGATCTTAAAAACCCATATCCGTCGGGCATGATCTCTAAAACACCTTCAGCCGAAACCATTCCTTCAAACTCAAATGCAAATTCAGGACGTTTCTTAGGTTTGTTGGAATCATCATTTTCTCTTCGGCTATCTTTATTGTCCTGATTGTCACCATTGGAGGCTCTGTTATCAGGTCGGTTCGGCCTTCTTGAATTCTGATCATTCTCTTTCCTTTCACGCCTTTCAGGTCTTTCTTGTCTTTCAGGTCTGTCTTTTCTTTCAGTCCTCACAACTCTTTCAGAAGTCTTCGTATTTTCGACGGGCTTTTCAGCTTTAACCTCTGTGCTTTCTGGTTTTTTAACTTCAGGAGTTTCAACAGCTTTGTTGTTTTCTTCTGCAACAGCTTTATCGTCAGAAGCAGATTTCTCTACCGGAGTCTTTTGTAATTTGTTATCCGCAGTAGAGGCGAGTAATTCCTTTTTTGGTCGGCCTCTTCTTCTCTTGGATCTTTCAGGTTTGGGTTCAGTATTTTTTTCGTTGTCGGATTCCGACTGTTTCGGTTTGTCCATTTTAACTTGGTTGTTTGTCTTATTTTGCTGCTTATCAGCAGGTTTTCTTTTTCTGTCTCTGGTTTTATTAGGCCTTTTGCTTTCTTTGTCAAGCATTTCTTTGGTAGGATTGAGCGCTTGAAAGTCGAGGATTTTATAAACCAAATCCTTTTTGAGTAATTTGTCAGTTTTTGGGATGTTCAGATCTTTCGCTATGTCTCGCAACTCAGCAACTAGCTTGCTATTCAGCTCTACTATATCATACATATATCAAGATTTTTTGAAAATTCCGGTTCGATTATTCATCCGGAAAAAACGAAGCTTTTTTGTGTAAATAAATCCTTTATGGAATTAAAATGCAGGTCCTTTTTCCTAGCCCGGCAAATATACGATAAAATGAGTCGTAACGGCCCTTTTTTAGAAAAAATGCAAAAGCTGCGCTATTTATATTAGTTGTAAATACTTATTTAGCCGAAGAAAATAAATTTGCCGTTTGCCAGGCTTAGCTTTGGCTTAATGATTAATTTTGCATAAAAATAGAAATAAATCCTTATGATACAAAGAAAACAGACCGTTTTTTTACTGCTGGCAGTGGCCGCTCTTGCTGCCATGTTTTTCTTCCCATTGGCACAATTTATTGGCGCTGGCGACTCATTAAATTTTCAATTAATAAAAACAGAAAGCCTTGTACCTGACCATACACCCAATTTGTCACCCTATTTTAATCTGGGATTATTGGCATTGGTAGTCTTTACCATGATTTTGTCGTTAATTGTCGTGTTTTTATTTAAAAACAGGAAGATGCAAATGAACCTGGTAAAGGTTTGTATCCTTTTTGTTTTGCTGGCCATAGGATTGTTTTTCTTCTATTATGTTCCCGCTTTGGAAGCCCTGAGTGGTGGAATGGCTGAATATGAAATAGCATCCTATTTCCCATTAATTGCCTTTCTTTTTTATATGTTGGCTTTCAGAGGCATACAAAGTGATGAAAAACTGATCCGTTCTGCTGATCGTCTGAGATAACTTGACATCATGATTGTGTTAACCACCTGATGTAAGATACATTCGTGCTACGTAACAAGTATAATAAATTGTTGAACGAGGATCCTCTATTGATTTATTATTTTTAATATGGCTATGCTTTTTCCACTACTAATTTTAAGATAATAAACTCCATTCTGGAATCTTTGCATATCAATTATTTCCTCACTCCCAAAAACAGTATTTCTTAAAATTTGCTTTCCGGTGAGATCATTCAAAATAAGCAGTCTTTTTTTAGCGTCTGGAAAGATAATCATCAATTTGTTAGAGGTAGGATTTGGGAATACGTGTATATTTTCAGATTTGAGTTCTTTAATATCCACAGTAATGAGTACATAGTCTGTTTTGTGTTCAGTATGAGAGCCGCCTGGACCCGTGACAGTTAGAGATACTGTATAATTCCCGGGTGTTTTATATTCATGCAAAGGATATTGAACAATAGAAGTATCACCATCACCAAACTCCCACAACCAAGTGTTTACACTATCTAAAGATAAATCATTAAAGGTCACCAAGAGCGGGGCTTCACCAGTTAAGGGTGTGCCTTCAAAATTGGCTGTTGGGGTAAGATAATTTACTTCAATGTAGTTTGTTTTAAGGTCAAAATCATATATGCTACCATCCGATGCAGTCATATAAACTGTATAAGAGCCAGGCTGATTATAAGTATGTATAGGATTTTGGTCGGTGGAAGTAGTTCCATCTCCGAATTCCCAATACCATTCAGTAATAGGATTTATTCCTTCTTCCGAGAGATCTGTAAATTGCACTTCTAAAGTCTCAATTCCTGTGGTAAGGTCTGCTTCGAAATTGGCATCCGGACAATCAGGAATCCAATCCCTTACATACTCAAGATATTTAATATAATAGTAATATCCACTATCTTCTGTAGTATTCAGTGATGCAAAGTCCATTCCAGAATTAAAGAAACCCTTTAAGGCAAGTCTACCACCATAATAATCATGGATAAACGAACAAAATGCATATCCAAAAAAATACGGGTCAATATCAAAATTCGGATTCTCAACAAACTCCTCAAAAGTAGGAAGACGACCATAAGTATTCAGATAATTATTAAAAACCTGGTCAATTCTCCACTCATCATTGTTAGTATTTGGATCAAGCGGTTCTCCTGGTATAAAACTTGCCATACCCTCTGCATAAAATCCCATCGGTATCTCCCAATACATATGCGCATGAGTTACGTGACCATATTCATGTGGGATAAGTGAATTTAAATAATTGTTGTAATTGTTCTCATAACAATAATCAAATGAACTAATAAAAATGTTTTCATTTCCATAGGCCGAAGCACCATCTTGGGGTCCCCAATGTGTTAAGTCATCCCAGGTTTCTGTATATGGTAATATCGATATACTAAATCTATGATTAAATGTCATTTCGTAATCCGATTGATTATCAGCGCACTGATCCTCCAAGGAATTTGCCATGTCGTTAATGTATTGTACATCCTTATCAATGCAATAGAGGTCAAAATTATCTGTTGATAATTGTAGTTTCATACGTTCAGGTTCTGTATTTTGATAAAATAAAGGAATAAACTCCTGCCATTTATCTTCATGGTAAGCGTGATCCATATATCTTGTTGTTATGGATGATATCGCCTGAAATTGAATATTTGAAACTATCAGGTCTTTTAATCCACTCGTAGCAATATTCGTAATGTCTTCTAGATCCGCTATTGTTGGTGTATGACCTAATGAAACAACATAATTATCAAGAGTTTCTGGATCAGGATCGAAACCAGAATAATAGAGTCCAACACCTTCTCTAAAATATTCAGGATAATAACTCTGTCCTCGTCTTAAAATATTTAGCTTGATAGCAAGTTGTGAAAATAGGTTAACTGCAAGTGTAGAGAAATTGGGATAGAAATCTGTTTGTAATTGTGTTTGTGGAATACATAGACTTATCGATTTCGGTGACCATGAGAAAACTCCACATTTCCAATCATATAAATCATAGGAATATTCATCATCAAGTTCCTGATGAGAATTATACAGGATAACATCAATAGAAGTGATACTTGTAAATAATGAGTCAACACCCCCACCAAAGTCCAACAGTCCTGAAAACATGGTAAATTGATCTTCAAGGGGTGTCTGTATTGAGTCCCAGTAATGAGCCAAGCTTGTATCTGCATAGAAGTTGAAATGAGCTGAAGTTCCAATTAAATCTCGACCAGATTGTAATACTTGATTATTAATTTCATTTGGTTGCTGAGAATTAACTGTGGTTATTGACAATAACAATCCTGCCAAAACCAATAAGGGCTTTTTCATGACTAATTTTTTTAGATGAATATCGTAAAAAACTTAGGCCTTGGTTTGATGTGTGAAGGTACAGATAATTTTTGACTATCCTCAATGCATTGAAAGCTAGCTAGTAGAACAGTTTAGAATCATGAAATTTAATAATTAATATGGCCAACTTTGAAAACCATAGTTTAGGCTCAATTAAAGGTCTTAAACCATCTGGTTGAATAACTGATCAATATTCTCAGGATTGAGATAGTAATTGTGATATACAAATATAGTTTTGAGAGGTCTTTTTTATTCCACTAGGCAAGAAAAAATCTGGTTTTCAATAGATTATACCCTATCTTTTTCCTTCGAAAACTTCTAAATCCTTAATATTGTCATTTTCGATACAAAACCGTATCATGGTGATGTGTTTATGAAAGCCGGATTTTCCTGCTGCTCCCGGATTGATGTGGAGGAGATGATACTTGGGGTCATGCATCACCTTTAAAATATGAGAATGACCACTGATAAATAGTTTAGGCTTATGCTGTACAATGGCTTGTCGGGCTTTGCTCTCATAACGACCAGGGTAGCCACCAATATGCATCATCAAAACCTTTACTTTTTCACAGCTAAACTCAAGAATTTCAGGGTAGGTTTGTCTGATTGGGCCGCCATCAATATTGCCGTAAACCGCACGAAAGGGTTTGAAGGCTGCCAGGGTATCAGCAGTGGTTATATTGCCTAAATCTCCGGCATGCCAGATCTCATCGCAGTTTTCAAAGAAAGTATATACAGCCTTGTGGATATGGCCGTGGGTGTCGGATAGCAGCCCTATGCGCGTCACAAACTAAAAATTAAACCCAACACCAACCATTAGCATTTGCTTGAACTGTGTTCTGGGTCCCAAAGGGTTGTCATTTTCATCAATAATGATCACATCATCATCGTACAGTAGTTCAGTGGAAATGTTCACATTCAACCAGCTATTGACTTTCATTTCAATAAGCACCTGCCAGTTAACATCAATGTTTTGTGGATTGGATAGATAATCGGAGAATAACTCCAATTTGGTTCCTGCATTGACATTTTTTACGATCTCATAGGATATGGCCATTAACAGTTTGGCGCCAAATTCAGTTTTCACCTGCTTGGCATGTGAAATGATATTACCTAAAGTGTCCATCGTGGCTGGTTCCAGGCCAAAGGCTCCTGCATCAGCTAGTTTCTGATCATTAACCACCACCCATCTAGCAGTAGCAGGTGATATATTCAGCAGAAAGATATCATTGGGTTTGTATTTGATACCAGGTCCGACATCGATATAGCCAGGAGCCATAAAGCCGGAAATATAATTGGTTGAGTCTTTGGCATAGTCGTAACCTTTGGCAAATTGTGATTTAAAAGTCAGTAACATCGATAAGTAGAGACTTTTCTTCAACTCGTAACCATAAACTGAAACCAGCTCAATCTTATCATCTGTCTTCATGGGATCGTTACTCCCAATAATATTATAACCGAGGGCCAAATCAAGCCAGTTGTCCCAGCCATGTTTGTTTTTCTTGTAATTCGCATTCATGGTGTATTTTCCGATGGCTGCCAATGAGTTTTCACCTCCTGCTGCCCAATTTGAAAAATAACTCTGTGAGAAATTAATACTTGCTTTTCCGTCGAATTTCCAGTTTTTAATGGTGTCGTTCTGTGAAAAAGCACTGATTCCAGTAAATAATAAGAGTAAAAGTAAAGTTTTCTTCATGGAAAATGATTCTTGGTGGTTAGGGCACAAATATAAAGCTTTTCAGTTGTTCTTGCGTAGCCAAAGCCGTAGCGTGCTTAAATTTTATGTCGTTGGCTTTCAAGCCTTGAATTCTTTTATAAACCGGTTTTCGTCTGGGCCGGCATATATTTAAGTTTGTCATTTATTCCCGGCTGAAACTGAATGGACATAGTTGAGGAGACCCGTACTGCAGTGTCGCCTATTTGAGCCGGCAACCATTTGAGCTGCTGGATAAGACTGATGGCTTCTTCTGTACAGCCACCACCCACAGCCTCCCTTATGATGATGTTGGAGCTAAGCCCGGTGCTTTCAATTATAAAATCAAGCTGAACGGTACCTGAGATATTTAGTTTTTGTGCAGCCTGAGGATACTTAATGGTTGCATAAACATAATTTACCAACTGGTCATAACCCTCTGGAAGTATGGGAAAGGGTTTTTTATCGACTTTCTTAAGGGAATAAACTGTCCCGCTTGGATCGGCAATGTCACTGTGTTTTGGGAGTTTATCGTAACCTCTGTTTTTGACCAAACGTTTGTATTTTTTGATCTTATATGTTAGCTCAAAACTAGAGCCTTTCTCAATGGAAAGGCCATATTCCTTTGCTGGTTCCCACATTATCATATCAAAAACACGAAGAGCATCATGATCAATTTCTGGTGAAACAGATTCTGAAACAGCCCTGCTAAGCACCTTGCCCTGGGTGTCGAGGGTAAATGAAATACGCACAGTCCCTTCAGTTCCTGATTGTATGGATGCCTCTGGGTAATAGGCATGGGTTTTAAGAAAATCAGCAAAGATTTTATTGTTCATCAGTGGTTTTGGTGGCTCATAAGCCTGACTAGATGCTGTATTCGTACAGAAAATGATTATTAATAAACCCAGGAAACAGAATTGATATGGCAATTTCATCAGCGTATTTTTTGCTACCGAAAGATAAGAATTTGAGAGATAAATTGATACTTTTACATAAAAATACTTATGGAGTTGGTATATCTCATCGTGGGCATAGTAGTTGGTTTTGTAGTGGCCATTGTATTGTCGAGGATCAGCCTGAAAAACAAGTTGTTGCAAGCAGATAAACAATATGAGGCTAATATACAGGAGTTAAGCCAACAACATGCTGAATCTGATACTCAATTTGAGATTCTTAAAAGCCGCCACCTGGATCAGGAAAAAGCATTGGAGCAGATGAGTCAGAAATATCATGCGGCCACAGCCAAGCAACAAGAATTGGATAAACTGGTGCTGGAGAAAGAACTATCCATGAATCACCTTAGAGAAAGGCTAGAGAAAGAACAGAAACAACTGGAAGCGCTTCAGGAAAAATTTAAGATAGAATTTGAAAACATTGCCAACCGTATCTTAAAACAAAGCACGCTGGATTTCAGCGAAAGCAGTGGTAAGAAAATGGGGGATATCCTGAATCCACTTAAAGAAAAAATACAGGAATTTGAGAAAAAAGTGGATGAGACCTATGAAAAGGGTCTTAAAGATAGATCGGATTTAAAGGCTGAAGTAAAGAAATTGTATGAGTTAAGTGTATCGCTGGATAAGGATGCCAGGGACTTAACCAAAGCCTTGAAATCGGATAGTAAGAAACAGGGCAATTGGGGAGAGGTGATACTAGAAAGGGTACTGGAGCGCTCAGGTTTGACCAAAGACCAGGAGTATATAACCCAATATACAGGACGAAATGATGAAGGTGATTTGTTACGCCCGGATGTATTGATAAAACTACCTGAAAACAAACACCTTATTATCGATTCAAAGGTAAGCTTAACCGCCTATACCGAATATGTTTCTTCAGAGGATGAGCTCTTACAAACCAAAGCCCTGAAGCGTCATCTGGAATCCATCAAGCAGCACGTAAAGGAACTAAGCTCAAAAAAATATGATACCCTGGAAGGTCTCAACTCACCCGATCTGGTGTTGTTGTTTATGCCCATTGAACCTGCTTTTGGTTTGGCCGTGCAAGTGGATGCCGAATTGTTTGGGTATGCCTGGTCTCAAGGTGTTGTGATTGTTAGCCCTACGACACTTTTGGCCACACTTCGTACTGTGGCTTCCATATGGAAATATGAGAAACAGAACCAGAATGCCATGGAAATTGCTGACAGGGGCGGACGTCTTTATGATAAATTTGAAAGTTTTGTAAAGGACCTTGAAACCATAGGTGTACATCTTGACCGAACTTCAAGGGTATATCAGGAGGCACATAAAAAATTAAGATCCGGTAGCGGTAATCTGCTGCGACAAGTGGAGCAACTTAAAACCATGGGAGTGCCCACCAAAAAAAGCCTTCCCCCACAATACCTTGAAGATCATGGGGCATAGACAAGAGAAAAAAGCTAAACTCGACATGCTATTTGGCACGCGTCCATTGATGGAAGCGATTAGTTCGGGTAAGGATCTGGAAAAGGTTTTTGTCCAGAAAGGGATCAGGAGTCCTGTTTTTAAGGAGATGATGCAGATGCTAAAGGATGCAGAAATTCCTTATCAATTTGTCCCGCTTGAGAAGTTAAACCGACTTACACGCAAAAACCACCAGGGTGTGGTTGCCATTATATCACCCATTATCTTTCATAATCTGGAGCAGCTTTTGCCCGGAATATTTGAGTCGGGGCGCGACCCGCTGGTATTAATACTGGATAAAATTACTGATGTCAGAAACTTTGGTGCCATACTGCGGACAGCAAGTTGTACAGGGGTTGATGCTGTGGTTATACCATCCAAAAACTCAGCTCAGCTAAATGCGGAGACCATCAAATCTTCGGCAGGGGCTTTGTTTAAGGTGCCATTGTGCCGAAGTGAAAACCTGAAATTGACATTGGAGTTCCTAAGCAGTAGTGGCCTGAAACTGGTGGCAGCTACCGAAAAATCCGATGTATCCATATTTGAGCAGGATATGAGCGGACCCTTGGGTGTCATTATGGGATCTGAAGGAAGTGGTGTTTCCGGTGAATATTTGAAACGTGCCGATACCAAGGTGATGATACCTATGCAAGGGGAAATTGCCTCCCTGAATGTGTCAGTGGCCGCCGGGGTAATGCTTTACGAGGTATTTCGTCAGCGACTGGCATAAAAAAAGCCCCATCCAACAGGATAGGGCTTGTATATTATTCGACAGCTATTATTGTCTTTTCTCTTTGATTCTGGCTTTTTTACCCCTAAGGTCTCTGAAGTAAAAGATTCTGGCACGACGTACCACACCTTCTTTGTTTACTACAATCTCTTCAATGAAAGGGGAGGCCAGTGGAAATACACGCTCAACTCCAATGTTTCCGGAAATTTTACGGATAGTGAAGGTCTCGGTAGGAGTAGTTCCTACACGCTGTAATACAACACCTTGGAATTTCTGTAAACGTTCTTTACTACCTTCTTTAATTTTATATGTAACGGTGATGGTATCACCAGCTTTAAATTTCGGAAATTCTTTAACAGCTACACTGTCTTCAACCAGTTTAATTAATTCGTTCTTACCCATCGTCTTGTGCTTTGGAGCGGTTCGTGAAAAATGAGTGCAAATATACAGCTAATTCCTAAATGTCAAATAAAAAGCAGAAAATATTTGTTTGTTTTATGAAGGATGGACTGTTGAAAACTCGTGGACTGCTTTTTCTTAGGGTATAAAAGGCTGTTTTTAGTCATTGGATGATTAGGATCTGTAATGTTTATGGTCTATGTGTTAGGGAAGAAATTGGAGATATGGGTATAAGGGGAATGTATTATGTATAATGGTCTATTAATTATGGTGGGAAGTGGATAAAATGTATCGCGGAAATATGGGTATTGGGAAAACTAAAGTCTACAAGTAACTAAAACAACAACATCAACCCCAGCCCCAATCAGTCCTCAAGCATACCCGGCCGACGCTCCTTTGTCCTTTGGAGGGCCTGGTCGTGTTTCCATTCACTGATTAGCTTTTCATTACCTGATAGCAGGATTTCAGGAATATCCCATCCTTTATAGGATCTGGGACGTGTATAAACCGGAGGTGAGACCAATTGATCCTGAAAGGAATCGCTGAGGGCTGAGGTTTCGTCGCCCAACACACCAGGCAATAAACGAACCAGACCATCAACTACCACTGCTGCAGCCAGTTCACCACCTGACAATACATAGTCTCCAATGGATATTTCCCTGGTGATCAGGTGGGTGCGTATACGTTC
The DNA here is from genome assembly GCA_016845175.1 of Bacteroidota bacterium. GTDB lineage: Bacteria > Bacteroidota > Bacteroidia > Bacteroidales > F082 > JAERTD01. The sequence continues at coordinate 11,742 of JAERTD010000077.1, read as the reverse complement.
GTCAATTCCTTTATAATGACCACAAAGCAAAATGATATTATCATAGGAGGACATTTGATTGGCCAAACCCTGATTAAAAACTTCCCCGTCGGGGCTCAGATAAATGACTTCATCATAGGAGCGTTCTTTTTTAAGGCTGCTGATACAATTGTCGATGGGTTCGATCATCATAACCATACCTGCACCGCCGGAAAAGGGATAATCATCTACCTTTTTGTGTTTGTCGGTGGCATAGTTGCGGAGCTGGTGTAAATGTATGTCGACCAGTTGTTTATCGGTAGCCCTTTTGATAATGGAGTGGGAAAACGGACCCTGAAACATTTCCGGAAATATGGTGATGATATCGATGCGCATGGCTTTGAATAATTAAAAAACAAAACTAATCAATCTGAGGATATGGTAAGGCTGCGAAGCTGCAGTAGGGATAGGAGTGGCATACTGCCGCGGCAAAAGAAGGATGGACTGCAGTCCAAAAGCAGGCCGACCATTGGAGGCCCTGCTTTTGGCTTATCAGACCACTGATTTTGAAAGGCAGATACAACGGATAGCCCGGCCACTGCCCCTTAGGCCTTCTTGAAATACTTCTTTTGGAAACGCAGGGCCACATTGACCAATGCGATGAGTAAGGGAACTTCCACCAATGGACCAATAACCGCTGCGAATGCTTCGCCTGAATTGATGCCAAAAACAGCTATAGCTACCGCAATGGCCAGTTCGAAATTGTTACTGGCAGCCGTAAATGAGATGGTCGCAGTTTTCGAATAGTCGGCTCCGATTTTTTTACCCATCCAAAATGATACCAGGAACATGATCACAAAGTAAATGGTCAATGGTATGGCTATTCTGATCACGTCAAAAGGTATTTTAACTATATATTCGCCTTTTAATGAGAACATTACAAAAATGGTAAAGAGTAGAGCCACCAGGGTTAAAGGACTGATTCTGGGAATGAATTTCTTTTGGTACCACTGTTTGCCTTTGAGCTTTAACAAACTGAAACGGGTAAGGATACCTGCAATAAAAGGGATGCCCAGATAGATGAATACACTCTCAGCAATTTGTCCCATGGTGATATCGACCTCAAAGCCTTTCAGGCCAAACCAGCCGGGCAATACAGTGATAAACACATAGGCATAGATAGAGAAAAACAAGACCTGGAAAATACTGTTAAAGGCTACCAGGCCAGCGGCGTATTCGGTATCGCCTTTGGCCAGTTCGTTCCAAACGATGACCATGGCGATGCAGCGGGCTAAGCCTATCAGAATTAACCCCGTCATATAATGGGGGTAATCCTGTAGGAATAAGATGGCCAGGAAAAACATCAGCAGTGGCCCGATAAACCAGTTTTGAACAAGGGAAAGGGAGAGTATTTTCCAGTTTCTGAACACATCTCCCAGTTCTTCGTATTTCACCTTGGCCAATGGTGGATACATCATCACAATCAGGCCGATGGCAATGGGTATATTGGTGGTTCCGGAGTTAAACTGTTCCCAGAAGCCCGCAATTTGGGGATAAAAATATCCTGCACCTACACCGACGATCATCGCCAGGAAGATCCATAAGGTCAGGTAACGGTCGAGAAAGGATAATCTTCTGCTAAGTCCCATATCGAAAGTTTATTTTTCAGCGTAAACGGTTATACTATAAATTCCAATATTACTGCTCTTGAATTTGGCAAGAGCCTCTTGATCCAGGTAGTTGCTCAGGATTTCATCGGGTACAATAACTTCCTTTTCTTTTTGCACCTGGATGTTTTTAAAACCTGATTTTTTAATGACACTAAGATAGTCCTCTTTTTGAATGGCTCCGGATACACAACCTGCATACATTTCGGCATCATGAATTAAGGCTTCAGGAAGGTCGCCCATAAGCACTACATCAGAAACGCTAAAGTGTCCGCCAGTATTTAAAACCCTGTGCATTTGCTGAAATGCCTTGTCCTTATCGGGTACCAGATTGAGTACGCAATTGGAGATGATCACATCCACACTATCGCTTTCGATGGGCATTTCTTCTATATCACCTTTTACAAAACTTACATTGCTGTAGTTGAGCTTTTTTGCATTTTCGATGGCCTGAGACAACATATTATCTGCGAAATCCAAACCAATGACTTTACCGGTTTCGCCTACGAATGACCTGGCTACGAAACAGTCGTTACCAGCACCTGATCCCAGGTCGAGAACGGTTTGTCCGGCTTCCAGTTTGGCAAACTCGGTGGGTAATCCGCAACCCAAACCCAGGTCGGCTTCAGGGGCATAACCCGACAAATGGTCATAGCTATCGCTGAACACACTGTATTCAATGGTATCGCAGCATCCGGTACTTCCACAGCAGGAACTTTGGTTTTGTTGTATGCTTTGATTGGCAATGGTATTGTATTTGGATTTTACCATCTCTTTGAGGTTGACTTTGGTCTTTTCCATGATATTATATGTTTTTGTAAAAATTGTAAAACTGTTCGTTTATTTCATCCCGGATTCTCCGGAACTCACTTATAATTTCAGCCTCGGTACCCACAGCTTCTGCGGGATCGTCAAAACCAATGTGAAGGCGTTGATCCACTTGCCCCATGAATGCGGGGCAGCTTTCCTGAGCGCCACCACAAACCGTGATCACATAATCAAAGTTCATCGATAGGTATTCATCCACATGTTGGGGTTTGCTATGACTCAGGTCGATACCTTTTTCATTCATCACCTGAATGGCCAGAGGATGTACTTCGTGACTGGGCTCGGTGCCTGCTGAATATACTTCCAGTGCAGTATCGTAGGATTTTAAAAAGCCCTCCGCCATTTGACTGCGGCAACTGTTGCCGGTACAAAGGATGAGGATTTTAATAGGGTTCTGGGTGGTTTTCATTGGTTTGGAGTTATAAGTTATATGTTATTGGTTGGTAATCGCATAAATCTGGATATGCATATTTATGATATTGATTATCTGTTATCAAGTTGTCGGGTTGTCAAGTTGTCAAGTTTTGGGTTTCGAGTGTTAATGTTGATTATAATACATAGACCATAATCCATTACTAGCATTTGCATCCAATCTCGCCTTCAAGGCCATTGAAGAAATTGTTCATGTTTTGTTTGAGTTTATTGATGGTTTTCATATTTAAACAGTAGTTGATTTTCAAGCCATCCACTTCTCCCATTATTAAACCAGCTGACTTGAGTTCTTTGAGGTGCTGGGAGACGGTGGTTCTGGACAATGGTACTTCAGTGGTAATGTCTCCAGATATACAGCTTTGTTTTTCTGCAAGATACCTTAGAATCATCAAGCGGGCAGGGTGGGCACATACTTTCGCAAAGTTGGCCAGGTCCTGCAATTCAGGTTCGAAGTTTTCGGCTTTTATCATGAGTCTGTTGTTTAATGACGCAAACATACGACATAAATTAATACAACAAGCACATCTGATGAAAAAAAATTGATCTGATAAAAAAATCAGGCTACAATGAAGATAGTTCTAGGCTATCCAGATGGTTTTAATATTTAGGAATTCTTTGATACCATAGGAACCCAGTTCACGTCCATAACCAGATTCCTTAATACCTCCAAAGGGAAGGCGGGGGTCTGATTTGGTCATACCATTGATAAAGACAGCGCCTGATTCCACCTGACTTGCCAGCTGCCTGGCCATAGGGAGGTCGTCAGTCCATATACTGCAACCCAGACCAAAGGGACTGTCATTCGCAATCTGAATGGCTTCCTGCTCATCTCTGGCTTTAATTACTACAGAAACAGGGCCAAAGGTTTCTTCATCATACACTGGCATGCCTTTACTGACATCGGTGAGCAAGGTGGGGCTAAAGAAAGGTGGCTTAGCTTGTTCTTTGCCTCCACAAATTAATCTGGCTCCCATCTGTATGGATTCGTCAACTTGTTTTTCAATGCTTGCTCTTAAATCGGGGCGTGCCAAAGGACCCATTTGAGTGGCCGGATCCATGGGGTCACCCAAACTGATGTTTTCCAGGTATTTTTTGTGTTGTTCAACAAAGTCATCATAAATAGCTTCTACAACAATAAAACGTTTGGCTGCAATACAAACCTGTCCTGCATTCAACATTCTGGATTGAACCCCTACCGAGCAGGCCCTATCCAAATCCGCATCTTTTAATACAATAAAGGGGTCGGAACCTCCCAGCTCCAACACGACCTTTTTTATGTGTTTTGCAGCTTGCATGGCAACTGCCTGTCCTGCTTTCAAACTACCTGTCAAGGTAACACCCCGTATTTCTTTTTTGCTGATCAGGTAATCAGAGGTGTTATGATCAATCACCAGATTGAGCATAAGTTGCTGCGGAAATCCGGCTTCAATGAAAAGCTTCTCTATGGCCTCAGCACATGCAATCACATTGGGGGCATGTTTTAAAACCATGGCATTACCTGCCATGATGGTGGGAACGGCGGCTCGCAAAACCTGCCAGAAGGGAAAATTCCAGGGCATGATGGCATAAATGATGCCCATGGGTTCAAATTCGAGATAAGATTCTTTGGCATCCGTTTTAATACTTTCCTGTGCCAGCATGTCACCGGCATGAGCAGCATAATAATCACAAAGCCAGGCACATTTCTCAATTTCAGCCTTTGATTCTTCCATGGGTTTTCCCATCTCTAAGGTGATCAACTCGGCCAGTAACAACTTCTTTTTTCTGAGGAGACCAGCCAGAACAAACATGGGTTTGGAACGTTCTGTTATTGATCTGGTTGACCATTTTCTAAAGCTGGCTTCAACTGCCAGAATGCTTTCATCCACTGCCTTTTTATCCAATGCAGTATAGTGCTCCAATGTCTTTCCGGTATAAGGATTATGCGTTGTGAATATATTCATGCTTAGGTACTAGCGATTAAAAAACTGTATGAGTTAAGAGAAACAAAGATAGCCCTTATCTCATCAGATTGTCTATTTTTACCGACTCTTACAAACGTTTATCAATAGATACATTTGACTTATTATGCGATTATTCAGTAAGCTGACAACGATACTGATGGTGCTATGGCAGCTGTCTGCAGCAGTGGCTCAACCCTTACCCGAAGAAGTTAAGAATGCCCTCGACAATGGAACAAGAACCTTTGATGGAGTTCCAGGAATCCACTATTGGCAGAACCATTCACATTATTCAATAGATGCTGAATTGCTGGTTGACAAATCCATTCTGAAGGCCAGTGAAACAGTTACCTATTATAACAACAGCCCGGATAGTCTGGATAAGATAGTCCTGCGCTTGTATCAGGATTTCTATAAGAAAGGGAATGCAAGATCCTGGAATATTGGTCCGGTAGATATTACAGAAGGTACGACAATCGAATGGTTGAAAATCAATGGTGTTTCCGTGGATCTGGATGACAGAAAGAAGGTGTATCGCTCTGCGACCAATATGCATATTACCCTTGACGAAGAACTGGCCAGCGGGGACTCCCTGAGTCTGGAGGTAGCCTGGCAGTTTCAGATTCCCCAAAAGCGATGGGTGAGGATGGGTCATTACAAGAACAATGTCTTTTTTATTGCTTACTGGTATCCTCAAATTGCTGTTTATGATGATATTGATGGCTGGGATAATTTGGAATACCATGGCATGACCGAGTACTATAATGATTTCAATACCTATGAAGTGAGCATTAAAGTACCCAGTGGTTATATGGTTTGGGCCACTGGTGAGCTTCAACAAGCCGATGAACATTTTCAGGCGGATATTCTTAAGAGGCTTGATATAGCCCGTTCAAGTGATGATGTAATAAATGTTATAGATACTGAAGACAGAAAGCAGAAAAAAGTGTTGAAAAAGCGTGGAAAGAAAAGCTGGACATTTGTTGCCACAGAGGTGCCCGATTTTTCCTTTGCCAGTTCAAAAGATGCCAATTGGGATGCTACTTCTCTGATGGTGGATTCTACTACCCAAAGACGGGTCCTGGTCAGTGCGGTCTATCCTGATTCCACGGTGAATTTTCAGAGGGTTGCCGATTGGTCACGTCGAAGCATTGCCTATATGTCTTACGAACTTCCTGGGGTTGCTTTTCCTTATCCTCAAATGACTACTTTTTGTAATGGAAGGTTAAGTGGAGGGATGGAAACTCCTATGATGGCCAATAATGCTGATATGATTGCTGAGGATTATGCCCTGGGGCTGACTTTCCATGAGATACTCCATAATTACTTTCCTTTTTATATGGGTACCAATGAACGAAAGTATGCCTGGATGGATGAAGGTTGGGCAGCTTATTTACCCACTGGGATTATGGATGAACTTGCTCCTGATTCAAGGTATTTAGCACGTATTAACGGGCGTTTTGAATCAGTAAACGGAAAGGAAAGGCAAAGCAGGCTTATGGACCTCTCTTATCAGATATCTGATTATACAAGTTACAGAACCCATGCCTATACCCATTCTGCCATGGCCTATCATATGTTGCGGGATGCCCTTGGAGATGAGGTTTTCAAGGAAGCATTATTGGAATTTATGAGACGCTGGCATGGCAAGCATCCCATACCGATAGACTTCTTTAATACCTTTAATGCAGTAGCCGCTCAGGACTTGAGTTGGTTTTTCAATCCATGGTTCTTTGAGAAAGCGAAAGCAGATCTGGGGATTAAAAAAGTAACACTTGACCACAAGGTTGTTGTTGAAAATGTGGGAGGCTTACCCTTAGCGGTAGAACTGAATTGCAGCTATGAAGATGGAAGCCATGAGACCCAAAATAAGTCTGTTTCCGTATGGCAGGATGGTAATCAATCAATTGTTTTTCAGCTGGATAAGGATAAAAAGATAAAAAGTATTCAGATTGGATCTGATATTATACCTGATATTAATGATGATAACAACCAGTGGGACTTTGAATAAGCTTAGGCAACCACAAAGCCCAATGTTTTGTCAAGATAAATAACCAAAAAGAAAGAAATGAATCCTAGAAACCTATTACTCATTGTATTGTTGTTGGTTGGAGTATATGCTATAGCGCAGGTATCCCCCAATACCTATTATATTCAATTCACCGACAAGGACAATTCACCCTATTCAATTGATAATCCTGAAGAATTCCTAACTCAGAGGGCTATTGACAGAAGGTTGGCACAGGGTATTGCCATCGATGCATTAGATATTCCCGTAAATCAAGAGTATATTACAGGTGTGGCCAATGTGGGTGTAAGCATATTAAATGCCACACGCTGGTTAAATGGCGTAACTGTGTATACCACAGATCCAAACCTGATCACTCAAATAGAGGCCTTAGCCTATGTGGCCAGCACACGACAGTTTGTTTCTAAATCCAATGATGAAGGCAAAGCCTTTTTTGAACTAGAGGAAAAATTGGCTGCAACTGCAGTTGGCCAGGAAAACAATAATCAACGATCTGTTTCCACATTAGAATATGGACATGCCTATGGTCAGATTGAGCAATTAAATGGAATCAACTTACACGACCAGGGTTTTCAAGGGCAGGATATGGTGATAGGCGTATTGGATTCCGGTTTCGAAGATGCTGATTTGCACCCTGTATTTGATAGTTTAAGAGCCAATGGACAAATACTGGGAACCAAAGATTTTGTAAACCCAGGAGGCGATGTGTATCGTGAACATTATCATGGTAAAGCTGTTTTGTCTTGCATGGCAGCTAATTCACCGGGAGTAATGGTGGGGACCGCACCACAGGCCGATTACTGGTTGCTACGCACCGAAGATGTGAACAGTGAGAATTATATTGAAGAGTTTAATTGGGTGTCAGGTGCAGAATTTGCAGATAGTGTGGGCGCTGACCTTATTAATAGTTCACTTTCCTATTCGGATTATGATATGCCTGAGTGGACCCACGATTATGAAGATCTGGATGGCAGTACCGCTGTGGCAAGTATAGCAGCTGATATTGCTGTTTCTAAAGGTATTGTAGTATGTAACAGTGCCGGGAATTCAGGAGATTCAAACTTTCCATGGAATGGTGCACCAGCAGATGCACATGATGTGCTGTCCATCGGAGCTGTTTGGTTGAACGACAGCAGGGTTTCCTTTAGTTCCATCGGACCTACTGTTGACGGACGTATTAAGCCCGCCATTATGGCTTGTGGAGCAGGTGCTGCGGTAGCTACAGGCAGCAGCGGTGTAAGTCCTGATGGGGGTTATGGAACCTCTTTTTCATCACCCATCATGACGGGAATGATCAGTTGTTTGATGCAAGCATTCCCTGAAATGTCGGTGATGGAAATACAAAGTGCATTGAAACAAAGTGCATCTCAGGCCGGCAGCCCTGACAATTATATGGGTTGGGGTATACCTGATTTTATGGAGGCTTCTTTTCTATTGACATCAGTTAATCCTCCTGATGCCAATGACAACCAGCTTATTGGAAAGCTTAGTCCCAATCCTTTTACCAATTATGTGGTGGTGGAACTAAATTTAGATACCATTGAAACTGTTGAATTTCAGCTGACAGGAGTCAATGGAAGTCAAATTTATCAAAGCAAGAAGCAAATGTCACCCTTCAATACCAAATTGGATCTCAGCCAAGTAATGTCGAATAAACCTGCCGGAATTTATTACTTAAGGGTGAGTACTGAAGATCGCGTGGATGTGGCAAAATTGATTAAAAACTAATAATATACATACGCTATTGGAAAGCCCGGATCCTCAGGATTCGGGCTTTTATTGTTGAAGGTATTCTATTAATAAAGCAAGTTATTTATTAAGGTGAGCCAGTACACACCTCAGGGCACCGTAGCTGATATCCTTTCCCAGCGAGGCTTTAGCGCTGCTAATGGAAGCTTTGGGGTTGTTTTTGAAGAAACGGCTGATGGTGGAAATGGTTTTCTTGTCAAGAAGTGAATCGATTTTCAAATTACCTTTTTCGATGTGGTAGCTCATATGACCTTCAATGGTAGATAGGCTCAGGCCTCTGCTTTCTGCAATTTCGGCAATGGACTGACCCGATTGAAACATATTCAGGCTTATCAATTTTGTGTCGACTTTTGTTTTCTTCTTATGGGGATAATCCACTTGAGTGAGGGTTTCACTTATTCTGTTTTCTTCGTAAAAATTCAAGAGCATTTCCAGCAATTCCGCACCAAACTGTTCCAGTTTCTTTTTCCCAAGTCCTTTGATACTGGCCAGTGCCTCAGGGCTAGCCGGTTGAAGCTGGCTAATCATACGCATGCTTTCGAGAGTAAGAACGCGATACACCGGAAGTTTTAAGTCTGATGCCTTTACATCGCGCCAATCTTTAAGGCTTAGATACAGCTCTGCGTTTCCTATTTCTGAACTTGTCTGCTTCTTAGCTTTCTTAAAGCGTCTTGGTTTAGTTTCCTGCAAAGAAGCCTTGGTTCTTATTTTAATAAACTCCTGTATTTGGAAGCCGGTTGTACAGGCTTCCAGACACTTGAGTTTATATAAGGATTCCGACAAGAGGTTGTTGAGTGCTTCCAGTATATTTCTTTTGATGGTTTTATTGTCGGTTTCCACCACAAGTTTTTCCAGGGGTTCCTGGATTATGTCTTTTATTTTGTTTGAGAAGTAAACAGCTGCCTTGCTGATGCGTTGCTGACTAGTGTTTTGATTATCGGTAGTTTCTTCATCAAAAAAGAGTCTTTTGAGTTGCAGAATGAATTTTTCTGCAACCTTCTCAACTTCCTGGATATAGGTTTTTCTAAGCTCTATTATGCTGCTTACCAATTCAGGACTCAAGCTCGGTTTATTATTGACAGCCAAACGATTACATGCCCAGACATGCCTGCTAATACTCTCCATATTATACAAATCCAGCAGCAGTTCTTTGCGGTAGTTTATTTTTGCCTGTACCAGATGTTCTTCATTGGGCGGATTCTCCTGTATGTTATGGTTAAACCGACTTATGGCTGGGTCGGTACGGATACCAGCTTCCTTTAGTTTACTACTTAAAACCAGACCTTCAATAGATTTACAGCGGCTAAGGGCCACGTAGACCTGACCATGGGCAAAAGAAGCTTCTGCATCAATAATGGCCTTTTCGAAGGTCAAGCCTTGGCTTTTATGAATGGTTATGGCCCAGGCCAGGCGTAAAGGTAGTTGAGTAAAACTACCCTCAACATCCTCTTTTATCTCATCAGTCTCAGCATCCAGGCTGTATTTGATTCTTTCCCAAACCAGGGCTTCCACTCTTATAGGTTCTTCATCAGGACCACAATCCACCACAACTACCTCATCATCGATGGCGATAATTTGTCCTATTTTACCATTATAAAATAGTTTTTCTGGGGAAGGGTCGTTTTTGATAAACATGACCTGAGCATGCTTTTTAAGCTCAAGATTAAATTCCGTAGGGTAGGAGAGTTCCGGAAAATTTCCATCCAAACTGGCTACAAAACTGTGAGAAGCTTCAGATATCGCTTCTAATTTGTTGTTATTGATGGCTTTTGCTCTGGCATTGTGGGTGGTCAGGATAATATATCCCTCTGCAGCCTCGAATTCTGGTTGGTAACGTTGGTTTAATGTGGTGATGACCTGGTTGTCAATGGCATTGTTCCTGACTTTATTAAGCAAATCGATGAATCTTGAATCACTTTGCCGGTAAATATGTTGCAATTCAATACTGATGTAGGAAGTTTGTTGCAGGGCCCTGCTCCCAAAAAAGAACATGCTATCATAATGATTTTTAAGCAGTTGCCATTCGTCATCTTTAACTACCGGAGGCAATTGTTGCAGGTCGCCTATCATCAGCAGTTGCACACCACCAAAGGCTGTTTTCTGACTTCGGAAGCGTCGGAGTGTGGTATCAATTCCATCCAGTAAATCAGACCGGACCATACTAATTTCATCAATGATTAACAGGTCGAGGCTTCTGATAATCTTAATTTTCTCTCTGCTAAACCGTTTATAGGAATTTTCATCTTTGGATGCATCAGGCATAGGCGATGCAGCTGATCCCGGTATTTGAGGGCCAAAATTCAGTTGAAAGAAAGAATGTATGGTCACACCTCCGGCATTAATGGCTGCAACACCAGTGGGAGCCACAACCAATAAGCGTTTGGGCAGCTCCCTTTTCAATTCATGCAAAAAAGTTGTTTTACCTGTGCCCGCTTTCCCTGTCAGAAAAATATGGGTTGAAGTATAATTAATAAAATCTCGGACCAACGATAGTTGTTTGTTCTCCATTTCCATATTCAGGCTTCACTCAATAATCACATATGGGTTTCCACTGAGGATTTGTAAAAATACGTTTTATACCAATGCTGAAAATGTTGGAAGTTCTAAATCCCGGCAGATATTAATAATCAAGAGGACTTAGCCATAAAGAAGCGAACTTTCAAACTCTTGTGAGTTCTGAGCCCATATGCTGACGATATGACAGCTTTTCTGTAATGCATTTCTATTTGATTAAATATGGTATAAAGTGTTTGCTTCGTTTCGAACAATTAATACATCGGTCTTTAAATTTTGCTAGGAGAGGGGAGTATATGATTCTTTCATCATTCATTTAAGAATTTCTCATTACCAACCAGCATTCAATAAAAAACAAGATGCCTGAATCCTGCCGATCTATGCCTGAATAAACCAGATTATGAATGAAAATAGCTTCCAATCAGGATAGAAATCACATATGTATACAAATGTTACTAATGGTACAAATGTAAATACATGCTTGTATGATATCTGATTATCAATTATATATGCATGGGATACTATATTCAACATTTGTAAATTCTCCCCTGGACTTAGTTGTAAAGGACATTTGTACACAAATTTCGAATATCATGCATAATTAGATTGAAAACCAGATATATAT
>JAERTD010000076.1 GCA_016845175.1 Bacteroidota bacterium | reverse complement strand
ACCAAGGTTAAAACCTATGGCAGGAATGGGGTTTCCTGTTCTGTCGGGATGAACCACTGAAAACTTCAAATGTTTTTGCCCGTTTTTTCCCACAACTTTTGCATAACCCGTGTCGATAACATTTTTGGTGAGGAACACAGGTGACATATTACCAGGTCCAAAGGGCGCAAATTGTTTCAGTATGCGATAGAACTTAAAGCTGATATCACTCACATACAATTCCACATCAATCTCAATTTCCGGAATAAGCATTTCATCAGTTAGGCGCTCCTGAGCATAATTTTCAAAGCGCTCAATAAATGCATCCAGATTTTCGGGCTTCAAAGCCAGTCCTGCAGCATAGGTATGACCGCCAAAATGCTCCAGAATATCACTACAGGAATCAATGGCATCATACACATCAAAATTCTTAATGGAACGGGCAGAACCCGTGATCAAGCCGCTGGACTGGGTCAGAACTATGGTGGGTCGGTATTTGGTTTCTATTAGTCTTGAAGCTACTATACCAATGACTCCCTTATGCCAGTCTTCCTTATATACAACCGTTGTTCTTTTGTCTGAAACCTTACTCATATCATTGAGCATTCCGACGGCTTCCTGGGTTATATTGGTATCCAGGTCACGCCTGGTATCGTTTAGCTCATTGATTTGATGACCCAGTTTCTCAGCATAGTCTTCGTTATTACTAATCAGCAGGCGCACAGAATCTGTGGCGCTTTCGATACGGCCTGCCGCGTTGATACGGGGGCCCAATAAAAACACCAGATCATTAATATTCAATTCACGTTCAAAGAAAGTATCCGACCTCAGGTCTTCTTCCAACCCTGCTGATTTGAGCAGAGAACGCACACCTACCCTTGGATTATGATTGATTTGCTTGAGACCATAATAGGCCATCACCCTGTTTTCGCCAATAATCGGAACAATATCTGCCGCTATACTTACGGCCACAAGATCGAGGCCTTCAAAAACCCTTTCTTCCGGAATATTGTGTTTTTGAGCCAATGCCTGAATCAGCTTAAATCCTACCCCACATCCTGATAAATCCTTAAATGGATAATGACAATCGGATTGCTTGGGGTCAAGCACCGCCACGGCATCCGGGACGGTATCTCCGGGACGGTGGTGGTCGCCAATGATGATGTCCAGACCCTTTTCTTTGGCATAAACCACCTTTTCAACAGCTTTAATGCCACAATCCAAGGTGATCATCAATGTAAAGCCATTGGCAACAGCGGCATCAATGCCTATATATGAAACGCCATAACCTTCATTATAACGATCGGGAATATAAAATTCGACTTTTCGGTATACATGTTTCAGGAAGGAATACACCAAAGATACTGCGGTGGTGCCATCCACATCATAGTCGCCATAAACCATGATTTTTTCCCCTTGGTCCATGGCCACCAGAATGCGCTCAACGGCCTTATCCATATCTTTCATCAGAAAAGGATCGTGCAATTGAGACAATTCGGGGCGGAAAAACAGTTTGGATTCTTCGAATGTGGAAATCCCTCTCTGTATAAGCAGGTTAGCCAGACCCTTATTAATGTTAAGCGCTTGTGACAATTCTCCAACCTTCTCAGAATCATCAGTTTTATTTAACACCCATCGCTTAACCATCACCTGCAAGTTTAACTTGTAAAGATAGCCAAATAAGTAGTCTTTTCCCGGGCATTTAAAGCTTATTTAGCTTGTCTATGGCTGATTACATATAACTATAAGGAAATCAAACCTTTTTAAGAAAAAGTCTATGCGCAGACACAAAAGGAAGCGGTTTTTTAAAAATTGGAGCGCATGGCATCCACGGGATTCAACTTTGAGGCCGACCAGGCCGGAATAAAACCCGACACCAGGCCGATTAGGCCCGAGATAACCAATCCAAGATTGATGTTGCCGAAGGTGAGAATCAATTCGAATTCAAAGGCTGCGCGTACAATTAGGGTCAGGGCATATACAATCAACAAGCCAACAATACCCCCCATGATGGCAAGGAACACAGCTTCAAACAGGAACTGTAACAAAATAAAATAGTTTTTGGCTCCAAGAGATTTTTGAATCCCAATCTGGCTGGTACGTTCCTTTACAGAAACAAACATAATATTGGCAATACCAAATCCGCCAACAAGCAATGAAAAACCGCCAATAATCCATCCTACCAAGGCAATAACAGCGAATAGCTGATCGAATCCTTTGGAAATTATATCGGTTTCGTTGATGGCAAAACTATCATCAGCCCGAGGTGGTAATTTTCTTATGGATCGCATGATGCCTGTTAGCTCGTCTTTCATCTGGTCATTACTGATATTGGGCTTGGCCATGACTATGATGGTACAACCAATATTTCGGATGTCAATAAGGTTCCTTCCATAATTGGCAGGAATGATGATCCAGTTATCGCTGGAGTTGCCAAATACATCATCACCTTCTTTCTTGATTACGCCAATGATATCCAATTTTCTGCCAAAGACTTTTATTTTTCTTCCGATGGGATCCATGCCGGGATAGAGACTTTCAGCCACATCGGCACCAATAATGGCAATGTTTTTGCCTGAGTGCGATTCCAGGCGGGTGAAGTAGCGCCCGCTTTGCAAATCAAAGGGCATTACCTGAGTATAATTATGAGAAACAGCCACAATAGGTAGGTTTTCCATGGAGTTGTTCTGAAAATAGGCGGTCCGGCTTACACTGAACATAAAGGCCGCGCTTTCCACCGTTCCGCTACGCTTCTCAATTTCCACCATTTCCTGCATCTTGGGTTCCGGCCGTTGGTAATATTTCCACCAGGGATAATCACCACCCATGGCCCATGGCCACTTCTGAATGAACAACACATTGTTTCCCAAAGCATTAATTTCACTCTTAATGGCATGTTCCAAACTGTCAAATACCGTAAATACGGCTATGATTGAAAAAATACCGATGGTGATGCCCAGTAAGGATAATAAGGTCCTGACTTTGTTAATAACCAAGGCATTAATGGCAAACAAAAAACTTTCGACTATCAGTTTAAAAATGATCATACCGACGGTTGCTCATGAAACGGCTTCTCACCCGGATGTATTGATCCGCTTTATACTGTCTGCTACGGAAGAAGCTCAGTATTGAAAAGCAAGATTGCTCATGCCAAAATAAAAAGCAATAAATAACTAGGTAAAAGTATAATAAGTTTTAATTAAAACCTGTTATTTTGCATCAGCATTTACTATTTGGGAAAACCATAACCTTAACAAAAACTTACAGCATTGAAAAAAATCCAATCTGCCCTAATTTCTGTCTTTTATAAGGATGGACTTGCTCCTATTCTGGAAAAACTCAATCAAATGGGTGTTCGCATTTACTCCACCGGAGGAACCTATGATTTTATTCGCGAGCAGGGCTATGAAGCTGAAACCATCGAATCTTTAACCTCTTATCCTTCCATTTTGGGAGGTCGTGTTAAAACCTTACACCCTAAGGTTTTTGGTGGTATATTGGGCAGGCGAGATTTGCCATCGGATCAGGAACAAATGGAGGCTTATGATATCCCTGCTTTTGATCTGGTTATTGTTGACCTTTATCCTTTTGAAGAAACACTGGAGCAGACCCGGGAATCAAAAGAAATCATTGAAAAAATAGATATTGGAGGTATTTCATTGATTCGCGCAGCAGCAAAAAATTATCAGGATGTGATGGTAGTCGCCTCATCAAACTTATATGGCGAGCTCCTGCAACTTTTGGAGGAGAAAAATGGCAGCAGCGATTTGGAAGACAGAAAGTATTTTGCGGCTCATGCCTTCAGCACCAGTTCACATTATGATACGGCTATTTTCAAGTGGATGAACCCAGGTTCTATTCAAAGCTTTAAACAAAGCCGTTACAACCCCAATGGTCTTCGTTACGGGGAAAATCCACATCAGGAAGCTTTGTTCTTTGGTAAGTTGGAGGAAGTTTTTGAGCAATTGCATGGTAAGGCCATTTCCTACAATAATTTGTTGGACCTTGATGCCGCCATCAGCCTTATTTCAGATTTTGATGAAACCACTTTTGCGGTCATCAAGCATAACAATGCCTGTGGGCTGGCTTCCCGCGAAAACTTGGTGGATGCCTGGAAAGATGCTCTCGCCGGTGATCCGGTTTCTGCTTTTGGTGGGGTGTTGGTAACCAATAAAGCCATTGATAAGGCAACGGCAGAAGAAATAAACAGCATTTTCTTTGAAATCATCATTGCTCCTGATTATGATACAGAGGCCTTAGAGGTGTTAAAAACAAAGAAAAACCGAATCATTTTAAAGAAGAAATCCTATGATTTCTGCAAGAAACAATACCGTTCTTTACTCAATGGTGTATTGACCCAGGAAAAAGACCTGAGAACAGAAACAGCAGATGATCTGGAAACGAAAACTTCAGCAGCCCCTACCGCAGAGGAAGTTGAAGATCTGCTTTTTGCCAATAAAATTGTTAAGCATACCAAATCCAACACCATCGTTCTGGCCAAAAACAAGCAGCTGGTGGGTTCGGGTACAGGTCAGACTTCACGGGTGGATGCCTTGAAACAAGCCATCGACAAAGCCCGGCATTTTGAATTACCTCTTGAAGGGGCGGTCATGGCATCGGATGCTTTCTTTCCCTTTGCCGATTCTGTGGAAATTGCCGACAAGGCTGGTGTAAAAGCTGTTATTCAACCCGGAGGGTCCATCCGCGATAAAGATTCCATTGCCTATTGTGATGCGCATGGCATGTCAATGATGTTCACAGGAACCCGACATTTTAAACATTAATATTTGACTGCAAACCAGACAAATGATATAAATTAAATTCGTAATTTGTGGCTCCGTTTTTTGCGGTGTACACTAACGACTAAAACAAAGGAATATATATGGGTTTATTTTCATTTCTGACAAAGGAGATTGCCATCGACCTGGGTACTGCCAATACCATTATTATTTATAATGATAAGGTAATTGTTGATGAGCCCTCCATTGTAGCCCTGGAAAGGAATACGGGTAAAATTATTGCTGTTGGAAAGAAAGCCATGATGATGCATGGTAAAACCCATGAAAACATCAAAACCATCAGGCCTTTGCGCGACGGGGTTATCGCAGACTTCCAATCTGCAGAATATATGATCCGCGAAATGATCAAGATGATCGGTATCAAATCCAATCTCTTCCCTCCCGCCCTGCGTATGGTTGTTTGTATCCCTTCGGGTATTACAGAAGTGGAAGAGCGTGCCGTAAAAGATTCATGTGAGCAGGCAGGAGCCAAGGAGATCAGACTGATTCATGAGCCCATGGCTGCGGCCATTGGTATTGGCATTGACGTGCTGGAACCCACAGGTAATATGATCATCGATATTGGAGGGGGTACCAGTGAAATTGCAGTTATTGCCTTGGGTGGTATTGTTAACAATACCTCCATCAGAATTGCCGGTGATGACTTCAATTCTGATATTGAAGAGTATATGCGCAAGCATCACAATATCAACATCGGTGAACGAACAGCAGAGCGTATCAAAATTGAAGTGGGAGCAGCTGTTACTGATCTGGAAAACCCACCGGATAACTATGCTGTTCACGGTCGTGATATGCTTACCGGCATCCCAAAAGAAATTAAGGTAAATTATCAGGAAATTGCCAGTTGTCTCGACAAGTCCATTTCCAAAATTGAAGCTGCTGTTTTGAATGCATTGGAAAATACACCTCCTGAGCTTTCTGCAGACATTTACAGAACAGGCATCTATCTGGCCGGTGGTGGTTCAATGATACGGGGTCTCGACAAAAGACTCCACAACAAAACCAAGCTGTCGGTTCACGTGGCAGAAGATCCATTGCGTGCTGTGGCCAGAGGAACCGGTATTGCACTGAAGAATTTTGATAAGTTTACCTTCCTTATCAAATAGAGAATAGAAACCAGAACCAATTCATAAGCTGGAATGCGTAATCTTTTTCTTTTCCTAAAAAAGAATCAGTTTTTTGTCATATTTGTGGTCATTCAATTGGTATCACTTAGCTTATTATTCAATAGTTATTCTTATCATAAATCTTTGTCTTTTAACACTGTAAGTGATTTTCGTGGCATGGTATTTTCCTCATATGACGCCATTGTTGATTACTTCTACCTAAGAGCTGAAAACGAGGCTTTGGTGGAGGAAAACGCAAGATTAAGAAGCCAGCAAAGTGTTGTGTTTCCGGATCAGGATAGTGTTGTAGGCATACAAGATACCCTCTATCAGTATGTGGCTGCAGATGTGGTAAGCAATACTGTACACAGGCGGAACAATTTCATTACCATAAACAAGGGAAAACTGTCCGGTGTAGAAAAGGAAATGGGCGTGATTTCCGGCAGCGGAGTTGCCGGTATTATCATTGGTGTTTCTGATAATTATGCGCTGATTATGTCATTACTACACCAAAACGCCATCATCAGTGCCCGCATTAAAAAAAACCAACATCTGGTAAATGTGGCATGGAAAACACGTGACCATACCACCGGAATGGTTATTGACATACCTTCCCATATTCAGCTTTTTGAAGGGGACACCATCGTAAGCAGTGGCAATTCTTTGATCTTTCCAAAGGATATTATGATTGGTACCATTATCGATCATCAAAAAAGTGCCAGCAAGGGACTGGAGGAGGCCACTATGAAATTCAGTACCGAATTCAATCGCCTGGGTCATGTCTATATCATCAAAAATCAGCATAAGGAGGAACAGCAACAACTAATAAATCCCGAGCAAAGTTCAAATGAGTAATACCATTAAACATAGCATCTATTTCCTGTTGATTATGGCCTTGCAGGTGCTGGCACTAAATCACATGAACCTGGGAGGGTATCTGAATCCCTATGTTTACGTTTTATTTCTTTTGGTGTTGCCTGTCCATATTAACAAAAGCCTGTTGCTTCTTCTTGGATTTGCCACCGGCTTATGTATGGATTATTTTGGAAACACCCTGGGCTTACATGCTTCAGCAAGTGTACTGTTGGCATTTATGCGGCCTTCCGTCATTCAATTGTTTTTTAAAAACCTCGATTTTTCCGAAAGGGAAAGTCCAATGATCTCACGGGTAGGGTTTATGGGTTTTTTGAAATACACCTTTATTCTGGTTTTCTTACATCATTTGCTTCTTTTCTACCTGGAGGTTTTGAGTTTCACAGATGGCCTACAAACCTTGCTGGCTGTATTACTAAGCAGTTTACTTTCCACAGCTGTGATCATGATACTGGTATTGATCTTTGGTAGCAGAAAAACATAAATCACCACAGTTCCAGTACTATTTACTTCCCACAAATTAAAATATTTGTTAAAAACAAGTGCTGATCCTTATGGATCATTAGTTTTGCATTTCATCTTTTATAATACTTATACCTATGAAAAGAATTCTTTCTTCCTTATTAGTTGTTGTTCTGGCCTGGGCAACTTTTTCATGTACAACAGCTCCAAAAAGTCAGGATAATTTTACCGCTGAGGTAACCATAGAAAATATGGATAATGTCTTCGTATATCTCGAGCAATATAACAATGGTAAAATGGAGGTCATCGATTCGGCAGAGTTGATAGAAGGAAAAGCTACATTTAGCGGTTTTCTTGAATTCCCTGAGTTTTATTATATCACCACGAAGGATCAGCAAGGCGGATCTCCCTTCTTTGCAGACATAGGAACCAATATTGTGAACATCAGTCTATTGAAACAAAGCCAGCCAACAGTTACCGGATCCAATGCACATGCTTTGCTGGATGAATTCAATCAATCCATCATGGCCATTGACAATAAATTAAGTGAACTATATCAACAGTATCGTCAGGCGAAAACTGATGATGACCAGGAGAAAATAAAGGAACTGGACGCGCAATATGAGGTATTGGATGCAGAAAAGAAAAGCTTCATGCTGAACTTTGCCAAAAAGCATACGAATTCTGTGGTGAGTGCTTATATTATCAAAGCCAACTCTTATATGTTTGAACTGGCTGAACTCGAATCTGTGGCCAATGTACTGGATGCGTCTATTGCAGCTAGTTCAGATGTGGAATGGCTGAACAAACGCATTGCCATCTTACAAAGTGTAGCCATCGGTCAGCCTTTTGTTGATTTCACCCAAAACGATACAGCAGGAATTCCTGTGGTTTTGTCCGAGGCTGTCAAAGGAAAATATGTATTGGTTGATTTTTGGGCATCCTGGTGTTCACCTTGTCGTGCTGAAAATCCCAATGTGGTGGCTGCCTATGAAAAATACCACGACAAAGGTTTTGATGTCTTCGGCGTTTCCTTCGACAAAAGCCATGACAAATGGATCCAGGCCATTGCAGATGATCAACTGACATGGGGTCATGTTTCAGACCTTGAAGGTTGGGGAAATGCCGCTGGAAAATTATATGGTATCCAATCTATTCCTCAGAATATTCTGATCAATCCTGAAGGAATTATCATTGAGAGAAACCTTAGGGGTGAAGATCTGCAAGAGTATTTGGCAGAGCTTTTTAAATAAGCCTTTCATAGTCCACATTGTCCTGTCTGTTGTAGTGTGGTATACTACAGCACTGAAGAGAATGCATTATTATAGAATGTAGTTTGTATATTAATTCCCTCAAGCCGGGAAGGTTTTTCCTTTTTATTCACAATATCTCTTATTTGAATAGGAGCTCATGAATCTTCGATTTGACTTGACACAAAAAGGAAACAAAAAAGTCAAGGCTGCATTTCATCTTCATCCTTCATTATTGCAAAATCTAAGTTCGCATGAGTGATTTCCTCAAGCCTTCGGAACTTCTCTTGCTCCCTAAGCTTTTGCTTCAATTCAGGAATTGATAAAATAAGGCCGACTAATTACACTGTATGAAGTAACTAACATGAATCGAATTATTGTTAACCCTATGCTTCACCAGAAACCTCATCCTGCTGTTCCTTCCAAAGCTGACTGAAAGATTTTTCTGCCATCTCAGGAAGCTCACGGCGTGGACCCCACATTTTCTTGACCGCTAGTTTGGTCATCTTGTTCTTGGTTTTTCCACTCAGCATATCCATCATATTTCTTGAGGATAATCCTTTGGTAGCTATCCGTATGCTTTTCTTTTCCATAAAGGTATGGTAACCCTTTTTCATGGCATCATTACGGTTAACCAACAGCAATTCATGCAATGGTATTTTAACCGGACATACAGTGGTACATTTTCCACAAAGTGAAGAAGCAAAACTCAAATGCTTGAAATTTTTCATGCCGCTCATATGCGGGCTTATAACAGAGCCAATGGGTCCGCTATAGGTAGTATTATAGGTATGGCCACCAATATTTCTGTAAACAGGACATGCATTCAAACAGGCACCACAACGGATACAAGACAATGCCTGACGCTGACGCTCCTTCTTTAGTAATTTTGATCTGCCATTGTCCAGTAAAACCACATACATTTCCTCAGGACCGTCTTTTTCACCTTCTTGTTTCGGTCCGCTAATGATAGAATTGTAAACCGTCACGTGTTGACCGGTTCCATGAGTAGCCAGCAATGGCCAGTATAAATCAAGATCATCCATGGAAGGGATGATTTTCTCGATTCCGGCTATGGCAATGTGTATCCTGGGATAGGACATGGATAAAATGGCATTACCTTCATTTTCGGTAACACAAACCGCACCCATATCAGCCAACAGGAAATTAGCTCCTGAAATACCAAGATCAGCTTTGGTGAATTTTTCTCTGAGTAATTTTCTGGTGTATAAGGTGAGCTCTTCAGGACTTAAATCCTTTGGAGTCTCAAATTTTTCATGATATAATTCAGCAATGGATTCCTTGGACATATGCATGGCAGGCGTCACAATATGATAAGGTCGTTGGTTGGCCTGCTGGACAATAAACTCACCCAGATCTGTTTCCATGGCTTCCACACCATTCTTTTCCAGAGCCTGGTTTAAATCAATCTCCTCAGTAGTCATGGATTTTGATTTAACCATAGCTTTTAACCCATGCTTTTTAACGATTCCCAGAATCTGCTTGATGGCATCGGCACTATCTCTTGCCCAAATTACCTTTCCTCCGTTTTTTAAAAAATTATCTTCAAACTCGATAAGGTATTTGTCAAGTTCACTGACCACTTTATATTTCAAATATCCTGCCCTGTCTCTGGCCAATTCAAGGTTTTTATACAAACCCATGCCCTTTTCCACTGCTGCATCGTACTTCGACATATTGAAAGCAATGGTGGATCGGTGGTCTTTGTCGAAACCTTTGATTTCTGATTGTTTCAGAAAGGATTTATGCTCGGATGAAATTTTCAATCTCGGCTAGTTTTTAATTCAGTGTTCTTAAATCATTTGGGATATTTTCTGAACCCTTTGCTCATGGCGTCCGCCTTCATAGGCAGTATTCAGAAAGATTTGAACCATTTTCCATGCTTGTTCAAAAGGAATAAACCTTCCGGGCAAGGACAATATATTGGCATTGTTATGTTGACGGGTAAGCGTGGCCTGTTCTTCATTCCAGCACAAACCAGCCCTTACATTGGGATATTTATTGGCTGTCATTTGTGCACCATTTCCACTTCCACACATAATAATGGCTGTTTTAATACTGCCATCATTTATCTTTGTAGCCACTGGATGGATGATATCGGGATAATCAACACTTGCTTCCGAATCGGTACCGAAATCAATTACTTCATAGCCCTCGTTTTCTAACCTGGACTTTAAGTAAGTTTTCATTTCAAAACCACCATGATCAGAGGCCAATGCCAAAGCTGTTCTTTCCATAGAAATTGTTAATAAGATTATCGAACAAAGTTAGATAAAATATGAGGTCAAAGGCCAATGCACTGGAAATGAAACTTATTAAGTTTTCCTATATATATCAGCATTTGAGATAATCAGTTCGTAATCAAAAAATTAAAAATAATAACATTTAGTCTGTTAATATCTGTTTAGTTTTGTTGGAAATTAAGGAATAAGTCAACACTTATTAACATGATTTTTGCTCTTTGAAATTGGTACCGCTGAAAACAATGTTTTTATCATCAATTATCATGAGTAATTAACATTAAAAGTTAAGTATTTATAGTAAAACTTATAAACAATAAACCTTATTAACAGACTGTTCATTACTTTGTTAAATTACTGTTAATCAAATATTAAAC
>JAERTD010000075.1 GCA_016845175.1 Bacteroidota bacterium | reverse complement strand
CAACTGGTGGGATTGCAATCCTAATCCCGATGGCTGTATGCCACAAAACGGCACCTGGTTTTATGATCGTGCGGGTTGGTGTCCCGGAGCCATCGCTCAATGGTTCGATTATAGCCTGACTCCCTATGTGGGTCAAGCCAGCATAGAACTGGGCTATCAGTTTTTCGAAGGATATATGGATTATTGCCATCCCAACCATCCCGACTGTGTAACCGGTGTAACTTGTTCTGATTGTAACGATGGTTTCAACCCTGTGCTGGTAGTGGCTTGTAATGCCATCGCTTTCTCCGACAATCCAATTGTTGGTGAAGAGGAAAAAGTGCAAAACCCTGTTAGCTTTGCGGTGGTTCCAAACCCCAGCTCAGGCATGGTGAACCTAAACATCGAAGGACTGAAGTCGTTCGAGAATTCCTATGGCCAAATCCTCAACACCACAGGAAATGTCCTCAAAAGTTTTGATGTGAATGCCAATACCACCAGTATTGATCTATCCTCATTACCCAAGGGATTGTATATCATGAAAGTTAATGCTGAGAGCCATTCACATATGGAAAAGCTTATTATTCAATAATATTCCAAAGCATTTCATTAATAAACAGCGGTCGCGACTTTGTGGCCGCTGTTTTTTTGTCCCGATTCTTCGGAAAGGCTTCCCGGCTTGAGGGAAAAATAATGGAATATTAATTTAAATCTAATTCCAGTATTATATTCTCAGTCGTCGGATGAATTGGGATCATCCGATGACTATGAATACTGGTTAATCCCACAAAAGCACGTATTTTAGCCAAAATTTAGACCAATACCTATGCCAACAAGTTTACGAAAAGCAAGATCCATCATCCTGATAGCCTGTGGCTTATTATCCATTTCCGTTACTTTTTCACATGAAGGTTTTGCCATGCTGGTGGGTATTAGCTTTGTGGTTTCTGCAGTGCTAACGGGCCTGTTTATCTTCCTCAACTTCGATAAAAAAACAGACCAAAAGGTATTAATGGAAGGTATGGTGGATGGCTTTGCCGGTTTGGTTTTATTCACCTACCCCCAGGCCATCGATCCCTTTCTTTTGATAGATATCTCTTTCTGGACCCTTTTTATGGGTGCCTTATACCTGGGAGCCGGCCTGTTGGATACCAATAATAAAAAACATATGTGGTTCTATAGCCTGGTGGGCATCATACTCACTGTACTGGGATTTGTTCTGCTTAACTATGAACCCTCACAAGTCAAGTCGGCCTTTTATGTAGCTGCATTCATCCTGATAAGTTATGGCCTTTCAAATTTATACCTGATGTATAAAAAGAAATCTGATATCTATTAGTTCCCATGGCAAGTATTGAACTTCACACCCGTATACTGGCACCCATGAACCATGTATTCGATGCCTTAACTCAGGCTGAACTTTTAAAAAGGTGGTTCACACCTGATCTGATTGCCTTTCCCAAAGAAAAAACAACAGCGGCTTTTGCCATTGGGGATATCAATTTCAAAATGCTGATTCAGGAGGTGAAAGCCCCGGAAAAACTGGTCTGGGAGTGTGTGGATGGCAATGTGGATTGGCTGGATAGCAGCATCACCTTCAGTTTGGTGGAACAAGAAGGACAAACGTCCCTAGAATTCCTTCAGTCCGATCTTCCGGAGACTGACAAATTGAAACTTTGGACGGCCAGCTGGGACAATTACCTCTACCAATTAAAGGATTTATGCGAAAATCAAAGCCTGGATTAAAAGCATATGATTATGTCATCGTTGGCAGTGGCTTTGGTGGCTCTGTTTCAGCCTTGAGGTTGTCTGAAAAAGGCTTCAAAGTTCTGGTTATAGAAAAAGGTAAATGGTATCAGAATAAAGATTTTCCCAAAACCAACTGGCAGCTCAATAAATGGCTTTGGTTACCCACATTTCGCTTTTTTGGCATTATGAAGATGACCTTCTTCCGCCATATTGGAATCCTGAGTGGTGTGGGTGTGGGTGGCGGATCACTGGTCTATGCCAACACCTTACCCAAACCACAGGCCAGTTTTTATAAGAGCGGAAGCTGGGCAGGACTTGCCGACTGGGAATCAGAATTAAAACCTTATTACAAAACAGCCCATCGGATGTTGGGCGCTACCAGCAATCCCTATCAGGAAGAAGGTGATAGGCTACTTAAGGATTTATCCATTGAAGAACAAAGAAAGGAGTTTTTCCACACGACTGATGTTTCTGTCTTCTTTGGTGAAGCCGATGTTACGGTAGCAGATCCATTTTTCAACGGAAAAGGGCCCGAACGTTCCGGTTGTAACCGTTGTGGTGCCTGTATGACGGGCTGCAGACATAATGCCAAGAACTCGCTGGACAAGAACTATCTGTATTTAGCCCAGCAATTGGGTGCTGAAATTATATCAGAACATGAAGTGGTTGATGTCAAACCTAAGGGTGATGTATATGGCAGCGAAGGATATCAGGTATATTTCAGAGAATCCACACGATTGTTCAGGAAAGGGCAAAGTGTTAAAGCGAAAGGTGTGGTGTTTTCAGGCGGGGTACTGGGAACCATTAAATTGTTACTGAAGCTCAGGCAGAGCTCCTTACCCAACATCAGCCCGGCTTTGGGTAAGGATGTCCGAACCAACAATGAATCCCTCCTGTTCAATGTAGTGAACAACCCCAAAAAGGACTTCAGTAAAGGTATTGCCATCGGATCTATATATAAGGTAGATAAAGACACCCACCTGGAAGCAGTCCGTTATGGTCAGGGATCAGGTTTTTGGAGACTTGGTATGACCCCGGCAGTTGATGGTCGTAATATCCTTAGCCGGATGTTAAAGGTTTGCTGGAAGCTGATCCGGAGCCCATGGGCATATTTGAAACTCTATTTGGTGAAGGATTTTGCCAAACAGTCCATAGTGCTACTGTTTATGCAACAATTGGACAGCACCCTGGAATTTAAAAAGGGTTGGTTTAGAATGAAAACCAAAGCCAGCAGCGGAGAACACCCTCAGGCACATATCCCTCTGGCACATAAATTGGCAACAAAAACCGGCGAATTATCCGGAGGCAAACCTATGGCCTATATGACTGAAAGTCTGTTTAATATTCCCTCCACAGCCCATATCTTAGGTGGGGCAGTAATGGGTAGCAGCCCATCAGAAGCTGTGGTTGATAAAAATAATAAGGTCTTCGCTTACAAAAACATGTATATTTGCGACGGTTCTGTAATCTCGGCCAATCCTGGCGTTAACCCGTCACTAACCATTACGGCAATAGCAGAAAGAGCAATGAATGGGATTAAAAAAATAAAATAGCGTTTTTTTTGTCCAGTTCAAAGAAAGTTTCTATTTTTGCAGCCCGAAAATTTGAGAAAAGATATAACGTATGTATTTAACCGCAGAAAAGAAAAGAGAAATTTTTGCACAGTATGGAAAGACTGATGTAGATACTGGATCCGCTGAAGGACAGATCGCATTGTTTACTTTCCGTATTCAACACCTGACAGGCCATCTTAAATCCAATAAGAAAGATGTCTTTACCCAACGTTCATTGATTCGTTTGGTAGGAAAAAGAAGAAAACTCCTTGATTATTTAAAAGAGAAGGATATTGAAAGATATCGTACGATCATTAAAGATCTTGGATTAAGGAAATAATGAGGCATACCAAACCTCTCCAAAGAAAGGCAATTGTGTGATTGCCTTTTTTTGTGTTTATTACAACACACAAATTTAACTATAGATCAACGAAATTATGTCGATTAACGCTATAACCAAATCGTTTGAACTTAACGGACAAACGATCGAAATAGAAACCGGAAAATTAGCCAAACAAGCAGACGGATCAGTAGTAGTAAAAATGGGTAAAACCATGCTGCTAGCCACTGTAGTATCTGCACAAGAAGCAAGAGAGGATGTAGATTTCATGCCTCTTTCAGTAGATTACAAAGAAAAATACTCAGCCACCGGAAAGTTTCCAGGTGGATTTTTTAAACGTGAAGGCCGTCCTGCAGAACACGAAATATTAGTGTCACGCCTGGTGGACCGCGCCCTCAGACCACTATTCCCAGATGATTATCACGCAGAAACACAGGTGTTGATTCAGCTTGTTTCAGCCGAAAAAGATATTCAGCCAGATGCCATGGCAGCTTTAGCTGCTTCTGCTGCTTTAGCAGTTTCAGATGTTCCTTTCAACGGACCAATCTCTGAAGTACGCATTGCGCAAATCAATGGAGAATTCGTAATCAATCCTACTTTTTCCGAAATGGAGGAAGCCAACCTGGAATTGATTGTGGCTGCTACCATGGAAAATATTATGATGGTAGAAGGTGAAATGAAAGAAGTTTCAGAAGCCACCATGCTTGAGGCCATTAAAGTGGCTCACGATGCCATTAAAGTACAGTGTCAAATTCAACTTGACCTGGCGGCAGAAATTGAAAAAGCACAAACAAAAAGAGAGTATTGCCACGAGAATAACGATGAAGACCTTAAAGCACAAGTAAAAGAGGCTACTTATCAGGCTTGCTACGAACTGGCTTTATCAGGAAATGCTGACAAAGCAGAAAGAATGGATGGTTTCAGAGCCATTCGCGACGCTTTCATGGAAACCCTCTCAGAAGAGGAGCAAGCAGAAAAACAATCGCTGGTAAAAAGATATTTCCACGATGTGGAGAAAGAAGCCGTAAGAAACGCTGTATTAGATGAGCGCGTACGTTTGGACGGAAGGAAACTGGATCAAATAAGACCTATCTGGACTGAAGTTGATTATTTGCCTGCCGCTCACGGTTCAGCTATTTTTACCCGTGGAGAAACCCAATCATTGGTTAGTGTAACCCTGGGTAACAAAATGAACGCTCAAACAGTTGATGGTCCTTTGATGGAAGGTAGCAACAATTTTATGCTGCATTACAACTTCCCTGCCTTTTCAACTGGTGAGGTAAGAAGAATGATGGGACCCGGTCGTCGTGAAATTGGTCACGGTAACCTGGCAGAACGTGCCTTAAAACAAGTAGTTCCCAATTCAGAAGACAACCCTTATACCATCAGAATCGTATCTGACATTCTGGAATCCAATGGATCATCATCCATGGCTTCAGTATGTGGCGGAACCCTTGCACTGATGGATGCCGGTATCAAAATCACCAAACCTGTTTCAGGTATTGCCATGGGATTGATCACCGACACAACAACTAAAAAATATGCTGTTTTGTCTGACATTTTAGGTGACGAAGATCACCTGGGTGATATGGACTTTAAAGTAACCGGTACCGTTGACGGCATAACTGCCTGTCAGATGGATATCAAAGTAGATGGCCTGCCATACCAGGTGCTTGAAGAAGCTTTGGAACAGGCAAGAATGGGTCGTCTGCATATTCTCAATGAAATGGCTAAGACCATTGATGCTCCTCGCGAAGATTACAAAGAATTTGTACCTCGTATCGAGAAGATGATGATTGACAAAGAATTCATTGGTGCCATTATCGGACCTGGTGGAAAAGTTATTCAGGAAATCCAGAAAGAAACCGGAGCAACCATCATTATTGAAGAAGAAGGCAATTTTGGCATCATCGATATTATGTCAGATGACAAACCAAGTATTGAGAAAGCCAAAGATTGGATCAAAGGAATTGTGGCCATTCCTGAGTTAAATGAAATTTATGAAGGAAAAGTAAAAAGTATCGTAGCCTTTGGTGCTTTTGTTGAAATACTTCCTGGCAAAGACGGTTTGTTGCACATTTCAGAGATCGACTGGAAACGCGTTGAGAAAGTTGAAGACGTGTTGAAAGAAGGTGAAATGCTCCAGGTGAAACTTATTGGTATCGACGATCGTACCGGCAAACTGAAACTCTCACGTAAGGTATTGTTAGATAAGCCAGAAGGCTATGTGGAACGTCCGGAACGTTCTGATCGTGGCAACAGACAAGGCAGACCTGACAAGAGACCAAACAGAAACAGAGACTAACAGAGAGTAACTTTTCATCTTGACAACCGTATAAGTAAAGCCGTAAAATAAAGGATACGCAGCATGAGACAACTTAAAATCACCAAACAGGTAACCAATCGTGAGACCGCCTCTCTTGACAAATATTTACAAGAAATAGGTAAGGTTGATTTGATTACTGCAGAGCAGGAAGTAGAACTTGCCCGCAGGATCAAACAGGGCGATCGCATCGCACTGGAAAAACTCACCAAGGCCAACCTACGTTTTGTGGTGTCTGTTTCAAAACAATATCAAAACCAGGGCCTCAGCCTTCCCGATCTAATTAATGAAGGTAACCTTGGTTTGATTAAGGCGGCCCAACGCTTTGACGAAACCCGTGGTTTCAAATTTATCTCTTATGCCGTTTGGTGGATCAGACAATCCATTCTTCAGGCTCTGGCTGAACAGTCACGTATTGTTCGCCTGCCCCTGAACAAAATCGGATCCATCAACAAAATCAATAAAGCGTCTGCTCGTTTGGAGCAAGGTTTTGAGCGTGAACCCAATGTAAAGGAAATCGCTGCAGAACTCGACATGACCGAAACTGAAGTAAAAGAGTCCATGCGTAATGCCGGAAGGCATGTTTCCATGGATGCTCCTTTGATTCAGGATGAGGACAATACCATGTACGATGTACTGAAAAGTGATGAGGCGCCCACACCGGAAACCGGATTGCTGTACAATTCTTTAAAGAAAGAAATTGACCGCGCCATTTCAACGCTGACCCAGCGTGAAGCCGATGTGGTCAAATTGTATTTTGGTTTACAAGGCGGTCATCCAATGACCCTGGAGGAAATTGGGGAGAAATTTGATTTAACCCGTGAACGCGTTCGTCAGATCAAAGAAAAAGCCATCAGGAGATTGAAACACACCTCACGAAGTAAGATTTTAAAATCTTACTTAGGATAACTCATAAAGCACCTCCAGGAGGTGCTTTTTTTTGCTTAAACTGGCGCGAGTCTGAAGCCAGGCATTCGGGAAGAGACTCGTGCCTACAACTGGCCGTGTCAGCAATCATTACAGCAACACTTCTTTTAACCAAACCCTGTCTCTGTCATAATCCATGGCGCTACAACAATTATAATATTCCCTCCTAATTTCTACAATTGTATTTTTGGCTCAGAGCCTAATATTTGGATTGTGCTTATTCTGGTATTATCTTATATTAATTGGCAATCATGAGTCCCCCCCCATACAAAGGGCTCCCCTTCAGACTCGCGCTAGCATGGTGCATATTGTGTGTGGTTATTTGCTTGATAATGCTAATGTTATTCCCAACACCGACAATACACTTATTTTTCCCCATTTAGTGAAATTCCAGAATTTCGGACTGTTAACGTACTTGGTTAATCTGCCAGATAAGGCTGCAATAGCAGAGAAAACCATAATGGATTGAAGCATAAAAATCAGTCCGAGTATGATCATTTGTACCGTAACATTATATCCGTTTTTACTAATGAATTGAGGCAAAAAAGCAATGAAAAACAGAGAAACTTTGGGATTTAAAACATTCATCAAAAATCCTTTTCGTATGAGATAGAAAAATCCTTTTGTAAACTTTTCATTATTCTTTTCGGACTCGAAATTCAATTCAGGCTTCTTTTCCTTAAAGGCTTGAAAAGCCAAATACAATAAATAAACTGCTCCTAAATATTTTATTATAGAAAAAGCTATAGCAGATTTCTGTAGAATTATTGATAATCCTGTAGCAGCTGCTAATGTATGTACCAGCACGCCAAAACCTAATCCAAAGGATATCGCTATACCATGTCTCTGTCCTTTTGTCAAGCTTTCAGTTAATACAAAAATATTGTCTGGCCCTGGCATCAATGATAAAATGATAGAGGCTCCTAAAAATGATAATATTAATCCTATTTCCATACGGTTTTCTTTATCCTCATGACACACAATATTAATAAATAATCATCTTTTCCCGAAAGCTTTTTTCACCAACAGAAAGTTCCATGATATACAGTCCAGGGGCAAGCGCCGCTATGTTAATTGATTTGCTGTCAAAAACACCAGTCAACACTCTCTGTCCTGTTAGTGAGTAGATGGAGTATTGCTGAACCTGATCATCGGAATTAATGAAGATATGATCTGAGGCCGGGTTTGGGTATAGGCTCAACCCAAAACTTTGATCCCCAAAACTGGCGCGAGTCTGAAGCCAGGCCTGTGGGCCGGGACTCGTGTCAGGATTGTTATTGCAACATAACTATCGCGACACAAGCATGCATCCCCAGCCGCACCAAAACTGGCGCGAGTCTGAAGCCAGGCCTGTGGGTCGGGACTCGTGTCAGGATTTGTTATTGCATCATATCTATTGCTACACAAGCATGCATCCCCAGCCATACCTTAACAAAGGATTGTCTTTTATTTTTACATAAGCACGAGTCCTCCCACGCAAAGGCCCCCTTCAGACTTGCGCTAGTATGGGGGCAGGAATCTCTAAATGAGCTGAACCTCTGACCCTTTGATCTATTCTCTACGATTCAAGTTTACATGAGACTGCTTCGTCATGCTTCCTCGCAGTGACGCGCCCTTTCACTCGTGTCAGGATTTGTTATGGTAACATATCTATTGCTACACAAACATGCATGCCCAGCCGCACCTAAACAAAGGATTGTCTTTAATTTTTACACAAGCACGAGTCTCAGACTCGCGCTAGTATCAGACTCGCGCTAGTATGGGCAGGCCCGACAACTTCACATATTTCAAACATTCTGCAAAGACTCAGCACATAACTTTTATCTTTGCAAAAAAAACACCATGAGCCATCTGATCGCCCCTTCCCTACTCTCAGCAGATTTTACAAACCTCTCAGCCGATATTGACATGGTGAATAACAGCCAGGCCGACTGGTTCCACCTCGATGTCATGGATGGTGTTTTTGTACCCAATATTTCCTTCGGAATGCCTGTGATCAAGGCCATTAAGAAATATGCCACCAAACCATTGGATGTTCACCTGATGATCGTTCAACCCGAACGCTACATACAGGATTTCAAGAATGTGGGAGCAGATATACTAACCATACATTATGAAGCCAGTACCCATTTACACAGAAGCATCCATGCCATTAAAGATGCTGGTATGCAGGCAGGTGTGGTATTAAACCCTCATACCAATGTAAGCCTGTTGACAGAGCTGATCAAGGACCTGGATGTGGTGCTGTTGATGTCGGTAAATCCTGGCTATGGTGGACAAAAATTCATTGAGCACTCCTACGAAAAGGTAAGTAAGCTTAAGGAAATGATCTTGAAAAGAAATGCCAACGTACTCATCGAAGTGGATGGGGGTGTAACCATTGAAAATGCTCCTAAGCTGGTTAAGGCCGGAGCAGACGTTTTGGTTGCAGGCAATACCGTATTTGGATCAGATAATCCCAGCCTGACCATCGAAAAGCTCAAGCAAGTTTAATATTCTACTTATGTATCCTTATTTTCGTTTGTTTAAAATCCTGGCTTTCAAAGGATCTAGAAATAAACTGGCCATCGGTGATGAGGGCATTCTCAATTTAAAAGTGGGTCTGTCAGACATCGATCCCTTCATGGAGTTGAACAATGGACGCCACCTGACCATCATGGATTTTGGTCGTTTTGACCTGGCCAAGAGAAGTGGCTTGTTACAACTGGTAAAAGATAAAGGTTGGGGACTGGCAGTAGCGGGGGCCAGTGTCAGGTACCGCCACCGTCTTAAACTGTTTCAGAAATATAAACTCCATAGCCAGGTGGTGGGCTACGATGAAAAATGGTTCTATTTCCATCAGAAAACCATCAGGAACGGCAAAATCCATTCCGCTGCACTGATCAGAACCGCCGTTACTTCGAAGAATGGAATTGTAAAGACTCCGGAAGTATTGGCAGCCATGGGCTATGAAGAAATCAAGTATGAGGTGCCTGACTGGATACTTGCCTGGGCTGAAGCTGATGATTTGCGTCCCTGGGAATAGGATACTCAGCATAATGCACTGAAGATGCAGACACCTTGCGCCTCAAATCCAAGCAATTATTTTAACTTTGACTTCTCACAAAAAATAATCACATGAACGAAGAAATTTTAGGCTTAGAGCCCACCCTTATATGGCAGTATTTCAAAGAAATTCTGGCCATTCCCCGTCCTTCTAAAAAGGAAGAAAAAATCGTTGAATATTTACTGGATTTTGGTAAGAAACATCAGCTGGAAACTCTGCAGGACGAAATAGGTAATGTATTGATCAGGAAAGCTGCTACCACAGGCATGGAAAACCGGAAATCAATCGTCCTCCAAAGCCATATCGATATGGTTTGTGAGAAAAACAGCGATAAGGAATTTAATTTTGATACCGACGGCATCGAAGCTATCATTGATGGCGAATGGGTGACTGCCAATGGAACCACCTTAGGTGCAGATGATGGCATTGGAGTGGCTGCTCAACTGGCCATTTTAGCTGCCACAGATATGGTTCACGGGCCCATAGAATGCTTGTTTACCATAGATGAAGAAACAGGTCTTACGGGTGCTTTCGGCCTCAAGGCCGGCTTCTTAAAGAGCGACATCCTGCTGAACCTCGATTC
Organism: Bacteroidota bacterium; assembly: GCA_016845175.1. Classification (GTDB taxonomy): domain Bacteria; phylum Bacteroidota; class Bacteroidia; order Bacteroidales; family F082; genus JAERTD01. The sequence goes on along the minus strand of JAERTD010000075.1, from coordinate 5,314 downwards.
GGAGGATGAGGGTGAGTTATATATTGGTTGTGCCGGCGGGCAGGATACTCTGGCCTGGTTACCCTACGACAAAGTAGAAGCACCAGCCGACTTTCAAAGTTTCAAACTCATGGTGGCCGGCTTAAAAGGCGGGCATTCGGGCGACGAAATTGATAATGGTCTGGCTAATGCCAACAAGATACTCAACCGCTTTCTATGGATGCATAAAGAGGCCATGGAAATGAAACTTCATGTATTTGATGGTGGCAACCTCAGAAATGCCATTGCCAGGGAAGCCTTTGCAGTAATCATGCTTCCCAAAGAAAAAGCTGCAGCCATGAAAGAAGCTACCAAACAGTTCGAGTGTGATATCAAAGCCGAATACCATGTCACCGAACCCTACTTCAGGTTTAGCGTGGAAGAAACAGAAACGCCTGAGTATGTGGTCGATGATGAATCAACAGAAGAATTACTGAATGCTATCTATGCCTGCCCCCATGGGGTCATTGCCATGTCGCAGGACATTGACGATTTTGTAGAAACCTCTACCAACCTGGCTTCGGTTAAGTTTGAAGAAGATGAGATTTTGGTAACCACTTCACAACGGAGTTCTGTTGAATCATCAAAAACAGATGTTTGTAATATGGTGGCCAGTGTGTTCAAGATGGCTGGTGCCCGTATCAAACACAGTGATGGCTATCCAGGCTGGAAACCCGATCCCGACTCTCAGATTGTAGCCCTCACCGCTGATCTGTATGAGAAACGTTTTGGCAACAAGCCTGAAGTGCTTGCCATACATGCAGGATTGGAATGTGGTTTGATAGGCGCCATTTATCCTGAAATGGATATGATTTCCTATGGCCCTACCATCAAAGGTGCTCATTCTCCAGATGAAAGGATTGATATTGCCACGGTTCAAAAATTCTGGGACCTGACCATCGATATACTCGAATCAGTCCCTGAGAAATAGTCAGAAAGTTTTTTTAGATCATCTTAGAAACCTACTCCAAACCCGATCCGGATGATGGGGTTGTTATAGGGAGAATAATCATCTTCCAACACATTATAAAGGATGGCAATAGTGGCAAAACCACGGCCTCCCATGGATTGGAACAGTCCTCCACCAAGGAAGAGGCTGTTGATGTTTCGTCTTTGGTTTTCATAGCCATACTCCACATTCAAGAGCTCATATTCAGCATGTGCAAACAGGAATTGGAGGAAGCGATAGCGTGCAAACAAACTGCCTCCATAGTTATGTGATTGGATTTTCTGGTCGTATACAGGATCCGTGAAACTGCTGTAAATATAGGTGATGCGACTACCTACATGAAAATCAGGGGTTACCTTATAACCCACGATGGGTGCCAGTTCGATGTAGGCACTGTTGGATGACCATCCACCACCGACCATGCCTCCCGCAAACCACCGCTGGGCTTGTGGAACCTTGGTTTTGTTAGTTGATTTAACCCCGCTGGTGTTTTTATATTGTGCTTGCACCCCGGGAGCAAAAAAGAGGATAGCACTTAAACTCAGGATAAATATGATTGTTTTCTTCATGACGCTTCCATTCTAAATTATCGACTAAAATTACAATAAATTGGACAATTCCCCGTAATCACTAACAGCAATCGTGCTGAGGCACCGGATTTAAGACAGTGGCTTGCCTGACAGCTAATCATTGCTATCTTTGCCGTCCGTATGTATTCATTGTTATGAACTTAAAACGAATCATTTACCATCTCACTGCCCTTAGCCTTTTGGTTGTGGTAGTAGCAGGATATTCCTGTCAGAAAAAAGATGTCATCTCATCAGATTCATCCATAAGTCTGGGATTTTCAAATGATTCGGTGATTTTCGATACCGTTTTTAGCTCGCTGGGCTCTGCCAGCCGACAGCTCATGGTTTATAATACTTCTGGAAATCGTGTGCGCATCTCAAACATTCAGCTGGAACAGGGATCCCAATCAGCTTACCGATTGAATATAGATGGAGAAGCTTCCAACAACTACAATGATCTTGAAATTGCCGGAGGTGACAGTGCTTATATTTTTGTCAAAGTAACCATAGACCCCAATGATCAGAACAACCCATATGTGGTTGAAGATCAGATACGATTCCTGACCAATGGTAATGAGCAAAGTGTAAAACTAGTGGCCTGGGGACAGAATGCCCACTATATTCTGGCCGATCAACAGGTGGGCGGACTACCTCCTTTTAAAGTGGTGGCCGACAGCCTTGAATCCATCCACTGGACCAATGAAAAGCCCTATGTGGTTTACGGATATGCAGTGATTGACAGTTATGGAGAATTAATTATCGAAGAAGGCACAAGGGTGCACTTTCATGACAAAAGTGGCCTCTGGGCATATACTGATGGGGTTTTAAAAGTATACGGTACCGAAGAAAACCCTGTGACCTTTCAGGGTGATCGTTTGGAGCCCTATTATGCAGACCTACCGGGTCAGTGGGACCGCATATGGCTCATGGAAGGCAGAGCAGGTGTGAATCATGAAATCCACAACGCAGTGATCAAAAACGGCTTTATCGGTATTCAGGCAGAATCATTTCTTAATGCCACACAAAACAAAGTGGTTTTGCATAATGTGACCATTCAAAACATGCAAGGTATTGGCCTGTTCTCCAGACTTTTTGCCATTGAAGGCAGCAATCTGGTGATTGGTAATTGTGGTGGCTATGCCATGGCCCTGACCATGGGTGGTTACTATGATTTTAAACACAGCAGCATTGGTAATTACTGGAATTACTCTGTAAGAAATACGCCTTCCCTTTTCCTCAACAACTTCATTCTGGACACTCTGGAAAATGTGATCCCTTTCCACATGGATTTTACCCTGTCCAATAGCATTATTTATGGCTATAATGATGATGAGTTTGACACTGAAATGGATGGAGGAGCCGATTCACTCTACTTCTTCGACCACTGCTTGCTGAAAACTGAGCGGGAAACAGCCAATGGGATAAATTACCACAACATACTCAATGAAGACCCGCTCTTCCTTGACCCCAGCATTAACGACTACCGTATCGATACATTATCACCTGCCATTGGAGCCGGTGACCCAAGTATCAGTGCTACCATTCCCTTCGATATCTTAGGAAATCCAAGGGCTGAATCATCAGATCTGGGAGCCTTCCAATTTGTGCCAGGCCAACAGGAAGAAGAGCGCTAGAAAGCCTCCATCAGTTTAGTTTTTCAAAGAAAAGCTTCAGATTCAAAATTTCTTATTTATTTTGCAGCAAATTTTTAAGATGATCATTGGTATTGGTGGGGTAAGCAATTCGGGGAAATCTACATTGGCCAAACAAATTGAAGGTCTGTATCCCAGTAAAAAGGGAAGCATCCTTTGCATGGATGATTTCACCAAACCTAACTTACCTTATATAAAAGATCATATCGATTGGGAACATCCCTCCACCATCGACTTTGAAAGGTATGTAGCTGCCATTACAAAGGCCAAAGAGGAAAATGACCTGGTGATCGCCGAAGGGATTTTTGCCTTCTATGACAAGGATTTAAACGACCTTTACGAAAAGACTGTATTTATCGAAATCGATAAAGAAACCTTCTTCGCTCGCAAACAAAACGACCTGCGTTGGGGTAAAGAACCCCAATGGTATATGGAGCATATTTGGGAAAGCTATCTGTTATTTGGCATCCTCCCAAGAGAATTTCAGAAAACACTTCATCTGAATGGAAAGGTATGGAATATGGATGCTATCATGACCTATCTCGCTGATTCACTAGACATTGATTAGCCCATAAAATCGATTTAATATCGGAGGTAATAAAATACTGCGGCTGTTAAATTACCTATTCTCTATTTCTGGCGTATCAAAAAATAGTTAAGAATAATTGACACAAAGTAGCGGGTTCTCCCAGCTAAAAAATGGTATTTATCTATTTGGCATTCAGAACTTTATAATGATACAAATCAAAAGTACCATTAAGTGTTCTGACAGATCCACCCGAATTGGGTACACTTTCTAGTAACTTTATTGAATTAAGGGTACCTTTCACTTGATAATCTTTTGTAAACTCAGTTATTGTGATGGTTCCGCCACCTTCAGGCCAAGACCAATGAACTACAGCACCAGAGTTATCGACAACGTCTTCATACAAGCCTAATGAAATACCTGTCGGGTTATAGTATCCAACATTATATGTTCCTGGAACTAAATCATCATACGTTGGCATTTTCCAATAGGTATCGATTACCCATTTTTGTGTACCACCATCACTCCTAATATGGAATTCACTACCCTCTTCGCCAGAAAAGTAGCCACCAAGTGTATACTCCTGGCCATCAATATTAACAACAAACTCAGACTCCGAAGTACAATCCCCTTCAACACATCCAACACTTACTGTCTCAATACCCAATGGTACTATAGGGTCGATTTTTTTTGAACAATAGGGTGTTTCGATTGTCAATTCACGATCTGCAACAACTAACATCTTAAACTGGCCTAACTCATCTGTAAGTACAACTGATGCACCCGCTTTCACCTTTACATTAGCCGCGGGTTCTAAGTTATCATCACAAACTGAGCCTTCTATTCTCGCGCTTCGAGCAAAAACATCACAGTTAATTTGGCCGTCCATATTGGACTCAAAGCAATATTGGTTACCTACTTTAGTAGCCAAGACGAAAGGTTCCCAATCGCCTTCATCATTGATAAACCACATTTGTATTTGGTTAGGTGAATTATCCATCATATTTTCTGGAATATCAACGCAAAAAGCCAGCTCCGCTGATGGTGCAGGCACCAATTCCTCACCAGTTACTGTTTCGGTTTTCATAATTAAAGCTCCAAAAGACTCGAGTATACCCTCTTCTCCAAGCTCATTTTTGGCCCACATATCGGACCCACCAGGCATAGACAACACAAAGTCTTCTTTGGTTGGGTTTATATACTTCATATAAACCTTGGTTTCACCAGAATAAGAGCCCCCTTCTTTGGTTTGATAACTATTTGGTGCAACATTGACATTAACCTCTTGTTCCGGAGTTGAAGCAGTACCACCACTGCTGTTATCAAAGCTACCTACCAATTCTTTCTCCAGTAATATGGTCTGTGTTACTGTTTGTCCGTCAATGGTAGGCTGAACACCAATGGTATTGCTGAAGAATCCATCTTTTTCCAATTTAATCTTAATTCGCCCTGCATCCGTTAAGGGAAATGACATTTGGCTCAGGTTTAGCTTACCTGATCCGTCAGTAGTTCCTGTTGCATCATAAGCCGTGACCATAACACCGGCTAAAGGCAGTTGATTCTCATCCATCACATGAACGATCAGGTTGGTGGAAAGGGT
>JAERTD010000074.1 GCA_016845175.1 Bacteroidota bacterium | reverse complement strand
GCAGTACCAGGTCTGATATAATGGGATACATCGGCAATATGAATGCCTATTTCCCATCGGTTATCTCCCAGCTTCTTTAAGGAAAGGGCATCATCAAAATCTTTGGCATCAAAAGGGTCGATGGTGATGGTCCAGGTATCCCTGAAATCCCTTCGTTTGCCGATCTCTTTTTTACTAATGGTTGTGCTGATTTTATCGGCCTCCTTTTCAACTGCAGCAGGAAAGGAAAGTGGAAAGTCATATTCCGATAAAATGGCTTGCATTTCCACATTATGTTCCCCGGGTTTGCCAAGGATTTCAACAATTTCCCCAAAAGGATTGTTGGAGTGTTCAGGCCATTCGGTGATCTTAGCCACTACTTTTTGTCCGTTTTTGGCTTTGTTTACCTGTGCTTTGGTAATAAAGATGTCGTAGGGCATGAATTTACTGTCAGCCACCACAAAACCAAAGTTTTTACTCAGGTCAAGAATGCCCACATATTGGGTTTTCTTACGTTCCAATAATTCAACTATTTGGCCTTCGGTTTTGTGACCCTTTCTTTTGGGAAATAAAAAGACTTTCACTTTGTCGCCATGCAGGGCATGGTTTACATTATTGGAGGCAATGAAAATATCATCACCACCTTCATCGGAAATGATGTAGGCTTTGCCAGTGGATTGCATATCCACACGACCGGTAATATATTGTTTCTTATTAGCCAGTTCCTGCAGTCTATCAGGGTTGAGCATATATTTGCCAGGCCTTACTTCATTAATTTCTTCTCCTTCACTCAATTCGTCCATCAGACGTATGAGCAGGTCTTTTCCGGCTTTGTCCCGGATGCCCAATTTATGGGCAATTTGTTTGTAATTAAAAGCTTTGAATGGATTCTCAGCAAAATTGCTGATGATAATTCCAGCCAGTGCACTTTTGGGTCTTTTTACCCTTTTCTTCTTTTTCTTCATGATAATTATTAAAGGTTGGAACCGGTTTTTCGGGATCGGTCCTGATCGTTTCACACATCCAATACAGGAATGGAAGCGATTAATTGTTTTGTATATTCTGTTTTGGGATTATAATAAAGCGCATCGGCTTCTCCCAATTCTACTATCTGGCCATCTTTCATGACCATTATTCTGTCGGACATATAACGTACTACCGATAAGTCGTGAGAGATGAAAATATAGGTAAAGCCAAAATCGGCTTTGAGATCGTTAAGTAAGTTCAACACCTTGGCCTGGACAGAAACATCCAGGGCGGATACGGCTTCATCACATATAATGAACCTGGGATTCAATGCCAGGGCTCTTGCAATTACAATGCGCTGCCTTTGACCTCCGGAAAACTCATGTGGATAACGATTAAAAGATGATTCCGGAAGGCCGACCTTAGATAACAATTCCAGGGCCTTTTTTCTGCGCTCTTTGTTGTTTTGATACAAATGGTGCACCTGCATGGGTTCCATGATGGCACTGCCAATACTGATTCTTGGGTTAAGGGAAGCATAAGGATCCTGAAATACGATGTTCAGGCTTTTTCTGAGTTTCTTAAGACCCTTGGATTTAAGGTTGAGCAGGCTTTGTTCGTTGAAATATATTTCACCACTGTCCGCTTGAATTAAGCGCAAAATGGCACGGCTCAGGGTGGTTTTTCCACATCCCGATTCACCGACCAAACCTAGAGTTTCTCCTGGATACACCTTGAAACTCACTTTGTCCACTGCATGCACATATTCTGTTTTACGGAATATCTTTCGTTCTATGGGATAGGACTTGACCAGGTTGTCCACTTGCATAACAGGTTTTACCTCTAAAATTGAGGTATCTGTCTTTCTATTGTCTTCTGATGATCGTTTCCCTTTCTGAGTATCTTCATCAATGGTCGGGGTATTTTCTGTGAATTCCTCAATGGTAGGCAAGCGATGGGGTTTTCCTCTCAGAGGAGGTCGGCAAGCCATTAAACCTTTGGTATATGGGTGTTGCGGATTTCTAAACACGGTGGTTGTTGACCCTGCTTCCACAATTTTTCCTTTGTACATCACTGCCACCTCGTCTGCCACTTCGGCCACTACTCCCAAATCATGACTGATGAACAACAGGGCCATATTAAATTGCTCTCGAAGTTCCCTGAGTAACGAAATAATCTCTTTCTGAACAGTTACATCCAAAGCGGTGGTAGGTTCATCCGCAATGAGTAATTGTGGTTTGTTGGCCACAGCCATTGCAATCATGACCCTCTGTTTCTGCCCTCCTGAAATCTGATGAGGATAAGAACGGTAAATACTCTCAGGCCTGGGTAATTTAACAGTTTTAAAAAGCTCGATTACCTGTTTCATAGCATCTGCTTTTGATATTTTCTGATGGCGCAGAATGCTCTCTGCCACCTGTTTGCCACAGCGTATGACAGGATTTAAGGCTGTCATGGGTTCCTGGAAGATCATGGCTATCTGACTTCCCAGCAATTGTCTCATGTGAGCATCATCCAGGTCATTTAACACCATTTCATTGAAAGTGATGGTGCCACTTTCGATGATTGCCTGAGGACCCAACAGCCGCATAATGGACAGTGCAGTTACCGATTTTCCCGAGCCCGATTCTCCCACCAAGCCAAGGGCAGCACCCTTTTGCAGTTGAAAACTGATATGATCAACCGCTTGGGTGGTATCCAGTCCATTCCTGAATGAGATGCTTAAATTTTCTATCCTTAACAAGTCGGGGATTTTGATTCAAAGTTAGTATTTAACTCCCAGTATTGGAAATTATCGGTTTGTTTGCTTTTGGAGGGCTTGTTTTCCGGCAAAACTATCAAACATTTGTTAATTCTGTATGCATCTTCCAACAAACTTAACAAGCCTTTAACAGATGCTATTAAATAATTGCAAATAGCAGCATCCACCTGGAAAACCGTATACAGCTACTCTATATTTGATCCGAAAACTACCAAAATAACATCAAACTAAACAATCTATTATGTTAAGAAATGTATTTAAAATGAAAAGTTCCATGGCATTTGCAACTGTAGTATTGGCACTGGCGGTTAGCATTAGCAGTTGCACAAATGATAGTGATGATCCGGATCCGGTAATTACACTTACTCAGGAAATACTGAATCAGTCGGTGAATGCTGAAGATCTAAATGTATCAGGAACTCCATATGGTCAGGATGTGAGTATTCCTCATAACGGCAGCACCATATCTCCCGACTCAACTCTTAGGGACATTTATTCCAATGTGGCAGCAAGTGCTTCCATTGCTCCCGGTACTGTATTTACCAAAAGAACCCATATGATGAACCCGGATGGTAGCAAAGGAGACCTTCAGGTAACTTTTGCCATGATCAAGCGAGAATCGGGTTATAATGCTGATGGGGGAGATTTCGAGTATGTAATGATGCCCTTTAGTGCGGATAATGATTACAGCCAAAACCCAAATGGTATGCTTCCTGATGTAAGCCAAACCGAGATGAGGGGTAAATTGCAAATGTGTGCCTCTTGCCATTCAAAAGTTGGTTCCTACATCTTTGTAAGACAGTAATCAATCCTACTTCACATTCGTTTCGGCGGACGAGACGTGTGGGATTAAATTCCCTGACCCCTTGGGTCGGTGGTTCAATTAGTATGAAGTGAAACGCTCATAGTGTTTGTTTGGGTAAATGGTCGGAGTGCAATTCCGGCCATTTTTTTGTATTTTTGAGTTAATACAAACGACAAACAAGCCCAATGAATGTTCAGGTTTCCTTATGGTTACAGGGATTACTTCATTTGTTTTTTCCCGAATTATGCTGTGGTTGCCATCAGGCCTTGGTGGATCAGGAAGAGATACTGTGCATGAAATGCTTGCTGTACCTACCCACAACGAATTTTCATACACATGATGATAATCCGGTTTCCAAGATTTTTTGGGGAAGGGTTCCACTGGAAAAAGCAACAGCATTTATGTATTTTAATAAGAATGGTCTTGCTCAAGAATTGATGCACCAGCTTAAGTATAAGGGCCGTCAACACATTGGTTTTTATTTGGGAAAACGCTTTGGTCAGACACTAAAAGATCAGGCTGGATTTGATGGTCTGGACGGTATCGTTCCTGTACCCCTTCATCCCAAAAAACTAAAGAAGAGAGGTTTTAACCAGAGTTTACATATTGCAAAAGGCCTTAGTGTCGGATTAGAAATTCCCTGTTTCGAGAAGCAACTCATACGAAGTGAATTTACTTCGAGTCAGACCAACAAATCACGGTACGAACGTTGGCTGAATGTTAAAAGTGGATTTAGTTTGTATGAGGGAGATGTACTCATAGGCAAACACTTGCTGCTGGTGGATGATGTGATTACAACCGGAGCAACTCTGGAAGCATGTGCCCAACAGCTGTTGACAATTCCTGAGGTCAATATTAGCGTTGTATCTCTTGCATATGCTCAGGTCTAGGTGGCACCGTATCCGCTTCCCTACCCATGAGCATCATGAGGCGGTTATAGTCTTTGCGATTTCGGATCAGCTTGCGCTGCAAACGTGCACTTTGATTAAACACATCGTAAAGTGCTTGTATGGGTCCCTTAATGGTGAGTGGTGTTGGGCTCTTATATAATAAACCAGTGCCTTCCCAGTCGGGGTAATATACATCCAGATCCATGGGTTTCATCTGCAACACCATCAATTTGAAGGTTTCATAATCCCAAAAAGCCCTGATCAACACTTCATTTATCATGACTGTATCTGGTATCATCAGAAAATCTACTGTAGCATCAGGAGGGGTGAGTGAATCGTTTATCACAATCACCTGGGCCCGATAACCAATGGAGGTGAGCAGCACAGAATCTTCTTTGCTTACATACATGCGGAACCGGCCCTCATCATCGGTAATGGTGCCCCAGCGATTGAATTTACTGATGACATGTGCGTTGTGTAATGGGCTTAAACTGTCTGAGCTCAAGAGCCTCCCATCAAGGATTAACAAGGTATCCCGCATATCCTGAGCTTGTAGAGCAACGCCTGTCATACTTAAAAAGAATATCAAATATAAGAATCTGGTTGTCAGTTTTATATGTGGGATGAAGTGCAAGGGTCAGTTAAAAATCTTTATAAGTGAACGAATATAATACATAAATTAGCATTCGTTAGATAAAGGAACAACATTGTTCGTCATTCAAAAGTTAAAAAAATGAAAAAGACAGCGCTTGCAATGATAGGCCTATTCATTGCTTCTTTCGCTTTTAGCCAGAGCCTTCCCAACCATGATTTTGAAGTTTGGGATGAACTGATTTCTGAACCTGAATCCTGGAGTACACCCAACCCAATTACTGGATTGGTATTGGTAAAAACAGTAACCAAATCTGATGATGCCTATTCTGGATCATATTCGGCTCGACTGGAGACTACAAAAATCAATTTTCTGGGATCCGAATTCGATGTTCCGGGCATGTTAACACTGGGGGAGTTTGAGCTAAACCTTTCCGATACTTCCTATGGCTTTTCAGGTGGATACTATCTTCAGGAGAATGTATCCAGACTCAATGGTATGTATAAATATACAGGGGTTGATGGTGATTCCGCTTTTGTGTTCATGTACAATTACAAAATGAATGACGGAGTGATGGATACCATTGGCTATGGATATAAACACCTCCATGATGCCGCTGAATGGACATCTTTTTCTGTGGATATGCAATACATCAGCGGTGCTGTTCCTGATACTTTTAATGTGGTGATCATCTCTTCCGGAGACCAAACACCAAGTGAAGGCTCAGTACTTCTGGTGGATAATCTGACCATTGAAATCAATACGGCAGTGGACGAGTTAGCAGAACAACTAAAAGTTGAAGTCTATCCCAATCCCACTGAGAATAGTTTATATTTCAGAACAAAAGAGTCCAGTAGCAGTCGAAAACTCAGCATTTTTAACACTCAGGGTCAAAAAGTAAAGGAGACCAGATTCATGGGAACCAAAAAGCGGATTGAAACCTACGAGCTGCCTTCTGGTGTTTATAGCTACCAAATACAAGATGATCAATTGCTGCCAGTAAGCGGCCTGTTTATCAAACAATAAACGCAGACACATTTTCACTAAAACCAAAACCTATGAAGAAGTGGACATTTTTCAGCATTGCCATTATATTTCTGGTTTCTTCCGTTGCTGCCTTTGCACAGGACAATGATACCATATCCAATAGTAAAAAGAAGGATAAAGTCAAAGACGGTTTAAACTTTGGTGCCCTACCAGTCGTTTCCTATGATTCTGATTTGGGATTGCAGTTGGGTGCTCTGGTAAACCTTTACCATTATGGTGATGGCAGCCGCTATCCCAAGTATGACCATTCTATCTATGTGGAAGGTTCCTGGTACCTGAAAGGCAGTGGTATTTTCAGATTGTATTATGATTCAGATAAACTCATCAAGGGAGTAAGAACCTCACTTGACCTAAGCTATTTGCCGGATCAGGCCTTTAAATTCTTTGGTTACAATGGTTATGAGGCTGTGTATAATCAAGGCTGGGAGGATGAGAACAGTGCAGACTATAAGTCAAGGATGTTTTATCGTACCGACCGTAAATTTTTCAGGGCAAAGCTGGATTTCCAGGGCAATATATTGGGTGAGAAATTCAAATGGTTGGCCGGAGCCGATGTATATGACATCAAAATGGCTGAAGTGAATATCGATAAATTGAATAAAGGCAAGGATGGCGATCTGCTTCCGAGCCATGATTCTGTTCCCGGACTGTTTAAACAATACAAGGATTGGGGCATTATTCCTGCCAACGAGGTGGATGGTGGTACCTTTACTGTTTTCAAATTGGGTTTGGTATATGACAGTCGCGACAATGAGCCCAACCCTATGAGGGGCATCTGGACTGAGTTGGTACTGGCTACCGCACCAAAAGTGACCTCAACCATGGACAACGGGTTTACCAAACTGGCCATTACCCACCGCCAGTATTTTACATTGGTGAAGGAGAAACTTTCTTTCGCATATCGTTTGGGAGCACAATTTAATGTCCTGGGTCATACTCCGTATTATGCACAAGGCCTGATGTATTATTCAAGAATGGCAGGAGCCTATAACGAAGGACTTGGTGGTGGAAAAACCTTAAGAGGTATTCAACGAAACAGGATTATTGGTGATGGCTTTGTATATGGAAACCTGGAGCTCAGGTGGAAGGTGGTGCATTTTCACTGGATCAACCAGAACTTTTATGTGGCCCTTAGCGGTTTCTTTGATTCAGGTAGGACCATACAATATATGGATGTTGAAGGGGCTTTCAATGAAAACATAGATCCTGGTTTTAGCAATACCACCGACTATTTTGATTTTGGAAAAGAGGCCTTCCACAGCAGTGTGGGTGCCGGATTACATATCGCTATGAACCAAAACTTTATTCTGGCTGTTGACTGGGGTAAAGCGCTCAACGAGCAGGATGGTGATACCGGATTGTATGTTGGATTGAATTTCTTGTTTTAGTCTTAGCAAATGGTCTAAGTGTTAAGCGTTGCGTCACTTGGAATTATCCCTGCCCTAAAGGACAGGGTAACTTATAATTCCACTTAATACGTCATTGCGATGAGAGCTTTTTACTCGAAGAAGCAATCTATTCCCTCTCATCAAATCCAAAGGTTCAAAGATTGTTTTACAAATAAGTGCATAGAGGTAAAAGAGATCAGATTGCTTCGTCATACTTCCTCGCAATGACGGTTGTTTTATAACCCTGCCCTGAAGGAAAGGGGGAAATAAAACCCTGAATAAATTTGTGTTTAACCGAAAACCTTGTTTAATCCCTGCCCTAAAGGACAGGGTAACTTATCATCCCACTTAATACGTCATTGCGATGAGAGCCTTTTTGCTCGAAGAAGCAATCTCTTACTATCTAAGCGAAAGGTTCTAAAACTATTACACTCATAAATGGTCCAAGTGTTAAGCGTAGCGTCACTTGGAATTGGGTTAAAAGGTTTGTGTAGATCCCGCCCTAAAGGACGGGGTAATTTATTTGGATTTAAAGGATTTGGCACGCGAAGCAATCGCGCGCCAGCTCAAGGTGTTAAGTGCTGTACCCCTTATTGTATAATAGAAAAGAGATTGCTTCGTCATGCTTCCTCGCAATGACGGTTGTTTTAGAGGCTTGTGCTGAAGGACAGGGGGAAATAAAACCCTGAATAAATTTGTGTTTAACTGAAAACCTTGTTTAATCCCTGCCCTAAAGGACAGGGTAACTTATCATCCCACTTAATACGTCATTGCGATGAGAGCCTTTTTGCTCGAAGAAGCAATCTCCTACCTGAATATCGAAGCAAAAGTTTCCAAAACAGTTACGCAAACCTGCCTGCCTGCCGGCAGGGGTCCGCAAAGAAGCGCGGAGGTTCCCATACGTTATAAACAATGAGATTGCTTCGTCATGCTTCCTCGCAATGACGGTTGTTTTCAATCCTGCCCTAAAGGACAGGGTAACTGATGGAAAAGGCACGCGAAGGATTCGCGCGCCAGTGGATAATAAAAAAGGCGCTCGAATTATTGAGCGCCTTTTTTATAGCTATTTGATCTGTTTGCACTTTTTAAGCAACATCTTTGCTTTGATGAGCGTATTCAGATCCGATTTTTCGTCCTTGAAATGGTGGCGGTTGCCACAGTGATACAATTCCAACAAAGGATCTTTGTCGATTACCATTTCCATGAGCTCTGCCTTTGAAGGGACTTCTTCCAATTCGGCATATTCTTCATAGGTGAGTTTCAGAAAGGCCACATTGGCACCAATTCCCCTGTTATCCAGTAAATAATCGTTCTCCAGTGTATAGGGTTTGGCCAGCTTGCCCTGATAATATACATCTGTTGGATGGGGATAGGAAGCAATGTCGGTTTTGTCGTCGGTGAGCATCACCGGAACATGGTTGGAAAAATCCTTAGTGGTTTTATACACATAAGTAGTAGGACCTGCGGTGAAATCCAAGGTAATTTTTTCGGCAGCGGCTTCAGCAGCCTTGTCTCTACCATTGTTTTTTACCGAGGAGCAGGAACACATAAATGCTATAATTAATAATGAAAGTATCCACTTCATAGGTCCAGGTGTTAATCAAATTTGATGATTTTTTTCTGCCAGAGGTGTTGATCTGTTTGTATCAGCATGATATAAGTTCCATGGGGTAAATCCTGCACAGGAATATCAATCTGCTGATTGGAGCCCTCCAGATTCTCATATCGTATCAATTGTTTTCCAGCCAGATCATTGATTTGAATGCTCTCAATTTTATCCTCGTGGGTGGCTGTCACATACACAAAATCACTGGCAGGGTTGGGATAGACTTTGATATTGGAGGCAGATACATCTTCGATGGATGCCGGTGAGCGACTGATTTGGAAATCCATCAGATAGGTACCGGTTTCTCCTAGAAAATATGGGGCTACCAGGAAGGCAATGCTGCCACCGTTTCTGACGGTAATATTTCCAAGCATCACATCATCATAGGCATCGGACCAATAACTGCCATTGTGGAATGACCACAACACATCGTTAGTATATGATTGACCATTTCCGCTATTGTAGGAGTCATGAGCCCTGGCACTTATGCTATAATCCCAGCCTGTGGGTAGGTTGAGTTTATAATAATCGTAGTCGGAGCCGGTATGGGAGTTGGAACCGGTGGTATATACTGAAGTGTTGTTACCACTGAAGCTCACAGGTAGGCTGTAGGCATTGTTAAGATCATCATTGTTTTCATACATATCTCCTTGCAATCCCTGGGCCGTTATAATCACCTGAATAGGGTTGGCATAGGTGTTGGAACCTGTGAGCTCCCAGCTACCACCATTTTGTTTGTGCTGTATGGCCAGTAAATAGCTTCCTGGATCGACTGAAAGTCCGGAAGAGTTAAAAGTCAGGCCATTGGTGTAATACATCTGAGCCTGCAAACTCATATTATGCTTGGCATCGATGGTTTGTATATGATAGCCTTCCAGGTCGTAAATGGATACGTCGAAAGTCCCATAAAAATCTGTGGTACCGAAGTTTCCTACATTTAAGTAAATGCTGAAAGCCTGGTTGTTGGTGATGGTATTTCCCACACTTACCGACATGGCTTCATAGAGTTTGATGTCGTTTTCATTACCTACAGTAAAACTGATGCTATTGTTATAGTCGCCATCACCAACCTTTATCCATTCCTGCCCTGTGGGCCGGTAATAAAGGCTAATGGTATAGGATCCGGGTAAAAGAGCAGCGGAACCCGAGTTTTCAAACAAGGCAGAGACCCAATACTGACTGGTGATATCACCACTAATGATCTCTACGAATTCCACGGAAGTACCATTGTTATCAAACACAACGGCGGTTACATCTCCTGAGAAATTGTTGTTTCCATAGTTTCCAATTTTTGTGCTTACAGAAAATGCCTGACCAAAGGCAATGGGATTGGGAGATGCCACTACGCTTTCGTATAATCTCAAATCGTAGTTACTGGTTGAGGTTGCCGGTTGTACACCGAAAACACCTTGGTGCCCGCTATTATAACCACCAGTGCCGCCTCCGGTTCCTGTTCCACCCGGATCAAGAGCATCTATTGAAAAATAACCATCATAGGCACCACCCCAGCCCCAGTTAAAATGGAAATAGTCGTTATTGTCGTAGCCATCACACACAAAGGCGTGGCCACCGCCACCACCAAATCCGGCATAGAGTAAGGGCCTGGAAGCATTCAATTCTGCTTTCACCATATTCACCCACTCGCTGGTATTGTAGTTGCCATCACGTTTTTTACCTTGGAGGGAAGTGGTATATCCAAAATAGTTTTTGAAAGCCGACTCAGAACATATGGGGCTATCAGATTCTACTACCCAGGCTCCACTCACATTGGG
The DNA here is from genome assembly GCA_016845175.1 of Bacteroidota bacterium. GTDB lineage: Bacteria > Bacteroidota > Bacteroidia > Bacteroidales > F082 > JAERTD01. Next base: position 258 of record JAERTD010000074.1, on the reverse strand, counting down.
ACTGTAATCCATATCCACGCTCACGCCGCAATGGTACATAAGCGTAGCCACTGCATTATTGGCAGTTTGCACATCGTTGGGCATGGATGACCACTGGTAGGTTGTGGCCCCAAAATTGGCCGACAGTGTCCCATAGTTATCGTGATTGTAAGAATGCATACCACTACCCTGAGCTGGATGATCCCAGAATTTCATAACCTGGGCCATAGCTGTTGCCACACATCCGGTTACTGAACCGCCGGGACACAGATCATTGAC
>JAERTD010000073.1 GCA_016845175.1 Bacteroidota bacterium | reverse complement strand
TATGCCGGAATTACCTTATGCACTTAATGGCAATGACACCCTTCAGCTGTTGATTAAATGTCATCCCGGTGTTTCTTACGCAGGTTTTCTGGTTCCGGACACCTTATACGTGGACACTCCTTTGGACACCTACAAGGCTCTTATTATGGCCGATTGGGATTTGATCAGCAGCAGCAAACCATCTGAAGCTTTAGCTGATTTGACGGTTTACCCAAATCCATTTACCTCCACAGTAAATTTCCAGATAGATCAGCCTGAATCCGGCATCTATAGTATTGAGATTTACGATGTTAGGGGTCAATTGGTCCAGCAGATGCAAGGTCACCATCATGGCGGACAACTACACATTATTTGGCATACCAATGATCTAAATGGGAATGCCGTTTCCAATGGCTATTACTTCTATAAAATGCAGACCGGAAACCTGGTCAAAGAAGGTAAATTGATCTATATGGAATAAGGCCTTGTAGCCGCTATACCAGAATTATTGACAAATAGATGGCTGCGCCAATGGAAGCCACTACCAGCCAAAAAGTTACCATGGGCGGTAATTTATCTTGTTCCGGGTCAAAGTCGTAGTTTACTTCTTCTGACATAATCAACTTTGCTAAGGTAATTTATCCAAACGTTTACCATTTTCAAAGGCCACCACAAAGGCATCGGTAATCCCGTTGCTGGACCTGAGTTGGTTTCTCTTATTTCTGGCCTGCTCATAGGTGGCATAAGAACCAATGGTGTAAATATAGTAACCATTTCGCATATCCTCCTTTAATTCATTAACCGGAAGATTATACATATTGCTGATGCTTTCCTTTGGCATTCTTTTGCCATATTTTGCCAATACCTGAACCCTATACTCAAAAGCCGGGCTTGACTGCATGGGACTTACTGGAACAACCACAGGCTCCATGACCACTTCCTCCACAACTTCCATGGGCTCCTCCTCTTCTATTACTTTGGGAGGTTTGCGTTCGGCAGTATTGATAATGGGTTCCACCACCAGTATATCCAGGCTATTTTTGCTGGGTTTCATGGGTTCTTCGGCAGGCAATTCATATTCATTGGTTTCTGTCTCGCTTTGATGATAAGGTGGTAGAGATTTACTCCTTCTGCCTTTTTTACTAAAGCCAAATTTGTAGGCCACGCCTAAAGAAGAATAGTTATATATATCATACTCAAACCCACTTTCTACTCCATCCATACGGTCGGAATTCATGATACGATTGGACGTTTCAAGGTTCACATTGAATCGCTCACTGATTCTGAAATCCAATCCCATACCACCAATGAAAATACCCTCAAGTGTTCTGCCATTGATGCCTTTCCCATTTCCATGACCCATTTTACGAAGCGATTGATGGGTGGTGAGATCAAATAATTCGGTGTTGAAATTGGTGAGACCGAGTCCAATAAAAATATTCACATTGAGGAGACGCTCTTCATTATAGGGAGCAAATATATTATTGATGTTGAAATGTGGAATCAGACTGAATTCGAAATAATCACCCTGAAAAAACATATTACGCTCACGACGGCTTCCGGCAATTTGTCCATACATACCCTGACCTCTTAATCCTATAACAGGTGTAAACTGCTTATTCATATACAAGCCCACCCCCATGCGCCATTCATTTTCATTATTCGTTTCAGGCCATACGCGATACTGTTTGATATCACCAAAAAAGATACTGGTTCCCCCATTCACCCCAATTTGCCAATAGGATCTGAAACCACTGGTAGTAGAAAACTGCTGAGCCATTAGCTTCGAATCATGGCCAAAGTAGAGTATTAAAAGCAGGATTGGGAGGTATGCAGAAAGTCGTGAGGCATTTTTCATCGCTTCAATTTTAGGGAGTGCTTAGGCTTTTCCACCCGGTCAGACGAAATTCACTTAAAGCTACCCCATAAAATTATGGTAATAATGAGGCGATGTAATTTTAAGGATTAGCTATTTATCTTCAACCAATTGTTAATATCTTCAAGCTGAACTGCAGGGATACTCAGCTTGTTCTTTTTGCGAAAACCATTCATTTTTTGATGGATAACTGAAGGCTTGGTTTCCATTAATTGTTCAGCTGTGGTAAAGCCCATAGCCAACATATGCTCCGCCCATGCTTCGGGTATACCCAGTTCCATAAATGTGTCTGGACCCACCTCCTTTTTCTTGATTTCCGGACGCATTTGTGGAAAAAACAAGACTTCCTGAATGGAATGCTGGTTGGTCATAATCATCACCAGACGATCGATTCCAATTCCCATCCCTGAGGTTGGTGGCATCCCATATTCGAGTGCACGTAGGAAATCCTGGTCAATAAACATGGCCTCATCATCTCCTTTGGCAGCCAATTCCATTTGCTCTTCAAACCTAAGGCGTTGATCAATGGGGTCATTAAGTTCAGTATAGGCATTGGCCAATTCTTTGCCATTAACCATTAATTCAAAGCGCTCTGTCAGTTCAGGGTTATCACGATGGCGTTTGCATAGAGGAGACATTTCAACCGGATAGTCAGTAATAAAAGTGGGTTGAATAAAGAAAGGTTCACATTTTTCCCCGAAGATTTCATCGATGAGCTTTCCCTTACCCATGGATTCATCTGTATCGATATTAAGTTTTTTACATATCTCACGAATGTCAGCTTCTTCCATATCTCCCACAGAAAAACCGGTAAATTCGGTAATGGCTTCCAAAATCGATAGGCGCTTGAAGGGTGCTTTGAAGTCAATTTCATGCTCTCCTACCTGAACTTTTGTTGTGCCATGCAGATCAAGGGTGATTTTTTCAATCATCTGCTCGGTCATCTTCATCATCCAGAAATAGTCCTTATAGGCCACATAAATTTCCATCTGAGTAAACTCGGGATTATGGAAACGGTCCATGCCTTCATTTCTGAAATCCTTGGCAAATTCAAATACACCTTCATAGCCACCTACGATGAGTCGTTTGAGGTATAACTCATTGGCAATCCTTAAATACAAGGGCATGTCAAGAGTATTGTGATGGGTTACAAATGGTCTTGCTGCAGCACCACCGGGAATGGCCTGAAGGATGGGTGTTTCCACTTCCAGATATCCTTTGTCATTGAGGAAGTCTCTCATGGATCGGATCACTTTTGCACGTTGGGCAAAAGTCTCTCTCACCTGCTCATTGACGATTAAATCCACATAACGCTGTCGGTATCTTTGATCCGGATCAGTAAAGGCATCATAAAGCTGGCCATCCTTTTCTTTGACAATGGGAAGCGGGCGTAGGGATTTGGAGAGCACAGTAAATTCAGTAACATGAACCGTGATTTCACCCATTTTGGTAATAAATACATAGCCCTTTACTCCAATAAAGTCTCCAATATCCAGATGTCTTTTAAACACGATATTGTAGAGGCTTTTATCTTCTTCAGGACAAATGTCATCCCGTTTCAGATACAATTGCATTCTGCCACTGGGGTCCATGATTTCTGCAAATGAGGCGGCCCCCATAATTCTGCGGTTCATGATACGACCGGCTATGCTTACTTCCTGAAAAAGGCTGTTATCCTTTGGAAACTGATCTAATATTTCCTTAGCTGTGGCATTAATTGGATATTCTGCCTGCGGATAGGGATTGATCCCCAGTTTTTTTAGCTCTTCCAGGGCATTGCGCCTGATCACCTCCTGCTCACTCAAATGCATACTCATGTTGAAAAAATTTTTGCAAAGATAAAAGATATTGATTCAAGTGTACTTAAGCCTTGACTCTTAAATACCGGTCCTTCACCACACCCTTCGACAGTGCCTAACGCTTGTGCTGAAGCTTCAGCGTAGGAGCATAGCGTGAGTTCAGTAGAACACTCAGGATTACCCTTGGGTATAAGGTTATGATATCAGGGTGACCCGGGAGGCGTCCCAAATTGTCAGTCGAACGCTCAGTGTAACCTGGATGAATGTTCTATGGAAACATGCAAGGCTTTTGCAACTCATACAAATAACAACTGCCCTTCCTGATGTCTCAGAAAGGGCAGTAATTAATGGCTGGCGCCTATTCTTTATGCTAGTTCTGCAAGAAAATTTTCTTGCTTATCTGTTGCTCATTTCCGGATACCACCACAAAATACACTCCTTGTGATTGCTCACTCAGGTCAATATCTGTACTGAAATTTCCGTTAATGTTAATGCCATTTTGCTCATATACTACCTGACCCATGGTGTTCATAACCTTCAGGTCTGCGGTGGTAAATAAGTCGGCTTCCAGGTTGAGTTTAATCATTCCCTGGGTTGGGTTAGGGAATACTTCCATGGCTATGGCAGTCATATTCTCATCAACACCTACACAGTTAACAACTGTAATGATTTGTTCTTCTACAAAGGTACCACAAGCAGCATCTGTATAGGTATAATACACATAATGATCACCGATACCAGCAGCTGTTGGATGGAAATAAATCCCATCTGATACATGATCACCGGAATAGCTTCCGCCAACAGGTGTTCCTGTGGTTAACAAATAAGGATCCCAATCTTCATTACAAAGATCTTCAACCTCTCCAAACACCACATCAGGTTCTGTGGTTACCTGGATAAAGGCAGCTTTTGACAGTGTATCACGGTCGCCATTGGCATCTCTTACGATTAAAGTCACATCAAAATCTCCCAAATCCTCATAATAGGAGAATGGATTCTCGTCCATGGAAGATTCTGGGTTTCCACCTGGGAACAACCATTCCCATTCAACAGGATCACCAAGGCTTGTGCTGGTGAACCATACAAAACCGGCTTCACACACCTGAGGAGCATCCGCAATAAAATCAGCAGTTAATGGATCTGGTCCACCGCTGAAACTCACCGTACCTCTGTGACCACTAACGATCTCCTGAGTGGTTTCAGTAACGAATGCCACAACTTCAAGATGTTCCAATACCACTTCTACATCATTGTAGTCGTCGGGGATGGTATAAGTAAAGGTTTCCTGATAAAGAGTTCCTGTGGTTGTTTGGTTAATATCCACACCCCACTGACCTGTTACCAGATGACGCAGCATATGCATATGATTGTAGTTGTTACCTGCACCACCACCAGTTTGAGGGCCATAAATGCTATCCTGGAGGATGGCCACATTCATTAGGTTGGTGGATTCAGGGCTATCACCTGTATAATAGGCTTCCACATTTACAATTAATTCTCTGGTTTCAATATCAATAAAGGATTCAACACCCACATTTACATAACTTCCCTCATTGAGGGTTTGGCTGGAGGCAGCTGACCAGTTGCCACGGCTCATGGCTGTTCCACTACCTTGTGACATGCCTGAAAATAAATGACGGTTAACGGTACCTGCTGGATAGCCTGTTAATCCTGACTGACCTGCAATAGCATCACCCCAAGGTGTTCTGAAATCAGGTTCACCTGAATTTGGATTGGCATAGCTTCCTGTATGAATATTGATGAGTACCACATCATCAGGATTGGCATTTTGAATGCCCTGGGCAATTTGATGTCCTTGTGGGCAATAGGTACAATGGATTCCGGTAAATTCTTCCAATACTACATTTTTATTTTCTGGATCAGTACCCACTATATTTTGAGCAAACATATAGGTGGCCGAAAATAAAACCAGCATGGATAGAGTAAATAGTTTTTTCATGACTTCAAAAATATTAGTTACAATAAAGGTTTATATCTCAATGACAAGACGTTGCAGTATTAAGTTGCGTTCGCTTTTTTGGCCATTAGGATCCAAAGATATTATTAATAGAAGTGCAGTTCAGTGATTTGACCGAGGTTCCAGCTTATTCAGAATTCTTCTAAATAACCAAAAGATCCCTGCCATGAATCATGACAGGGATCTTTTAAACTAATATTTTATGGAAATAACGGAACTTACTTCTGCAGGAAAATTTTCTTGGTTACTTGTTTGTCATCTCCAGATACAACTACAAAATAGATTCCCTGAGTTTGATCAGAAAGATCTATGTCAGTTGTGTAAGTGCCATTAACAGCGATACTTCCTTGCTCATAAACTACTTTTCCCATAGCATCAATTACTTTGAGGTCTGCAGCATTGAATAGATCAGCTTCGATGTTCAGTTTTACCATACCCTGAGTTGGATTTGGGAATACATCCAGCGCAATGGCCTGATTATTTTCGCCCAAGCCCACACAGTTAACAACGGTAATCATTTGTTGTACTGAAATAGCACCACAAGCATCGTCGGTATAGGTGTAAGTCACTTCAAATTCGCCAACACCTGAGGCCGTTGGATGGAAATATTTTCCTTCGCTTACAAACTCTCCGGTATAGACACCACCATAAGGAGTTCCTGTGGTCAGTTCGTATGGATCCCAATCCTCATTACAAAGGTCTTCCACTTCACCAAAAACTACATCAGGAGCGTTGCTTACCTGAATATAAGCAGCTTTGGTTGTGGTATCTCTGTTACCTAAGGCATCTCTAACAATCAGAGTAACATCATATTCACCAGGGTTCTCATAATAGCTAAATGGATCTTCTTCCATTGAGGTAGCTGGGTTTCCACCTGGGAACAACCATTCAAACTCAACTGGCTCACCAAGGCTTGTACTTTCAAACCAGGCAAATCCTGATTCGCAGATTTGTGTTTCAGTAGCCACAAAGTCAGCTGTCAAAGGATCAGCACCACCAGCAAGGTCCAGAATATGGGTCATATTACCACTGATGTTTTCTTTACCGGCATCTGATTGAACAAAAGCTACAATCTCACAATGGTTTTCATCCCAAGAGTTGTCAAATGTAAAATTGAGATTAACCACCTGTGTATTACCGGAGGTAAAATCGATGGTTGTACCATCAGCATCAGGAACCATCAATCGGTTCACAAAATTACAATGGGTCTGGTTTTGCCAGTTGTAAGCAATTTCTGATTCGGTAACAGCCAAACGAACTTTCAGATTGTTACCTGACCATGAATTATCAACCTTGGTCACAGTAACCGTAACATCATAGTTATCTCCGGTATTACCACCAGTGATGTCTACAGTGAAAGGCATTTGGATACCCATACGTGCATTTACGATTGGGAGAAATGTACCATACATACTTTGTGTAGCACTTCCTCCAACCACCTGGTTGTAGGAGCCATCAAATTGTGAGGTTGGATAACCTGTAATACTGTAGTAGGAGTTTCTTGCATCTGAATATTGATTGGCAAAAGCATCACCATTATGGTTTTCTATAACCATAACCGGATCGCCATTGGCAACGAGATCATCAGCCCCCATGGCAGCTCCCGGACAATACCCACACCAGGTACCAGTTCCAATTTCTAGTAAAACGAGCTCACGATCCACCTGTGCAGACAGACCAAAAGTCATTACTGTAACGAAAACAAATAATAAAATTTTCTTCATAGTTAATAGGGTTTTTGTTGATAGTTTAAAAATTAGGGGCTAAAAGTACATAAATGCGACCTATTTTACAACAATTTTTTTGTTAACGCTGCCATTATCGTTATATACTCTTAAGTGGTAAACACCTTTTGGAAAGGCATTTAGGTTAATCTCCAGTTTCTTCTGGCCTCCTACCTTAAAGTTCATTTGTTCGTAAACCACTTGCCCCTTTTGGTCTACTATACTCATATTGAGTTGATCCATTAATTCGGTTTGCAAGTCCACAGTAAACATCCCATCATTGGGATTAGGGAACACCTTGAGAGTTAACTGGGATGAGAATTCATCAATTGAAGTACAATCCAGAATTTCAATGTTAACAGTATCAGAAGAAACACATGCAAACTCATTGGTTACCATGACAGAAATATCATAAACCCCATAGTCATAATTGTTGGCATCAAAAATCATGGTTTGGGTGGTATCTCCAGTGGACCATAAATAGTAAGATCCTTCATTGCCTGCGTCTAACGGATACATTATGTTATGACAAATAATGGTATCCACACCAAGGTCCACCATGGGCTGGCTTCCAAAACCAAGCTGTATGCTATCTACAACCGTACAATTGTTTTGGTTGGTAACGGCTACCCAGAAAATAGTATGTCCATTTCCTGATGCCATGATGGTTTGGCTTTCTTCACCCGTTGACCATAGATAAGAAGCGCCTTCATTTCCGGCATCCAATGGAAATTCATCAACATCACATAAATTGGTATCCATACCCAAATCTACCATAGGGATATCCAGTACATGGATCAATATGGAATCTGTTAACAGCCCATTTTCAAGGGTGGCTTCAACAAAATACCAGGTATCTTCCTCTGGGCTTACCATGATATGTTGAAGGTCTGAAACAAAGCCTTCCGGATCTGAAGTCCATGAGAAGGCATTAGGAGTCACCTCACCATAAATCGTCGCAGACAATGCTGTGCTGTCGGCCAAACAAATCCGATCTTCTTCGGTTTCAATATGAACTGCAGCTTCACTTACCTCAAGGGTAATATCCACTTCTACCTGATCTACCAATGGATCATTTGAGTAGAAAGTGGCCATGGCGGTGTAAATTCCTTCCTCAAGATCACTAGCATCGAAATTAACAGCAATGGTATTGGTATCACCTGGTAAAATATTTCCTTCCATAGGGTTGATTGACATCCAACCTTGCACATTGATGGTATAATCTTCCACTTCACCATAGGTTTCATCACCACATGGTGGAGGGGTGTGGTTGTAGGAAATTCGTACCCGCATGCGTGTGCTTCCAGACTCTGCACTAAGAGGAGGTACAATTTCGGCAGTATAGGGTCCGTTTCCCGGGCTTCCAATAAACGCTACGAATTCACTTTCTTCAAATTCTTCATTTTGATTCCAGTCAATCCAAGCACCGCATTCGTCGGCTGTCCATGGGTTTCCGTTGGTAACAGTAATGGGGTATGCTTCTCCGATATTCATGGTCGTAGACATATCAGTATAATCACCATAGCCACCTGGAGACATATTGGTGGAATTATCGATATCTCCAACCTCAACCCTGCTAATATGTTCATCCTGCCCACCGGAAGCATCGCAATAGCCTCTTTGGGCTGATTTGTTATTGGTTATGGCAGTGATATCATAGAATAACTCAAGTTGGCCTGTATTGATAACCGTTATATACTGCGTGGCTTGTTCGTCAGTGTTTAGATGCTGGTAAATGCTTTCAGGGTCCACGCTGATATGTGCGTCTCCCCACTGTACATCCACATGGGTACCACCCGATTCCTGATCACCGGCATAAAAGGCAGTGACCTTATAGGTATACATGCCATAATCAGGTAATTGGTCTACATAGGTGGTATCGGTTGTTTCCCCAATGAAATCACCATCACGATATACATTAAATCCAAGAAAATCAACGGCTTCTTCAAATGACCAAATCAAGTCCGTGACACCAGTTTCAAAGCTAACGTTCGCCTCCAGGTCTCTGGGGCGGTTGAGAGGATTGGTTTGGTATGGAGATACATAGGCCATTGCCGTTCCGGAACGGTTGTCCGTCCATACAGGGTATACCCATCCGTTTTGTGCTGTTATTCCCAGATAATCGCCAAAGTAACCACCGGCCAGGCCGGCAATTGGTGTAGGCGTAAAGGATACATCACTGACTTTAAAGTCTTCCCAACTTATACCACCATCAAAGGAGTTGGCACAATATACCTCACAATCCATGCCACCTACATTGCGGTCGTCATAAAATACAAGACTTACAATTCCGTTGGCCGGGTCGACAGTAATCCATGGCATATAATGTTCATGACCTTCTCCTGCTTCATCCTGATTAACACGAATGGGATCCGACCAGCTAAGGCCTTCATCCATTGATTTAATCACATACACATCTATATCATTTCCGGTGTTGATACCAGGTTCACCGATATTGGACCAGGTAACATAAATGGCACCTTTGTCTGGTCCATTGCTTATATCCACAGCGGCAACAGGAAAGGAGTTTACTCTCATATTCTTTGAAGTCTCAGAAGTTCTGATTCCTCGGATATTAGTTATAATTCTTGTAGCAGCATCCCAGGTTTCCCCTCCGTCTAGGGAACGGCTAAATCCAATGGCTGACTCATCAGATGGCCAGCTGTCATAAATACACCAGACAGCATATACTTCACCATTGGGACCCGTTCGAATATTCACTCCCTGGTTGTGACTACCTGCACCAACTGCAGAACTCAAATCCGGATTTAATGTCCAAGTATCCCCATCATCTGAAGAATATGACAGTCCGATTTCATTATCGTTCGAGCCTCCGAAATTCGTCCAGCTGATATACAAATTACCCTCATAATCACTCTCAGGACTGTTATCGATCCACATATGGTTTTTATCGGCCAAACTCCCTGGATTGGGAGCTGCTTCCCTTATGGTCCAGGTTTCACCCTGGTCATCGGAGTAAGATATTCCCATCCCATAGCCACTGGAAATATAATTGATGTACCAACGCCCATTCAGGCCAATGGCCGTGGTAGGATCACCTGCATTGTCCTCGCCGGCACCTTCAATTTCACCCTCCCAGGTTTCTCCCGCATCAAAGGTGTACAGATCGTTGGCACCATAAAGATCTCCCAATGGGTTTTGAGTGGAATTATTGGAATTCAACACCACATCTTCATTGAGTGGATCCACAAAAATGGAGTTTTCACTTTGTGTGGAGTTGGCATCTGCGACCGGAACATCGGGAGAGTCTTCGGTGATGGAAGCCAGTGAATGAATCGTCGAACCTGTGAATTTAGCAGCAGGAACACGAACATCCTGATTGAATGGGATGATGCCTGCCTCTGCTTTTCCAACCCAATAATCCAGGTTGTCAATGCGTCTGTCGATTTGACGTTCACGATCACGCTGATCTTGTTTTTCATTACTTATGGCCCAATTCACTGCCACCGCAATGAGACCGATACCTACAATCAATACCAAGAGTTGTTTTCTTTTCATTTTATTGGGAGTTATAGTGATCAATTGATAAAGGTCCGCAAGGTAGTAAATAACAAGGTTTTCAAAATCTCCACGGTCAGCTGTTTAACACAGCTGATTTTATTGGAGTTCAGGTGCATTATACCTACAACGAACAGTCATTCAGACAATAGACCTCATACAATGGTTGCCCGGAAGCCCTTTTTGATTTCCTTAAGTTGTCATCATAAAGAATTAAGCACAAAAAAAGGGGATGCAAAAGCATCCCCTCATATACCGTTCCTCTAAACAATCTATTTAGTGATGACTATCTTTCTGGTAACCACTTTATCCTGGTAACTCACAAAAACACCATAAACACCTTCTGCGATATGATTCAGGTCAAGTTGTTTGTTGTAAGAACCCGCTACCCGGATATCTGTTTCTTCATAAACCACCGCACCCTTGATGGATACTATTCTGAGCCCCACTTCAGTTCCCGGAGCACTATCAAAGGAAATATTGAATACTCCCGTGCTTGGATTTGGATAGATGCTAAGGTTTAATCTGCTGGCCCATTCATCAATGCTGGTGCAATCGAGTATCTCTATTTCAACCTCATCGGTTGACATACAATTGTACTCATTACTCACAGCCACACTAAAAGTATGCACACCATACTCATAGTCTTCGGCCATAATATTTATAGTTTGTGTGGTTTCATCAGTTGACCACAGATAGGATGCGCCAGGATTTCCGGCATCGAGGCTAATGCTCGCATTATGGCAAATGGCCGTATCAGGGTGCAGTTCCACCACTGGGTTTTCTGCAAAAACAATGGTAATGGAATCTCGAGACATGCAGGCATTTTCATTGGTCACATCAACCCAGAAAATACTTTCGCCGCTTCCACCAGCAACAATGGTCTGGCTAACCTCTCCGGTTGACCACAGATAGGTTGAACCAGGATTTCCGGCATCAAGAGGAAAACTGGTTTCTCCACAAAGAATCTGGTCGTCTCCCAGTGCGACGGTTGGCAATTCATGTACCACCACATCTACTGCTCCGTTGAGACTGGCTATTCCATCATTCACACTTACGATATATTGGGTGTTTTCCTCTGGGTTTACCACAGGATTTTGCTCTTCTGAAGTAAATCCTTCTGGAATGGAAGTCCAACTATAGGTATAGCTACCAGAACCACCACTAGTCTGTGTTTGTAGAGTAGTTGTTTCACCCAAACAAATTTCTGACGGATCTGCAGAAACAGCTAATTGCATATCGGTGATATGCAAGGTAAAATCCACTGCATAAGTGCTGTTATTCAGGTCATTGGTTATGAAGTTCACCACATCAGAATAGCTTCCTGTAGCCATACCATCAGAATCGAAAGTAACATCCACAATTAAAGAGTCGCCTGGCGCTACTATGCCTTCGTCAGGGTCCAGTGTCAACCAATCGGCAATGACAATAGAATAATCTTCAACTTCACCATATTCTGTATGGCCATAAGCCTCGCAACTTCCGGGTCCTGCTAAACGTACACGCATTCGGATTATCCCCTGATGAGCGCCTTTGGGAACATCAAGGCTTCCTTTAAACAATCCAAAGCTTTCATGATCACTCAGCTGAACAGCATCCTCATCAAATACACCATTGTTATTCCAATCCATCCACAGCTTAACCTGGTCACCCTGATATGGGTTCTTTGCCTGGACTTCTATAGGATAGGACTGTCCACTTCGAAGGCTGGCATGAAGGGAGGTAAAATCTGAATAATAATCTGATGCAGAGTGGTTGCTTAAGTCTGCAACTTTGATCGCATGAATAAATTCATCACCACCACCTCTGGCTTCTTCATAGGCATGTTGTGCTTGCTTACCGAAGAAGGGTGACAATGAAAAGTCCAGATCAAGAACGCCAATATTTTTTATTTTCATCTGTTGAACCTCCATCTCTCCGGGATACAAGACCGCAGTATAGGCAAGCGGTGATAATTCTATGGTTGCCGTACCATACTGAGTGTCATCGCTGGCTGCTCCCGACTCAGTATTTCCGGTATACATGGCAGTTACTTCGTAGGTATAGTATCCGTATTCTGTCAATTGATCGGTATAATTTTCATCAGTTGTGGTGGCGATCAATTCCTGATTGCGATAGATATTAAAATTTTCAAAACCATTGGTGCCACTGAAACTCCAATCCAACACACATTCACCTGTTTCCTGATCGGTGGCGGCAGTCAATGCGAAGGGTGCCACCACGTCGATGGTTTCAAACACAGAAACATAGGTCATGGCATTGCCACTACGGTTATCTGTCCAACAAGGATACACCAAACCATCAAGAGCAGTGATGCCCAGGTAATCTCCAAAATATCCACTGGCCAATCCGGGTATGGGTGATGGGGTAAAGGACACATCACTCACTTTAAAGTCTTCCCATGTTTCGCCAGCTGTATTGGAAGTAGCGGCCCAGGCTTCGGCCTGGTTGGGGTTTGTATTTCTGTTGTCATAGAACACCACACTCAGGGTACCATTGGATGGGTCACAAGTAATCCATGGCATATAATGTGCCTTACCCTGACCGATGGGATCCTGATTAACTCTGATGGGGTCAGACCAGGTTTCACCCTCATCTTCCGACTTGATCATATAAATGTCGCGGTCGTTTCCGGTATTTACACCAGGAATACCAATATTGGTCCATACTACATAAATATTTCCTTCGTTGGAACCACTACTGATGTCAACGGCCATCACAGGAAATGTGGCCACACGCATATTTTGAGGAACCGCTGAATTCCTAATCCCTCTGATATTATCAATTATTCTAACGGCATCTGTCCAGGTTTCTCCACCATCGTATGATTTGGCAAAACCCAGGGCTTTTTCATCCTGTGGCCATCCATCATAGATTCCCCATACAGCATATACCTCACCATTGGGCCCGGTGTGCACATTAACTCCCTGGCTATGGCTACCGGCATACACAGCGGTACTGATTACCTTTTTGGCAGACCAGGTTTCTCCCCTGTCAGCAGAATACTTTAATACAATTTTATTGTCAGCGGAGCCACCAAAATCCGTCCAGGCATCATACAAATAATTCTCGTAGGGACTGCCTACTTTACGATCCAGCCACAGGTGATTTTTATCAGCAAGCGACCCTGGATTTGGCGCCACCTGCACATGTGTCCAGGTTTGTCCCTGGTCATCGGAATGTGCGACACCTTGTCCACTGTTTTTGATATAACCCACATACCAACGGCCATCGGTACCAATACAGGCAGCAGGGTCACCACTGTTGTTTCCGCCAGCTCCGGTGTTTTCACCATCATAGGTTTCCCCACCATCGAAGGAGTATAAATCATTGGAACCATAAATGGGTGTTCCGCTTGGTCCTCCTGAATTATTTGAATTCAGAGATGTTTGATAATTGTTAGGATCAACAATAATGGAGTTTTCGCTTTGGGTTGAATTGCTGGATACAGCCACATCCGGTGAATTCACCGTGGCCACCATAGCTGTGTTAATGGTGGAGCCTGTAAAAGTAGCTTTGGGCACATCAACAACCGGATTTAAAACAGTAAGTCCTTGCTCGGCCATTTCTATCCAGTACTTGTTGTTATCGACGCGGGTATCCAGTTTTGCCCGTCTTTCGCGCTCGGTATCCGACGAATCACTCACAGCCCAATTGATGGCGGTGACGAAAAGTCCGATGACCATAGCCAATAAAATAAATTTCTTCATTGTAGTTGTTTTTGGTTTCTTAATGTGCTAATGCATTGGGTGAGAGACTGAATCACTGGATTTGAATTGCACATCTATTTACATTCAAATTACCACTTTAAATTTCTACTTCCGGGCCCAAATAATTAGTGGACACAAAAGTAGTCTAATTTAAAAACTTGAAGGCTGGAGATGGTATGGTAAGAAATGTTTTATGGATAGTCTAACTTAATCATAGGTTTTCACCGTGGCTTCTCCGGTAATGACCCGAAGACCATTCATGGCCAGTGCTTTCATCTCATCCTCGCCAGGGTAGACATGAACCGGGGCAAAACGGTGGGTATAGGAGATGATTTGATTGGTGAAATATTTATCATGTGCGATGCCTCCAGTAATAAGAATGCCATCTATATCGCCTTTAAGAACAGCACTCATGGCGCCCACTTCTTTAGCCACCTGATAGGCCATGGCATCATAAATCAGCTTGGCTTCTGCATCCCCTTTTTGAGCCCGTTGTTCCACCTCATAGGCACTATTTGTACCCAGAAAAGCTACCAATCCTCCTTCACCCTTGATCATTTTCATAATCTCTTTCTGGCTATACTTTCCAGAGAAACAAAGCCTTACCAAATCGCCTACCGGCAGGGTTCCTGATCGTTCAGGAGAAAAGGGACCATCCCCATCCAGGCCCTGGTTAACATCCACCACACGTCCTTTTTGATGGGCACCTACTGTTATACCACCCCCCAAATGCACCACGATCAGGTTCAGGTCCTCATAGGCCCGCATAATGGATTTGGCATGCTGACGAGCAACTGCTTTCTGATTCAAGGCATGGAAAATGGAACGTCGTGGAAACTTTGGGTGGCCTGAAATCCTGGCCAGTTCATTGAGCTCATCAACCACCACCGGATTAGAAATATAGGCTTTAGCCTCGGGCAACGAACGGGCAATATCATGAGCAATTAAGCCCCCTAAGTTACTGGCATGTTCACCATACTCACAACTCTTCAAATCGCGTAGCATGGCATCATTTACAGCAATCACTCCAGATTCCACGGGTTTGAGTAAACCACCCCTGCCCATAACAACTTTAATCTGATTGATCTGAATTTCAGCATCAATTAATTGCTTCAGAATAAGTTCTTTTCGGAATTCAAACTGCTCGGTAACCGCTTCGAATGGAGCCAGCTCCTCTTTGCTGTGTCGAAGGGTTTGAATGAAAACAGGGTTGGTATCAGCATATACCGCTATCTTGGTAGATGTCGACCCGGGATTAATGCCCAATATTAATGTTTCCATTCTTGCTGCTTTTTTGCAAAATTAAGGATCGCAGGTACACGATAAGCAAAAAGCTTACTTTTCCTTTCACTTCTTTACAAAGCCAGTGGAAAAGCAAGCTTTTTTTATGGTTTCATTACTAGCTAATGGCAGCTGCCAATGCTATGGAGAGGAATTTGCTTTTTTCTGTATCTCCTCTGGATGTCAGTACGATAGGTGCTTTGGCTCCCATAATTACTGCGGCGGCTGTAGCACCTCCAAGGAAGTTCATGGATTTATACAAAATGTTGGCGCCATTGATATCCGGTGCCAGAATAAGATCCACATCACCGGCTACTTCACTGGTGATATTTTTCAAATCGGCAGCACTTTTGGAAACAGCGCCATCAATGGCCAAAGGACCATCAATGATACAACCAGTAATTTGTTTCCTGTAATTCATCATGGAAATGGTGGCCGCATGCATGGTGGCTTCCATTTTCGGGTTGATGGTTTCAACAGATCCTACCAATGCCACTTTTGGATTTGGATTGTCCAGGTTATGGAATACCTCCACAGCATTTTTGATAATGGATATCTTTTCCTGTAAATCAGGTTCCACATTCATGGCCGCGTCAGTCACACCCAGTAATTTGTGATAATATGGGGATTCGAATAGAGCCACATGACTTAAAATGGATCCTTTTCTTAAGCCATATTCTTTGTGCAAAACAGCTTTTAACAAAATACCTGAACTCACCAGACCTTTCATCAGAATCTCGGCTTTTCCTTCTCCAATAAGCCGGGTAGCAGTTAAACAAGCCTCATAATTGTCCTTCACATCATGCATTTCTATATGATCAAGGTTGAGGTCAATTTTTACGGCTATTTCTTTGACCTTATCAATATCTCCAATGAGAACAGGTTCAATAATACCTTCCTTTTCAGCATTTTTAATGGCTTCCAATACATGGAGGTCGGCTGCTGCAGCAACTGCAATTTTTCTTTTGCGTTTATTTTTGGCTAAATCTACCAGTGATGCTAATTGTGTTATCATGATTCCTAATTTTTAAACAATAGTAAAGCTCTTTTAAAAAGCGGTGCAAAAGTAAACATTATTGCAATGCGAATGTTAATGAATTAACAATTACAAGACTTGCGGTCAACACATACAAATACAGAGGCCATTACCCTAAAATCAGGTTACGGTATCTTTAAGTGTATAATTTGGTGCATATTTGCATTAGGTTAAACCAGTGGAAATGAAAAAGCTAATATTCGTTATTGTATGTGTGCTATGTTTTGGTTCCCTTGTTGGGCAAGTTGAAGGCTTAAGCAGCAGTAAATTAATTGTATTCGCTTCTGATGTGATTGCGCCCAAGCATATTGAATTTGAACCGGCCTATGGTTATCTTTGGGCAAGCAAGTCCTTTGATGATGCAGGAAAACTGAAGTCTTTTACCCCTTCAGATAGTACAGTAGTGCTGCAGGCCATGGCCTTTCGCTTCACCTATGGTTTGGGAAAGAATATGGAAGTAGGTAGTGTCATAGCGGCTGATATGAGTACGCTTTCATTTGCTTTGAAATACAATTTTCTGCAACGGAAGAAACATGGATTTGCCGCCTTTCTGGGTACCACATTTGCCAACGAGTCTGATTTTGTAGTGAGAAACAGTGGCTTTTTTGGCAAAACAGCATCATTGGCGGGTGGTTTTGCATATTCCACTGTTTTTTCAAAGCGGTTTTCACTGGATGCTGATATTCAATATCAAAACATATTTACTGATAATGCCTCTTTCTCCGATGATATTTTTTCAAGAGTTGAATTGGGATATACTTTTAAAGAAGACTATGTGTTGGTAGGAGGTTTTTCCTATTCCTACAACAACTATAAAAATGGACTAAATGATTCATACCTGCTTACTTTCAATGCCGGTTTAGTAGGTAATGTAGGGCGATCATTCATTTTTGTCATCGCACTTCCCTTCGATATAGTGGGTAGAAATAACGATAGTTTCAATGGTCTGGCTTTTGCTTTAACCATTATGCTGGATTAAGCCTGCCAAGCCTATCGTTTCGTTGGGAATAACATCTTCCCTGGCGTTTTCGACGTTCACCGACAAAAACAGGTCATTGGTCGAAATTAATATCTTCTTAACAATTAATAGATTACCTTCGCGGACTGGATGTAAGTACCTTTATGTCCAGTAATTTATGAATTTTGCAATCAAATTTTTGGATCGATGAATTATCGAAAATTGTTGGTTAATATTCTGGGAATAGCCATATTGTTGGGTGTTTCCTTTTTCCTAATGGGTGTTTTATCTGATATGAAAACCACGCCCACCTCCAAACCCCGTGAAGACCTCAAACTTTATGTCAGGGCAGAACCGGTGGTTTATGGAAATAACAAGGCCATGGTTTCTGCCAGTGGTCGGCTGTCATCACAGGAAGAAATCGATGTAAGTGCAGAAGTGCAGGGACAGATACTTTCCGGTAATGTGTTGCTGAAATCGGGAACCCGTTTTCAAAAGGGCGACTTGCTTCTTCGCATATTTGATGAAGAAGCCAAAAACAATTTGAAGGCGAGTAAAAGTCGCTTTATGAATGGCATTGCCAGCATTTTGCCGGATATCCGCATCGATTTTCCAGAAAGTTATTCCATTTATGAAGGATTTTTCAATGCCATAAAAATAGATCAGGCCCTGCCCGAATTACCCAGGTTAAATTCCGACAAGGAAAAGGTATTTCTGGCCAGCCGGAATATTCTAAACGACTATTACAGCATCAAAAGCGCAGAAGTACGTCTGGCAAAATACCGCATCTATGCACCTTTTGATGGCACCTTCACTCAGGTTTATATGGAAGTGGGTTCAGTGGCCAATATGGGCAGCCGTATCGCCTCCATGATCAGAACTGATAAACTCGAACTTAGTGTTCCGGTGGAAACCAGTGATATTTACTGGATAAATATTGGAGACAAGGTTTCTGTGACTACCCAGGATGGTACCCATAGTTGGCAAGGAAAAGTGGTGAGAAAATCAGGATTTGTGGATCCCGGTACCCAGTCCATCAGTGTTTACATCAATGTGGAAGCCACGGCCGACAATCCTCTATATCAAGGTCAATATTTAAAGGCTCATTTCAGCAATAAGACCGTAGCCAATTCCATGGAAATTCCCCGCAACGCTGTATTCGACAAGAATATGGTATATACGGTAGTTGATGGCGTTCTCAAGAAGCAAAGTGTTGAAATTCACAAAACCAGCCCAACCACAGTCATTTTCTCCGGCCTTGAACCCAATACTACAGTGGTAACAGAACCTTTGATCAATGCCACAGAAAACACCAAAGTTGAAATCCTGAATTGAGCCTTATGAAGAAACTAGTCACGATATTTGTAAAATATCCTTTTTATGCCAATATCATTATTGTGGTGATGTTGGTGCTGGGTACTTACAGCTTCATGAATATGAAACGCTCGTTTTTTCCTGATGTTAAGGAAAAGATGATCAGCATTTCTGTGGCTTACCCGGGTGCATCTCCCAAAGAAATGGAGGAAGGGATTACTGTTCGTATTGAAGAAGCCATTCGTGGCATTGCGGGCATCAAAGAAGTCACCTCAACCTCTTCCGAGAATTTTGCCAATGTTCAGATAGAATCCACGGGCGAATATGATATAGATGAAACTTTGATGGAGGTTAAAAATGCCATAGATGGGATTACTTCCATGCCGGTGGATGCTGAAAAACCTGTGGTCAGTAAAATTCGATCAAGATCCATGGCCATGTATCTGGGTCTGTATGGAAACGAAGACCTGAAGGTGCTTAAGAAATATGCTGATGAGATTGAAAACGATTTTTACAATTCAGGAGTGGTTTCTCAGATCAATATCAGCGGATACCCGGATCTGGAGTTATCTGTAGAAATTTCAGAGGTTAACCTGCTGCGATATAACCTGAGCTTTGAAGAGGTGGCCATGGCCATCAGCCAAAACAACAGAGACGTTTCGGGTGGTCAGATTCGCTCCGACAAAGAGGAAATGATGATCCGCTCACGTTACCGTACCGTGGATCCGGAAGATATTGCACAGATTGTTATCAAAGCCAATGACGATGGCAGCCAGGTTCGTATCGCAGATGTGGGTGAGGTAAGGCTTCAATTCGCAGATGTGGCTAACCAAAGTTATATGAATGGTGAGCGGTCGGTTTCCTTTCTTATCAATAAACTTCCTGAAGAAGACCTTTCTGAGATCTCGGACTTTATGAACAATTATATCCGTGAGTTCAATGCCACCCACACTGATGCACAGCTGGCTGTAACTTTTGACTTTCTGGATATGTTAAAGGAACGATTGGATCTGCTGTATAAAAACGGTGGCATCGGTCTCATTTTAATTCTGATTACCCTTGGGCTGTTCCTGAGTCTGAGGCTATCCTTTTGGGTGGCCTTTGGTATTCCGGCTTCCTTCTTATCCATGTTTATACTTGGGGCTGTTTATGGCATCACCATCAATATGATTTCTCTGTTCGGAATGATATTGGTAATCGGAATCTTGGTGGATGATGGTATTGTGATTGCCGAAAATATCTACTCTCATTTCGAAAGAGGAAAATCTGCCAAGAAATCGGCCATAGATGGCACCATGGAAGTACTGCCTGCCGTACTCACCTCTGTAACCACTACCATAGTAGCATTCTCACCCCTGTTTTTTATCGAAGGGCAGATGGAGTTTATGTTTGAAATGGCATTTGTCGTCGTATTCAGTCTTGCCTTTTCCTTATTGGAGGCCTTTTTTGTGTTGCCGGCTCACCTGGGAAGTACTTTTATTCTGAGACGAAATGTGAAACAGAATTTGGGCAAAAGGCTCAGAGATGCACTGGAATCAGGACTGGACTTTATGCGATCAAAAATATATGGCAGGGCACTGAAATTTGTAATCAAATGGAAGTATATAGCAGCCTTTGTTCCACTGGTAATGATTATGATTACCGCTGGATTATTTGGAGGTGGTTTCATCCAATCCACCTTTTTCCCTTCCATTCCTTTTGATCAGTTTAATGTAGACATCGCCTTTAAACCGGGATCCGGAGAAAAGCAAACCCTGGAATATGTTCGCCTCATCGACGATGCCATATGGGAAGTGAACAGCGAACTAATGGAAGAGTATAAGGATACCAATGATTTCATTAACTATACTTTCTCTTCAGTGGGAGCTGCCTTTAATGGCCAGGAAGCAGGTTCGCATGCAGGAAATATATTTGTGACACTCAAGGACCTGGAAAGTAAAGAGATTTCGAGTTTTGAAATTGTCAACAGGGTCAAAGCAAAACTAGGGCCCATGCCTGAAGCTGAAAAATTTGCTGTTCAGGGGAGAAACACCTTCGGAACTCCGGTGTCCATCAGTTTGTTGAGTCGTGATTTGGACCAGCTTGAGGATGCCAAATCCCTCTTACTTAGAGGCATGGAACAAATTGTTGCCATTACCAATATCACCGATGCCAATGCTTCCGGTAAAAGGGAAGTGTTGCTGAAGTTGAAACCCAAAGCCTATTTCCTTGGATTTACCCAGGCAAGCCTGACCAATCAGGTGAGACAGGGGTTCTTTGGTGCACAAGCCCAGCGACTGCAACATGGAAAGGATGAATTAAGGGTTTGGGTGCGTTATCCAAAATCAGACCGTCTGACCATAGGTCAATTGGAAAATATGAAAATCAAGACCCGCATGGGAGAGTATCCACTTTCTGAATTGGCTGATTATACCATTGAAAGAGGCCCGGTGAGCATCAAACACTTCAACGGATCCAGAGAAGTACGGGTTACCGCAGATATGAGTGATCCTGATGAACCGGTACCGCCTGTGCTGGAGAAAATCCGTGCAGAAATTGTTCCCGAAATAATGGCAGCTTATCCCGGGGTTACCATTGATTTCCAAGGGCAGCAACGCGACGGAAATGAAACCATGGAGCAAATCATGACCTATTTCGGAGCGGCCTTTCTGCTTATGTTTTTGATCATTATTGTCCACTTCAAATCGGTATTGCAGGGAAGTATTATCATTGCCATGATTCCACTGGCCTGGATTGGTTCTACCTGGGGGCATGGGATAGAAAATAGCCCGGTATCCTTGTTCAGCGCATGGGGTATGATTGCACTCTCGGGGGTTATTATAAATGATGCTGTGGTCTTCCTTGCCAAATACAACTCCCTGATATTGGCAGGTAAAAAAGTAATAGATGCCGTCTATGAAACAGGACTGGCTCGTTTTCGTGCCATTGTATTAACCACCATAACCACCACCGTTGGACTATATCCAATTATACTTGAAAAAAGCTTTCAGGCTCAGTTTTTGAAACCCATGGCCATAGCGCTGGCCTATGGTGTTCTGATTGGTACCGGATTTATCCTCATGTTTTTACCAGTAATCATTTTAGTAACCAACGATATGAAACGCTCCCTCAAATATGCAGTGAGAAGAATCAAATTGTGGGTTATCTTGGGTGATAAAAACCTTGAAATCGTAGACGAACTCAGCACCAATGAAAGTATTGCCGCCCATCAGATTACACGGTCAAAAATTGAACATTTGAGAACCTTCCCCAGCAGGGAGAGTGTTGAAAACGTAATTGTTTTAAGAAAAAAATCCATCATCTAGATGAAGAGCACATATATAAAATCCATCAGGTTTTTTAAACCTGTGATCCATAAGATTAGTCTGGGTCTTTTGTTAATAGTCCTGGCCCTACCGGTCACCGCCCAGCAAAACCTAAGCCTGGATGAAGCCATTGTCAGAAGCCTGGAAAACAATTTTCAGGTGAGGATATTTGAACAGTATTATAAATCAGCCCAGCTTGAAAATACCTGGGGAACTGTAGGTCGTTTTCCTTCAGTATCCTTAGGTGTCAACAGCATCAACCGTTTTGATAATACAGCCTCCCTTCAGGATCCTGACGATCGATCCGAACTGTATACCAATCGCCTGTCACCTTATGTGAATGTCAATTGGTTGCTCTTCAATGGTTTTTCAGTGAAAATGAGTAAGGATAAACTGGACCTTTTGGAAACCTATTCTGCAGGTAATTCGGCTCTGGTAGTAGAAAACACCGTTCAGGCCATTATGCTTGGTTATTATTATGCCTTATTGGAACAGGAGCGACTTAAGGTGCTGGCAGAAGTAAAGAAACTGTCGGGCGACCGTTACCATTATGAAATGGTACGTAAGGAGATTGGTAGTGCGGTTACTTTTGAGGTGCTTCAGGCCAAGAATTCCTACCTCAGCGATTCTACCAATTATCTTCTGCAGGAACTCAATGTAAAGAATGCTTTTCTACGCCTCAACCTCTTATTGGGGGAACCACCGGAAAGCCATTTTGCACTAAGCGACAGCTTTCAGGTAGTAACCCAGGTATATGACCTGGAGGTATTAAAAGAGAAGATGCTGGCATCCAATAAAACCCTCACCAATCAATATGTGAATCAGGAGATCCTGAAGAAAAACAAAGGATTGGCCAAGAGCGCCCAGTATCCATCACTTTCCTTAAATGCCGGCGGAGATTACAACCAGAATTGGTTTGATTTACCAACCAATAATAATTACGATAGCTATTCCTTCGATTACTATGCCAATTTCTCTCTGAGTTTTAATCTGTTCAACGGAGGCAATACCAGGCGTGCCATACAGCAGGCAGGTATCAGTGAACACATTGGTCACTTGGAGATTCTGGAGATGAAACAAACCCTGGCCAATTTGTTGGTTAACCAATACGATTTGTATGAGATCAGAAAGCAGCTGCTCTATGTGGCCCAGGCCAATATGGAAAGTGCTGAACTGAATATGCAGATTGCCACTGAAAAATACAGGAATGGAACCATCAATTCTTTTAATTTCAGAGATGTCCAGCTCATTTATTTAAATGCAGCCCATCGCAAGCTCAATGCCATTTATGATCTGATCGATACCCATACCGAATTGTTACGCCTGACCGGCGGCATTATTACTGAAAATTAAAGCAAGGCCAAGGTCTTTGTATCTTTGGTGAAAATGAGTCGCATGAAAAAGAAAGTATTATTCGTTTGCCTTGGAAATATTTGCCGCTCTCCAAGCGCAGAAGCCGTGTTTCGTGGTTTTGTAGAGGCCAAAGGTGAAGGTTCAGATTTTATTATTGACTCTTGTGGTACTTCTGGCTGGCACGCAGGAGAGCCGGCAGATGGACGTATGCAACAGCATGCCATCAAACGAAACTATAAGCTAACTTCCATTTCACGTCCCTTTGATGAGGCATCAGATTTTGACAACTTCGATATGGTGGTGGCCATGGATCAATCCAACCTGAGCGCGCTGAAAGCCATGGCAAGGAATGAACAGGATCTGTCAAAGTTGTTTTTGATGACAGACTTTTCAACCTCATTCGATTATGATCATGTGCCAGATCCCTATTACGGAGGATCCAAAGGATTTGAACTGGTGCTTGATTTATTGGAAGATGCCAGTGAAGGGCTTTACAAAGAGCTTCAGAAATAAGCCCATTCAGGTATTAAATCTAAAATATGTTGGTTTTGCGAAGCTTCGCGCGCAGGCCTGAAAAAACGGCGGGCGTGTGAAGGTATTGTGGGTGGATAGCATCGTTTCCTGACTGCCGTCAGGCAGGTTTCTTGATTTTTTTTTCATCCTTTTTTTGTCAAGAAAAAAAGGATGTTGTTTCGCATTGGAT
>JAERTD010000072.1 GCA_016845175.1 Bacteroidota bacterium | reverse complement strand
AATCTATGATCCAAAATATACCGACGGGATGGATATCCGCATTGTAGTAGATGCAGATAAAATTTCCAAAAAGGAAACGAAATATTTAAAGGATCTGGTTAAGAGAAACCACCATTTCAGCAGGATGTCAAGGCATTATTTATATAATGAGAGCACTTTAAAACTGGTAAAAAATGAGGATTCTGAAGTTGTTTTTGAATACTATTATCAGAAGAAAGACATTGAACCTCATCTGAAAGTTATTAAACGACTGAAGGGAGAGATATATTTCAAAAATGGGGAGCTCGAATATGTGGTGCTGAGGAATTACAAATCTCTTAAAAAAGGCGTCAAAAACTACGAAAGAAAGGTGTTCTTTGAGCATATCCCTGAATTGGGCGGCCATATTGTGAAAAGCATTGAAGAAACTGCTGACGTTGAAAAAGGAGGAGATACCTTTAACTACCATTCCATAAGCTATACTTCTGAATACAAATCTCCAAATGGTGAGCTTGTGCCTCCTAAATACCTTGACGATGCAGTGAGAACCATTAACAATGAAATTTCAGATACACTCTCTGTAAAACTGGGATGGGTTTTACCCTTATTGGGTAAGCCAGCCACCAAACTGGGCTATAAGTTACCGCGACCCGTGGGTCTCAATATTTTTTCACATTTCCAAACACAGCATATGGAGTTTACTGATTTGTCGGTTGCCATGAATGATGAGGAACATATATCATTCGCTGACTTACTTGCACTCGACCAGTCAAGTGTCAATCAGTCTTCTTTTATGACCATGGCCAAAGCTGATGTCTGGATCTTCCCATTTCTGAATATTATGGGTATTTATGGAACAGGACAAAACTCCATAGAAGGAAGCTTATATCTTGACGAAGAATTCAAACAGGCACTTATAGATTATGGTTGGTTATTGGGTATTGCTAAAGAAGATGTTCCTGACCAGATTGACATAAAAACCGGAGTCAGCTCACAACTTTATGGAGGGGGTTTAACGGTTGCCGGAGGAGTAGGTGACTTTAATATCTCCCTGAACTATCAGTTGATGTTTGCCAAAATGGTGGAAGCCAATACTGTAAACACTGCCAATGTGTTCACTCCCATGATTGGATATATGACTCCCTTTGGCATGAATATTATGCTGGGTGCTCAGGGGCAGTTTTATGATACCAGAATAAAGGGATATATTGACCTTGATGACGGACAACGCTTACACTATAATGTGAACTTCAAGCCTATACGCTGGAACGGAATGGTAGGAATCTATAAAGGTTTTGCCAAACACTGGGAAATTGCACTCCAGGGTGGTTTCGGCGACAGGGAATCCGTTACGGCTGTCTTTGGTTATCGTTTTTAAGAAGCTGTTATTAATATAAGTTTACTACTCCTTAATTGGTTATTTTTGGAAGTGTTTATAGCGGTTTGTTGCCATAGCAATGATTATGGACTGAAAAACCAGTATTAACCTAAGCCAATGACCATGCAAAGGCCAAAGTACAATTCTCTCTTTATCTTCTTATTATCCATCATTTCCTTTACAATCGTTGGCCAGGCTTCTGCCCAAACCTATGCCAAACAAGGCATGGTTGTCTCCGATCGGAAGCTGGCCTCCCAGGTAGGTGTTGATATCTTACAAAAGGGAGGTAATGCCATAGATGCAGCTGTAGCCACGGCCTTTGCCCTGGCCGTTACCCATCCACAGGCAGGAAATATCGGGGGCGGGGGATTTATCGTTTTTATGGACAGTTTGGGAGATGTTACTACCATTGATTTCAGAGAAAAGGCTCCCATCCGAGCCTCGGCAGATATGTTTTTGGATGATAAGGGCCAGCTTATTTACGGTAGCAACAGAAAGGGTTTGAAATCGGTGGGTGTACCGGGTACCGTAGCCGGTTTGTATATGGCCCATCAAAAATATGGCCTACTGCCTTGGTCACATTTGGTTCAACCAGCCATTGATCTGGCTGAAAAAGGGGTTCGTCTTTCCTGGACACTTGCTACACATGCGCAAAAATTTCAAGGAGATGCTTACCCGGATTTTTTGAAAGACTACTTTAAGGATGCTCAGGGGGAGTTGTTGCAACAGGATGACTTATGGGTACAGAAAACCCTGGCCAAAACCCTTGAAATTATCAGAGATAATGGCCGGGATGGCTTTTATAAAGGCATTATAGCTCAAGAGATCGCAGCTTTTATGGCAGCCAATGGTGGGTTGATCAACCTGGAAGACCTTGAAAAGTATAGGGCCATCGAGCGAAAACCCATAAAAGGCACTTTTAAGTCTTATGAGGTCTACTCCATGCCACCGCCCAGCTCTGGAGGTGTGGCCTTGATAGAGATGTTGAATATCATGGAACAAGCCCATCTGGATACCATCCCCTTCAACTCCACAACTTATGTGCATCTGATGGCAGAATGTATGCGAAGGGCCTATGCTGACAGAGCCGAATATATTGGCGATCCTGATTTCAATACTGATATGCCTCTTGAGAAGTTATTATCCAAAACCTACGCCCTGGATCGCTACAACAGCATAAATTTTAATAGGGCTTCTATCAGTGATTCCTCTCGTTTTGGACAGGTCTATGAAGGATCCAATACCACCCACCTTTCGGTCATCGATAAAGCAGGGAACGCAGTTTCCTTAACCTATACACTGGAACAATCCTATGGTTCGG
>JAERTD010000071.1 GCA_016845175.1 Bacteroidota bacterium | reverse complement strand
CGCATCAATATCGATCCTGTATTGTATAAATATATATTGGGAATATTCTTGCTGATTGCCGTGGCCAGAATGGTATACACACCTAAGCCACTCAAACATCCTATGTTTGCTTTCAATATTTGGATCTCCATTGGTCTGGGTGCTTTCCTGGGTTTTTTCTCAGGTATGATTGGTATCGGAGGAGGTATCATCCTTAGTCCCATATTATTGCTTTTGGGATGGACCAATGTTAAAGAAACAGCAGCCATTTCAGCTTTGTTCATCTTCCTTAACTCAGCTACAGGAATTGTTGGAATGGCATCCATTGGTTTTCAGTTAACCCCTGTGATAGTATCCTGGGTTGTGGTTGCTTTCCTTGGTGGAATCATTGGTTCATGGCTGGGTTCATTTAAGGTCTCTCAATTTCGATTGGGATACATCCTGGCTTTTGTTTTGCTGCTGGCAAGTTTTAAATTGTTTTTGGCCTGAGTCGTGGAATGATGACAGGCTTTAGATAGTGTAGTATTATGTTGGATCGCCACAATAGAAATATAAATTACCTGAGAATCTCAGTAACCGACCGCTGCAATATGCGTTGTCTGTACTGCATGCCTGCCGAAGGCATTCAATGGATTGATCATGAAAAAGTACTGCGCTTCGAAGAAATTATCGAAGTGGTGAAGACAGCTGTAAGCTTTGGTATAGATAAGATCAGACTTACCGGTGGTGAACCTCTGGTACGAAAAGGTATTGTTGATTTGGTTGAGATGATTGCCCAGGTACCTGGCATTAAAGATCTGGCCATGACCACCAATGCACAACTGCTGCCCAAATACGCAGAGGAATTGGCAGCTGCCGGTCTTCAAAGAATCAATGTTAGTTTGGATACTCTTAACGAAAAGAAATACAGGGACCTTAGCAGAGGAGCTGAACTCAGTGGAGCGCTTGCAGGAATTGAAGCGGCAAAGAAAGCAGGATTGTCACCCATAAAAATAAACTGTGTGAAATCCTCTTCCATTACCAATGAGGATATTGATGAGCTCAAGTCCTATTGTGAGGCCAACGGTTTTAAGCTGCGTTTCATTCGTGAGATGTCACTGGATGAAGGAACCTTTTCACCTGTGGAAGGAGGTGAGGGAGGACGCTGCTCCATATGCAACCGTCTCAGACTGACTGCAAACGGCGATATAAAGCCCTGTTTGTTTTCAGGCAGCGGTTTTAATATCAGAGAGGAAGGCATTGAAGAGGCACTTTTGAAAGCCATTGGTGGAAAACCGGCCTCTGGTCATAAGAACGAAGTAAACGCCTTTTATAATATTGGAGGATAGTTGACGAATTAAAAGGATAAAAATGGGAAAATTAAGTCATATAGATGAATCTGGGAAGGCCAATATGGTGGATGTGGGAAACAAACCCATTCAAAACCGTCAGGCCATGGCCAAAGGCATGATTGCATTATCCAAAGAAACCATCGACCAGATCGAACAAAACAATATGAAAAAAGGGGATGTGTTGACCGTAGCAGAAATCGCAGGCATACAGGCAGCCAAGCAAACGGCAAACCTGATCCCTTTATGCCATACCCTGCTGTTAACAAAAGTGGATGTGAAAGCTAAACTTACTGAGGATGGTGTTGAGGTAAATAGCTTGGTCAGATGCCAGGGACAAACAGGCGTGGAGATGGAAGCCCTCACAGGAGTATCAGTGGCTTTGTTAACGATTTATGATATGTGCAAAGCGGTGGATAAACAGATGGAAATTGGGCAAATTAAGCTCATGGGAAAAACTAAAGAAGATTTGAAGTAATGGAAACGACTATAAAGGTATTATCGGTTAATGTTTCAGAAAAAAAAGGAACAATAAAAAAAGAAGTTGACGGAATACAGCTCAATGAAACAGGTGTGGTAGGTGATGCGCATTCAGGTCCCTGGAACCGGATGGTGAGCTTGTTGGGGATGGAAAGTGTCAAAAAGTTTTCCAAAGAAGCCGGCAGGGAAATTGCTTATGGTGAATTTGCAGAAAACATTACCACAGAAGGAATTAAATTGTTTGAAACCCTACCCCTCGACCGGTTTGTTGGTGAGCATGTGGAATTGGAAGTTACCCAAATCGGAAAAAAATGCCATGGATCCAACTGTCAGATATTCCAGGAAGTGGGTAATTGTGTGATGCCCAAAGAAGGCATTTTTGCCCGGGTCAAAAAACAAGGTGAATTGAAAGCCGGAGATACCTTTTCCTATGTACCCAAAGTATTTAAGGTGGGTGTGATTACCTTAAGCGACAGAGCTTCACAAGGTGTGTATAAAGATAAAAGTGGCAAAGAGATCATCCAACTAACGGAAGATTATTTCAAAACCAAAAAGCGAGCTACCAGTATCGAATACAGACTCATTCCTGATGATGCCCAACTATTGGAGGAAAAGGTGAAGGAATTAGTAGGTCTCAACTGTGACTTTATTTTCACCACAGGAGGTACCGGTATTGGTCCCAAAGACCTGACTCCTGATGTAGTGGGCCCCATGCTCGATAAGGAAATTACCGGAATCATGGAACTCATTCGGGTTAAATATGGTCAGGAAAAACCTGCTGCCTTGATCAGCCGTTCCATTGCCGGTTTAATTGGCCAAAGTTTGGTGTACTGCCTGCCTGGCAGTTCTAAAGCTGTCAATGAGTATATGGAAGAAATACTTAAAACACTGGAACACTCCGTATATATGATCCACCAGCTGGACCTGCATTAAAAGTGATCGGATGACTACAGTCATCCGATGAGAAATCAGGAAGTAGTTTTCCTATCTTTATCCAAAAAAAGAGATGGAAAATTTTACGGTATATAATCCCACTAAAGTATTATTCGGCACAGGTATTATTAAAAGCCTGGGTACTGAAACCAAAAGCTATGGTTCGAAAGCCTTATTGGTGTATGGCAAAGGTTCGGTAAAAAAATATGGTTACTATGATCAGGTGGTTGACCAGCTCAAACAGTCTGGTATTGAGATTGTGGAATATGAAGGAATTAAACCCAATCCCATACTTGAAGATGTAGAGGCAGCCTCAGCATTGGGAAGAAAAGAAGCGGTGGATGTGGTAGTTGCTGTAGGCGGTGGTAGCGTCATCGATTCTGCAAAAATTATTGCTCTGGGAATCGCCAACAATGAAAACACCTGGGACTATATGACCCAAAAGAAAAAACCTGAGATTACGTTGCCATTAATAGCCATACTCACACTGGCAGCCACAGGAACCGAAATGAACGCTGCTGCAGTGGTTCAAAACCATGCCACCGGAGAAAAAATTGGTTACGCCCATCCCCTGAATTTTCCCAAAGCCTCCTTTCTGGATCCGTCATTTACCATCACGGTACCCGCCAATTATACGGCTTTTGGCATAGTCGATCTCATCGCCCATGCCCTGGAGTTATATTTTGGGAAAGGAGATGCCTCCCTCACCGATAGAATTACTTTCTCCATCATACAGGATGCCATGGATTGGGGACCCAAACTGTTATCAGATTTGAGTAATGTGGAGATGCGGGCCAATATCATGCTTGATGCCATGGCCGCACTCAATGGTATTACAGCCTATGGTAAACAAAGTGGCGACTGGGGCGTTCATATGCTGGGACATGAAATGAGTCTGCTCTTTGATACCCCCCACGGAGCTTCATTGAGTATTGTATATCCGGCATGGTTAAAAGTACATAAAGAAATCATTCCTGATCGGATCATTAAACTGGGTACTGCCCTGTTCGGTGTAGATAATGTTGATGCTACCATTTCCGGGCTGGAAGATTTTTTCAAGCAGATTGGCTCACCCATTCGCTTATCGGAGATTAATATTGATGCCACCATGGCCAATGACATGCTCAAACAGTATAAAAATAATGAAATCAATGGTGTGAATCTGCCCTTGGCGGCTCATTACCAAAAGCTGATTGAACTTATGTTATAGTTAGCTTCCATTGGTCTCATTTTATTGAAATCCTCTGTAGTTTTCTAACATTAAAAAGGTATCCTGATTATTTCAAAACTTCATCAGGTTTAGGACATATTAACGATTTTCTGAAAACTAAGCTGACATTATACCCTGTAGTAGGTATTGTGAAAAAGCTCACAGCACAATAGTTTTGCTTGCTGAAACACTAAATATAGTAAGCATGAAAAAATATACTCTACACTTTATTATTGGACTCATTGTATTGGCTGGGAGCCTGGCAACCCAAGCCCAACAAACACAAAATGGAACTATTGAGAATGCCAGTCAGCGTATGATATCCTCCGACAATAAGCTTACCATTGGTGGTTACGCACAGATTGATTATAACCAGCCTTTTGGTGGCGACCAGTTGAATAATGGTAAATTGGATGTCCATCGACTTGTTTTACTCTTTGGGTATAATTTCAATAAGAAACTCAGTTTTGTGACTGAAATTGAACTGGAACATGTGAAAGAAGTCTATGTGGAACAAGCCTTTATCAATTATTCCATTAATACCTATTTCAATATTCGCGCTGGTCTGATGCTGGTCCCCATGGGGATTATAAATGAATACCATGAACCACCAACATTTCACGGAGTGGAACGCCCATTAATCGATAAATATATTGTACCCACCACCTGGCGTGAGATTGGATTTGGTCTTACCGGTAGCATTCCTGAAATTTCAATGAAATACCAGGCCTATCTGATGAATGGATTTAGCAGCTATAATGGTTCTGCCAATATATCAGGGAAATACGGACTACGAAAAGGTCGTCAAAAAGGTGCTGAGTCCTTCATCAGTAGCCCTAATGTTGCCGCAAGAGTAGACTATTATGGTGTGCTGGGACTTAATATAGGTGCTGCAGCTTATTTGGGCAACACACAAAGCACTTTGTACCATGGACTGGATAAATCAGATGATGCGGCCATAGCTTCTGCTGATTCTTCAGTTATTGGAGTGTCCATAGTGGGTTTTGATGTTCGTTACCAACGAAAAGGTTTTGAATTCAGAGGCCAGCTCTATTATAATATGCTCTCAAACACGGATCAATACAATAGCTTCACAGCTGTTGATGGTGACCTGAATGACGTAGGTAATACCCAATATGGATATTATTTGGAGGCTGCCTATAACATATTCCAGAGTTTTGATAATATAAAATCTACCCTTTCCCCCTTTGTGAGGTATTCAAACTATGATACGCAGGCTGGGGTAGTTAACGGATTGACAAAGAATGATGCCTATACAGTAAATGTTATAACTGCTGGTTTGGGTTATAAAATCGTTCCCGGAGTTGCATTGAAAGCAGATTTCCAATTCATTAAGTCTAAAGCTGATAGCGAAGCAAATAAAGTATTTAATGCCGGAATCGGCGTATGGTTTTAAGAAAGAAAAATGGCCTTTAGGTTGACAATAGCAAATATTTTGATCGTCTTTTGGGTAGTTTTTACTGCATCATCTCCAGCTGATGATGCAGTAAAGTTACCCACAAAGAAGGTCAATAAAGTCATGTCAAGGATTTGGAAAGATGCCTCTCCTCAATTAAAACCATTGTTAAGAAACAATGCTGAATTTCTAAAAGACTTGGAATCACAGGTATACGCCATTATTGATGGGAGTGACACTCTGGGGTTTGCCTATGTGGGAAGGGTCTATAGCTGCAGGAGTGGTGGATGTGATGTAAATCTTTCTGAGGAATCCGCATCTTTTGAATTCTTTGATTATTTCTTCGTCGCCAATACTGAAGCAAGCATTTTAAAGGTTAAAGTATATAATTACCAGGCTACTCATGGTCATGAAGTGATGGGCTGGGGATGGTTGAGGCAGTTCGTGGGTTATTCGGGCTCCAGCACCTTGATTTATGGAAAAGACATTCAGGCCATCTCAGGAGCCACCATTTCAGCATCAGTACTTACCCAACGCATTCAACAGGATCAAAAATACCTACGCGACTTATTAGAATAGAGACTTCACAGCTGAAAACCTGGTCTTTATTAACTTTGTGAGTCAAACCAATTGGGAATTTCAATGTATGAACTTTCATGGCAAAAGGGTCTTGAAGAGGCCTTGTCAAAAAAACTAGGTGAAGAAATAAGTACCAAAAACATTTCTGGGATCAGCGGTGGAGATATTAATGATGCCTACAGGGTAGAGACTTCCATAGGCGTGTTTTTTGTTAAAACAAACGACGATAAGCGATATCCTGCCATGTTTGAAAAGGAAGCCCGGGGTTTGGCTCTAATGGAGGCAAGTAAAACAGTCGCAGTTCCTGAAGTGATATTGACCGGAGCGGATGAACAAACAGCTTTTTTAGTATTAAAGTTGATCAATCCAACTTCCCGAAAACCGGATTTTTGGAATCATTTTGGGTCAAAATTGGCCCAGATGCATCGCCACACGAATCCAAACTTTGGCCTTGACCATGATAACTATATCGGATCATTGCATCAGTCCAATCATACCCATACCCATTGGGCTGATTTCTTTAGGGAAGAACGTCTGGAACCTCAAATAAAATTGGCCAGAGACCGGGGACTGGTGAATAAAGACCTTACCAGAAATTTTGACGCTTTTTACAAAAGAATAGAAGGGATCTTTCCTGACGAACCACCTGCATTGGTTCATGGGGATCTTTGGGGTGGTAATTTTATGGTTGGAGGTGATGGAAGGGCTGTGGTGATAGATCCTGCGGTTTATTATGGTCACCGGGAAATGGATATGGGTATGTCGCAATTATTCGGGGGCTTTGATGCCTTATTCTATGAAGCCTATCAACGAGAGTATCCATTGGAAAATGGCTGGCAAAAACGATTGGAATACTGCAACCTATATCCTCTGATGGTTCATGTTAACTTGTTTGGAGGCAGTTATTTATCCGGAGTTAAGTCAACAATAAACCGATTCCATTAATTAGCCACCTAAATACCTGAATAACAAGAATATGTGAAATAAATCATATTCAGGAATTTAAGTGCTTAATTTAAAATCTGTGTTATCTTTGTAGAAATTCTTCAAAGCATCATAAGATGGCTAGTATTATAAATTTATCGGATGCAGTATCCATAGGAATCCACAGCATGGTCATTGTGGCTAAATCTGAAAATCCGGTTAATGCCATACAATTATCAGAGATGTTGCATAAGTCGAAGCATCATATTGCTAAGGTCATGCAACGCTTGGTGAAAGTTGGATACCTGGATTCATTTCGTGGCCCCACAGGTGGTTTTACCATAATAGTTGATCCGGCAAAAATCTACCTTTATGATATTTACACAGCCATAGAAGGTGAAGTTCATGTGAAAGAATGTAAGGGAGAAGGCGAGCTTTGCCCTCTGGACAAATGCATCTATAATAATCTTGCCAAAAAACTCACTGCCGAATTTGTTGATTATTTCAAGAGCCAAACCATAAAGGATTATATGTAAAAGATTCTCTTTTTGCTGTCCTTAACGCTTCACTGCGAAGCAGAGCTTCTTCCTGTAATTTATATGCTCTCACTTCTGACTCAGCCATTGAAATCATTACTTTTGACTGAAAATAACTGGCCATGAGATCCTATCTGTTATCCATAGTATTTGTCCTGTCTACGGTGATCCTGACTGCACAAAGTGTTGATTTCAGTTACGACCACCATGATGTTACCATCAGTTATGGACAATTTACCATGGATCAGTTTCAAAACTTCCAGTCTGACATCTTGGATGAAAAATTACCGGATGACCGTTACATCAGAGATCATATTAAAGGCTATGGAGGCATTTTCCTCTCCTATAAGCACCTCACCAAAGGAGGTCGATTTCTGTGGGGCTTGACCATGGGGGCAGACCGCACTGCTTCCACTGTGTTTTGGATGAGTCAGGAAGTAGGTGAGATGACCAGAACTTACTATAGTATGGCTGCCCAAATCGAGTACAGATATATTAATAATGGTTTGATTCAAATGTATTCGGGAATAGGCTTAGGTTATTCTTTGGTCCAGGAAAAGCTAGAACCGAAGAGCTCCGAAATGACCTCGTCTACCACTTCCTTCGGAACCCTGGCCTACCAACTCAACGCTGTGGGTGTTAGAATTGGTAAACAGTACGGTGGTTTCCTGGAATTGGGGTATGGTTATAAAGGGATTGTAAATATTGGATTTTCAATTCAACTGTACTAGTCTTCCCAAAAGTGATAAAACTATGGTATGAAAACCGATAGGTCACATAAGGCTTCTGAAGTCAGGGTGGGTCATTTGCTGCTGGGAGGTAATCACGAGCTTCTCATTCAATCCATGTGTAATACTTCAAGCATGGATACGCTGGCCACCACTGAGCAAATATGCCGAATGGCTGATGCTGGTTGTGATATTGTCCGGCTAACCACTCAGGGGGTTAAAGAGGCAGAAAACCTGTGGAATATAAAAGACCTTCTCGAAAAACGGGGCTATCAGATACCCTTGGTTGCTGATGTGCATTTTAATCCCAGGGCCGCCGAAACTGCAGCTGCCATTGTGGAAAAAGTACGTATAAACCCGGGAAATTATGTGGACAGAAACAGGGGAAAAGCCATCTATACTGATGAAGAATATGCTGCAGAAGTTGACCGCATTGGAGAACGGCTGAATCCCTTACTGGATATTTGTAAAAAACATAAAACAGCCATTCGGGTAGGTACCAATCATGGCTCACTCTCCGATCGTATTTTGGCAAGATATGGCAACACACCCAGGGGAATGGTTGTTTCTGCCATGGAGTTTATCCACATCTGTCGCAAAGCAGATTTTCATGCATTGGTACTCTCTATGAAAGCCAGTGATGTCAATCAAATGGTAGCCGCCAACCACTTATTGGTCCGACAGATGCTTGAGGAAGGCTTTTATTATCCCATTCATCTTGGCGTGACCGAAGCAGGGGACGGAGAGGATGCACGTATCAAATCCGCTGCCGGCATTGGAAGCTTACTTGCAGAAGGTATAGGAGATACCCTTAGGGTGTCACTCACTGAAGAACCTGAGGCTGAAATTCCAGTGGCGGATCAGCTAAGGAAATTATATGGGAAGCATCAATCCAGAGACCTATCCTTCAATAATGAAACGTTTTATCTTGAGAATGACCAGAAGTTGGCTCTTAAAGATCCCATAGTGGTTAGTACTGAGCCCTCCGATATGGCTGATTATGACCAGACCCATATGGTAGAAAATCCTGGACAGAAAAAAGTATGCAAGCTTAGCTATCCAGGAATCGATAAAGATGCATTACTTATCCGGGCTACGGTAGACTACAAACTACTGGCGGCTGAGCAGAACCTGGGGATCTGGATAGACAATTATAATCGTCAGTCGGCCAATGAACTGGCATCAATTTCACTATATATTTTGCAGGCTTTGGGAAAAAGGATTTCCAAGCCAGAATATATTGCCTGCCCCTCATGTGGCAGAACCCAGTTTAACATCATGAAGCAACTACAAAAGGTAAGAAGTGAAACGGCCCACCTGCGTGGATTACGAATCGCTGTCATGGGTTGTATTGTAAACGGACCTGGCGAAATGGCAGGTGCAGATTATGGGTATGTAGGTGCCGGACCAGGAAAAGTGAGCCTTTATAAAGGACATCAGCTGGTTCAAAAGAATATTGAGGAATCGGAAGCATTGAATGCCTTATTACAACTGATTAAGATGAATGGAGACTGGCAGGATGAAGGCGAGCCACCTTCCTGATAAATGGGATCTATTACTTAAATCTGTTCTACCAATGCAGCTTATGCACTTTAAAGCCTTTGGACTCATATTCCCGGATGGCAATTCGACGGGATTCTTCTGCTTTTTGTAAAGTTGAAAATCCGGTGGCAGTGATATTGGCCTGATCAAATTCATACCAGTTGGGAAACTCTTCCATAATGACTTCATTGAACTTGCGTTCTACCTCATACTGGACTTTTGGTCTTTTGATGGGGCTTACCCATGCATGATAGGCGTTTTTCCCTGTACCATCAATATCGCAATAGCAGGAAGCATAGGTATAAAAATAAATCTTTTTAGGCCGTTCAGGCACCACAACTGAGTTGTTCCAGATTTCTTCTCCCTTTTTCTGGACTGTATCCCGGTAGATGGGATCATTTCGATATATTCTTGCCTCAAAGGCATATTGATTGGACATACCTGATATGATAATATCCAAATCACCATCATTATCGTAATCGCCCCAGTGGCCATCACTCATATACAGCGCAATTAAATCGGCATTGATATCCGTAAACCATTCATTTCGGTCGTTTCTGTATACTTTGGAGACGGGTCCATTGGTGGTTTCACCGGTCAATAGCAAGTCCACATCACCATCATGGTCGAAATCGCCCCAGTCAACCGAACCTGAACGTACAGCAATGAAGTTGGGGAAGGCCATGGAGAAATATCCATTTTTCTCATTGCGGTATAATTTGCTCACCAATTGATTGTTCTGAGTTTCACCAATAATGGCAAAATCCTGGTCGCCGTCATTGTCATAATCACCCCAGGCAATATCAGATAGCCTCAGATTCATAAAATCCATTCCCACGGGAATGAAATTGCCGTCTTCGTTTCTGAAAAGTTCGGTCATGACCATTCCGGAGGTTTCGGTACCGCTTAAGATGATATCCAGGTCTCCATCAAGATCGTAATCGGCCCAACGGCCCACACCATGATGTATTCCGGGTAAAGAGGATTTGGTATCCACAAAACGATTGCCTCGGTCATTTCTATAGACTCTGCTTACAGGGCCGGTGAGACTTTCGCCTACCAAAAGCAAATCAGGATCTCCATCCCCATCATAATCACCCCACTCAACCGATCCGTCACGCAGTCCTGGGATTTTTATGGGCACTCTGCTAAAATGAATGCTCCGGTTGCATTTATACAAATAAGCAATGAGGGCACCCGATTTGGTCTCCCCAATCATGAATAGATCGTCAATACCATCCAGATTATAGTCGGCGATATCGAAATCGCCACGGTGAACATCTACCAAAGGTGGAAAAACCTCAGGGAATTGATCATTACGGGCATTCCGATACATTTTAGTTTCAATAAAATGACCATTTCTTTCATAGAAATCACCGGAAACGAAAACATCCAGATCCCCATCCTCATCATAATCATACCAACCACTGGAGCTTTCGCTTACACCAGTTAGTCGGGCTTGTATGTCCACAAAATTCTGGGCATGAAGTGATAAAGAAGTCAGGATAATCAGAAATGAAAAGAGTTGCTTAAGTATAGATACCATATCGATCTTAGCCATTAGAATGACAACTTTGATTTCAAAAATACGAAAAACTTATCATGACTAACCAAAAAAATGATGCTGGCCTCCGGTGAAAAGTTGAAATAACCACAGACCAAAGGTGTCAGTTTAATTGCACAAGCAGCATTTTTCTTGAAGCAGGGTTTAAGCGCTCTGAGCCATTCATACAGAGACTATTTGGTCTTATTCTGAATTTCAAAAAATTCAATGAAATATTTGCTTTTTACTATGATTATTTATCTACTTTTGTGAATTATTTCACAACACCAAAAATAAAATGGAACTATCACATATAGAGCACATTGGAATTGCAGTAAACAACCTTGAAGAGGCCATTGCATATTACGAAGACACTTTAGGCCTGAAATGTTATGCCATTGAAGAGGTAACTGACCAAAAAGTAAAGACCGCTTTCTTTAAAATTGGACAAACTAAACTCGAATTGTTGGAAAGTACAGATCCTGAAGGACCGGTTGCCAAGTTCATTGAAAAACGTGGTCAGGGGATTCACCATCTGGCTTTTGCCACCAAAGGTATCGAATCAGCTTTGGAGGAGGTTGCTGACAAAGGCGTTCGACTAATCGACAAGCAACCACGCAAAGGTGCTGAAGGGCTAGATATTGCATTTTTACATCCCAAATCAACTTTTGGTGTTTTAACCGAGTTGTGTGAGGATAAGAACAAATAAACCCACAGTCCCCAGTTTTACAACAAATTTCCGACAATACAATATCCACCACTTGTGCATATCAACATGCATAGTAGCGGCCCCGTCATACAACATTCAATCATACAACAATGACCATTGAAGATCGCATTCAACACCTCCTCGACAAGAGAGAGGAGGCCAAATTAGGAGGCGGCGAAAAAAGAGTTGCTTCCCAGCACAGCAAAGGAAAACTAACTGCCCGTGAGCGCATTGACATTCTTCTTGACCCTGGTAGTTTCGAGGAGTTTGATATGTTCGTCACCCATAGGGAAACCGAATTCGGACTGGACAAACAACACTACCTCACCGACGGTGTGGTTACCGGACATGGTACCATTGATGGTAGGGTGGTCTATGTGTTTTCACAGGATTTTACAGTTTTTGGAGGCTCATTATCAGAAACCTATGCCAAAAAGATTTGTAAAATAATGGATCAGGCCATGAAGGTAGGTGCCCCGGTTATTGGCATCAACGACAGCGGTGGGGCCCGTATTCAGGAAGGGGTGAAGAGCCTGGCAGGTTATGCTGAGATATTCCAGCGTAATATCATGGCCTCAGGTCTTATCCCACAGATATCAGCGGTCTTTGGACCTTGTGCGGGAGGGGCGGTTTATTCACCAGCGCTAACCGACTTCATCCTAATGAGTAAGGAAAACAGCTATATGTTTGTTACCGGACCAAAAGTGACCAAAACTGTTACAGGTGAAGATATCAGCACTGAGGATTTGGGTGGACCTGAGGTTCATGTTAAGAAATCCGGAGTAGCTCATTTTATTGCTGAAGACGAGGAAGAAGGATTATTGATTATTCGCAAAATGTTATCATTTTTCCCTCAAAATAACTTGGAAGATGCTCCTGTAACTGAATGCAGTGATCCCATCGACAGGAAAGAAGATCTATTGAATGATATTATTCCTGTAAATGCCAACCAACCCTATGATGTAAAGGATATCATCCAGTCCATCATCGATTATGGCGATTTTCTGGAAGTCCAACGCCACTATGCACAAAACGTCATTATTGGATTTGCCAAGTTCAATGGCATGCCAGTGGGTATTGTGGCCAACCAGCCCAATTTTCTGGCAGGTGTGCTCGATTCCAATGCTTCGCGAAAAGCCGCACGATTTGTCCGCTATTGCGATGCCTTTAATATTCCTTTGGTGACGCTTGTAGATGTTCCCGGGTTTTTACCCGGAAGTGCACAGGAATATGGTGGTATCATTATTCATGGAGCCAAGCTGCTGTTTGCCTATGGTGAAGCAACGGTACCCAAAATTACCATCACCCTGCGTAAATCCTATGGTGGTGCCCACGATGTGATGGGTTCCAAACAGTTAAGGGGCGACATCAATTATGCCTGGCCATCTGCTGAAATCGCAGTTATGGGACCCGCCGGAGCAATTGAAATATTGGAAGGCAGAAAGATCAATGAGATCGAGGATGAAGAGGAAAAGGCCTTGTTCATTAAGGCCAAAGAAAAAGAATACCGCGATCGCTTTGCCAATCCTTATGAAGCGGCCAGTTATGGCTATATTGATGATGTGATCGA
Source organism: Bacteroidota bacterium (assembly GCA_016845175.1). Taxonomy (GTDB): domain Bacteria; phylum Bacteroidota; class Bacteroidia; order Bacteroidales; family F082; genus JAERTD01. Next base: position 79,319 of record JAERTD010000071.1, on the reverse strand, counting down.
ACCACGAAACACTCGCTTCAGAGTGATTCGTGCCTTACAATCATTAGCTACGAAAAAGGATACCAATCCTCCCAAAAAACACTCCAATCTACCACTCTAGATCCCCGTTGTATCATGTTACTGAACACCACATTTGACCAAACGATTTCAGAAGGGATGATCATTGCCATCACCGGTTATATGATCGTATTTCTGGCCCTGGTGCTCTTGTTTTATGTTTTCAGCAGCCTGTCGAAAGCATTGCATTACCAGACCAGGCGTAAATTGGCGAAACAAGGAAAGCTCCAACCCCATCATGAAGAGCCCAATTATATCACAGGTGAGGAAGCAGCTGCCATCGCCATGGCAATTTATCTCTATCGCGATTTACATGACGATGAGAGTGATGTCCTGACAATCAAGAAAATATCGAAGACTTATTCACCCTGGAACTCAAGAATATATGGCATGCGCCATTTTAATCGAAATTAGAAAAAGATGAAAAGGTTTAAGTTTACCATAAGAGGAAATGAATACGAGGTGGATGTGAAAAAGCTGGAGGATGGCATAGCCAAACTCGAGGTGAATGGCACTTCCTACAAAGTTGAATTACATAAAGAGGAGAAGCTGACCAAGACTCCCATATTGGTGAGAACTGCGGCTCCCACACCAAAAGGATCACATAAAATCAAAAAAACCTCCCAAAGTGTTTTTAAAACGAAGGCACCTCTGCCAGGAAATATCCTGCAATTATTTGTAAAGGAAGGAGCCAGCGTGGAGAAGGATGAGCCTCTCTTGCTTTACGAAGCCATGAAAATGGAAAACAAATTATTAGCTGAGAAGGCAGGGATCGTCAAGTCTGTCAATGTACAGGTGGGTGATGCTGTCCTTCAGGATGATGTGTTGATGGAAATCGAACTCAATTAGCTGCTGTCATGAAATATAGAAGAAAGGCAATTACTGCACTGGGTTTGATTTTCCTGCTTGCTGTCATTCATTTTACAGTGTTTCAAACTGAGTTATTCGCTGAAGATCTGAGCCAGATTGAAAATATTCAGGCTTCTTCAGGCGACCAGAGCATTCAAAATGGGGTGCTGACTGGCCTTATGAAATTTATCAGCTACACCGGTTTCCGCAATGCTACTCCCGGCCACTTAATTATGATATTGGTGGGTTTGGTTTTTATTTTTCTGGCCATCAAATATGATTATGAACCACTGTTGCTCATTCCCATAGGTACGGGTGTAATTTTGGGTAATGTTCCCTTCTTTCAGGATGGTGGAATCAACCTGCAATTGGGAATTTATCAGGAAGGCAGCGTACTTAATTATCTGTATTATGGTGTGGTCAAGGGTATTTATCCACCGCTGATATTTTTGGGGATTGGTGCCATGACGGATTTCTCGTCACTGATTTCCAATCCAAGATTGATGCTTCTGGGAGCTGCGGCTCAGGTGGGTATATTCCTAACCTTTTTGGGTGCGCTTTATCTGGGGTTCAATATGCCCGAGTCCGGAGCCATTGGAATCATTGGTGGTGCCGATGGGCCAACGGCTATTTTCTTGTCATCCAAACTGGCCAACGGAAGCCTGATTAATGGAGTACAAACACAAAATCTCATTGGCCCCATCGCCATAGCGGCCTATTCCTATATGGCATTGGTTCCAGTGATCCAGCCGCCCATCATGCGCTTACTGACCAATAAGAGGGAACGCCTGATCAGGATGAAACCACCCCGTTCGGTTTCCAAGCTCGAGAAAATTATATTTCCAATTGTAGCTTTGATTCTAACCACCTTTATTTCTCCTGGTGCTTTACCCTTGCTGGGGATGCTGTTTTTTGGAAACATCCTGAAAGAAAGTGGGGTTACTAAGCGACTGGCCGATACGGCACGTACCTCATTAATTGATATTGTAACCATATTGCTGGGCTTAACGGTAGGTGCATCTACACAAGCAGATGTTTTTCTGACCAGTCAGTCCATTCTTATTTTTATTCTTGGAGCCTTGTCATTTATAGTGGCAACTTCCGGAGGTGTCATATTTACCAAGGTGATGAATTTGTTTTTGTCATCGGAAAACAAAATCAACCCATTGGTGGGTGCAGCAGGAGTCTCTGCGGTACCTGACAGTGCAAGAGTAGTACAGGCTGAGGGACTTAGATATGATCCTTCCAACCACCTGCTCATGCATGCCATGGCACCCAATGTTTCAGGAGTAATTGGTTCTGCAGTGGCAGCTGGTATTATGATGAGCTTCCTGATGTAAAGCTTTTATTTGATTTCTAAGAGACAGAGACAAGGTAGTTTCATGTGCATTCGTGAATAATCTTAACTTTGCTTAAGCAATAAATAAAATGGTTTATGTTAATCATTGGAATTGCCGGAGGTAGTGGATCCGGAAAAACAACTGTTGTAAAGAAAATTATAGAAGCCTTTCAGGATCAGTCGGTTGCCTTGGTTTCTCAGGATGCTTATTATTACGACAATGGGCATCTTCCCAAAGAAGAAAAGCTGAAGATTAATTTTGATCATCCCAATTCCATTGAATGGGATCTGCTTAACGGCCACCTTGATTTGTTGCGACAGAGCCAATCCATACCCATGCCTCAATATGATTATGTGAGTTGTGGAAGGGCCAGTGAAACAACTACTGTATTCCCCAAAAAAGTGATCATTGTTGAAGGGATATTGGTGCTAACCAACCCTGCCTTGCGAGAGCAATTGGATATCAAATTGTTTGTGGATACCGATAATGATGAACGGCTGATGCGGATCATCAAACGTGATATTCAGGACAGAGGAAGATCATACGAAGATGTATTGAAGCATTATGAAACCTATGTGAAACCCATGCACCAGCAGTTTATTGAACCCACCAAACTGTTTGCGGATGTCATTATTCCTCAGGGTGGAGAAAATAAGGTTGCTATTGAGATGTTGGTGTCTCGTATTAAAATGAAACTGGAAGAGTAATGGCCTTTAATAACAACATACCTTCTCCTTGCATTCATGTATGCACCCATGATACTGAAGATATTTGTTTGGGATGCATGCGTAGCCTGGAAGAAATCCGTCACTGGTATACATATACCGATGAGGAAAAACAAGCGGTATTGGATCGGGCCATGCAAAGGCGCAAAGAAAAAGATAAAAACCAACAATACGATCATTATGTTTAGCTGACTTTCGCAAAATAGCTTTACGCCCAACTATCCGAAAGTGTAAATGTTCCTCCGATTCTCAACAATAATTTCTTCGCAACTCCGTTGCCTGAATCCTTAATCTCTGGAAAATCAACCACCTACACAAATTGGCCTGTGGATTGCTTATGCAGTAGTCCTGCTAAAATTGAGAGTATGTTAATTATTATAATTGCAGTGTATCTCTTGGTTACCTTTTTCCTTACCATCCTTGGTATTGAAAAGCAAAATGAGGGCTTCAAAATCTTTTTGATCAGTCTTGTTTTTACCCCGGTTATTGGTTTGTTCTATTTGTATGGGGAACGAAAGAAGGCCACACGGATTAAATTCTATCACTGCCATGCCTGTGATTATGTGTATCCGGTTAAAATGACCCATTGTCCGATTTGTTTGGAACAGGGTAGTAAAATCAGATTGAAAAAGTACGAATCTCCTCACAAAGTCAAGGGAATGATTCAACCTGCCACCTTTGCATAAAAAAAGCCTGCCTCTTACGCCAAGAAGCAAGCCTTACAAAAAGCACTCTGTTTAATTAATATTGCCTAATTGATGGTATTGGCATCTTTAACTTCCTTTTTTTCGAGATAGTGTGCTACTACAAGACCCATTCCTCCAAATAAGAAGAGCATTGAAAAATAAGATGCTTCATCATTAAGGGTTGTCATTTCGTCAAGCACTGCTCCCAGGAAAATCCCGATGGCTACTCCAATAAAAAGCAAGCCATATTTTAAAGCTGCGGCACCACTATATTTTGGTTTGCTGATGGGCTGCTGAAAAATTGCCGGATCCACACCCTTTTCAAGCATGGCCATTCTTTCTTTCTTGCGGATAAACAGGTATATAACAGCATAGGTAAATCCGAAAATTATTGCACTGATAAAAATAGGTTCCAGTTCCATGATTTCATTTTTTAATGGTAAGTAATGTTGTTTACATTTCTATTGACGCAGCCTTTTGATTTTGGTTACAATCAGGAAAAAAATTAATATATTTGCCACTCAAAAGGTTTCAAAATGACTGAGTTACTTCAAACAACCCGGGAAAGGAACTTTCTAAATATCAAGAAAAGAGATTCTCATTACTAGATTTTCTTGTCATTGTCAGCCTGACAATGTTTTAACATCCATTGTTTTTATAAACCCAATATGTTATTACAATGAAATTACCTTTTGCAGAATCCTTTAAAATAAAAATGGTGGAATCCATTCAACGATCCACAAGAGAAGAAAGAATGGAATGGATTAAAACCGCCAAATACAATTTATTCAACCTCAAAAGCGATCAGGTTTTTATTGATTTACTCACCGACTCCGGAACAGGAGCCATGAGCGATAAACAATGGTCGGAAATGATGTTGGGCGACGAGAGTTATGCCGGAGCCTCTTCCTATTATAAACTAAAGGAAGCCATAGAGGACATCACCGGTTTTGAATATTTTTTGCCTACCCATCAGGGAAGAGCCGCTGAAAATGTATTGTTTTCCAGCATGATAAAAGAAGGGGATATTATTCCTGGAAACTCTCACTTTGATACCACCAAAGGTCATATAGAATTTCGGAAAGCACATGCTGTGGATTGCACCATAGATGAGGCCTTCGATACTACGCTGGATCATCCTTTTAAAGGAAATATTGATCTGGTAAAACTTGAAAATGTACTGAAAAGCCATCCCAGGCAAAATATTCCTATGATCATTGTTACGGTAACCTGTAACTCATCAGGAGGTCAGCCGGTATCCATGGAAAATATCAAAGCCGTAGCAGCCATGGCGCAGCAATACGATATTCCTGTTGTATTCGATTCAGCACGCTTTGCTGAAAATGCTTATTTCATAAAAATTCGTGAGGCAACATATGCCGACAAAAGTGTCCGTGAAATTGTCCGTGAAATGTTTTCCTATGCTGATGCCATGACCATGAGCAGTAAAAAAGATGCCATTGTCAACATGGGTGGTTTCATCGGAATGAAACACAAGGAAATGTTCGAAAAGGCCAGTGTTTTCAATATCCTATTCGAAGGTTTTATCTCTTATGGAGGCATGTCGGGCCGTGATATGAATGCTCTTGCTCAAGGACTTTATGAAGGAACTGAATTCAACTATCTGGAAACCAGAATTGGGCAAGTGGCCTATCTGGGTCAGCAATTAAAAGACCACGGCATTCCAGTCCAATATCCCTTTGGGGGTCATGCCATATTTATTGATGCCAAGCGCTTTCTACCTGAGTTACCCGTTGATCAGTTCATTGCACAAACTCTTGCGGTGGAATTGTATATCGAAGGAGGAGTGAGGGGTGTTGAAATAGGAACTTTGCTGGCAGATCGTGATCCTGAAACCGGTGAAAACAGATATCCTGACCTTGAGTTATTGCGATTGACTATACCACGTCGGGTGTATTCCAATAATCATATGGATTATGTGGCTGCAGCACTGATCAATGTGTTTGAACGTAGGGTTGAAATCAGTAAGGGATTAAAAATTGTTAAGGAAGCTCCCATACTGAGACATTTTACTGTGGAACTGGAAAAAGCCTAAGCCGACTTTCACATCATATTTTCATATTCCTTTGAGCCTTTTGCTATTTTTGGGGCAAAATTTGATCCATGACTCCAACAAAAAAGCATAAAAGGTACGAACGCTTGTATACACAAATAAGCGATCTGATAGAGAAAAGCAGTAACAATCCCTACTCCAATATGGCCACGATTTTGGCTGTGTTGCATCATAAGATGGATGGTTTTTTCTGGACCGGATTCTACCTGCTTCAGGAAGGCAAACTGCAGGTAGGTCCCTATCAGGGCTCCCTTGCTTGTATCGACCTTCAGAAAGATACGGGTGTGTGCTGGGCTGCACTTAATCAAAGGGAAGCTGTTGTTGTTGATGATGTAGAACAATTTCCAGGCCACATCGCCTGTGATTCAAGGTCCCGTTCTGAAATAGTTATTCCACTGAAGGATAAGGAAGGTCAGATTGTTGGTGTGCTGGATGTGGATAGTGCCGACCTGGCCACATTTGATGATACCGATGCCCATTGGCTGACCAAAATTGTAGCCCTTGTTTATGCCTGAGACGACCTAAAAGTTAGTACTTTTGGCAGCTGAATCAAATACAGATGCTGGAAGTATTCGTCCATTTCATTTTGTTTTTCCTGGCCATACAAGTCTTACCCATCGCCTATGGAATCAACCGACGCACCCAATTGGGATTATCCATGTTGTTTGTGTTGGCAGCCACAGCTGTGTCAGGATTCGTATTTTGGGGAGGCTATGTCATAGGAAACCGAATCATGGGCCTTACCTCCGGTTTTGGTCATATTGTTTTCTTCGTCGGTTTCTTTTTGATAGGTATAAGAATGCTCATGGAATCCTTCAACATCCGTAAAGGAGAAAGGACCTATGCCATTGAAAGTATCCAGCCGATGTTTGCAGCTATTGTTGGACAATCGATTAATACGTTTTTGGCAGGTATCTTACTGTATTATATTCCTGAGCAGTCCATATCCATTCTCTTGGTTAGCCTGATGATACTTGTGTTTTTATGCTCACTTACCGGCATTTTGGTTGGAAGGAAACGCTTGGGATTTGTGACAGCCTCACTACTTTATTTTATGGGTGGCATGGGCATGGTTGTAGCTTCGGTTTATTTAGGTTTTTTCGTTTTATAAGACTTCTCATTAATGAAATCATTTGTTATATATATCCAATTTGTAGTACTAAGTATTGGTTTAACCAGCTTTGTGCAAGCACAAATCCCTGCAGGTTATTATGATGATGCCATAGGCTTGCAAGGAGAAGAGCTAAAACAATCGCTGCATGAAATTATAAATGATCATGAGATTTTTTCGTACAATGATTTGCGTGATTTCATTCTAAGGGAGACCGATGAGGATCCCAATAACAGCAATAATGTAATTCTTTTATATACGGGAAGGTCACAGGCCAAAAGCAGTTTTGGAGGAGGAGCAAATGATTGGAACAGGGAGCATGTTTGGGCCAAATCCCATGGCGATTTCGGCAACACCCCTCCAGCAGGTACCGATGCCCACCATATACGACCCACGGATGCTTCAGTTAATTCTGCCCGTGGCAATAAGGATTTTGCCGAAGGAGGACAACAGCATTCTGAAGCTACAGGTTGTTACTATACACAGTATACCTGGGAACCCAGGAATGCAGTGAAAGGTGATGTAGCCCGCATGATATTCTATATGGCGGTAAGATATGAAGGTGGTGATGGTGTACCAGACCTGGAAGTGGTTGACCATGTAAATACAAGCCCCAATCCCGAACACGGAAAGCTTCAAAAGCTGCTGGATTGGCATTTGGTTGATCCCCCGGATGATTTTGAAAGAAACAGAAATGAAGTGATATACTCTTATCAGGACAATAGAAACCCATTTATCGATCATCCTGAATTTGTGGAGGCCATTTGGGGTGATCCCAATTCCGTGTCCAACACAGATGATGTTTCCCTACGTATTTATCCTAACCCGGCAATCAATGATATCACCATCAGCCATGCTCATCATGAGGAATTGTATTATTACTGTTATAGCTTAGATGGTCGTCAAATGCAATCATACAGGCTCACACCGGGAAACCAAGATATATCCATTGATCAACTGCCTCCGGGTATGTATTTTGTCGTGCTTCAAAATATCAATGGCAGAACCCTGTCCAAGCATAAACTCATTAAAACAACTCACTAAGATGAAGCAACCACTCATAAGAATTACCAAGGCGTTTAAGTTTGAGATGGCTCATGCACTCAAAGGTTACGATGGACCATGTAAGAATATTCACGGTCATTCCTATGAATTATTGGTGACCATTGCCGGTCATCCCATAAGGGATGAATCCCATCCTAAATTGGGTATGGTCATGGACTTCGGAGATTTGAAGAAAGTGGTTCGGAATGAGATTGTTGATGAATTTGACCATGCGCTGGTCCTGAACCGTTCCATGGCCCAATCATTAATTGGAAACCTGAAGGAGAATTTTGAGAAAATTATTCTTCTGGATTACCAGCCCACCAGCGAATTGATGGTAGTTGATTTCGCTGATAGGATTCAATCAAAATTACCTGCCGGTATCCAACTCAAATACCTGTTGTTGAGAGAAACCGTGACTTCCTATGCCGAATGGTTTGCTGAAGAAAATGTCTAAACTTTCTCCATTCAAAGGGATTGGCTAATCCACATTTTCAAAATTGTAATTGACTGAATGCTCAATATATATACATATTGACATACTTCAATAGTTTATAATCGTTATAAAATAACAATAAGGGATAGCTCACATGTAAGCATTAAGTATTTTTATGGCCACAACCAAAAACTAAACCTATGAAACGACTAATTGTAAGCTTGGTAGCCCTGTTCTCTTTTATTAATCTAAATGCTCAGGATGCACTGTCTCCCTATTTTAAGGTAGAATCATCCGAAACAAATATTGAAGTGTTAAAGGAACAAATCAAAAGTGCCATCAGTGGCAATGGATTTGAAGTTATCGGAGAATACCATCCAGCACAAAAAGAATCTTTGTATGTACTCTGTTATACCAGTGATGAGCTTCGAAAGCTAAGCTTACAGTTTTCAGACCGTGGCCCATTGGCCAGTGTCCTGAGAGCTGCCATAGTGGTAAAGGATGGAAAAGCCCGCCTTAGCGTATTAAATCCTGAATATATGTTTTTGGCCTATTGGGGCAAACAACTGGATGGACAGGAAAAGGAAATTCAGAAAATGTCGGATGGTGCCCTGGCCATTTTTGATCGTATAGGGACGCTGAGTCCATTCGGTGGAGAAGTGGATCGTGAGGATCTTCCTAAATACCATTATAAGGTGATGATGCCCTATTTTGATGATCCGGACGACCTCAATGATTTTGCAAGTTTTGAGGAAGGCCTTGACGTCATCAGAAAAAATCTTAAAGCCAATAAAGGAAATACCATTAAGGTATTTGAGCAAGTATTCCAGGAAGAGAAAATAGCTGTATTTGGTGTAGGCTTGTATTCGGAAGAAGAAGGAGAAGCCCATTTCTTACCCATTATTGGAGAAGATCATATTGCCAATCTTCCCTACGAAATCATACTTCAGCATACCGAAGCCACCAGTCTGCCTGGTAAATATCGCATAGCCATTTATTGGCCTGAGCTTACCATGGGAACCTTTATGAAGATCATGAGTACTCCAGGAGACATAGTGGATGCTTTGGAAGAAGTAAGTGGAGAATAAATATCAATAAACTTTGAAATATTAATGGCCTTAACTTCGTGAGTTTAGGGCATTATTTTTTTAGACGTTTGAAAACCCTGTATTAATCACCAGGTTTCATCAATGGCCCGACGGATTACAGAACAGCTGAGACTGTCATCAACGATACTCCAATCCAATGATTTATTCAGAGTGGTGGCATCATTGTCGTCATTAAAGAAAACAATGGATTTTATATTGGGGTAGCGTATGGGTAGATTGGTCATGGCATCCTGAAACCATTCATCTCTTTCTCCGCCAACTTTCAGGCAGCCCAGTTCAGTGATCATAACGGGTTTGTTAAACATATCAAGCCAGTGGTGGTAATTACCAAAAATTTCATCAAATGTCCACCACTGTGACCAGGAAGCCACCGTGCCGTAATTTAGGGTGCCCACACCTACCCAATCTACAAATTCATCTCCCGGATAATATTCACCATACTTTAAATGCGCTGGTTGAGGTGCCCATACCCAGATCACATTATCCACACCCAGATTACGGAAGCTATTCACCACATGTTTCCAGGCAGCAATGAAATCTTCAGGTTCATTGTTCTGAGGGCCCCATGGGTATCTATAGGGGTCGTTCATTTCATGTCCAAAGCGAATAAATATGGTGTGTCCAAAGGATTTGACATCATTTGCCCAGCTGTTTATGTAGAAATCGTAATCCCCATTGGCAATGGCTGACAAGCCACCGATATTTGGGTCGTCAACGGCTGGTAAATTGTGTTCTTCTCGTTTAAAATCATTTAACCAGGGCTCCCATGTAATTAATGGGATGGATCCCAAATCATAGATAGTACGTGCATACATCATGGGAAATTGCTCCCTTGCTTTATCACCCCAGGCAGTATATATTTGAATAAAAGGTAAATTGGACTGAAGCGCCTTTTCCATCTTCAGTATGTGTTCAAATGAAGATTGATAATTATTATCATAGACTCCCAGGAAAATGGTGTCGGGTTGTTTTAAGCGATCAATATCATCCCTGTATAGCTGGAACCATGAAAGCTCTTTGGACCGAATGGGCTCTCGCTGACTCAACAAATAGTCTTGTTCTATTTCAATTACTTTGTTTCCCAGCGCATGTAATGCACCGGAAATGGGACCACTGGACTGGTCACCCAACAGTGTAAAAGTGAAAACGATTCCTATGGCCAAAATCAGGGCCCCGCTAACGAAAACAAAGCGTTTCACAGTATTTTTCATTTCTTTCCAAGTTTAATTTTATCCAGATCAATGTCTGACCAGGGTTCTTCTTCTTCCAGATTTCTTGATTCATAGGCAGCGTAAATACCACCAATAACCATTATGATAGACACAAAAGCAAAGGCAAACATTCCCCAAATCTTCTGACTGGTGAGAATTAATATACCTTCCGAAACCGTATACAAACGGTTATATATAACAAATCCAAGGGTGAGTACAAACAAGATGACCTGAAAAATAAGTGGACGTGTAAAGGGGCTCAGACCCTTAACCGCCTTTTTGGCTGTGGGGATATAGGGTATTTCAGCATTTACCACAGCAAGCAAGGCTCCCAGAAAGAATACCGGCCACACTGCAAATTTCAGCACCATACCTTTCCAATGGAGCCCCCTTTCCGATGGAGGATGGCTGAGCCATCTTTGAACATACAAATAGATTGCGATGGCTATGACAATAACCGGTGTTCCATACACCAGAAATTCTGTAAAGTCCATATTCGCTGGTAGCCACCCACCCCAGAAATAGAGAAAGGGAATGGCTACAAATAAAAAAGTTGTGACACCCACCAGATAATAGGAAGAAACAGCTAAATAGGATATTTTTTGCCAGAAACTTAATGACTTAAAAAGTCTGGGCCATTCGCTGAAGAGCACTTCAAATACACCTCTTGACCACTTCAATTGTTGCTTGCAATAAGAGCCAAAATCTTCTGGTACCAAGCCTCTGCTGACAACCACCGGGTTAAAAACAGATTTCCATCCAGCGGCATGTAACCTAATGGAAGTGATGAGGTCTTCAGCCAGTCCAATGCCATGACCTTCAATGGATTCAAGGGCCTTCTTTCTAAAAGTACAATTGGCACCAATAGCCACACTGGTACCATAGCCATACATGCCCATCATGGTAGGTCCATAAAAGGTGTAGGTTTGTTCAGCTGCGCCTTGGGCTGTGAAGGATCTGTATTGGTTGTAATAGGCTTGAGAAACCTGTACAAAGCCCACTTTTTCATCCTTAAAGAAGCCCAGAACCTCATCAAGGAAATTGGGAAAGGGTATATGATCCGGATCCATTATCAGGATAAAATCTTCCTCTACCATCTGTAAAGCCTTGTTCACTTTACCTGCTTTCGCGCCAGGCAAACCTACCAGTTCCAGCCATACGGCTCCATGTTTTTCTGCTATTTCTTTGAAAGCAGGATCCTGGGTGTCATCAAGAAGATAGGTGGTATGAGGATAAGAGATATTGGCACAGGCTTCCAGGGTCTTGTCAAACATGCTCAAGGGTTCTCCGGGCGAGCTGGTGGTAAAAATGGCCACTGATAAGCCCTCTTCTGCCTTTATTCTAGCAGGTTTTTTAACGCCCAGATAATTTATCCAAATCAGAATGATCCGCGTAATACCATACCATGTGATGGCCGATAGCAAAATGAAAAGCGGCAATGAGGCTATATGTTCGGCATGGAACCACCAGTCGAAAAACCGAATAATGCTCAAAACACCAGCAATGACCAGAATGAGAAATATAAACCTGCCGGTTTTTGTTACATCCTTTGCTTGCCAGAATTGCCACAAACCATCAAAATTACTTTGCTTCTTCTTCATGCATTATAAATATAACCTAAAACCCAAATTAAAATTATGGCTTACGAAATAGTATGTAGACAAATATCGGTATGAAGTATTAAGTTCTAGTTTTTCAGATAATTCCTGTCTGTAAGTAACTCCAAAGTCCATGGGGATATAATTTTGTGTGGCAAATCCCTTTTCAATGTTCAGCATATTATTATTGTCATAGTCCACAAAGAAATAGGGGCCGTCAATTAGCGAGTAGAGGCCTGCAGACGCATGCGCATGAAACAAGGTGGAAGAACTTGGCTGAAAACTTAGATTCAGAAGCAAGGAATTGTTGATTTGATTAATTGGGGTATAATAGGGATTGTATATTCCTTCTATTTTCTCATCATAAGCTTCATCCTCAACAATTTGTTCCACAGTGGTTGAGGGTTCAAATCTATCCTCATGGGCATTCATATAACTAAAAGCATAACCCAGGGAAAGTTTAAAGGCTGAAAAAGTGATGGGTCGGCTTAAGACCCAGACATAATAGGAAGTTACATAATTATCGTCCGGAAAGAAAACAATTTGAGAACCTGCCAATCCATTCCAGGCGTTCTGTTTTCCAAGAGAAACATTGAATGTTAGCTGGTTAGTCATTAGCAGGCTCTGAGCGCTGCTGATGGTGTAGCTATAGTTGGTTCTTTCAGCTTTTAGGTCAATTTTCAAAGTGCTCTTAAACTCATTCACAAGTTGGAATGAGCCTGCCCAATCGAAGTCTTTCCCCAAATTTGAATAAAAGCCTCCGGCTGATAGGTGTATTTTTAGTCTGCTTTTATTTATATGAAATCGGTTGGTCAGCAATAAGGAGGAAATGATGTTGGGGTTGGGTATATCTGCATATTTAAAAAGATTTCCGGAAACCGTAAAGTCTAGAATATTTGATCGATACCAATTGAACTTTAGGTCAGGGCCGAAAACCTGCATGGGTTGCTGGTCAATAATATAATCACCACCCAAGTCTAGATTGGGACGGATAATGCGCTGTATTTCACGTTTTATCTGAAGTAATTCCGGGTCATCAGGATGTAAGGCCAAGGCTGCTTCTAAATGCCGGTCGGCGGTTTTAAAATCGGCCAGATAATAGTTGATCTTTGCCAGTAAGGCCTCAGCTTCCCCTGCATATTGCTGCCCTTCAACATACTCTAATAATAATCCCCTGGCTTTTTCAAAATCATTCAGATCAAATAACATAAGTGCATACTCATATTTAACAGCCATATCTTCAGGGTGATAGCCAATGGCCCTTTCATAAATGACGCTTGCCCCCTCAATATCCTGTATCCAATACAATGTTTGAGCATATAATCTCTCTATCCAGATGTTTCCGGGATACGTATTCTCAAATGATTCAAGTACGGCAGCAGCCTCTTCGAACTTGTGGTCATTACGGAATTGCTTAGCCTGATCCAGAGTATTGGTTACCAATTGATTTTGAGCGTTTGCAAGGGATGCTATAATCAGGAAAATAATCACAAACCATAGGTGCATATGACCCAATAAAACTGAATTGGAAGGTTCGCCTAATGCTTGACTATAGCTCATTCAATAGATATAGGAAGGTTGTTTTGCAAAGATAGTGCTAATAGTCATACATATAAAACCTTACATTTATTATCTGGATTAAGAATACAATAAAACCTTCTTTTTGTACCACAATTATATCAAGAGCTGTTTTAAGGTTTGATCCTATTTAAATAAAAGGCAGTAGTGGCACAAATCTCCAGTGATTTTGTAAGTTTACCTTTTGTAATATGAGCACCATGAAGTTGTTTTTTAGGACATCGACAGTCCTGCGAATTGTTTTTGTATCAATTGTTTTGAATGGCATGTTTCTCATAAGTGTAATGGGACAAACCCAGCATTATTGGAACCAGAGTTTTAACGAAGAATCCTCTATGCTGGCTGGTGCCGTGGTGGGGGGTGGATCCGGAATCAGTGCCATTTATTATAATCCAGCCAATATCTCCGATGCTGATTATAGCAAACTGTCTTTGAATGCCAGCCTGTTTTCACTCGAAAGCAATTATTTGCACAATGCCCTGGGTAATGGAGTTGATTTGAATTCCCTTAGGTTCTTGGTACAACCCAGGTTTATCAGCTACATAATCAAACCAAAGGAAAGGCGACTGTATGTGGAGTTGGCCACTATGAATAAGGTTTCCAATTATGTTTCTTTGTCCAATTCAGTGGAAAAGAAGGTGGATATCCTCAAGAGTCTTCCCGGAGAAGAAAGATACTTAGGGAATTACCGCTACGAAATGGATTTTAGCGATTACTGGATAGGCATAGGAGCTTCCTATAAACTCTCAGAAAGATGGTCGATGGGAGCCAGTATGTTCGCTTCCATTAAAACCATGTATTTCCGTGAAATTCTTTCTACCAGAGCCCATCCCTTGTCTGATACTATCTATGACGGAGAGGAGCAGATACCGTTTTATATTGCTAGTTCTAACAATCATAAATACCTTCATTATAACAATTACCGACTCGTATTTAAGTTGGGTCTTAGTTTTAAGGAAGGGCAATTTGGGGCAGGTTTGAATGTTACTCTTCCTTCGATTAATGTATTTTCTGATGGCAAAGAGCTCAATCAGGAGTTAAATATGATCAATATAGCCGATCCTGATGGCGAGGGCTTTTTGCCGGATGTGTTATTGGTTGACAATCAGGTAAAGGATCAAATAACAGTAAATGAAAAAGATCCTTTTTCAATAGCAGCAGGTATCACCTACGAATCCCTGGACCTCAAACATACTTTTTATCTTACTGCTGAATGGTTTGCAGCCATTGAAGCTTACAAACCAATACAGGCATCCACAAAGTCAAGTATTGGGATTGATGTCTATGATAGTTTTAATCCTGAATCCGACTGGATGTCTTATGCTTCTGCTTCCAGAAGTATTTTTAATATTGCTTTCGCCTATCGTTGGCGGATTAACGATTCATGGTTATTGATGGGTGGGTTGAAAACAGACTTAAATTCTGGATTAGATAGCGATTTGAAAGGATTGGAGAACTATAATAGCTACGCCCTTTCTAATTACAACAGGTATCACATGAGTATAGGTGCTCGTTTTAATTTATTCAGACATGAGTTGTTTGCAGGATTAAAATATACTCATGGTCAACGAAAAGGGCAGGAGCAGATCGTTAATTTTCAGGATCCAGTGGAGTTTAATACCATCGAAAATGCACCTTTACAAGGGGTAAGGCAAAACAATATGAAGGTCATGTACCATGGGCTAAGTCTTTTTCTGGGAGCCACCTTCAATTTTGGCAGTGGGTCTGAGATTATCGACCAATAATTGGAGCCAGATCATCTTCCTTTGCAGCATTATTCTGTATAAAAATCTATCATTTTCTGAATGGCTTCCTCACAAACCGGACAAAACTGGTCACCCTTAAAAGTATGCATCAGGCAATCATGCATGGGACGAAACATGCCTTTGGCCACATAGCCTCCGCCTTCAAAAGCACCCACACGATCATAATATATGCTGGTGTCAGGTGTGGGTACGGGTGTTCGCTTTTTGATCATATGTTGCCATTTGTCTTCGAAGGCCACCATGGTTGAGATATTGGGTTCGTAGGGCTCAATATCAAGATTGTAGAAATCATTGTATGAAGTGGAAGAATCAAAATATTCATCGGCCAGGCCTGCAAATCCATGACCGAATTCATGGACAATAATTTTTGCAGACTGCTCATTGCTGTTCACGCTCACATTATAATAGTTCAAAATGGCTCCACCACCATATTTTGTACTGTTAACCAAAATATAAATCTGGTCGTAAGCCGCATTGGCCGCCAGGTCTCTCACGCTCATATTGTCAAAGCTCATTAAATAGCGCTCACTGTCGAAGGTGTAAAAACTGGCATTCATCAGGGTACGTTTCCAGATATCCTGAGCCGGGATATCAACACCTGACTCTTCAGAAGGAGCTAAAATACCACGAATGTTAAACTTGTCGGTATTGTTGCTGAAGGGAGAGAAGGTGAAAAGGTCTTTTGCAAATTGCCTACAATCACTCACAAACAGACCCATCTCATCAGCAGTATAGCCTTCGGGTAATATAACCACATCTACCTTTTGTGCAGGATCTCCACTAATATGAACGTCAAATGAAGGATATTTCATCCGTTGATCCTGTTTGATAAAATAGTTTTCAGGATCAGCCACATAAGCAAATTTTTCTTCAAAAACACCTTCCCAGCTTCGACTGTACAATACGATTTTTACACTTGATTTGGGATAAGGGATCACCACAGATTCGGAAAGACTTCTCCAGGTTTCTTTGGCTTCATTGGTGGTTTGCCATTCCCCAAACAGGCTGTTAAATCCCCTTGAATAAATGAGCGTATTGCTTTCAAGGTCGAACACCTTTACAAAATAATTGCCATAACCCATTTCATCAACCAAATTGGTTTTTGATCCGCCCCAGTAGGGCTCCTCCAATAGTCCGTCAAAGGAGAAAACTTCTTCTTTATCATTACCACTGTGGTAATAATCCATACGCAAACTTTTATTTTCAAAGTAATTGTCAAATTGTGCCTGGGTTGTAAAGCCAATACACAGAAGAATAGTTAATGTCAGATATTTCATGGGATTTAGATTGGGTTCAATTTCAGTAAACTTCGTGCTTATATGGTTGAATTGACAAAAGTAATAAATGATGGGTATCTTTGGTGTGATTGGCATCTCAATGAGAATTCAGTCTGATTGTGTAACCTGAGGCAAAGGCTTGCGTCAAATGTAAAGGATGAAGGAAACCGACGAAATAGTCATCGGGAAGGTATTGGAGGGCGATCAACATGCATTTGCAGTGTTGGTGGATCGCTATAAGGACAGGGTATATTCATTGGTGCTGAAAGTAGTAAGGAATAAAGAACTGGCGGAGGAGTTGGCACAGGATGTATTTGTAAAGGCCTATACTTCATTAAATAAGTTCAGAAAAGAAGCGACTTTCTCCACCTGGATTTATCGCATTGCCTATAATACTGCCATTTCTGAGACCAGAAAAAAGAAAATCCAGAGTGTGGCTTTTGATGTGGTTCAGGAGAACAGGCAACAGCAAAAAACAGAAAATGAAGTTCCGGCTGAAGCCATTGAAGAAAAATTCGGTTTGTTGAAGCAAGCCATGAATACACTTAAGCCGGATGATCATATGCTGGTTACCCTATTTTATCTGGATGAGAAATCAGTGGAAGAGATCAGCAAGATTATGGGCATCAGTTTGTCAAATGTGAAGGTGAAATTATTTCGGATTCGTAAGAAACTACAAGATATTGTGAGCAAGTCGAGGCAGGGAGCACTTGCTTTTTACTAAATTTACGGCCATGGAGAATGAAGATAAGTTGATAAAGGAACTATTACTGGAAGGGGTTGAAAAGGCCCCTCAAGGTTTTACCGATCAGGTGATGCAGACCATTGCAGCTGCTGAAGCGGAAAAACAAAATGCTTTCAATTGGAACAAATTGCAGGTTCCTTCCATGATTATTGGATCTATACTGCTTTTCTTTGCCATCATTTATTTTGTTACCCCTGAATTCTACAGTCGCCTATATCTATCCCTTTCAGGTTATGCGTTGATATTGACCTCACAACTATCCTCCATTTTTGGTTCTTTTTCACTGCCAATATCTGATGTGCAAATCAATTGGTTGTTGGTGGAAGTAGGTGCCGTAATTGTTGCCCTGATTGCTCTGGAAAGATTCTTCTTTATCCGAAAAAGAACACTGTCCATATTCATGATCTGAGACCTGAACAATCAATTAAATTTGCTCAGATAACCCTCGTAATTCACCACAGAAACTGACTTGGATAATTGTCTAGTTGATGAGCAAAGCAATCACCTCACCTATACTGGATACTGGAACCATTTCAATATTGAATTGTTTTGAATTGAGACCTTTGAGGTTAAATTTGGGTATCATAATTTTTTCGAAACCCAATTTTTCTGCTTCAGAAATCCGACTTTCTACGCGACTTACCGCACGAATCTCACCGGACAATCCTAATTCTCCGGCAAAACACATATTATTGCTAATGGGGTTATCAGTAGTGGAGGATAGTACAGCAGCTGCCACAGCAAGATCAATGGCAGGATCATCAACTCGAATGCCACCGGCAATATTTAAAAACACATCTTTGGCACTTACCTTTAAACCACTGCGTTTTTCGAGCACGGCCAGCAACATATTCATTCGTCTCAAATCGAAACCCGTGGAGGAGCGTTGGGGTGTTCCGTAAGCCGATTGTCCCACCAATGCCTGAGTTTCTATGAGCATGGGTCGTTGGCCCTCAATCATGGCCGCGATGGCCACACCACTCACCGCCTCTTTACGGTGGGAAAGTAAGATTTCACTGGGATTGTTAACTTCCCGAAGACCACCCGATTGCATCTCAAAAATACCCAACTCCGAAGTGGATCCGAAACGGTTTTTAACAGATCGGATAATCCGGAAGCCATAATGACGATCTCCTTCAAAATGCAAAACCGTATCCACCATATGTTCCAATAACTTTGGTCCAGCCAGGTTGCCATCCTTGGTGATATGACCGATGAGCATCACCGGAATATTGGAAGATTTGGCAAAACGCTGCAGTTCAGCCGCAGTTTCCCGAATTTGTGAGATACTACCTGCTGAGGACTCCAGCATATCAGTATATAGGGTTTGGATGGAGTCGATCACCACAAGATCCGGCGATATATCACCTATATGTCTGAATATTTCTCCAGTGAAAGTTTCATTGAGAATCAGGCAATCATCATTTTGAATCCCTAAGCGGTCAGCCCGCATTTTTAATTGTCTTCCGCTCTCTTCCCCTGACACATAAAGGATTTTACTTCCCTTCATATGAAGAGCCATCTGCAGCAACAAAGTAGACTTTCCAATACCTGGCTCTCCGCCGAGTAAAACAATAGATCCAGGAACCAGGCCGCCTCCCAATACCCGATTCAACTCCTTATTGTGGGTGTCCATGCGCTCCTCTTTCTCAAAACTTATCTCGCGGATAGCAAGAGGTTTTGCCTTTTTATGGTCTTCCTTTAGTCCTGTTTTTCTGTCATCAGCCTTGCTAACCACCTCTTCTACAAAAGTATTCCACTCACCACAAGCAGGACATTTGCCCAGCCATTTGCTGGATTGATTGCCACAATTCTGACAGAAATAAACGGATTTAGACTTGGCCATAAATGGTTTTTTTTAAGCTAGCTGTTTTAAAAATAAAAGTACACTTTCTTTAGCTAACAGCCTAGCCCATCAATATAAAACCAAGAGGAAAGAAAAGGAAGAAGAACGGCTCACTTTCTTTACTAATATGTCTTGAAACTTCTGATTTTTGATGTTTTATACAGCAGCGATAATTCTTCTCTCGATAGCAGTCGTTGAATAACCTTCAAGAAAGGCAATGGTTTCGACCCTTCCACCTTTGGCGGAGACAATATCATAACCTACAATATCTTCAACTTTGTAGTCTTCTCCTTTCACCAAAACATCCGGTTGAACTTTTTTGATCAATTCATAGGGTGTATCCTCATCAAATAGCACAATGGCATCCACAAAGCCAAGTGCAGCCATTATGGTGGCCCTGGCTTTTTCATCAGTTATGGGTCGGGAACTACCTTTGTTTAAGCGGCGTACGGAGTCATCGGTATTAATTCCTATAATAAGGATGTCTCCTTTATCTTTTGCCTTACTCAGATAATCTATATGACCCAAATGGAGCAGATCGAAACAGCCATTGGTAAACACGATTGATTTACTCTTAAAACGCCAAATGGCCAGTTGATGGTCCAATGTTGCATCATCCAGAATGCGTCCGTTGATAAAGTCCAGTTTATTCATTGAGTGGAGGTTGTTTTTTTGCTAAAAAGATAAGAAAGAAGTAAGAAAGTGCGCCCAAACCCACGTTTAATATGGTTTGTCCTGCATGGGTAATGGCTGCAAATGATCCGGCTGCATTACCCTCTATATGGTAGAGTTCAACTAATATAGCTTTAACGATAAAATGGTAGGCTCCGATCCCACCTGGCACCGGTGCTACAATGCCCAGGCTACCGATAGCCAATATGGTTAATCCATCTATAAATAGTAAAGAGGCGGTCTCAGGTAGCATCATCACAGGTATGTAAACCATAAAGGCATAACAAAGCCAGATGAGAGCTGAATAGAACAGGAACAGTGATTTACTTTTGAGTTTGTGAATGGTTAAGATGCCTTCCCATAAACCCCTTAAAAACCCTAAGACCTTTAAATAAAAGGGTCTCTTGAGAATATATTCTTTGTTTTTTTGGATGATAAAGGCAGCAAGAATGAGGATGGCCACAAATGAAAGTATCAGGATTGCAATGGTACCTGCATTGTTAAAGGTGCTTTCGATTAATGGCCCGAACACATCACTCAAAAAGCCTCCCAGTAGTTCCAGTTGAAAGGCGATCATTAGAAAAATGATGATAAATAGAATCACCAGATCAAACAGTCGCTCTGAGATCACCGTACCGAACAAAGCATTGAAGGGTATTTTTTCTTTTTTTGATAGTACTCCGCAACGCATAAACTCACCCATCCGTGGAACAGCTGTATTGGCCATATAGCCTACCATTACGGCAAAAAAAGTAGTAGAAACTTTGGTCTTATAGCCCATGGCATTGATCAGCAAGTTCCAACGCAATGCTCTGGCAATATGTGATAGGATGGCAAAAATTAAAGCAATAAACAGCCAGGAGTATTCCGCTTCAACAACATCGACCCATACTTCATTCAGGTCAAGGTTTCTGAAACTTAACCATAATAAAAGCAAGCCCAGACCTAAAAAAAACAGGTATTCCAATATGGATACAATCCTTTTTCTGAGCAGGCTGGCCAAAGTATTATTTTAAACTGTTGTTTTCTCCGGGAAAAAGAATGGCTGGTTTAAAGCTTTTAGCTTCTTCAAATGGCATGCTGGCATAAGAAACGATAATTACCAAATCACCTACGGCAACTTTTCTTGCAGCGGCTCCGTTTAAGGAAATCACCCCTGAGCCTCTTTTGCCTTTAATGACATAAGTGGATAAACGCTCACCATTATTAATATTGAAGATGCTAACTTTTTCGTTTTCAATGAGATTCACCGCATCCATTATGTCTTCATCAATGGCAATACTGCCAATGTAGTTTAGGTCGGCCTGAGTGATGGTAGCGCGGTGGATTTTAGATTTGAGGACTTCAATGTTCATCATCCTTATGTTGAGTTGAACCCATGTTATAATTCGCGGTAAAATTATTAAATAAATCTAATATTGTCTATAAGTCTGACATTTCCTAGGTTTAGGGCGATAAATCCAAGGCTGCCGATGCTTGTATCCCAATGGTTGATGAGCTGTAAACCCTTATCTTCAGCTATTTCAAAGTATTCCAGTGTGAAGGCTTTGGTTTTTCCTATTTCATTAATTACCCATTGTTTCAATTGCCCAGGACTATACTGTGAAACCAAGCCTTGGGCCTGTTGGAGGATTTGAAAAATTCGGGGTGCAATCTCTCTCTCACGCTCACTTAATCTTGCATTTCTGGAACTCATGGCCAGTCCATCTGCCTCCCTTACAATGGGACAGGGTATAACTTCTAGTGGCATGGATTCCATATCAACAAGCTTTTGAATAATGGCCAACTGCTGATAATCTTTTTCGCCAAAATAAGCCTTATGAGGCATCGTAATCTCGAAGAGCTTTTTGACTACAACGCCCACACCATTGAAATGACCGGGTCTGAAAGCTCCTTCCATGACCTTTTCCAATGCGCCAAAATCAAATGTTTCTGTGATAGCCTCCGGATACATTTCTTTGGCGTTGGGGGCGAAAAGAACATCACAGGAAACCGTATGGAGTAATTGAATATCCGCTGAAAGGTTTCTTGGGTATTTTTCAAGATCAGCAAGATTATTGAACTGAATGGGGTTGACAAATATACTCACACAGAGTAAGTCATTTTCTCTTTTGGCCCTTCTCATCAACTCCAGATGGCCTTCATGTAAGGCGCCCATGGTAGGTACAAATCCAATGGTTTTACCTTCAGATTTTGCCTGTTGAAGATAATCCATGGTTTCTACGATATGAGAATAATGTAGCATTTCTTATGGTTTGTGATGGGGTATGCCAAGTCAGGGAAATGGTTTCCACCCAGTCGAAAATAATGGTCCTGCTGCTTATTTGGCTTTTCTAACAATCTTCCAAAGATCCCTTTCAAGGCTTTTTACAGGGCTTTCAATAATGCGCCCCAGTTCAACCCCATTCTGCATAATAATAAAAGTAGGCACCCTCTTGATGTCGAGGTCTTCTATATTCATCAAGAGTGCATTTTTATTGCTGTCAACCCCAATAATCATTAAATCGCGTTCATCGTAACCTGCCAAATCCAGCACTTTTATAAAACGAGGCAGCTGAATTTTACTATCATGGCACCAGGAACCAAAAACAATTTTCACCTCAACTCTTTCCAGTTTTTCACTGATCTTTTTTACATATTTATCAGCAGGCTCATATAATTCGTACTGACTATTGAAATAGGTGCCGTACTCATCTTTCTTTAGTCCCTGTTTGTCACAAAATCCAACCAGGACGCCCTTTTTCAATTTTTCGTCTGTTATTCTTGTGTTTCTGGTCTGACCCAATACTACAGCAGATGTCAGGATCAAAAAGGCGAGTAAGAATGCATGCAATTTCATAGCTAAATATTTTCAATTGATTGTAAAGCAAAAGTATAACTATTCATCCAACAATTTCAAGCGGTGAGTCTATAAACAATGCCAAAAATAAATCAGTTGATTTCGTTAGTATAGGATTTGGTATAATCCCCTACATTTGTTTAGTTGAAAACGTATGTCTGTCTTCTTTAGTATTGTTTATGGATGAACTTGCAAAATACCAGGAGCCATTGGCCAGGGAATATGAGACTTTGAGTCGAGATGAACTCAAACAGCGCTTGCAGTTGTTCATTGGTGATTTGTTGGAGCATAATTTTGAGAAATTATGCCATATGATATACCGCCATGATGTGGAGGAATCAAAGTTTCACCTGGCCATGCAGGAGCCGGCTATAGAAAAACAGTCTGCTGCCATAGCCGATCTGGTGATAGAAAGAGAACTTCAGAAAGTAGCCAGCCGCAAGGCCTATCAAAAAGAAAAGAAGAAGAGCTTAGAGTAGAAGTGTTTTCAGCTTAATATGAAGCCTTTGTTTTGTTGAGTGGATTTTCATTAAGTTTGTTTTAGGAAAAGAAAACCCAATTAATCTGTCAGTTTTATGGAATGGTCGAATATAGCTTTTGCCTTCGGATTAACTTTGTTTGCAGGACTTTCAACAGGTGTGGGTAGCGCCATTGCCTTTTTTGCGAAGAAGACCAATACAAGCTTTTTATCCTTAGCGCTTGGTTTCTCTGCCGGGGTTATGATCTACGTATCCTTTGTGGAGATTCTTGTAAAAGCACGTGTTGAGTTGGTGGGTGCCCTGGGAGAACGACCTGGATATTGGGCAACAGCAGCTGCTTTTTTTGGAGGGGTTTTGTTTATTGCGCTTATTGATAAGTTAATCCCTTCAGTGGAAAATCCGCATGAAATGCACAAGGTGGAGGATATGGAAGACGCTGAAAAACAGAAATCCTCCAAATTGATGCGCATGGGTTTGTTTACTGCCTTAGCCATTGCCATTCACAATTTCCCTGAAGGTCTTGCCACTTTTACAGCGGCTATTACTGATCCAGGTTTGGGGATTGCCATTGCTGTGGCCATAGCCATTCACAATATTCCGGAAGGAATAGCAGTTTCCATCCCTGTATATTATGCCACCGGAAATAAAAAGAAAGCCTTCTGGCTCTCTTTTGCCTCAGGACTGGCTGAACCGGTAGGTGCCCTAATAGGTTATCTGATTTTAATGCCCTTTTTAAGCCCTGCCGTATTCGGTATTTTATTCGCTGCAGTGGCAGGAATTATGGTGTTTATCTCATTGGATGAATTGTTGCCGGCAGCAAAAGAGTATGGTGAGCACCACCTGTCGATTTATGGTTTGATTGCAGGAATGGCAGTAATGGCCATTAGCCTTTTGCTGTTTATATAAACAAAAAAAGCCCGGAAAAACCGGGCTCTATTCACAATTCACTAATAGTTACGCAATGCTTATTTCGCGTTGCAATTTCACTTCTTCTTTTTTAGGTAATACAAGGGTGAGCATGCCATTCTTGTATTCAGCTTTGATGTCATCGGAAATAATGGTCTTGGGCAGTCTGAATGAACGACTAAATCCCTGGTATGAAAACTCTTTACGGGTATAGTTTTTTTTGTCTTCAGCTGATTTATTTTCCTTTTCAGATGAGATGTTTAGCAACTGATCTTCAAGATTAATTTTGAAGTCTTTTTTGCTGTAGCCTGGGATGGCCATTTCCATGACAAACTGTTTGTCATCTTCTTTGATGTTTACAGCTGGTTGGGCAGTGTGGTCCTCACAGCTTTGGTTCAATAGTTCTCTTTCGTATGTGTTAAAGAAATTTGAAAATCTTGGGTACTGATTGAGTCTTACTAAGTTCATGATATAATCTCCTATTAATTTTGTTATTACTAATTGTTAACTGATTTCGCTTAAGTCAAAACGTATTCCAAAGCCAAATTCCAATCATTTTGTCATAATAAACTGCCATAACGACAGTTTTAAATAAATGAAACTGCCAAAAAGGCATATTAATTCCTTAATAAGCGTCACCCAAGGCCTCTTGTTTTATTATCTTTGCATAAAAGCCTAGGATTTGGATAAAGTAGTCAACAGCCTTAAACCCAGACGAATTCTGTGGCCTATTCTCATAGGTCTTGGGGTTAGTGGGTATATGTTGACCAGGAACTTCAATGCAGAAACCTTTTCATTCGTTGATTTTAGTTGGCAAACGGTCTATTATATAATGTTGGCCATACTAATGATGGGTGTACGCGATTTGGCCTATATCTATCGAATCATAGTATTGACAGATTATCAACTAAGTTGGAAGCAGGCTTTTAATGTCATTATGCTTTGGGAATTCAGTTCAGCAGTATCACCATCAGTGGTTGGTGGTACGGGTCCTGCTATCTTTTTCCTTTATAAGGAAGGTCTCAGTGGAGGAAGGAGTACTGCTGTGGTACTCACCGCCATTTTCCTTGATGAAGTTTTCTTTATTCTCACGGTTCCCATTATGTATTTTATCTATGGGAATGATATCTTTCCACCTGACTCGGTAAAGATTGACGAAATCATCTTTGCATTTTATTTTGGGTATATCGTCATATTCATATATACTTTGTTTCTTGCCTATGCCTTGTTCATCAATCCTCAAATGTTTAAATCTTTTGTTTCCTGGATATTTCTGTTTCCTATCCTGGTGAGATGGCGGATGCGGGCAAGGAAATCGGCCAACCAATTGATACAAACCTCCAGGGAGCTCAAAGGGAAATCTTTTGGTTATTGGCTAAAAAGCATGTGGGCTACCATTTTTGCATGGACAGGAAGGTATTGGGTGGTGAACTTTATGCTCATGTCCTTTTTCCATGAACGCTACTCATTAAGTGATCATTTTCTTATCTACGGCCGACAGTTGAGCATGTGGATTATTCTGCTGGTTAGTCCGACACCAGGTGGTAGCGGAGTTGCCGAATATGTCTTCTCAGATTTTCTGGGTGACTTCATTGCCAATGATGCCTGGTTCGCACCCTTAGCTTTATTCTGGCGCCTGATATCTTATTACCCCTATCTGATTATTGGAATAATCATTCTACCCATCTGGTTACAGAAGGTGTTTAGAAAAGACAGGAAGTATAAGGTAATCGATTGATGCTCAGATTCCTTTATAGATACGACTAGCCGCAATGGAAGAACTTGGTAACCAATTCCATCACCTTGTCGTCGTCATGCTGAATCTTGGCAATCAGTCCTTTGTCATTGTGTTTTCTGAGGTTTTTAGCAATGAAATCCAATACACCTTCAGGGAAAACATCGTATTTCATATAGGCCGTTTTTTGATCCTCCAGATGATCGGCTGATTCCACACAGGATGCTGGTAAATGAGCCAGTTGACTTTGTTTTTCCTTATGCTCTTCATCAAAAATGTTGATGTCCACATAGGTTTTTTCAGCCAATTCCAGTGGGTTGTCAATTTCAAAACCATGTCTGGCTGCTACGGTAAGACCTGCCATCAAAAGGTAAATATCAGCAGAGCCATCTGGGCTTCTGAACTCTACGGTTTGTTTGTCAGAATGGTCGATAAGTAATGCCTTCTCTGTTGGATTGGCTTTGCTAACCATATCAACAGGAGCACGCCAACCCAAAGGTACACGAACCAATACGGAACGGTTTCTGTCGCCCCAGCAAATATTGGTGGGTGCCTCCTGATGGGGTACCAAACGAAAATAGGAGGTTGGGCTCATATTTCCAAAGGCAGTTAAGGATGGAGCCAGATCCATATAACCAGCAATGGCAGTTTTAGCGATGGCACTCAGATCACCTTTGTCGATCATCATGTTTTTACCGTCTTTCATGATGCGTGTGTGAACATGCATGCCGCTACCTGCTTTTCCAACGGTAATTTTAGGAGCAAAGGTTACCGTAACCCCATATTGAGAGGCCAGGGTACGGATGATCCACTTGGCGATGAGCAATTGATCGGCAGCATCCTCTACTTGAGTTGGAAGAAACTCGATTTCGTTTTGCTCATATACAAAGCCATCTTTGGTGAAATTACCTACTTCTGAATGGCCATATTTTATCATCCCACCCGATTCGGCGATCAATTTCATGGCTTCTCTTCTGAAACCATTCCATTTGGAGTAAGGGGTGGATTCATGATAACCCTTTTGGTCATCAGCCTTGAACATACCATCATCTTCGCTGATGATATAATATTCAAGTTCACCCATGGTTTCAAACTCATAGCCACTTACATCTTTAAAGCTTTGATGGGCTTTCTTGAGGATATTTTCAGGAGCACCATCCAAAGCATTACCGTAACGGTCAAAAAAGGAGCAGAGGATATCCAGGGTTGGTATTTCCGAAAAAGGATCTACAAAGGCTGTTTTATAACGAGGTATGACATATAAATCACTGCTTCCGGCCTCAATAAATGGAAATAAACTTGAACCATCCACTCGTTCTCCTGCAGTGAGGATGTTTTCCAAATGGTTTCGACTGCCTATGATGAAATTCAATGTCTTGAGTCGTCCATCCCAACCGGCATATCTGAGATTAATCATTTCAATATCATTATCCTCGATAAAGCGAATCAGATCATTCTTTGTTAACTGATCGGCAGCCTTGTTCAGATATTGAACAACCGGATTTGGGTTCATTGATACTAGATTATCCATGCTTTCAATTTTTTTGGATGGCAAACTTACTAATAATCAAAGCATCTTTGAACAGAATGAGTATGAATTAATGGTGAAATGACTGCTTTTTTTGGGTAGATATACTTACCAGTTCAGATAATGAACTTTAAAGCCTGTGTGTTTATAGGATTCAATGAGCTCTTCACGTGAAACAGCCGCCTGAGCCTTGGTTTCATGTCCGTTATTGGTTCTGAAACCACGATCGGTATCCCCCCAGTTGGGTACTGCCTTCAGCAAGAGATCGTTGAACTTATAATTAAGCTCATAACGACGGTTTTGCAAGTGGATATTGCTGATGTACAGATGGTAGCCAATATTGTCACCTCCTGATGGATCGCAATAGCAACTGGACCATACATAATAGTAAAACGGGCCATAATCAGTTTGTGGCATGGGTGCATTGATGAAGATATCCTCATCATCGGTTTGTTGAGGAGGATCAATGGTATTTCTGTAAATGGTGCCAATAAACTCATAGCAAATGGTAAGTCCTGTCAACAGGATATCCAAATCACCATCCTGATCATAATCACCCCACAGGGCATCACCTGAATTAACACCAGGCAAACCGGCAACCATATCTTCAAAGTCGTAGCTTAAATTGTTACGGTATACTAAAGTATAGGGACGCTCGAGTGACTCTCCTGTCATCAGCAGGTCCAGATCATCATCTGCATCAAAGTCACCCAGGTCGATGGTACAACCCTTCAGAGGTCTTACATTTAAGGCAATTTGCCTGAAAAAGGTTTTTGACTCATTGTTATAGGCCACACAAATGGGGTAGCCCTCGGCATCCTCACCGCTGATAATAAAATCAAGATCGCCATCGGTATCCAGGTCACCCCAGGCAGCATCACTTCGTCGCAACGGAATGAAAGTTTGTATCAGTTTTTCATAGGAGCCATTGTTGTTTTTATAAACGGCAGTAAAAGGTTTTTCTCCCACATCTCCGGTTATCAGGATGTCCAGATCCTTGTCATTGTCAAAATCACCCCAGCGGGCCACGCCATTGTACACACCCGGAAGTCCAACTTCAGTTTCACTGAAAAATCCACCGTCATTCCGGTAGATTCTGGTGGATAGTTTGTTGTTAAACTCTCTTCCGGTAATTAACAGATCCAGGTCTTCGTCATTATCATAATCGCCCCATTCGATGCTACCATCGGTAACAGGCGTCATCATCTCATTGATAGTAGTATAATTAAAAGGACCATTGCTTCGGAAAAGCTTTATCATGAGTTGGTTGTTGGTATTGATACCGGTCATGATAATATCATCATCGCCATCACCATCATAGTCAGCCACTGCCACCGCACCACGGTACAAAGCAGGAAAAATGGATTTCATGGTAATATATCGCTCAGATTCTTTGTATTTGGATAGTTGTGAAATGATGTGGTGGTTGTTGCCCACGTAGTAATCACCATTGACAACCGCATCCAGTTTGCCATTGTGAGCCGCATCAATCCAGGTACTCACAGGTTGCATAACACCCCTTAAGTCGGTTCTTATCTCTTCAAAAACCTGTGCATGGGCAGCTACAATAGCGAATAGAATCAAAATCGAACTTACAAAGGCTTTTCTCATGGAGAGTAAATTTTTACATGAAGCACTAAAAATAGTAACAATTATTGAAATGAGGGCCTTTGGTCTCATCTTTACTCCAGGGGATTACCTGCTTTTCTTAATGAGGCATATGCAGGTCGATCTTGGTAATTAACTTTTCTGGTGTGAGAGGTTTAAAGATAATATCATCATAATCCCGGACAATATTCAGGAATTGCTCGCCGGATTTTTGAGCCGTCTGCGATATGATGGGCAGTTGATCATTCATCTTACGGATAATTCGTGCGGTTTCGGATCCATTGATCCCAGGCATATTGTAGTCCATCAGTATCAGATCAAGATGCTGTTTGGAGTCTACCAGATCAATGGCCTTATATCCATTTTCTGCCCAGAGAATCTCCGCACCTGTATTTTTTAGAATAGCTTTTACGAGTACATAATTGAGTTTAATGTCATCCACCACAAGAATGACTTTGCCTTTGTAATCTGCTTGCTGTAAATTTTTAGTCTTCATAGTCCCATATTTTACTGTAGGCATATGCTCCAAATTGATGCCATATATGTAAAATGCTAAATATCAAAGCAGTATAGCAGATTCGCGCAAATAAAACAGTCTGGAGATGGAAAATAATTCCACAGATGGGAAAGATTATAGGGGGTATAATCCTAAAGTACTAGCATATTCAGCCTGCAGAGCCACTTGAATATTGCAGTGGGGCTATAAGCTATTTCTGTGAAATTGTGGCCAGGAGCCCCAAATTCTATAGATTGGAGTTGAAGTAATCCACAATTTTCCGATAGAGATGTGCACGGTCTTTACCCCTGACATTGTGCTCATGTCCCGGATACACAATATAGTCGATAAGTTTGTCTTTGGCCACAGCTTCTTTCAGAAAAACCAGACTGTGTTGCCACACAACCACTGGGTCCATGGTTCCATGGATGATCATAAGTTTACTATCGAGCTGATCTACATAGTTGAGCAAATTGGCGCTCTTATAGCCTTCGGGGTTATCCTGAGGTTTGTCCATATAGCGCTCTCCGTACATAATTTCGTAATACTGCCAGTCAATGACAGGGCCTCCTGCAACACCCACTTTAAAGACTCCAGGATTTTTGAGTAACATGGAAATGGTCATAAAGCCACCATAACTCCAGCCGTCAACACCAATCCTTTCGGGATCTACAAACTCAAGGCTTTTTAAATAATTCACACCCACCATTTGGTCGTCCACTTCATAATGACCCAGGTCTCTGAAAATGGCCTGTTCAAAATCCCGGCCTCTGTTTGCAGAGCCTCTGTTGTCGAGGGTGAAAACCACATAACCTTGTTGTGCCAGATAGTTTAGAAAGAGCCCGGCACCACCCAACCATGAATTGGTAATCAACTGTGCATGCGGTCCTCCATACACGTAAATAATGGCAGGATACTTTTTGGTTTTATCGAAGTTAATGGGTAAAAGCATTCTGGCTTTTAAGACAGTGCCATCCTCAGCTTTCAAGTCGATCATCTGCATGTCTCCCAACTGATAGTCCTTCAAAGGCTGGGTATCTTTCTTAATCACACGGATTTGCTCGGCTTTGTTGTTGACCAACTGATACACACGACTGGTTTCAAAATTACTGTAGATATCAATAATGAATTCTCCACTTTTACTAACCCTGCCACTATGTGTTCCCTCTTCAGGGCTTACTCTATGTATACCTTCTTTGTCGAGGTTTATATAATAAATGTTTTTTTGTAGTGGGCTTTCTTTGGTAGCCCTGAAATAAATGAGATTATCCTTCTTTCCATAGAAACCCATCATATCAGTTACCACCCAATCGCCGGAGGTGAGTTGTTTGATTTGCGCACCATCACTTACACTGTGCAGGTAGAGATGATTGTAACCATCCCTCTCACTTATCCACACAAACTGGTCATCATTGTTCGGAAGAAAGTATAGATGATTTTCAGGTTCCACATACTTGGGATGTTTTTCTTCAAATAAGGTTTTAACATAAGCACCGGTATTGGCGTTATATTGATTCAATTTTAAATGATTCTGATCGCGGTTAAGCAAGGCGATATAAATGAACTGACCTTTCGGGCCCCAGGTCACAGAAGTCAGATACTGTTCTTTTGGCTCACCAGTTTTCATGAAAACAGTGTTGCCACTATGTAGATCATAGACGCCCAGTGTAACTTCTTCGCTGCTCATACCAGCCATGGCATATTTCGTGTTTTCAACGCTGGCCACTCTGGCATCAACATTTACCAAAGGGTAGTCAGACACCTTGGATTCATCTTTGCGGTAAAAGGCCAGTTTGCTTCCTGCAGGTGACCAGAATAATCCTTTGTGAATGCCAAATTCATTTCTATGAACGGTTTGACCATTAACGATGGTATCACTTCCATCTGAGGTGATGGCTATGGGCTCTCCTGATTCGGAAATGTATATGTTATTATCCTGGGTATAGGCAGCCCATCCTGTTTTTTCATTGAGTTCTATCGTACCAGCTTCTTTGGGCAGGCTGTTGTATTTCTTTAGCTGGTTACTTTTAAAATTATATGAATAATAATTGCCTTTTGCACTGAAGTTACAACTACTCCCATCTTTAAAGCTCAGGCGTGGCAATCGTTTCAATGAATCAAAACCATGGTGATGCATTTGTGAGTTGAGCATATCCAGATCCAGGAGTAAACTTTCAGATCCTCTTTTGGCATGCACTTTATAGATGGC
Source organism: Bacteroidota bacterium (assembly GCA_016845175.1). Classification (GTDB taxonomy): domain Bacteria; phylum Bacteroidota; class Bacteroidia; order Bacteroidales; family F082; genus JAERTD01. The sequence goes on along the minus strand of JAERTD010000071.1, from coordinate 47,395 downwards.
ATCCTTTTTTGCATAGGCATAGGAATCGGTGTCACCTATCCATTGTAACTGACTCACTCTGGCCGGAAATAAGGCCGGATTTTGGTAGGTGATATCTTCAAGTGTGAGCAGTTTATCCTGTGCTGATGCGGTAATTGACAAAAAGAGCACAAATGCAAGCATGCATCTATTCAATAAGATTTTCATAAATTTTAGATTAGAGGTTGCGATCTACAATTATTTATTCAATTGAGGGCAAAGATAAGTCAAATCTCAGGAATTATCAGGCATTGTTCAACTCATGAACCACCTGTGCGAAATCAGAAATGAGCTGAGGATTTTCTTCAAAGGTATTTCCAACCACAGCCACATCGGCACCGGCCTCCAGGACTTTTTTTAATTGTGACGCTTCGCGAATACCACCTCCGATAACCACCGGTATTTCGATGGAGTCTTTTACAAACCGGATCATAGATTCAGGAACGGAATGTTTGGCTCCACTGCCGGCATCCATAAAGATAAGTTTAAGACCGAGCATTTCACCTGCCATAGCGGTACAGCCGGCAATATCATTTTTGTCATTTGGGATGGGAAATGAATTACTCATATAGCTCACCGATGTAGGTTTGCCACTATCGATCAGCATATAGCCTGTTGGAATGGTTTCCAAACCACTGAGTTTTATATAGGGAGCTGCAAGCACGTGCATGCCAATAAGCATATCAGGATTCCTGCCGGATATGAGTGATAAGAACAGCATGGCATCGGCATTCCGGCTGATCTGGTATGAATTTCCGGGGAAAAGAACCACGGGTATATTGCTGTTTTCCTTTAAGGTTCTCACACTATGGAACAGCATATCACTGGTTAGCAAGCTGCCACCAACAAACAGGAAGTCAACGCCAGCCTTTTCAGCAATCGCTGAGGTTTTTATTAATTGATCCGGACTTAATTTATCAGGGTCGATGAGGACAGCCAACTGTTTTTTTGGCTTATAGAATAGATCGATTGTATTCATGAAAGTGCTTTGTTCAAAGGTAGGGAAAAAAACAGGAGACTTGTGCGAGCAAAAGTGTTGGATTAATAATTTTTAAGAAATGAATTGTGCATTTGTTTTAAAAGATAGCCTGTGCAATTTTCTGGATATTATCAGATTTGCCCATGGTATAATAATGTAATACCGGAGCTCCTGCAGCCTTAAGTTCTTTGGACTGTTCAATACACCATTCAACACCCAATTCCCTCACTTCTTGATTGTCTTTACACTTGACAACCTGTTTTACCAACTCAGCAGGGATATCCACATTAAAAGCTTTGGGAATATTAACTATCTGATTTCTTGTAGAGATGGGTTTTAGACCTGGAATAATGGGAATGGTAATGCCTTCTTTCCTGCAGCGATCTACAAAATCAAAGTATTTTTGGTTGTCGAAAAACATCTGAGTCACAATATACTCGGCACCTGCTTCTACCTTTTTCTTTAAAAAATACAAATCACTATCCAGATTGGGTGACTCCCCGTGTTTTTCAGGATAACCGGCCACGCCAATACAGAAGTTGGTGGATCGTGAATTGCGTATATTGGGATCAATATAATTTCCTCTGTTCAAGTCGGCCACCTGTTCCACCAACTCAAGGGAATATGCATTGCCCTCCGGTTCGGGTTTAAATGATTTTAGGCCGGGTTGCGGATCGCCACGCACGATAAGTAGGTTTTTTACACCAAGAAAATTAAGGTCGATGAGGGCGTTTTCCGTTTCCTCTTTTGTAAAACCTCCACAAATAATATGGGGAACAACGTTTACACCATAGCGGTATTTAATGGCTGCAGTTATACCTACCGTGCCGGGTCGTTTTCTGACCACTTTCTTTTTTATGAGCCCGTTGGGAAGGGTGTCATATTCAATTTCTTCCTGATGGTAAGTAATGTTGATAAAGGAGGGCTTGAAATCAATTAATGGATCTATAGACTTCTGGATGGAACCAAAATCCTGTCCTTTTAGGGGAGGCAATAACTCAAATGAAAAAAGCGTATCCTTTGAGAGTTCAATATGTTGTACTACTGTTTTATCCATGGTATATGTTTGTTATAATTTGCTACGCCAGATTCATGGGTAGTAATCTTCTTATTTCTTCGGTATCCAGTTGTTTTCTTGTGGCATAATCATCCAGCTGATCCTCAAGTATTTTTCCAACATTGAAATATTGGGCATCAGGATGTGCAAAATAATACCCGCTGACAGATGCTGCTGGATACATTGAATAACTTTCTGTTAATTCAACTCCGGTATGTTTTTCGGCCTCTAGGATGCGGAAGAGAGTTTCTTTTTCAGAATGTTCCGGGCAGGCAGGGTAGCCTGGAGCTGGTCGGATGCCCTGGTATTTTTCGCGAAGGACATCTTCCATGGGTAAGACTTCACTGCTTGCATACGCCCAATATTCTTTTCTTACCTTAAGATGTAGCAATTCGGCAAAAGCTTCCGCCAGTCTGTCTGCCAGTACTTTCAGCATGATGGCATTGTAATCATCGTCATCTGCAGCAAAAATCTCCAGTTGTTTTTCTATGCCCTGCCCTGCAGTAACCACAAAAGCCCCCATATAATCTGTTGATCCTGATTGTAGTGGCGCCACAAAATCTGAAAGGCAGAGATTTGGTAATCCGCCTTTCTTTTCTTCCTGGTTTCTCAGAAAATGAAAGCTGTCAATGTGCTTCCCATCCTCTTTCAAATGAATAGAATCGGCCTTGCTATTGGCTTCAAAAATGCCAAAAACAGCATTGGATTTGAGCCATTGCTCTTCAATAATCTTGTCAAGCATCTGATTGGCATCAGCCATCAGTTGATGGGCTTCTTCTCCCTTGATGGGATCTTTTAGGATATCTGGATATTTCCCATTTAATTTCCAGGCATGAAAGAAGAAGGTCCAGTCGATATAGTCTCTAACCTCGGACAAGGAATAATTGGTAAAATGTTTGGTTCCCAAAAACCTTGGCTTCTCAACAGTTAGATTATCCCAATCTGCCTGAAAAGCATTGGCTCTTGCATCCGATAAACTGATATATTTTTTTTCCTGTTGATTATCTAAGTGTTTTTGACGCAGTTCCTGGTATTCATCAGCCACTGACTTAGTATAGTTTTCTTTTTCATCAGGTGATAGTAGTTTGTTAACCACCCCAATTACCTTTGATGCATCTCTCACATGAATAACTGGCTGCTCGTAATTGGGCTCAATTTTAACAGCAGTATGAATGGCAGAAGTAGTGGCTCCACCTATGAGGAGAGGAATCTTCAGCCCTTTCCTTTGGAGTTCATGGGCCATATGCACCATTTCTTCTAGGGAAGGGGTAATCAAGCCACTCAAACCCACCACCTGTGCATTTTCTTGTTCAATGGCTTCCAGAATTTTTTCTGCGGGAACCATCACACCCAAATCAATAACCTCATAATTGTTGCAAGAAAGTATAACACCGACAATGTTCTTCCCAATGTCATGAACATCTCCCTTCACAGTGGCCATAATGACCTTACCAGCAGTATGTTCGCCTTCAATTTTCTCAGCTTCAATATAGGGAAGTAATACTGCCACCGCTTTCTTCATCACCCGGGCACTTTTAACAACCTGGGGCAGGAACATTTTCCCGGCGCCAAATAAATCACCCACCACATTCATACCATCCATTAAGGGTTGCTCAATTACATCGAGAGCACGAGGGAATTCCAATCGGGCTTCTTCCACATCAGCCTCTATGTATTCGGCATTTCCTTTAATCAGGGCATGTTTCAGACGTTCAACCACATCCAGCTTACGCCAGGCCACAGTTTTTTGATTTTGAGGTCCTTGGCTATCTTTGATTTTGTCGGCATAAATAATGAGACGCTCTGTGGCATCCTTTCTTTTGTTAAGCACCACATCCTCCACCAACGTTTTCAAATCAGGCTTTATTTCGTCATAAATCTGGAGCATGCCCGGATTTACAATGCCCATATCCATTCCTGCTTTAATGGCATGAAACAGAAACACCGAATGAATGGCTTCTCTTACCAGATTATTTCCTCGGAATGAGAAGGATAAATTACTGACACCCCCACTTACTTTTGCATGGGGAAGGTTTTCTTTTATCCATTGGGTGGCTTTAATATAATCCACCGCATAGTTGTTGTGCTCATCCATACCAGTGGCTATAGCCAGTATATTAGGATCAAAGATGATATCCTGGGCAGGGAAACCGATGTGTTGCGTAAGCAATTGATAGGCTCTTTCACAGATCTCAATTTTGCGTTCGAAAGATGCCGCTTGTCCTTCTTCATCGAAGGCCATTACCACAACAGCTGCCCCATAGGCTCTGATTTTTTTAGCTTGCTCCAAAAACTCTGTTTCACCATTTTTAAGGCTGATGGAATTCACAATACACTTCCCCTGAGCGCATTTCAGTCCTGCTTCGATAACTTCCCATTTGGAAGAATCTATCATGATAGGTAACCTGGAAATCTCCGGATCTGAAGCCAGCATATTCAGGAATTTCGTCATTTCCTTTTCGGCATCCAGCATGCCATCATCCAGGTTTACATCAAGTATTTGTGCACCCCCTTCAACCTGATGGCGAGCAATGCTTAAAGCCTCTTCATATTGTTTTTCACGGATCAGGCGTGCAAATTTTCGTGAGCCGCTGACATTGGTTCTTTCTCCAATATTGACAAAATTTATACTTGGATTGATATGTAGAGCTTCCAGACCACTAATGGATGTATTAAGATCTTTCTCAGCAAGTTTTCGGGCATTGGCTTTTGCAGCAATCCTTGCAATTTCTCTGATATGTCCAGGTGTTGTACCGCAACAGCCTCCAACAATATTCAGGAAGTGGTTGTTTGTAAAGTCCTTTATATGCAAACCCATCTCCTCAGGACTTTCATCATATTCTCCAAATTGATTGGGTAGCCCGGCGTTGGGGTATACACTTACATTAAATGGAGCGATACGGGAAAGCTCTTCCAAATGCGGACGTATTTGCTCCGCACCTAAGGAACAGTTCAAGCCTACACTAAGCAAATCCATATGGGAAACCGAGTTAAAGAAAGCATCCAGTGTTTGACCAGATAAGGTCCGTCCACTGGCATCCGCTATGGTTCCTGATACCATTACCGGGATTTTTTCTCCGATTGTATCCATTAATTTCTGGATAGCAAAAAGGGCTGCTTTTGCATTCAGGGTATCAAAGATGGTCTCCACGAGTAAAGCATCTGAACCTCCTTCCCAAAGGGCTTTGGCTTGTTCAAAATAATCATCCAAAAGTTCATCAAAACTGATGTTTCTGAAGCCGGGATCATTCACCTCCGGAGACATAGAAGCTGTTTTATTGGTAGGACCCATGGCACCTGCTACAAAACGAGGTTTTTCAGGGGTTTGTTGGGTATAATAATCTGCAGCCCTTCTTGCGATCTGAGCTGCCTTTAGGTTAATCTCATAAACTTCCTCTTCTAAACCATAATCGCTTTGAGAAATACGGGTTCCATTAAATGTGTTGGTCTCAATGATATCAGCACCCGCTTCCAGATAGGCTTTGTGTATCTCTTCTATGATATGGGATTGGGTAAGATTGAGTAAGTCGTTGTTACCTTTCTGGAGTATACTGGCATCCTCAAAACGTTTGCCCCGGTAATCTTCTTCCTCAAGCTTATACTGTTGAATCATTGTACCCATGGCACCATCCAGCACCAGGATTCGTTTCTTAAGTTCGTTTTGTAATGATGGATTCATTTTTCATTTTTTTAGCACATATACTGATGGTCTTGGATGTGCAAACACCGGTTGATCTTCTGTTAACCGATACTTGGCATATGCAATACCATTTTCATGTTCATGCCATTTGGCCTAACAGATTATACTGCTGCAATCACTTCCCAATATGTGCTTCATTACTACTAATTTAATTTATCATTTCCCCGTAAAACGGGGTTAGGTATTGGCACCTTTTCCCAAGTGGGACGGTTGTCAGGGCTTCGCAGAGCCTAATCTCTCCACCCTTCTTTATAAATCAATTGCCCTCAGGGTATCGATATGTATCGAAAAGAGGTTTTGAATTATGCCACAAATATAGAACAATTTTTAATCATTCTAATTAATATCAATTAACGAAACAGGAAGAAAATCCTAAAGAAAGTGTTAAAAACCAGTTCTTCCGGAATAATAATTATCTTTGCAGCCCGTTTTCAACTCCTGAATTTACATTAAAGGAGCAACAATTTAACACAGATTCAAACAGAAAAACTCAATAAAGTTATGTCAGAAGTACTTACCGAAAAACAACTTCCCTATAAAGTGGCAGACTTGTCGCTGGCAGATTGGGGACGTAAAGAAATCGAAATAGCCGAGAAAGAAATGCCCGGCCTGATGTCTATCAGAGAAAAATATGCCGCCTCCAAACCTTTGGCAGATGTGCGAATTATGGGATCCCTGCATATGACCATTCAAACTGCGGTTTTAATTGAGACCCTGGATGCATTGGGAGCAGAAGTCCGTTGGGCAAGCTGTAATATTTTCTCCACACAGGATCATGCAGCAGCTGCCATCGCGGCTCGTGATATTGCTGTTTTTGCCTGGAAAGGTGAAACCCTGGAAGAGTACTGGTGGTGTACCAAACAAGCACTCTCGTTTGCAGGTGGCAAAGGCCCTGAGCTTATAGTTGATGATGGTGGTGATGCCACTTTGCTGATACATAAAGGTTTCGCTGCGGAAAAAGATGCCAGCGTATTGGACGTGGAAGCCTCCAGTGAGGAAGAAGCTGAAATCCTGAAGCTCTTAAAAGCTACTTTAGAGGAAGATTCAACCAAATGGCACAGAACAGTGGAAGAATGGAAAGGTGTTTCTGAAGAAACCACTACCGGAGTCCACCGTTTATACCAAATGTTTGAAGCTGGTGAATTGTTGGTTCCTGCCATCAACGTGAACGATTCAGTAACCAAGTCAAAATTTGATAACCTTTACGGATGTCGTGAATCATTGGCTGATGGTATCAAAAGAGCAACAGATGTAATGATTGCCGGAAAAGTGGTGGTTGTTGCAGGTTATGGAGATGTGGGTAAAGGTTCTGCCAAATCCATGCAATCATACGGTGCCCGAGTAATCGTTACTGAGATCGACCCCATTTGTGCTCTACAGGCTGCCATGGAAGGTTTTGAAGTAAGTACCATGGAAGAAGCAGTTAAGGAAGGAAATATTTTTGTAACCACAACCGGAAACAAAGATGTCATTACTGCTGAGCATATGGCCAGTATGGGAGAAGAAGCCATTGTTTGCAATATTGGTCACTTTGATAATGAAATCCAGGTGGTTCAAATGGAAAATATGCCAGGTGTGGTTAAAACCAACATCAAACCTCAAGTTGATAAATATACTTTCCCTGATGGCCATTCCATTTATTTGTTGGCTGAAGGCCGTCTGGTGAATCTGGGTTGTGCTACAGGACACCCTTCATTTGTTATGAGTAACTCTTTCACCAACCAGACCTTAGCTCAATTAGATCTTTGGGCAAATAGGGATAGCTATGAGGTAGGTGTTTACAGATTACCCAAACATCTTGATGAGGAAGTAGCACGTTTGCATCTTGAGCGTATAGGTGTAACCCTAACTGAACTTACCGATGAGCAAGCTGATTATATTGGCGTTAAAAAAGGTGGTCCTTACAAACCTGAGCATTACAGGTATTAAGAGCCACATGAGATATATAAAAAAAGGCCTTGTGAACTCACAAGGCCTTTTTTGTTTCTTTTTTTATTCTAGTTGAATATATGTAATAGGCCACCGTCGAAGAGGGCGTTGTATTGAATTAGTGGATAATTGCCTGCACCCTCAAAAAGTGAACCATCAATCATTTGATAAAGGTTGTCGTTACAGGTATCCTTCACAAAAGGATAGTGCTCATCAACAATCAGTCGTGTACACAAGCTGTTGTCGCAGCACAAATTAGGTTCGTTGGGTGGTTGTCTTTCAAAGGCCCTGAATTCAGTCTGGCTGAAACGGTATACTATGATGCCTCGGCTGGGATAAGGAATGGCAGTAGCCATCGAAGTCTCATCCAAATACAACCAGCCTCCCACAATGTTGAGTTCCAAAAACTGGGTTGAGTTGGGATCGATGGTGATATTGATCCTTACATTGGGTATGTAGGGATTGTCATTGGTCTTATCACAAGAACTCGACAGCATCAGCATGCCTAATACTATCACAACTCCTATGGACAAAAATCTTTTCATATGGCTTGCTAACGCAATTTATCTCATTTTATTCTGTTATCCTAAATGATAACAACTTTAATCCCATTACCTTTGTATGCTCATGCAGCAAATTAAAAGATATTTTTTCATTCTACTGGCGCTGATCGCATTAAACCTGATGATGGGATCATGCATTTTTGGTAAGCGCTCGAGTTCAGGCATGCGTCAGGCAGAGAAAATGGAAAAACAAATGGAAACTGAGTCCAAGAAGGAGAAAGAAGCGGCCATAAAAGCCCATAACGATCGCCAGTCGGATCAGGCCAAGCAGATGATGAAAGACGCAAAAAAAAGAGAAAAAAAAGCAAATAAAAACCGGAAACGCTCCCTGTGGGACCGGTTATTTAGAAAAGATTGCAAATAAACCAGCAGATTAACAGTGCTTTACGGATTTAAGAAAAATTAGGAAACTCTTAACATATAAATAGTTTCCATGGTTTATCTTTTTTCTATATTTGCCGCCACAATTATTAATCACCATACAATCTATACATAATGAAAATCAAGAATACATCATTACTCCTGGTGTTGCTTTTGGGAGCTTTCTTCCAAAGCTTCTCACAAAATGTAAGGTATATGACGCTGGATCAGGCCACCACATTTGCCATGGAAAATAATTATGACATCATACTTGCTGAAAAGGATATTGAAGCAGCCAAACAAATAGTAAAGGAATCCACTGCCATCGGTTTACCCCAAATAAACGCTTCGGTAGGTTATAATGACAATATCGCCAGACCAACAGTGCTCTTACCGGGAGAAGTCGCTGGTACACCTGGAGAATCAGTTGAGATCCAGTTTGGAACTAAATACGATGCCTCATTGGGAGCATCCGCCAGCCAGTTACTGTTTAGCGGTGAATACATTGTGGGTCTTCAGGCTGCCAGAAAATACCTGGAGAAAACCAATGTTGATTTCTTCAAGAATAAGATGGCAGTTAAACAACGTATCGCTGAATCCTATTATAATGTATTATCCACAGAAGAAGGTTTACGGATCATTGACTCTACCTTATTTATTACCACCAAGCTGTATAATGAAACCAAAGAGGTTTATCAGGCTGGTTTTGCCGAAGACGTAGATGTGGATCAATTGGAATTATTGGTATCTGATCTGCAAGCTTCAAAAATTAACTTTCAAAACCAAAGAAACATCAGCCATTCTTATTTGAAATTCTACCTGGGGTTGAATGAAAATGACAGTGTGGTATTAACTGATAAGATGGAAGGCCTTATCGAGGAAGTTTCCTTATCGCCCTTGATGTCTACAGACTTCCTGTACAACCAGCATGTGGATTATGTTTCACTTTCTAAACAAAAGGAACTAAGCTATTTGCAGTGGTCGCTTGAAAAAGCGTCATATCTGCCGACCCTCTCAGCCATGGTAAATATTCAAACTCAGGCCCAAAGGGAAACCTGGAACTTCTTTTCCTCAGAAGGCAAATGGTATCCCAGTTCGGTATTTGGTGTTACCATGAGCGTGCCAATTTGGTCGAGTGGAGAACGTGCTGCAAAAATGAAGCAGGCGAAAATTGCCTTTGAGCAAGTTGAGGTAATGGAACAGCAGCTGATTTCTCAATTGGATATTTCTTACCGTGTCATTCGCAGCGATTACCTCAATGCTTACAGTGTTTATGAAAACAAGGACAAAAACCGTAAAACGGCCGAAAAGATTTATTTGAAAACAACCGAAAAATACGTACTCGGTATGGCTTCAAGCCTCGACATATTGAATACACACAACCAATATCTAACCGCTGAAAGCGATTTTATAAATGCCTCACTCCAACTGCTTTATGCAGGACAAGAGCTGGAGCAAATACTCACCAAACTACAGGACTAAAATGGACGAAAAGACTAAGTTTATCACAGAGAAGGTCTGCCAGCTGTTTCAAACCTATGGTATCAAAAGCATTACCATGGATGATATTGCTCGTGAACTGGGTTTCTCAAAAAAAACGCTTTATCAGTATTTCAACGATAAATCGGATTTGGTAAAAGCTGTTGTTGAAATGGAATTCAGCAAGAAAGATGCTGAAATCGAAGAAGCCATGAAAAACCAAAGCAATGCCATTGAAGCTGTATTTGGCTATTACAGAATTCAAATGGGCATGCTAAAAGACCATAAACCCTCCTTTATGTTTGATCTGCGTAAGTATTATAAGGCAGTATTCGAGGAATTGCGTAAAAGGAAACATGAGAAGATTATAAAAACGATGTTAGACAACATCAAAAGAGGCAAGAAAGAAGGACTATACCGCAACCGCATCAATGAAGATTTTATTAGCCGACTTCATTTGGTGAGGATAGAATGCATAATGGATTCAGGAATTTTCTCCATGGAAGATATTCTTTCTGCAGATTTTTTCACCGAATTCTTTAAATACCATATGTATGGTATCGTCAGTGGGAAGGGCCGAAAGTTCTTAAACGACAATTTTGAACGCTTATTTGAAGCATATAACTAGACCATTACAAAGACAATTGATAATAATTACAACATGAAAAAAATTAGTATAATCACATTATTCATCAGTGTATTGATGATATCATGTACTCAGATGGAAACCATAGAAGCCATCGATAAGAAAATCGCAGAGCACAAGAGTGAAATTCATGATATTGAGCTAAAACTAGCAGATCTGGAGGCTAAAAAACTGCTATTGGACACCACTGCAGGAAAGAATAAAAATGGCATACGCGTAGTGGTAAAGGCCGCTCAAAAACAAGAGTTTTCGCATTATTTCAAAGCTTCAGGAGAACTGGAAAGTATCAATGAAGCCTTTGTGAGTCCTGAAACCAATGGTCAGATTGTCTCCATCTATTCGAAAGAGGGTCAGACTGTTAAAAGGGGCGAGGTCATGGCCAAACTCAATACCAATTTGATAGAAAAAAATATTGAAGAGGTAGAAACACAATTAAAACTTGCAAAAACGGTATACGAAAAACAAAAGGACTTATGGTCTAAGAGCATTGGTTCTGAGTTACAATATCTGGAAGCAGAAACCAATTACACCAGTCTGAAGAATAAATTAAACAGCCTTCAGGCGCAGTATGATATGTCAATCATCAAAGCTCCAATTGATGGTATTGTGGAAGAAGTATACTTTAAAGAAGGTGAAATGGCCTCGCCGGGCATGCAGTTGTTCCAGGTGGTGAATTTGAATAGCCTTTATGTAAACGCCAAGCTTTCGGAAAGCTATTTGTCTTCAGTAAGTAAAGGTGATATGGTCAGTCTTGATTTTCCTGCTTATCCTGAAATTAAAATGGATAAACCTGTTTACAGAGTGGGTAATGTAATTAACCCGCAGAACAGAACATTTATTCTACAGGTGAAAATTGATAATCCGGAAGCCAAGCTAAAACCCAATATGCTGGCCAATATCATCATTAACGATTACAACTCACAGGGCACCATTGTGGTTCCTAGTATTGTGATTAGAGAAGATCTTACAGGGAGTTATGTATATGTTGCTGTGGAAAATCAGGGTGATTGGATCGCCAGGAAGAAGTATATTCAGGTGGGAATATCACACCAGGATAAAACAGAAGTCCTTTCTGGATTAGAAGAAGGTGATTTGGTTATCGTAACCGGTTATAATAATGTGTCGGATGGTCTGGCTTTGATTATTAGCTAATTGACTTCTTCACCTATTAACTTTAAGATCTAGAAAATGAATACAATAGATAATAATGATAAAAAAGTGGATCGGAGTTTTTGGTTGTCCACCTGGGCACTGAACAATAAAAACACGGTTTATCTTATCACCGTAGTAACCATATTATTTGGAATCTACTCCTATGTTTCCATGCCCAAGGAATTGTTTCCGGAGATAAAAATTCCAACGGTGATGGTTCAGACCATTTATCCAGGAAACCCACCGGTGGATATGGAGAATTTGATTACCCGTCCCCTTGAAAAAGAGTTGGAATCGGTAAAAGGAATCAAAAAAATGACCTCACTTTCCAGTCAGGATGCTTCCAATATCTTCATAGAGTTTCAAACCAATGTTGATTTAAAAGTAGCCTTGCAGGAAGTAAAAGATGCCGTGGACAAAGGTAAACGTGACCTGCCCACAGATTTATTGGACGACCCCATGGTAGAGGACATCGACATTTCTGAGTTTCCGGTGGTTAATGTTAACTTATCAGGTGATTTTTCCATCAATGAGTTGAAAGATTATGCTGAAGACCTAAAGGATGAGTTTGAAGTCATTCAAGAAGTCTCTAAAGTGAATATTACAGGTATTACTGAAAAGGAAGTAACCATCAACCTGAATCCTTTTAAGATGGCGGCTATGGAAATTAGCTATCTGGATGTGGAAGAAGCAATTGCTTACGAGAATGTTTCCATTTCAGGTGGTGAAGCCCGCCTGGGAAATATCAGAAGAAGTATCCGGATGATTGGTGAATTTACAGATCCCAAAGAAATCGAAGATATCATTGTCAAAAGAGAAGGTGGCAATATTGTATATATGCGTGATATTGCACAAATTATCTATGGATTTAAAGAAAGGGACAGCTATGCCAGACTGGGTAATCAGCCGGTGGTTTCTTTACAGGTAGTAAAGAAAAGTGGGGAGAACCTGCTGTCAACCATTGATCAGGTTTTTGAAATTCTGGATGATGCTGTTACCAATAATGTTATTCCGGAGGCCCTGGCCATTACCATTACCAATGATCAATCGGATATGGTTAATATGCAGCTGGATAATTTATGGAATAGCATTATCCTGGGAGTCGTTTTTGTGGTTCTGGTACTTTTTCTCTTCCTGGGAACACGGAATTCACTGTTTGTAGGTTTTGCCATACCCATGTCCATGCTGTTATCATTTATGATTATGGGATTGATGGGCTATAGAATCAATATGATTGTTTTGTTTTCCTTGATTCTGGCCTTGGGCATGCTGGTTGATAATGCCATTGTAGTTACTGAAAACATATTCCGGTTTGTTCACAAAGGCTACCCCATGCTGGAGGCAGCCAAACAGGCAACCGGAGAGGTAGCCTTACCCATTATTTCATCTACGGCTACAACACTGGCAGCCTTTTTCCCTTTGGTGTTTTGGGATTCAATTATGGGTGAATTTATGTCCTATCTACCCATCACACTGATCATCGTCCTGGCCTCATCGCTATTTGTTGCTTTGGTCATCATACCGGTGGTGTTTACAGATTTTTTCAAGAAAGGTGCCAATGTGGTTCTCCCAAAACCTAGAAGAAGCCTAATTGCTATGGTAATCCTGATATTGGTGGCCTTTTTGTTTTATGCCGCAGGAGTGAACTGGTTGGGAACCTTAATGGTAATTTTTGCCATTATTGGTTTATTAAACCTGGCCTTCCTTTCGAAGATGGCCATGTGGTTCCAGAAGAAAGGTCTGGTTTGGCTGGAGAATATCTATCTGAGATTTATCCAGTTTGCCCTTAGAGGAGTAAACCCTTACCTGTTTATTCTAGGTTCATTTCTGATGATGATCATGACCATGATGTTTTATTTTGGTAGCAATCCGAAGGTGGAATTTTTCCCTTCCTCAGAGCCTAAATTGATCAATGTAATTGCTGAATTGCCCATCTCTACAGATATTGAGGTGACCGATTCGGTTATGCGAGAATTTGAAACCAAGGTTTACCGAATACTGGAACCCAATATGGATGTGGTTAAATCGGTATTGAGTGTGGTTGGGAAAGGTGCAGTTGGTCAGGATGATGGATTTACAGGAAGAGGAGGCTTGCCCAACAAAGGGATTATTACCATCAACTTTGTTGATTTTGAATTCAGAAATGGTAAGAGCACCTTAGCAATTATGGATCAGTTGGCAGATAGTATGGTAGGTTTCTACCCTGGTATTACCTTACTGGTTGAAATGCAGAACGAAGGACCACCAACAGGAAAACCCATTAACCTTGAGATCAGTGGAAAAGAGTTCGATGAGCTCCTGCATCTCACAGACACCATACGATCCATTATCAATGCCCAAAAAATTGCTGGTATTGAAGAGTTGCAAATTGACCTCGATGTGGGAAAACCTGAGCTTTTAATCAATATTGATCGTGAAAAACTTAGGCGTTATGGTTTGTCATCTGGTCAGGTGGGTGATGCCATACGTACGGCTTTATTTGGAAAGGAAATCTCTGATTTTAAAGACGGGGAGAACGAGTATAAAATCCGAATGAAGCTGGATGATACATACCGTCACAATATTGCGGATCTAATCAATCAGCGCATCACTTTCAGAAGTGTATCCACTGGAAAAATAGTACAGGTGCCGATTTCCGCTGTGGCAGATTTTTCCTACAGTACCACCTATGGTTCCATTTCAAGGATTGACAGAAAAAGGGTGATTACCATATTCTCCAATGTTCTACCCGGATACAATGCCAATGAAATCAATTCACAATTGAAATTGATTATGAGTAATTTCGATATGCCAGTTGGTTATAAATACAGTTTTACGGGGGAACAGGAAGAACAGGATGAATCCATGGCCTTCCTTGTCAGTGCCCTGATGATTGCGCTTGCTTTGATTATGATAATTCTGGTGTCTCAGTTTAATTCCTTTGTGAAACCAGCAATCATTATGTTTAGTGTGGTACTGAGTACTATTGGTGTATTTGGTGGCCTGGCCACTTTCAGTATGGACTTTGTGGTCATTATGACTGGTATTGGTATTGTGTCCTTGGCAGGAGTTGTGGTAAACAATGCCATTGTACTCATCGATTATATTGGTTTGACCAAAGCCCGTAAGAAAAAAGAACTGGGCATTCCGGATGACGAAAACCTGCCTCTGGATATAGGTCGGGATTGTATTGTAGAAGCAGGAAAAACCCGTTTGCGTCCTGTACTGCTAACAGCGATAACTACCATTCTTGGATTGATGCCACTGGCAGTAGGTCTGAATATTGATATCGTATCCTTCCTTAATAATTTTGATCCAAGGATTTACTTTGGGGGTGATAATGCAGTATTCTGGGGAGCCATGAGTTGGACAGTTATTTTTGGCTTGAGCTTCGCCACTTTCCTCACCTTGGTTATCGTACCTGCCATGTATCATGCACTGTATGCAGCCAAGTTAGGAATGGGACGTTTATTCTCCAAAAAATAAGCCTATCCAATATTCAAAAAAAAAGCCGGGGCGAATATTCGCCCCGGCTTTTTTTATTTATTGAGTCAGTTTTATCTGTTCACCTCAATTTTACCACGCCATAGTTCGGCGTTCTTAGTTCTAACACTAATAATGTACAAGCCTTCCGCTAAATCGCTTACATCGAACTGTTTGCTCTGTTGTCCGGTGACAGCATTACTTTCTTTATGCAAGACCACTTGTCCCATTTGGTTATAAATATCTACCTCGTAATACATAGACTGCTGTGCATTAAAGCTAAGTGTGAGCTGGCTGCCCACTGGATTTGGATAGAGTATTAAACCACTGATAAACTGGTCTTCAATGGCAGAACAATCATCAATGGTTATATTCAAGATCTCTGCCACACCCATACAGCCATCTGCAGTGGATTCAGTAACCAGTACACTACCGGCACCTACAGTGGTCCACAAAACCGTAATCTCATGGGTGCCTGTACCATCAACTATATCTCCACCAACAACTTCCCAGGTATAAATATTACCTGTGGTTGCTTCGGTAGAATAGATTTCCTGGTGGTTCTTACAAACCTCATCAGGACCAACAGTTACTGGTGCCGGAGCAACATCTACTGTTATTTCCAAAGCATCTGATTCAGCACCAAGACCACAATCGTTAGAACCCTGGACACTTAAAGTGGCAAGACCACCAAAATCAGCAGCCCAATCAATGGTAGCACTGGTTCCACTGGATGTTACTTCACCAGCTTCAGCAGGTGTGAGTATCCAAAGGATTTCAGTGGCTTCTTCGATATCTTCAGTGGTATAGTCTGATGATTCTGTACTACACACCAAGTCCGGACCTGTTGGAGTTGTTGGATCTCCTGGCATACCCAGTAAGTAAATATAAGATCCGCCATACATATCTGTTTCACATGTAGAGGTAAAACCTACAACGTTATAAATACCTTCATCTGTTTGGAATCCAAAGCTAAGTGCACCGCCTGTTCCTGCCAGAATGGTTCCTGTACTAACATCGTCAAGGAAGAGTTCATAATCAACATCAATTTCTGAACCATCCAGGGTAACTTCATAACCAGGATCACCCTCACAATATCCACCACCGTTTGAAACCTGATAAGGCTGTGGAGCATAGTAAAGTGTGCAACTGAGATCGTTGGAAGAAAGCCCAACACCACAGTTGTTTGTTGCATATACACTAATTGTATAATCTCCGGTCCAGCTATCATCTGCTACGAAAGTTCCAACAATGCTTGAACCTATAAAACTACCGGCATCGGTTGGGTTAACTTCCCATGTATAGGATTCTGCATAAGGAACAACCTGAGTTGTATATTCAATGGTGCTGCCATTACATGCTGTGGTCTCACCAGTTGGTGTGGTTGGTTGAGCAGGCTCAATAATGGATTCAATTAAATCTTCTGTGGTTAAAGTATCTGATGTGTTGGCATCAGCTACAATCAGTGTAACATCAAAAATACCTGTGGAGCTATAAAGTACACTCGGGTTCTGGTCAGTTGAAGTAGCTGGTGTGCCACCTTCAAATGTCCAGTTCCAGGTCAATATATCACCACTTGATAGATCGGTGTAATTGACAGTTGATCCTTGGCAAATGGTATCACCACTGGCTGAAAAACTGGCTTCAGCTACTAAAGGTTGAAGATTAAGTAAGGAAACTTTTTCACAATGGTGGTTTTCTTTACCGGCGTCATCCTGGATAAAGGCAACCAGTTCGCAGTGAGCATTATTCCAGGAATTGTTGAAAGTAAAAGTTAATGGTACATCCACAACAGAACCAGGACCGGTTAACGTAACGGAAGTTCCTGCAGCGTTTGGAGCCATCAAACGGTTAACAAAATTCAATTCACTTTGGTTTTGCCAGTTATAGGCGATTTCAGATTCGGTCAGGCAAAAGCGAACCTTCATATCGCTACCACCTGATGATCCTACCTGAGTAATTCTTACCAGAATATCATAGTTGTCACCCACATTATCTCCATATATTTCAACGGTGTAGTCTGTTTGCTGGGTAATCCTTGTACTGACTATAGGCTCATAGGTACTGTACATACTTTGTGTGGCACTACCACCCACTACCTGATCGTAGGACCCATCAAACTGAGCTGTTGGATAACCAGAAATGGAATAATAACTGTTTCTGGCGTCTGAATCTGTATGAGCAAATGCATCGCCATTGTGGTTTTCAATTACGGCCACCGGATCTCCGGCTGCAATAAGATCATCAGCTCCCATGGCTGCTCCCGGACAATATCCGCACCATGTGCCAGTTCCGATTTCAAGCAAAACCCAATTACGGTTTACTTGAGAATACATGGTGGATATACCAAAGGCAACCGCCACGATTAAGAGTAAAACTTTTTTCATTGTTGTGTTATTTAGTTTGTAGAATGGATTCGTACGCTTAACAATTCATTAACAATATTAACTAAAAATTATGATTTGATAATATGACTCCTTCAATCTCAAATAAGTTGCAGCGAAAGCCTCAGGAACTGAGGATATAAAACCGTAGGAAAAAAATGAAATAAAAAAAGCAGCCCCGACTATGTCGGGACTGCATCACCACTACAACATTCAATTAACAATAAAACTAATTGAATTTCTCGATTTTGCCCTGGTAGAAAAATGAAGACGCATTGTGCATTTTCACAAAATACATACCAGCAGGCAATGTTTCTATATTTATTTGTTTTTGTTCCTTACCACCCTGACTCTGATAAGTTGCCTTGTACACTTGCTGACCCATATGGTTGTAAATACTAATGGTATAATCCATTTGTGAAGCAGCCATAAAGGCGATGTTCAGGTTATTTTTAGCCGGGTTTGGATATACTGTAATCTGATCGAAATTGGTTACAGGATCTAATCCGGTACAATCGTCTATGGTAACGAAAAGGGTGTCTGAAACAGCTTCACAGCCATTGGCACTCATTTCGTTTACCAACACATAACCGCTTCCGACGTTTGTCCAGTCGATGCTTATTTCAGCTGTACCTGCTCCATTGGAAATGCTTCCACCAATAACTTCCCAGGTATAGGTTGCACCGGTATTATCTGTTGTAAAATAATCTTCAGTGTGACCTTCACAAACCAAGTCTTTACCATTAACTACTGGTTGTGGGGCTTCGTCAACAGTAATGTCTAGGGTTGGAGAAACAGTTCCGTCACCACAATCATTTGATCCGTAAACGGATAGGTATGCCATGCCTTTAAAGGTGGAAGACCATTGAACAGAGATGTTTTCTCCATCACCAATGATGATACCGGCATCAGCAGGATCCAATACCCAAATCAGGGTGTCTGCCTCTGCAACTGCGTCGGTTTGGTAATCAGTAGTTGTTCCTGCACAAACCATATCCGAACCACTGGGTTGGCTGGCAGCTGCAGGCAGGTTAAGAAGGTAAATATATGAGCCTCCATACATATCCGTATTACACATGGTAGCATATCCGGTAACACTGTATATCCCTTCGTCAGTCTGGAATCCAAAGCTTAATGCACTTCCTGTACCGGCAAGTATGGTGCCTGTAGAAACGTCATCCAAAAACAGTTCATAGTCAACATCTACTTCAGATCCGTCGAGTATTACTTCAATACCATTACTGCCTTCGCAATATCCGCCACCTTGTGATACATTATAAGGTGCAGGTGTAAAGTAAAGATTACAGCTAAGTTCTGATGACCATGGGCCATAGCCACAATCGCTGGATGCCTGAACTTTCACAGTATAGGCTCCCGTCCAGGTAGCAGATTGGGTAAATAAGGCTGAGGTATCTCCATTTTCAATGGTTCCGGCATCTGATGGACTTACTTCCCAGTAATAGGTATTGGCATTGGCTACGCTAAAGGTTGTATAAATTACCTCATCAGCTGCACAAACATCAATAGGTCCACTGGGTGTATTGGGTTGTGGAGGTGCTGGAAGGTTAACTGTAATCATATCAGTTACAGAATAGGTGTCGGTGTTGGTTCCATCGGACACTTCAAGGGTAACATCGTATACGCCTGCAGTGTTATAAGTAACACTTGGGTTTTGGTCGGTTGACGTAGCCGGTGTTCCCCCTTCGAATGTCCAGTTCCATGAAACAATTGTACCGGTTGACAGGTCTGTGAAATTCACCACATCACCCTCACAAACGGTAGTTGCATCAGCAGTGAAATCAGCGCCAAAAGGCATTTCATTGATGAGGATAGTTCCCTGTGAACCACAGGCATACATATTGCCATTGTCGGTTGTTCTAATTCTATATAAATGTGATGTACCACCCCCATTGTGATGCATAGTCCATGTGGCACCAAAATCTGAGGTTGAGTAGATATTTTCATCAGTACCACCTATATAAGCAGTACCGTCAGTGTAAGCTTCACAGGCGTAAAAATTTTCATATCCTGTTGTATGGGTTGTCCAGGTGCTTCCTCCGTCTGTGGTGGCAAACATTTTTTCTTCTGCGCCCACAACACCGAAGTTAGCATCAGCAAAATCGACACCGAATAGCATGGCTGGAAGGGTGTACTGAGTAATCCAGTTGTGACCACCATCTGTTGATTTATATACTTTGGCATCTGTTCCAACAGCAAAAATGGTGTTCTGATCAGCATAGCTAACACCCATAAGGCCTCCTGTAGAAATACCGGAAGTAGCAGGTACCCATGTGTTACCACCATCACTGGTAATAAACACGGCTTGCTCGGATCCATTCATTCTGGCTGCTGCAATTCCATTGTTTGAATCCCAAAACTCTACATCCACATAGTACCATACATTAGTACCACAGCTAACAGGTGTCCAGTTGTTACCACCATCGGTTGTTTTAATAAAGTAGTTGTTCCAACCTCCTGCAAAACCAACCAGGTCGCTGATAAACCAAATGCCTTGCAAGCCATCAATATCACCTGATGTAGGCAATACCTGAGTCCAGTTGTTACCACCATCAGTTGTTTTGACAACCACACCATCAGCATTATAGGTATATTCCATACCACAGGCATATCCAATATCATTTTGGTTTGGGGGGAAGCTCATACCATAAAGTATAAAAGAGGTTCCTGTGCTGGTAGCATAGTTCCAGGTTTGGGAGTACAGGTTTCCAACCATTAATATGATCGTCGCCAATAAGAGTAGGTTTTTTTTCATGGTTTTGTTATTTACGTTTCTGTTTTTTTGAAGCTTCTTTATTTAAGCTTTCATTTTCAATATCTATTGACTTAAATATCTTCTGCAATGCACTTGACTCATCCCTCTTGGTTTCTATGAGCTTGTCCAATTTCTCGACAATGCTTTCCTCTACTGATTTCTCCTCTTTCATCTGAGCAGGTGCTTTATTAGTGATTTGAGAATGCAAATAAATCACCCATACAAACAATTAAAAAATACCTGGGGACTACAATTGCTGTACTGAGGTCTTACAACTGTCATACAGCATAACGTAAAGGATAGATAATGAGCAAAATAAATAAACCAGAAAAAAATGAGTATACAGTCATTACAACTGGATAACAAAACGTTTTAAGAGAGAAAACCTTGAGAATTATTCAAAATTTATCAGCAGGATAAGGGATATTTCTACAATTTCATCAAAAAGGAAACCAGGTTCTCTTCAGATTCGAGGCCAAGTTTTTTCCTTAACCGATACCGGGCGACGGTAATGCTGTTGATGGATTGATAGGTAATGGCTGCAATTTCTTTTGTTGTCATATTGAGTCTGAAAAAGGCACATAGACGCAATTCATTGGGTGTTAAATCTGGAAACTGGTCATTAAGACTTTTGTAAAAACCGGTATAAACCTGTTGGAAACGTACTTCAAATTCTTCCCAGGAAATCATACTTGAATTGGATTCCAGTTCATGAATCAGTTCGGCCAATACTTTTTTATTTTCAGGCTTGGCATCCAAACGGGTTTTCTTGAGCTTTTCGGAGATGCTGATAATGAACTCATTTTTACGAAGTAAATACATCACATAGGTAGTCAGCTCCTTATTGGTATGTTCCAGCTTGTTCTTTAAATTGGTCCTTTCCAGTTCAACTTTTTTCTTTTTGTTCTTTTCAAGGGTGAGTAACAATACCAGAATGATCAGCACCAGAAACAGTCCTCCAAAGAGTATGATGTATACCAGATTCTTTCTTTCCTGTTCCTGTTGTGCTCTTTCTCTTTCAAGTTCGTTTTCCTTTAATTTGGTATCAAACTGGTATTGCATCTCCAATTGTGTCAGGCGTCTGATGTTCTCTTCATTATAAATGCTGTCGGAATAGATTTTAAACAACTCATGATAATGCAAGGCTTTGTCAGCTTGCATTTTCTTTTTGTATAAATCGCTCAATCCCTCCGAGGATAGCGCAATCAATCCCAGATGACCCCCACTAAAGGCTACTTCGAAGCCCTCGCTCAACAGTGCTTCAGCTTCGTTATAATTGTCCAGTGCAATATATACCAGTCCCAAATTTATTTTGGTTTCGGCCATGAAGATGGACTTGGATCCAGAGCGCACAATGTCCAATTGCTTCAAAATAGCAATACACTGCCTCAGATGATCCTTTGCCTCTGTATATTGTTGTTGCATAATATCAAGCAGTCCCAGCTTCAACAACGCATGAGCCATGCCTTCCATATTAGCTGCAGTCTCAAATAAAGTATAGCCTTTCTGATAATAGGTTCTGGCAATATCCAGATCACCAAGTTTAATATAAATGGATCCAATATTTGTGGTTGTTCCGGCAATATTCATTGATGATTGATCCAACTCAAACAGCTTTAAAGCCTTAGTGTATAATTCAAGAGCCTTTTCATGCTTGTTTAAGTTCAGATAGATCACACCCAGGTTGTTATAAAAGGAAGGTAGTTGAGTTGAGTCGCCCAATTCTTCTGCAATGCGAACTCCTTTGAGGTAGTAATCCATGGCCTCAGGAAAGTTATCCCTTTCAATACTTCGACTTCCAATGGCCATATATACTTTGGCAAGCGCCCTTGATTTTTCAACTTGTATGAGGTATGAAAGGGCTTGCTGATAAGCTTGTTCTGCTTTGCTGCTGCTGTCCTGAATTAGGGCAAAGTCGCCAATGGATGAGTACAATAAGCCCAAATCTTTTATGGAGTTTGTTTTTTCTGCCAACTTAACTGCCAGGTGAGCAATCTGTATGGCGGTATCCACATCCAGCGTTTTATAAGCCTCAGATAAATGTCGGTAAAGGCTGATCTTATCACCTATTTCATGAGTATTCTCAATTTCTTGTTTCAGACTATCAATTGTTTGATATGGATTTGCAAAGCTCGAGACAAGCAAAACAATTGCAGTTACTAAAAAAACAAGTCGTTTCATTATTTTAAATGCTGCTGTGGTGGTAGCCCTATTGCAAAATAATTCAATAAAGTTAAATAGTTTTTTAACATTAGTCTTCAAGAAGTAATATAAAAGAAAGGGTGCAATACCTTGATATCGCACCCTTATGTGATCTGTTGCCTAAGTTTTCTAACTTTCGGTAACAACAATTTTTTGGATTGTATCTCCTTGACGAATGTCATCGATTACTTCGATTCCCTCCACAACTTTTCCGAAACAGGTGTGGTTTCTGTCAAGGTGAGCGGTATTCGTTCTGCTATGGCAAATGAAGAATTGTGAGCCACCTGTATTTCTACCGGCGTGTGCCATGGAGAGCACACCACGGTCATGGTACTGGTTATCACCATCAAGTTCGCAGTCGATATTATAGCCCGGCCCACCAACTCCGGTGCCTTGAGGACAACCGCCCTGAATAACGAAATCAGGAATCACTCGATGAAAATTTAATCCATCATAGAAACCTTCTTTGGCAAGCGTGGTAAAGTTTTCCACTGTTTTGGGAGCATCATTTTCGTAAAAATCAACTTTCATTACTCCTTTTTCAGTGTGTATTTCAGCATGTTTCATGATCAATAATATTTAAGAATTTGAAAGGGCAAAAGTAGTTTTTTCGCGCGGATATTGCTTCAAAGTTGAATAATACATTTGATTTGACTATTTTTATCTCTGCTAAAACAGTTGACATTCAGCTTATTCTGTTGTGTCGGTTGTTTGAATGATCTATTAATACTGGCAGATAGGTAAGTTATTAAAACCAAACATATGGAAGAGCGGGTAGCTTTGGTCACAGGTGCCTATGGAAGTATTGGTAATGCCATCGCCTGCGGCTTGGCCAGGCTTCCGGATATGAAAGTCGTTCTATTGGGCCGTGATAAGGAAAAACTTGAACAAGCCTCTTTAAGCATAAAAAACAACACTGGAAACCCTTCTGTTGAAACAGAAGTGGTGGATGTTTCATCAAAGCACCAGATTATTTCCCTTAAGAATAGATGGCAGGGCCCCTTACATATTCTCGTAAATAATGCTGCTACCACTCCCCGAGAACGAACCCTCAGCTCAGATGGTGTTGAAATGCAATGGGCTACCAATGTGATGGGATATTTTTGGATGATGTACTATATGAAAGAGCATTTGAAGTATCAAAAGGATAGCAGAATTGTTAATGTGGCTAGCTATTGGGCAGGTGGCCTCGATCTGGATGATGTGGAGTTTAGCAAGCGGACCTACAATAATGACACGGCCTACCGACAATCCAAACAAGCCAACCGCATGCTGAGTGTATTCTTTTCCAAACAATCGAAAGCATTTAAGATAAGCGTCAATGCCTGCCATCCTGGTGATGTCAATTCAAAACTTAGTAATGCCCTTGGCTTTGGGGGTCACGAATCAGCTGAGCAAGCAGCGGAAACACCATTATGGTTGGCAACAAATGCAGGCTTACAAGGTACAAGTGGTAATTATTATGAACACCGCCTACCTAAAAAATGCCAGTTTGCCGACGATCGTTATAAAATACAATCCTTGTACAACTTATGTATGGATTATACTGTCTGATTAGATGATCAACAGGGACCTTTATAATAACTTGGTAGACTTATAGAGCAATAGAATAAATGTTTGTCCACCTAAATGATTTCGTTTAATGATTAATCACCACGTCGATAAATTTTTCTTTAGTCAAAAAGGGTATTGCCCTTGCTGTGAGAATGAAGTTGTTTTTGAATCAAATAATAGTTGGTTGAGAGATCATTTCATATGTAGTAATTGCAATTCACTACCTCGTGAACGGGCACTTATGGTCGTAATTGAAAAACACTACCCTGATTGGAAGAAATTAGTTATTCATGAATGTTCACCTGCGAGGCGTGGAGCCAGTATTAAGATTAAAAACAACTCAAGTAATTATATTGCAACACACTATTATCCAAACTACCCAATGGGTAAGACAATTGATGATTTTAGAAACGAGGATCTAGAAAAGCAAACATTTCCAAATGAGTCATTTGATATTGTTATTTCTCAGGATGTAATGGAGCATGTTTATAATCCAAAAGATGCTTTTATGGAAATCGCAAGGACCCTTAAACCAGGAGGAGCACATATTTTTACTGTGCCAATTATTAATAAACACAGAAAGTCTGAAGTCTGGGCGAGGAAGAACGAAAATGGGGATCCCATTTTTCTTAAGGAACCAGAATGGCACGGAAATCCAATAAATAATAATGGATCACCTGTAACTATGCATTGGGGGTTCGATATTGTTGATTTTATAAAGTCTAATAGTGATTTAGAAACCATTATTGAGCATATTGACAATTTACACTTAGGGATTAGAGCAGAATACATTGAGGTTTTAGTGAGCTCAAAACCTATCTAGAAATTGTTAACGATATAGTTTGAGTCGCTTTAAAACAAAACCCAATAAATCAAACCTTATGAAAAAGTCATTATTATTAGTATCAGCTTTGTTGATAGCCTGTTTCTTTGGATGCCAGCCGCCCAAAACAGACCTAAGTATAGATTATGAAAAGTACACCTTAGACAACGGTCTTGAAGTAATTCTTCATGTGGATCAATCCGACCCCATCATTGCCTTTGCAGTGCAATACCATGTTGGTTCCAACAGAGAAGAGGAAGGCCGAACCGGATTTGCTCACCTGTTCGAACATATGATGTTTCAGGAATCGGAAAACGTGGGTCAGGATGAATTCTTTAAACTCATACAAAATGCAGGAGGCACCTTGAATGGAGGTACCGGAAATGATGCCACTACCTACTTCGAAATTGTGCCAAAAAATGCCTTGGAAATGGTATTGTGGATGGAGTCAGATCGTATGGGATATATGATCAATACCGTCACACAACATGCTTTCAACGTACAACAGAATGTAGTTCAGAATGAAAAAAGACAAATGGTAGATAACCGGCCTTATGGACATACCCGTGCGGTAATTGCCAAAAACCTCTATCCAAAAGGTCATCCCTATAGCTGGACCGTTATTGGCGAGATGGAAGATCTGTTGAATGCCACAGTTGATGATGTGAAAGACTTTCATCAAAAATTCTATATGCCCAACAATGCTACCATTGTATTGGCTGGAGATTTTGAAAGGGAATCTGCCAAAAAAATGATTGAAAAATATTTTGGAGAAATTAAGAAGGGTGATGATATCCCGGATCCAGTTGCCATACCTACCCAACTGGAAGAAACCAAAAAATTGTATCATGAAGATAATTTTGCCAGAGCGGCTCAACTTAGGATGATTTGGCCCACTGTTGATGAAAAGAATGATGATGCCTATCCACTGACTTATCTGGCTGAATTGATGAGTCGGGGTAAAAAGGCCCCTTTATATAAGGTGCTGGAAAAGGAGAAGAACCTTACCTCCAGTCAATATGCCTATAATGGTAGTCAGGAGATTGCAGGAGCTTTCAATATTGTGGTTACTGCCAATAATGGCGTAAGTCTGAAAGATGTGGAAGCAGCCATCTATGAGTCATTCGAGCTGTTCGAAACAGAGGGATTTACCGAAGCTGATGTGGAACGAATAAAAGCCAGTCAGGAAACCGACTTTTATAATGGTATCAGCAGCATCTTAAGTAAAGCCTATCAGCTGGCTTATTACAATGAATATTATGGTGATCCTGCATATTATAAGGTGGATATCGAAAAATTGAAATCAGTAACAAAAGAGGATATTCTTAGAGTATATCATAAGTATATTAAGGATCAGCCCTTCCTCGCCACCAGTTTTGTGCCCAAAGGTCAGTTGGAATTGGTAGCAGAAGGTTCAGTTAGAGCTGATATACAGGAAGAAAAAGTGGAAGAAGCTACCGAAGTGGCCATTGAAGAGGCCGGTGACAGCAATGAAATAGCCAAAACACCTTCTTCTTTCGACCGTTCTGTGCAACCCAAAGACGGCCCTGCGCCCCTATTGAACCTTCCTCAAGTTTGGGAATCTGAAATGGCCAATGGTTTAAAAGTATATGGGATTGAACATAACGAATTGCCACTGGTACAATTTCAATTGGTGTTGAAAGGAGGCCATTACCTTGACATTCCTGAGAAATCAGGAGTTGCCAATTTGTTGGCGGAGTTGATGATGGAAGGAACAAAAAACAAAAGTCCTCAAGAGCTTGAAGAGGAAATTGAGAAATTAGGTGCCAGCATCAGGATGAATGCTTCCAATGGTGCCATTTCCATCAGGGTAAACACATTAGCCAGAAACTATGACAAAACACTGGCTCTGGTGGAGGAAATCCTGATTGAACCCAGATGGGATGAGGAAGAGTTTGAGATGGCCAAAACAAGGATTTCAAACCGTTTAATTCGTCAGAAGGCAGATCCAAATGCTTTGGCCAGGAATACATTCAATGAACTGATTTATGGAAGTGATCATATTTATTCCATCAGTTCAAGGGGTACTTTGGTAACTCTGGAATCCATTACCATGGTTGACTTGAAAACCTATTATGCAAAGAACTTCTCGCCCTCAATCAGTAATTTTCTGATTGCTGGAGACATTAAGCAGGAAAAGGTAGTAGCCTCACTGCAGGATCTTTCAACGAAATGGGAAAACAAAGACGTTGTATTTCCGGAATACCCCTTGCCCAGTCAGCCTGAAACTTCTGCCATTTATTTCATTGATGTGCCGGGAGCCAAACAGTCGGTTATTAATATTGGCAACCTTGGAATGAAACGAACAGATGATGATTTCTATGCTGCAACAGTAATGAACCACAAACTGGGGGGTTCCTTCAATGGCAATGTCAATATGGTGTTGAGAGAAGAAAAGGGCTATACATACGGTGCAAGAACCGGTTTTTCCGGAAGCTTTATTCCTGGCGCCTTTAAGGCCTCGTCAAGTGTACGCTCATCAACAACTCAGGAATCTGTGCAGATCTTTAAAGATCTGATGCAGGACTACAGAAATGGAATTAGTGAGGAGGATCTGACATTTACAAAAAATGCATTGATCAAATCCAATGCCCGTGAATTTGAAACACTGTGGTCATTGATTGGTGTGTTGAGCAACATCAGCATGTACGACCTTCCTACAGATTATGTAAAGCATGAAGAAGAGCTTGTTAATAATATAACCCTGGAGCAACATCAGGAACTGGCTAGAAAATACATTGACCCTTCCAGAATGTACTATGTGGTGGCCGGTGACGCTGCAACACAGTTGGAAGCGTTAAAGGAAATCGGAATTGGAGATCCAATTCTTATTGAAAACTAAAAAGCATCAGTGATCACGAGGGGCAGGGAAATTGATTTCCTGCCCTGGGTGATGCGGCAAAAGTATTGTCCGTTGGATAAGTTTCCATCGGTTTCAGCATTCACATCCCACTGTATTTCCAATGAAGAGGAACTGTTTGCTTGTCGGACTTCCTGAGCCAGTAACCTACCCATCTGATCATACAAAAACAGTTGGATATCTTCTGTTCCTGCCTCCTCAATACTGATGTTTAACCATGAATTACCTGACAGAGGATTGGGATATAATGATGCCTGAAGCTCTTCAAGGTCAGCCATCTGATGTGTGGGCATGCCTACCAGATAATCAAGGTTAAGTCTGTAACAAGAGATGCCGTAGGTTCCAATGACAAGTGAACGGGTTTCCTGATGTATTTTCATGGCAGTAATAGCCACATTGGGAAGGTCCTTCATCAGGCTTTTCCAGGATAGTCCCCCGTTATCAGAATAAAAGGCGCCGGCATCGGTTCCTACATACAACCAATCGGGAACTTCGGGATCCGGAACAATTACATTTACCGGAAGCTCTGGTAAGTTGCTTGAAATGGATACCCAGTTTTCACCAAGATCAGTGGATTTGAATATGTGAGGCTGCGCTTCATCCCATCTGAAACCAGATACGGTCACATAAATGGTATTTTCATCAAAGGGATCCATGGCGACCCTTGTAATCCATCTATTGGGAAGCCCTGCCGAAATATCTGTCCAACCATTGCCGCCAAAGCTTGATACATGAACTTTCCCATCCCCTGAACCTGCTACCACAATATTTGGATTCACGGGGGAGACATCAATGGTGGTCAGGCTATGGAAATAATTACTGCCACCCTGTGTAAGGTCGTTGGATACTGAAGACCAATTGCTACCCCCATTAAGGCTTCGCCAGACCCGGTAGGTGCCAAAATACAAGCGTTGAGGATTTTCAGGATCCATGGCCAAAGGTGCCGACCAATTGGTACGATCGTCCGACATATCCCAGGCTATATAGTCAAATGTACCCGGATCACCACCATACTGGGACCGGTTTAATCCTCCCCATTGGTATTCAGCAAATACATTACTATTATCCTGATGATCCACCAGACAATACATACCATCTCCACCCAATATGGCTTCCCAGTCGTCAATGGCGCCCGTCATGGTGCGTATGGTATTGTTGTCCTGGGTGCCTCCATAAATACGTTCTGGGTTTTGTTTGTCTATATCGATCGCATAAAACTGAATCAGAGGAATATTATTGATTTGAGTCCAGTCTTCACCCTGATCATCACTGTAATACAATCCGCCATCATTACCGTTGTACAACCTTCCTGTGTTGGGATCAAAATACAGGGCATGGTGGTCTACATGTATCACATTCGAATTAAAATATCCTGCCAGTTGTGTCCAGGAATTGCCACCATCCTGGGAACGGTAAAAATCGACCCCCATCACATATACAGTATTCTCATCCGTGGGATCCACCCTGACTTGTCCAAAATACCAACCAAAACTGCTGTTCATTTCATCCAGCGCGTTGTCATTGGTTCTGGTCCAGTTGCTGCCGCCATCATCTGTGCGGTATACCCTTACTTCCTGGCTGGGCATATCTATAAAAGCATAAACCACCTCAGGGTTGGATTGTGAAATGTCAAGGCCAATACGTCCCACATTATCACCAGTGGGCAAACCATTGGTCAACTCCACCCAGTGATCACCTCCATCGGTTGTTTTCCACACACTGGATCCATCACCAAAGGAGTTTCTATAATCACGACCTCTGGTTCTCTGCCACATGGCTGCATAGAGTATGTCAGGATCAGCTGGATGTTGCGCAAGGTCGATGCCAGCAGTGGAATCGTTTATAAAAAGAAGTTGCTGCCAATTGCTGCCAGCATCTAAGCTTCTATAAATGCCACGTTCACCACCATGGGAGAATAAATTGCCACAGGCGGCCACAAACAAACGGTTTGAGTTATCATGATCTACCAGTATCCTTCCAATATAGGCTGATGATTCCAGTCCCATATGGCTCCAGGTATCTCCTGCATCTGTTGATTTATATATCCCATTTCCCAGAAAACTAAAACTGGAGGCATTGGCTTCTCCGGTACCGGCATACAAGGTGTTTTCATCCTTGGGATCGATGGCCAGATCACCAATGGATATCACATCTGCATCCTTAAAGATTTGCTCCCATGACTGACCTCCGTTTTCCGATTTAAGGATACCTCCAGAAGCACCACCCACGAAAATGGTATTGATGTCAACCGGGCTAAAAGCCAGATCGGTGATTCGGCCACCAATATTGGTAGGCCCGGCAAATTCCCAGTAAATGTCACGACCGGCAGTCTCTTTATGGAGCTCAGAAGCTTCTTTCATGGCCTGAAGATATGCCTCAGGTTTAACATAATCGTTGGGATAGCTGCGTTGGTAATCCATCCATTCACTTGGATAGTTGAAGTGCGCTTGTTCTTTTTGAATGGAAGTATTTTTATGAGTAGAAATAGCAATGGTGATAAGGAAAACAATGAGGATAGCCGGGATTAAAAATCGGGTTTTCATAGCTGGTTTTTTATACATAAAAAATTGTATTGAACTGGCTAAATTACGTTTAATTGGTTTTTATGAGCATTGGCGAAGGCATAAAAAAAGGCTGCCTTTATGAAAAAGACAGCCCAGATTATTTTTAGAGTTCAATCTATTCTTCTTCGGCCAATGATTCTTCGTAGGCTTTGAGAAGTTTGTCCTGAACATCAGAAGGTACCTGCTGGTACTGATCGTATGTCATATTGAAAATACCACGTCCTGAAGTAATGGAACTCAATGAAGTAACATATTTACTCATTTCGGCTAAGGGTACTTTAGCTTTAATTACCTGATTTTTACCGGCACCGTCCATTCCCATAATGATGGCACGACGGCCTTGGAGGTCAGTCATTGCGGCACCCATCATATCTTCAGGGATGGTTACTACAACGTCCATAATAGGCTCCATAATCTTTGGTCCGGCATTTTTAAATGCAGTACTAAAGGCATGGCGACCAGCTAGTTTAAAGGAGATCTCATTGGAATCAACCGGGTGCATTTTACCGTCGTATACATATACAACAATGTCACGGGCGTAGGATCCTGTCAATGGACCTTCATTCATTCTTTCCATCAATCCTTTGAGGATGGCTGGAAGGAAACGGGCATCAATGGCACCACCCACCACACAGTTGTGGAAGATCAGTTTACCACCCCATGGCATTTCGTGCTCATCAGTTCCTCTTACTGGGAAATCACCCGGATGCTTATAACCTTCAACATAAGGTTGGATGGCAAGGTGTACCTCACCAAACTGTCCTGATCCACCGGATTGTTTCTTGTGACGGTAGTCGGCGCGTGCTTGTTTGGTAATGGTTTCACGATAAGGGATTTTTGGGGCCATAGTTTCGACCTCAATTTTATGCTCATTGTTTAAATACCATTTAACGGTATTCAGATGAAATTCACCCTGACATTTCAACAGCATTTGTTTAAGCTCACGTGAGAACTCAACCACCAATGTTGGGTCGGTTCTGTGCATTTCATTTAAAATGGAGCCCAATTTCTCATCATCAGATGAGTTAACCGCTTTCATGGCTACAGTGTACAGTTCTGAAGGCAGTTGAAGACCTTCGAAACCATCGGAACCATTTTTAGGATCCATTAATGAATCGGCTGTTTTAATATCTTTTAATT
This sequence comes from Bacteroidota bacterium, assembly GCA_016845175.1. Classification (GTDB taxonomy): domain Bacteria; phylum Bacteroidota; class Bacteroidia; order Bacteroidales; family F082; genus JAERTD01. Next base: position 15,729 of record JAERTD010000071.1, on the reverse strand, counting down.
TGATAGTTACCGCAATATCACCAGCAGATACTGTATCCACTTTTTCACGGTTTTTACCATTCAATACAAACATTTGGCTGATTCTTTCTTTGTTGCCAGTACGTGGGTTGATCAAATCCTGACCTTCCTTAACCTGACCGCCATATACTTTGAAGAATGAAACTTCACCAAGGTGCTGCTCGATGGATGTTTTGAAAACGAACAATGCTGTTGGTTGGCTGGCATCACATGAGTATTCAGCACCATCAGTTGTTTTTCTTGAAGGCATTTCATCCGGAGTAGGACATGACATGGTGATGAAGTCCAAAATTCTGCTTACACCAATACCATGTTTTGCAGAAGAACACATCACAGGGAAAATGCTTCTTGTGATCATTCCCAGTCTTACACCTTCGCGCATTTCGTCCAGGGTAAGTGTGTCGTTCTCAAAATATTTTTCCATTAAAGTCTCATCACCTTCAGCTGCATTCTCAACTAGAGCCAGGTGTAATTCTTCAGCTTTATCTTTTTCATCATCAGGGATGTCACTTACTTCTGGTTCGCCACCACCTTCTTTGAATTTCAATTGCTTCATTAAAATCAGGTCGATAACGGTATCGAAACCTTCGCCGGAATTCACTGGATATTGAACAACCGTTACTTTATCACCAAAATAGTCTTTGAGCGCAGTAATGGTTTCGTCGAAATTGGCACCATGATGGTCCAGTTGGTTCACGGAAAACAATACCGGGCTGTTGGCAGCAAGGGTTTGTCTCCATGCAGTTTCGGTAGTGGCTTCCACACCTGACTGGCCATTAACCATCATCAGGGCAGTGTCACATACATTCAATGCACCGATGGTTTCTCCTACGAAATCGGCAAAACCGGGGGTGTCAACTAGATTTATTTTTTTGTCGTTATAGGTCGTGTGTAGTAGTGAGGAATGAACAGAATTTTGTCGCTCCAGCTCAATGGGTCTGTAGTCAGAGGTTGTATTCTGGTCTTCAACGCTTCCTTTTCTGTTAATGGCTTTGCCTTCAAACAGCATGGACTCGGCCATGGTAGTTTTTCCTGACTTAGCTCCTCCTATCAGCGCAATGTTTCTGATATCCTTCGTTTCATAAACCTTCATAATACTCGTATTCTTAAATGATTAGCACATATTTTTTTCAGGACGGCAAATGTAGCAAAATAAACGAATAATAAAAAGAGCCCTAGTTATTTAGACTAAGAATAGATATTGCTTGATTTTTTTATATTTACCATGCAAAAATGCCCGCCGGATGATCAATCAATTACTAGGCCCTTTACTCAAACGACTGCCGGAAAATAACAAACTGGAACGGATCTGGGTACTGGCGAAAACCGATTTTATTGAACGCTATTATGGCACCCGTTTGGGCATCGTCTGGGCACTGATTAATCCCTTTTTTCAGTTGGTGGTTTATTACATTGCTTTCTCTGTTATTTTTGCTGTAGAGATACCAAACTTTGCACTCTACGTATTTTCAGGATTGATTTTAATGATGTTCTTCTCAGAGGCAACCACTAAAGGTCTGAGCCTCATGGGGAGGTATAAAGCAATATTAGAGAATATAAACATCAATAAGCTTGATCTGTTCTATGGAGCCATGATAAGTGCATCAATTGCCTTTGGTTTTAATTTGTTTGTCTATATATTATTGAGTTTCTTTTTTGATGTAATTTATAACATCAACGCATTATTTGCACCACTTATTCTCTTAAATTTCATTTTGATAATTCTTGCGGTTCAACTAATTCTGAGTGTCTTGTATATATTCTTCAGGGATATTAATCACTTATGGGATATGATGTTATTACTGCTATTTTGGGGGTCACCGATTTTTTATAGTAAGGATGTTATAGTCGAAAAATTGCCTATTCTATTGTATATTAATCCTCTTACTGGTATTTTTATAAATATTAGGGAAACTTTATTATATAGCAATCCTCCAGATTGGAACTTATTTCTTTTAAACTATATAACCGCTATAGTTTTGTTGATTATTGCCTTGCTACTCTTTAAACGATTCTCCCCAAAAGCGGTTGAAATAATCTAGACATTGGCGATTATGGATACACAAAATGTCATCAAAATTACAGATGTTTCAAAAACTTTTAAGGTTGTTGAAAATAAGAATTATACCATTAGGGGAGCCCTGGTTAATATGTTTAGAAGAGACAATGTAAAAGTCATACATGGATTAAACAACATTAACTTAGAGGTAGCAAAGGGTGAACAAGTAGGCATCATCGGCATGAATGGTAGTGGAAAGTCTACACTGTTGAAGATAATTGCCGGAGTTTACAAGCCTGATAAAGGTGGGGTTATTAAAATTGAAGGGAAATGTGTTCGATTGGCACTTGGCACAGGTTTTAATTTTGAGTTCTCAGCCCGTCAAAATATTTACATAAACGGATCATTAATGGGCATGAGTTTCCGACAGATTGGGGAGCGGTTTGAGAAGATACTGGATTTTTCAGAATTGCATGATTTTGTAGATACCAAACTCAAGTTTTATTCAAGTGGCATGGTTTCCCGTTTGGCTTTCGCAATAGCCATCAATACTGAAGCAGATATTTACCTACTGGACGAGTTCTTTGGAGGTGTTGGGGATGCTTCTTTCCAACAGAAGTCGGCCAAAGTATTTAACAAGTCTGTAATTGAAGGTAAGACGATTATAAATGTTAGCCATTCAATTGATATTATTAGACAGAATTGTGATCGTGTGATGTGGTTAGAAAATGGTAATTGTCGGATGTTGGGGGAAGCCAATCATGTAATTGATAGATATATTGAAAGCTACGATGCTAAATAAGCTTTCTCGTTGAGTTGAAGAAAAAGTTAAAAACTGGTAGAATGCTTTCTGTTAAATATGAAAGGTAAATTATTGACCTGTAGCCTAGAAGCATTCGATTTATGAATGGTACTGTTTAATTCAAGCTGATGTCAATTGATTGTGGGTTCAAAAGCATAGTTTTTACCCATAATTGTTTGATAGATTGAAACCTAAAATTGTCATGTATGGAAAGGAGTGTACAATACACTAAGATTTTAAAAAGGCTTGAAAAATTTACTAATGTTATAGTTTCTGGCCCACAAAGAAGTGGCACAACTTTTATTAGTAAATGCCTGGCTGATGACCTGGGTTACAAAATGATACCAGAAGAAGTGGTAAGCTATGATAATAAGGATGAATTAATAGCTATACTTGAAACTTCTGACAACAAAGTAGTTCAATGTCCAGCTCAGTCTATTTACCTTGAAGAAGTGGTCTCAGAATCAACAATAGTGGTATTTAGTAGGCGTGATTTAATTGATATTCAGAAATCAGAAGAAAGAATAGCCTGGAATAAACAATGCTATTTTAATAGAAACCTGAGTTATTCACAACGTGACTACGAGAAGTTTAAATTAATTAAGAAAGTTTCAGAAAGACCTGACGTATATCCGGTTGTTGATTTTTCAAAATCAATTTCTGAAATAAAATATAACTTTTGGGAAACCTATCAGAAGCGCCTTATTAAGAATTATATAGAAGTTAATTATGAGGATTTTAAAAAATTCAATCCTGGTGCTTGGGTGCAAAAAAAAGACAGAGTTAGCTTTCGGAGTAGACAGGTATCAGATAAACACCCTGATATTCTTGAGGAACTCGATTTGACTTTATCAAAAGGTGCCAACCAAGATAATAGAGATAATGAGAATAGCAATCAGAAACCCGTTGTTTCCCTTTATTACAATAATGGTAGTGGATTTACTGAAAAGAATAAAATTGTTCGGGTGATTGAACTAATTCATGGAGCTAGTAAATTTCTACAATTTGAGTTAAGTAACTTAGGGAATATAGTTGGGCTAAGGATTGACCCTTGTGATGAAAAGTGTGCAATTAAGATCAGTTTAGCTCGATTGAAAATTGGGAATGTATGGGCGGCATTAAATGTATCTTCAAATGCTTTTCATGAGAATAATCAATTGTACTATTTTGATAACGAAGACCCACAGTTTTATTTTGAAGTTGAAAGTCAATTTAACTCTGCATTGTTGGAACTTAAACTAGATTACTTGGCAATTGGAGCGAATAGCACACACCAATTACTTCTAAAAGAAGACATTAATATAGAAACAACTTCCATAAATAAAGAAATTCTATTAAAAGTATCAAATAATGAAAAAAATTATGAGAGTATCAGTAAGTTACTGAGTAATCAGAATAAGACAATTCTATCTTTTACAAAAGTAGAGGATGAGTATAAACAAATAATAGAACAAAACCAGAACCAAATTAATAACCTAAATGCAAAGCTTAATGAGAAAGACCTCAATCTTAACGAAAAAGATGTAGTTCTAAACGATCTAAAAGTTTCTTTAGAAGAAAAAGATTTGACTAATGTAAGTCTTCAAAAGGAATTAGATTCTCAACTGAGAGTATTGAATCAGCTGAAGCAAGATAAAAATGAATTGAAAGATATTCTTGAACATAGATTTAAAAGCATACACAAGCTTGAAAAAGAAGTATCTATCCTTACAGAACGATTAGAAATTAAATCTGAGGAACTTAAACAAGCGGATGGCTTAGTAAGTCTAAAGGAGAATGAAGTTAAAGTCCTATTCAATGAGTTAAGGGCAAATGAGATTTTAATAACTAAATTGAAGACAGCTCAAACCCTTAACAAACAGATATTGAAGGAGAAGGATGAACTAGCACAACAATATTTGAGTAGATTGGAAGAAAAGTCTATTGAAATAGTGGACAAATCAAAAGAGAATGATAAATTAAAAAACCAAAGTGAAAAAATATTTGATCAATATGAGGGCCTTCTAAAAAAATCTGAGGTTTTAATTGAAGACGCAAATTTTAGAATGAATCAACTCGAGGAGCAAACAAACCGAATTAAATATCTGCATAAGAACAACGAAGCACAATCAAAAAAATTAGCTGAATACCAAGGTTATTTGGAAGATAACAGGAGATATATACATGAGCTAAAAAGTTCTCTTAGTTTTAGATTAGGCTGGATTTTTACCTTTCCTTTCAGAACTGTTTACAATTTGTTTAGTATAAATACACATGTTGAGAATAGAAGGTGGTTTTGGTTGCGTCTACTAGCTCTTGGAATTCAAAAACCTTTCAAATTGTTAAAACATTTGAATCGTAGGAATATAAAGACCTTGGGTTTAGCATTGAAGCACGAGCATCCTAGAACTATTATTGAAAATTTCAAAAACTTATTAAAAGACCAGCCAGTAGGTAAAAATGAGGAGCTCTCAAACGATTCTAACACTACAAAATACACATCTGATGAGTCAAATCTTGAATTGTTGAGGGTTAGTAATTTCTATGATGAGAATTATTATGTAGAGTTTAACCCTGATGTTTTAAGTGCTGATATTTCACCTGTAGAACATTATTTGCATCAAGGGTGGAAAGAAGGAAGAGACCCTAGCAGAGTGTTCTGCACAGATGCGTATTTGTCATCAAACCCCGATGTAATGAATGCAAAAATAAACCCTTTAATTCATTACATCACTCAAGGGATCCTAGAGGGGCGAGAAATCTCTCTGGTGAAGGAAGCAGATCAAATCGCAGGGAACTCTACTCATAAGGGCATACTAAACCCTTATGAAAAAATCACGCTACAACCTGAGTATGAGGATGAGGAACTATTTGCGTTGCCTGAACTGGATGTGAAACCAATTGCTTTTTTTCTTCCACAATTTCATCCTTTTGAAGAAAATGACAAATTTTGGGGAAAAGGATTTACGGAATGGACGAATACAACAAAAGCTCTACCAGTATTCCAAGGTCATTACCAACCACGTTTACCCGGTGAATTAGGTTTCTATGACCTCAGGTTAAAAGAGGTGCTTAAAAGACAAGTAGAATTAGCTAAGAGACATGGAATCTATGGGTTCTGTTTTCATCATTATTTCTTTGATGGGAAACCAATTATGAGGATTCCAGTAGATCATATGTTAGAAAATAAGGATATTGACTTTCCATTCTGTCTTCATTGGGCTAATGAACCATGGACATCTAAATTTGATGGTGGAATAGAAAAAGGCGAAGTCCTTTTGGAGCAAAATCATAATCCACAGGATGATATAGCCTTTTTTAAGTATATCGAACCAGCTTTGCATGATTCTCGATATATCAAAATCAAAGGAAGACCATTATTACTCATCTACAGGCCTAGTTTGTTTCCAAATTTCAAGAAAACTGTAAAAAGATGGCAAGAATGTGCTGTAAAATCTGGTTTAAATAGCTTATACCTGGTGATTGTAGAGACTGGTTTCGAGAGGGTTAAATCACCAACGGAATGGAATTGTGATGCAGCGGTTGAGTTCCCTCCTCATCATGCACGAACGAAACCACACAAAGAGGAATTGAATTATTCTACGAATCAATTTGAGGGATTGGTTTATGATTATGATCAAGTTGTTTCGGGTTCAAAAGAACGCTCAGAACCACCATATAAGTTGTTTAGAGGAATATTTCCTGATTGGGATAATACCGCAAGGAGAAAAGAATCAACAATTTTCTATGGTTCAACACCCCATAGATATCAAAAATGGTTAGAGAATTTATGTCAGTATACTCAGAAATCCTTCACTAAGGATGAGAGATTTGTGTTTATAAATGCTTGGAACGAATGGGCTGAGGGTGCTTATCTTGAGCCCGATCGTAAATATGGATATGCCTATCTGAATGCAACAACCCGTGCCTTAAAATCTCTCTCGAGTAGAAAAGTCGGTTCAACAAGAATTTTATTCATCTCCCACGATGCTAACTTTTCAGGAGCACAATTAATACTGAACAATTTACTTAAATGGATAAAGGAGCATAGTCAAATAACCATTAAGATTATTTGTGGATCTGGAGGTGAAATGGTAAATAGATTTCAAGAATATGGAGATACAATTATTTTTGATACACTTAAAGATAGTCAAATAAGCACTAAGCATTTAACCGAGAGACTATTCGATTTTTGCGAAGGAAAACCCGACCTAATCTATTTAAATTCAGTTGGATCGGGGAAGATGATAGATTCTTTAAAGGAAATGGATGTGCCAATAATTACCCATGTTCATGAACTACAAAACAGTATTGAAGTATATGCTTCGGATTATATCGAGGATATTATACAACACACTGATCATTTCATCGCCTGTTCAAATGCAGTAGCCAATAATCTAGTTGACAACTATAATGTTACATCCGATAAAATAAATACAATCTATGAGTTTATTGACATAACACATGAGAAAACGCAATTAAATCATGAGAAACAAAAGCTGCGGGAGGCGTTAGATATTGAAGCAGATAAGCTCATTGTATTTGGTAGTGGTTTTGGCCTTTTTTGGAGAAAAGGGGCGGATTTATTCATCGAAATAGCAAAATCTCTTTTGAAACTGGGGGTTGAAGACTTTCATTTTTATTGGCTTGGAGAACTTGATGAGGGCTATAGTCATGAAAAATATGGTACCTGGAAACAACAACTTAAGAAGATCGAGGCCTATGGTTTGTCTAACTATGTGACTTTTCTTGGGAGGAAGAATAATGTTTTTGACTATTATTCAACTGGAGATGTATTTATTTTACCCTCAAGGGAAGATCCCTACCCATTAGTTTGTTTAGAAGCAGCCTCTTGCCAGCTGCCGGTTTTATGTTTCAAAGATGCAGGGGGCATGCCAGATTTTGTGGAAGCTGATGCAGGGTTTGTTGTGCCTTATGAGGATGTATCAGGTATGGCGAAAAAGATTCAATTGTTATGGAAGGATAAAGAACTAAGAAAGAAACTAGGAGCGCAAGCACAACGAAAGGTGCATTTAAACCACTCAACGGATGTTACGGCACCCTATATTTTAGATGTATGTAGGCGTATTGGCAAAATACCTCCCCTGGTATCAATTATTCTACCAAATTATAATTATGAAAGATATTTGGATAAACGCTTAACGACAATTTTTAATCAAACATTTCTTGATTTTGAATTAATCATACTTGATGATGCTTCAAGCGATAATAGCATGAAGTTAGTTGAGAAATATCTAAATCATCCTTTTGTACGTGTGCTTTCGAACAAGAAAAACAGCGGCTCTGTCTTTTCTCAATGGATTAAAGGCTTAAAGCTTTCTAGTGGTGATATTATTTGGATTGCCGAAGCTGATGATTATTCTAACCCACTGTTTCTAGAGAAAATGCTACCTAGTTTTATAGACTTTGAGGTTAATATCGCTTATTGCCAGTCAACAATTGTTGGAGAGAGTGATGAGGAATTAGGAAAACATGATTATTTCAATAAGCTTTCCCCAGGAAAATGGGACAAGGATTACGTAAATCCTATCCAAAATGAAGTTAATGAGGGTTTAGGTATAATGAATACTATACCAAATGTAAGTGCTGTATTGTTTAGACGTGTTGAGGCTGATGAGATAAAAGATATTCGAAAATTGAAATCAGCAGGTGACTGGTTATTCTATTTGATGGCTGCAAGAGGTGGAAAGATTGCTTATAGAAAACAATCTTTGAATTACCATCGCAGACATAGTGAAAGCGTAATTATGAAACATGAGGGTTCGAAAGAATTTCTAGGAGAAACATGGGAGGTACACCAATATATACTTAACAATTTTATCACTGAGTTCGGCCTCGGTGTAAAAATGCTTGGGCATGCTAAAAGTGAATGGAAGAGACTAATTCAAACAAATATTGATGGTGAGTTTTACAAGTTCTATGACAATAAACTTATTAAAGCAAGATCCAGTTCTCAGCAAACTGATTTACGTGTACTAGTAGTGTTAAGTGATCTTGGAACCGGCGGTGGACAAACTGTTGCCATTAGGCTTGCAAATTCACTTACTCAAAAAGGTGTAATAGTTCACTTACTAAATGTTGGAAGGCATCCAACAAATACTAAAATAAGGGATCTGATATCCTCCAAAATTACAGTAGTGAATAAGGATGATTGGGTTGATCCTAAGCAAGGGTTTTCAGACTATATTAGTAAACATCAAATAGGTGTAGTACATTCACATATATGGTGGGCAGATAAATTTGTTTATCAGGTTATTTCTAATTTGAAGGTAAACTGGGTTGTAACAATGCACGGGTGTTATGAGTTCCTTCTTTCTTCTCCTGAAAGTGACCTTTCTTTTACTAAGATATTTCCTGATCTGATAAGTAAAGTAGACCATTTCGTTTATTTAACTGATAAAAACATTAAAATTTTTGATGATTATCAGGTGGAAAGAAAAAAACTTACTCAGATTTATAATGGATATTCTCCTGTTTTCCCACGTGCTAGACGCAGAAAAGAGCTCGGAATAAGTGACGATGCTTTTATTGTAGGGATCGTATCAAGGGCAATACCTGAAAAAGGGTGGATTGAATCGATAAAAGCTGTACAGCGAATTAATGAAGGCAATAAAAAAAGGAATGTCCATTTGATTTTGGTTGGTGAAAGTGATTTCTCTCATGAATTAAGTAATAAATACAGTCTTGATTATGTTCATTTCACCGGTTTTTCAACAAATCCACTAGAATGGATTCAGCTTTTCGATGTCGGCCTTCTTCCTAGTTATTTTATATCTGAATCACTTCCTACCTCTGTTATTGAGTATATGGCTGCTCAGAAACCAACAATTGCTAGTGACATAGGGGAAATCAAATCAATGTTAACACAAAATAATAAGTCTGCAGGAATAATCATCGAAACATCTGAAAAAGGAGTTAACATTAATGATTTAAGTACCAGCATTCTAAAATATTTGAATGATAGTAAGGTGTACAAAGAGCATGTGAATAATTGCAAATACTTGTTTAAGCAATTCTCTATGAAAGATTGTCTTGACAAGTACTTAAAATTATACGGTAATCCACGGAGAAAACAGTTATAAATCACTAATGAAGTTGTACTGAAATAATTGTATTAGAAAAAATATAAAGATGCCAAGTTTAGAATGGAATAAAAATACATGGGATAAAGAATACAACTGGAAATTGAAAGGTGAAGAATGGTCTCAGGTTTGGGGTAGTTCAGAAGCACAATGGTTTAGTTCAATTTATCCACGAATACATCGCTTTATTGGATGTGATAATGTTCTCGAGATTGCATGTGGTTATGGAAGATGGACTAAGTTTCTAATGCAATACACCGCAAACATCTTTAGTGGGGTTGACCTATCTGAAGAGTGCATTCAATACTGTAAAGATAACTTCAAAGCAAAGAAGTGTACTTTTTTTAGAAATGATGGTGTGTCATTGGCGGCTGTTTCGGTTAACAAGTTTGATTTTGTTTTTTCATTTGACTCTCTTGTTCATGTCAGTCAGGAAGTCCTTCAGAATTACATCCAACAAATACTTTCTCTTCTTAAGCCAGATGGAGTTTGCTTTATACACCATTCGAATTTTGGAGAAGTTTTAAAACAAACTGGTGTTCAGGAAGACCATGGTGGGTACAAGCATATGCGTGATCAAACCACTTCATCAAAAGATATCTATGATTTTATCTTGGATCATGGAGGCAAAGTTATTTGTCAGGAAATCATTGATTGGGGTGGTGGAGATTCAATCGACTGTTTAACCACCTTTTGCCTAAATGACGCATATAAAGGAATATCAGGAAAAAGAATTAAAAACTCAAGATTTATGACAGAGGCAAACATTATTCTTGAGGCGCATGCCCCATATAATAACCTTTAGAAGATGAGTTAAGATGGCGAAATGACAATAATTTGTGAATGGCACTTAATGCTTTGATACTATTCATCCTTATTACTATTGTTATCTAATAAAGTGGAGGAAAAGAAACACACTCTGGTATTGATTATATTAAATTGGAACAATTCTTCTGATACCATTGAATGTATTAGATCAATAAAACAAGCATCCAGCACAAATTTATTTTTGATTCTAATCGATAATGGCTCCAATAGTAAAAACACTGAGTCATTGAAAAATAGTTTTTCTGATGATCAGGATATTGAAATTCTTTACAATGATCAAAATTTTGGGTTCACAAAAGCCCATAACAAAAAACTTCTCCTGCTATTAGAAAGGGAGAAATACGTTTTTCTTTTGAATAATGATACAATTGTTGAGCAGAACTTACCACAAATCCTGGAAAACCAAATTCAAGAGCAAAAGCCAGACATTTTAAGTTGTAAAATGGTTAATTATTGGGATAGAAACCTGATGGATAATGCCGGCCATAAGATGCTATCTTCAGGAGAGATCATCCCTGTTGGTCATGGTGATGATATTAAAAACTACAATGATCCGAATGACAATATTGGAGCCTGTGCAGGGGCGGCCCTATATTCTTCAGCCATGCTAAAAGATATTGGTCTGTTTGATGAGTATTTTGAAACAGGTTATGAAGATGCTGAATTGGGTTTAAGAGCCTTTGTCGCCGGTTATCGATGTCAATATGAACCCAATGCCGTTGTCTATCATAAAATGGGTCAATCCATCAAAAAAGTTTTTAATTACAACTATACACTCAGGATCCAAACCAACATTTTCTATACTTATCTGAAACTAGTTCATTGGCAGGTCATGGCCATACACTTCATTCCCTGGTTGTTAAGGTTTTTGATAATTACTGTGATAGATATCGTTTTCTGGCGCCCCAAATACCTGAAAGTGCAATACCATGCGCTTTCTAACATCTTGTTCCGAGACTGGAAGACAGTGATGCAGGCGAGAAGGGAATCAAAAAGACTTCGGAGAATTCCCTGGTGGAAACTACTTAAAAAGCAGGAATTCTTCCTCAAACGCGATATCCAAAACTTTTATACATTTATCATCAAAGGCGAAAAATCCTATTTTGAAAAGTATTAAATCATGCGCATAGCCATCATTGCCGATCCTTTGGATAAACAATCTGCCGGCATCTATGAATTCACCAGAAACCTTTTGGAAAAGCTTCCGAAAGTAAGTAAAACTCATGATTTTTGTTTCTTTCGATTTAAGGTTGATAGTAGTTTGTCAGTACATCAGGAGGAAGTTAAGAATCCAATAGGTATACTAAATAAGGATCCTCTCAGGATATTTATCAAGCTTCCTCAAGCAATAAAGAAATGGAACCCTGATTTGGTCATCGAACCAGCTCATTTTGGACCCTTTAACCTACCAAAACATATCAAAAGAGTTACGGTTATTCATGATCTGACACCCATAAAATTTCCTGGACTTCACCGCTTTCACAGCCAGCTGTTACAACGCTTGTTTTTACCTGGAATTCTGAAAAGAGCTGATCTGATAGTATGTAACTCGAAGAATACATTAAACGATGTACTTGAATACTCCCCTCAGGCCCAAGGGAAAATTGAATTTGTTCATTTAGGAAAGGATGATTCTTTTAAGCCAAAGATTGATCCAGGAGTTCTTTTTAAGTATGGTATTGGTGAAAGTTTCTTCTTGTTTGTTGGAACCATTGAGCCAAGGAAAAATCTCAACAAACTTTTAAGTGCATACGAGGATTTTAAAACGAAAACCTCAAGTCCCCACCAGTTAGTAATTGTTGGTGCAAAAGGCTGGAAATCAAAATCATTCTATCGACAGTTGCAGGCCAGTCCCTTTCGAAAGGACATTGTACTTCCTGGTTATGTGCCTGCAGAAGATCTGCCAGTATTTTATTCAATGGCTACAGCTTTTATTTACCCTTCTTTGTATGAAGGATTTGGTTTGCCTGTACTTGAGGCTATGGCCTGTGGTGCGGCAGTGATTACCTCCAATACTTCGAGCATCCCTGAAGTTGGCGGTGATGCTGTTCTTTATGTCAATCCAAATTCTGTAAATGAATTGTCACAACAAATGCAATTGATAAACGAAGACAATAATTGCCGTACTCAGTTGAAGGAAAAAGCATTGGCACAGGCCAATCAATTTAGCTGGGAGCGCTTCACCAGGGAATTTATTAACTTGCTTGAGGAAAAATTTGATCGCTGACGATTGCCATACCTATGAAAATACTCTTCGTTCTGGAATACTACCATCCCAATATTGGCGGGGTTGAGAGACTTTTTAAAGCGCTGACTGAGTATTTGGCTGATCAGGGCCATGAAGTCTTGGTTCTGACCAATCGCTATAAACGGGATCTGCCAAAACAGGAGGTAATCAATGGTGTGGTGGTCAGACGTCTGAGGTTCTGGAACCGTTTTTTCTTTACTTTTTTTAGTTTGCCATGGGTTATTCGCTACGGACGAAACTATGATTTGATCCATACCACCTCCTTCAATGCTGCCTTACCGGCTTATCTGGGAGCCAAATGGCTGAGAAAGAAAGTGAGTATCACTTTTCATGAAGTCTGGGATACATTATGGTTCCAACTGCCTTTTATTGGTTGGTTAAATAGTCGTTTGTACTATATGTACGAAAAAATGATACTTCGTCTGGCTTTTGATCGAATAGTAGCTGTTTCGAAATATAGTGAGCAGTGTTTATGCGATTCAGGAGTTGAAAAAAATAGGATTAGCCTGATCTATAATGGACTGGAATATAGCAAAATAGATGAAAGTAAAGCTGATGATAATGAGCTGTTTACGTTTGCTTTCTTCGGGCGCTTAGGTCCTTCTAAAGGCATTGATTTGTTGATGCAGGCATCGATGGAATTCCTAAATAAGGTGCCGGATTCACAGATGAAGTTAATCATCGGAAAACAACCCACTTCTATTTTTAGTTATGTTCAGCATTCCATCAATAGCCATGGTTTGAATGACCGAATCGAATTGCTTCACCAGCTTTCGGATAGAGAGTTACAGTTTGAGCTTAAAAGCTCCAGCTGTGTGGTCATCCCATCCATCAGCGAAGGCTTTTGCTTTGCTGCAGCAGAATCAGTAGCCCTTGGTGTTCCCATTATTTCTTCACAAAGGGGAGCCCTGAAAGAGGTTGTTTCAGGACGCTTTATAGCGATGAACAACTATACAACCGAAGCCCTTGTTGAGGCATTGAAACAAGCATACAAGGGAGATTGGACTACAGAAGAAATAAAGCGGTTTCAGCTGAGCGACAGTCTGGATAAATACGTAAAACTATATGAAGATTTGTTAAAGGGCTAAGAAATCTTTGTACTTTCAAGTTCCTTCTTCAATTCCTCGATTTCACTTTTCAGAAGTGCCACGTCCTGAGCCAGATGGGTATTGATATTAGAGATGCGTGAAATGATGGTGGAGAATTCAATCATGATCACGAACAGGGCCATGAGTAAAATCAGGAATAGTGCCGCAGGTGGATAAGCAATGCCAACCAATTCGGCAATGAAATCAACCCCATCCCTCCATATGGAGAGTCCTAAAAAAATGACGCCAAAAATGAGCCATAGTATCGAGTACTCTTCTTTCAGTCGCTGCCGCCTGATCAGAAATAAAATAAAGATGAGTAGCACAATGCTTCCAAAGATGGCAAGGTATTGGATTCTAATACTATACATGGCCTTTTTGTTTAAGGATTTTCAATCTTTTTTTCACGAATACTCGCCATAAACATGGCCAGCAATACTTTTGTCATATAGAAGGGAGAACGCCAGATGGGTATGGAAGAAATACCACCTTGTCGTTCACGCATTTGGGTAAAAACTTCTTTGATAATGAAGTCATTTTTCCCAAGCAATATGATGGCCTCAGGTTCAGGAAAATCACTGGGATAGTGTTCCGCCAAAAAGTGGATACACTTTTTATTGAATGCTCTGAATCCTGAGGTTTGATCTTTGATTTTTTGCTGAATAAGGATAATACTTGCCCATTCCAATAGGCGGATGCCTATCCTCCTGAGTCCTTTGGCCTTATACCCCTCTGTGTCCTGGATAAACCGGGAACCAATCATACAATCGACTTCTTCAGACCCTACAGCAGCAGTTATTTTTGGTATTTCAGGAACCATATGTTGACCATCTCCATCACATTGTATGGCCATGTCAAAGCCATGATCTCTGGCGAATTTAAAACCGGTTTGCACGGCAGCACCAATCCCTAGATTAACCGACAAATCAACAACCCTGGCGTGCCCTGTGGCCAAAGCAATTTCTCGGGTATTATCAATGGATCCGTCATTAATTACCAAAATAAAGTAGGTCGGGAAGCGCTCGTGAATCTCCTGAATTACATCAGCAATATTGTCTGCTTCGTTGTAAGCAGGAATAATAACTATGGTTTTTATATCTGCTGCTTCTTTTGACATAATCCCTTGTACTGATTTTTCCAGTGTGGGTTTCTCAAAAACTATAATTCACTATCAGACTAGTCCACTTTTCTTAAAGCGCAGGTACCGAGATTAAAATTTAGGCTGATCAACAAATATAGGTTGAATTTCCACTGTTGAGGCTTTCTTATTTTGAATCTTTCAAGATAATACTGTTTTTTATCATTTTTTCACCTTTTTTCAGATGTTGGTCTTAAACTGCTCTTTTTCAGCTTACTTAGAATGATTCTAAACATATTTTAGGGCCTATATAATATATAGGTGTAAAAAAGATAATAATTTGTGTAACCTTTTGAAAAAACCACCGTAAGAGGGAGTGATTGATGCAAGGTAGCTACAGGTATACTCATTAATGATGATTTTTAGCTACTTAGCGTTAATTTATGGTTAATTTGTTTGCAAATGAGCATACTTGAATTATATTTGCATATTACCGAAAGTGAAAAATTTCAATTCAAGCAAGGTTAATACACTAAAAACACGTCACTAAGGTTATGAAAGAATTTACAATTTCTTGTAATATTCA
>JAERTD010000070.1 GCA_016845175.1 Bacteroidota bacterium | reverse complement strand
TCAGGGACCTGTCAGTTCAAACCTGGAAATATATCAGTGATGAAGAAACGGATACCATTGTGGCTGTCCTCTCGGCTGCAGGTGTCATTCTATCATTAAAGCCCTGGGAGCACGTTTTGAGTTCATGGACAAAAAATACTGTAAAGTATCTTCGTAGGGTTTCTTCAGTCATTTGTCATGGAGGTATCCTTAAAACGATCCTGAAAGGCAAACTATCCTTTGAAGAATCAAAAGTAGTTTATGACCTGGTAAAAAAAACGAATGGTCTATCCCAAGATCCGCTTCCATACTATCCAGGCTCAAAAGTATGGAACAGGTCAAAACAGCCTCTCATCTCATTTCAACATATAAGAATACCGGAAGGGTATATATTAACATGACCGGATGCTGATATTCAAAAAGTGTAACGCAGACCCCGCTGCTTAGAGACAAAATAATGTAACGGGCAGGTATCCCGCCACCTCCCCCGCCAACCAAATCAATAAATCATACCCAGATTATCCCGCAGTTTTACCCCGCACCCGCCACCGATTCATCCTAAAATTTGATACATATCTCTTTGATTCAAATCATGGAGAAAAATTAATGGCAAAAAACTCCCGTGGGAAACGCCCTT
The DNA here is from genome assembly GCA_016845175.1 of Bacteroidota bacterium. Taxonomy (GTDB): domain Bacteria; phylum Bacteroidota; class Bacteroidia; order Bacteroidales; family F082; genus JAERTD01. Next base: position 2,155 of record JAERTD010000070.1, on the reverse strand, counting down.
GCTCCATTTGCCGAAAATGGTTCTTGCCAGATGTAAGACAGAAGGGTCGACAGAAAACATGCGGCCCGGCATGCCTGACAGAACGGCATCGAAGGCAATGTGAAGAATGGAACAAGAAAAACAAGGCTGTTCACAAAAATAACTATCTGGCAAAAAAGTTTGAACAGGTTGAGGTTCAGGACAAATCTGCAAAAGCTTCCATCATTTCATCCCAAAGACAAGCAAAGCCTGTTCTGCCATTAGAGGTAATCGTCACGGAATACGGCATCAAACCGGCTGTCTTAATCCAATATCTGGTCTCCCAGGTTTTAAATCACACCAATAACAGAATCCGGGGATTTCCATGATAAATACACAGACTAATCCCAGGTTGGTTTTAAGACACATCATTGAAGTAACCTGCTGTAATATAAAAGGATTTTCACGGACTAATCCGATTTTGATTTTAAGACACAAGATGGATGCAACCCATTGATAATTATAGCGATATTCACAGACTAATCCCAATACCAATTTAAGACACAACTGACAGCAGGCCATGGCGGGTGATATAAAAAGGTATCTTAAATTTAAAAAAAGGAGACACCTCATGAAGAACAGATTTTCACCCAGGGAATTATTTGAGCTGAGGAACAATATCCCAGTTGATCTGCTGATCAGGGACCATTTACAGATTCCATCCAAAGTCAGGGATGGCTTCTTTCGTTTTTTATGCCCTTTGTGCAATGAATTTCAAACCGCTGTAAATCCGGCCACCAACCTGGCCAGATGCTTTCGGTGCGAAAAAAACTTTAACACCATTGATCTTGTCATAAAAATCAAAGGATATGGGTTCAGGGACAGTGTCCTGTTTTTGAAAGAAGTGAGTACACCCCCCAAAGTCCCGGCAGATGCGTTGACATCTCTTGCCGCCGGCATCGGCTGGGCTTTGCCGGAGAAGTCGTAATGGAACGGTTGCTTGAACTGGAAACACTTATTGCCCGCAATCAGGAGAGTTTTTACAAAATCGGCCGGGCTTTGAAGGAGATCCGTGATAATCACCTGTACAAACTGACCCTGTTTGACACATTTGAAGCCTATGCCAGGGCCCGGTGGGATATGGGAAAATCCCATGCCTACCGCCTGATCAAATCCTATGAAGTGATCTACAATTTGTCCCCAATTGGGGATAAAATGCCAGCCAATGAATCCCAGGCCCGTCCCCTTGCACAATTGGATTCTTTAGAACAGCGCAGTATCTGGAAAGCGATCCTGAACAGCGGTATGGAATTAACCGCACGAAACATCAAGAAATTTATCGATGCCCAAAAAGTATCTCCTGAAGCCAGATCGGATTTGACGGAACAGATTTCGACTGACTACATGGCCGCTGTAAAGGTAATGCTTGAACAGGTCCGGGTGGCCCAGCATGACCATTGGCAGAAAACCTCCCGGCAAGCCGCATTGTTGTGGAACCGGGTCATACACGAAAGAATTTTATCAAAAGGGGCAGATAATGGATAACCTGAGCATTGACGACCGCTTTCATTTGCTGCTGCATAAAAAAATCATGAACAAAACCGGATCTGCCAAAAGAAGAGCCAAAAAATATTACAAGGACCAGTACAAGAAAACCGGTATTATCCCGGCTCCTCTTTTATTGGCTGAAAAAGGGATTATGGAGGGCCGTAAATGCAGTGGACGGCCCCGGTCCATAGACGAACAAACCAAAAGACGGTTTATCGAGATGATCAAGGCTTCATGCGATCCCTCATCCCAGGGATTTATTTTTATCACCCGGAAAGCCAGGACCATTAAAAATTACCACTACTGGCTTGAAAAAGAGCTGGGCAAAACCATCAGCCTTCCGGCACTCAGGCGATGTGCCAAAAGGGAAAATCTTAAATTTTACCTGGAAAAAGAGGATGAGCAGGAGCGGTCCCCGGCCATTCATGCCTTCAAGTCGGTGCCGGTATTTGCTTTGATCCAGGTTGACGGCTGCCGGTTCCAATATTTGAGAATCAGAAATGAACATGGTAACTGGCAAAAACCACAGGTGATTGAAATATTTGATACCGGTTCCAGGAAAATGTTTATTCTGGAGTTTTATTTTAGCGAAAGCAGCCTGAACTCTGTGGATCTTTTTACCCGTTTTTTGTTGAGCACCCCTTTGCCT
>JAERTD010000069.1 GCA_016845175.1 Bacteroidota bacterium | reverse complement strand
TGATCAAATCGCAAAAGCGGTCTAACAAAGGCTTAGAGCGGACTCACATGCAGGGGAGTGGTTGAGGAAAATGATGTGGATGGATATACGGAAATTGGTTTGTGAGGCTCTCTTGGGAAGCAGCTCAAGCCTAAAACGTTAGGGTGACAGAAATCTCAGACAGGAAACTAGAACATGACTAAATTAATATTGACTACACTAGCAATTCTATCATCTGCATTTGGACAAACAGATGCGCAGATCGAATACATGAAATGGAATATGCCCACATCAGAATACAAGGAGTTGAAGACATCGCTTTTGTTTAAAGAATGCGATATTCGTTTTGATGTAAACCCATTCTTCCAAAGAGATGACTTTGATGGAGATGGAGTCATCGATTTAGCCGTTTTAGTCGAAAATAAATCTAACGGCAAGCAAGGTATCCATTTCTCCCTATCCTCACAGGAATCGAAGATTCTTATCGGTGCAGGGAAAACATTTGACAAGAGAGGCGATGACTTTTCTTGGCTAGGAGTATGGCGGGTAGCACATCCAAAACGAACAGCAGGGTTGAGTAAAGGAAGCGCAAGAGGGCTATGGGTTGAAAAACCAGAGTCAGGGGGAATGCTGATCTATTGGGATGGAACAAATTTCAAGCGAAAAAAAGATGTGTTTGATGAATAGGCAGGGCACCCTAACAAAGGCTTAGAGCGGACACAAAAGCAAAGAAGTGCAAGGGGATAAAGATGTGGAAGGCTAGAATGATCTTATCAAGCGAGTCTGTTTCGGGAAGCAGCTCAAGCCTAAAGCGTTAGCCGTACGTTGGCGAGTGCTTTATGAATGAAAAGAGGATTGATCATAGATAACATAGAACAGCGTCCCAGTCAATTCTTGTTATGTTGCACCAAAAAGCTGCAAAAAGAGCTTGGTGTGTCAAATGCGGATGGATCGAATGAAGGAGTTCCTGTTGAACGTCAATGGCATGCCAATATTTTTAGAGCACAACGTCGAAAATGTTTGATGTTTACTCACTCTATAACCTTATACACCTTTGTTGTACTTCGTGTATTGAAAAAAGATCTAGCCAATATTGAGCAAGTGTTTTTGGAAAACCTTGAGCTTCAATTGATTCAAGATGGTTTAGAAGATCCACTCATATTGCCACCTCCAGATCATATCCACCACATACCAATCAAGAAATCTCAGAATATGAGTGTCGTTGCAAGTATGAATGACTTTATTTTTCGAATCAAAGCTCATATTGAGGGCAGCAAGGGAATCCAGTTTGCCGATAATTATCGATTAAGCTCCTCGATCAATGAAATGCCAGTTGGTGCAGTAAATTATTGGTTTCCAAGAGATAAACTTTTTGAAATCATTGAAGAGAATAGAAGGAATAACGCCGGCTAACAAAGGCTTAGAGCGGACACAAAACCAAAGAAGTGGACGAGGGGAAGAGATGTGGAGGGCTAGAATGATCTTATCAAGCGAGTCTGCTTCAGAGAGCAGCTCAAGCCTAAAGCGTTAGAGACATATTGATAATATCATAAAGGAGTGGAGTTGCAACAATAAAACGGACAGGTCGAGAAGTCATGCTGCACTTTTTTCAGTTAATAACTCAAATTGAACCGGTGATAAATATCCAAGAAATGAATGTTTCCTCACCCGGTTGTAAAAAGTCTCGATATAATCAAATATACTTGCTCTGGCCTGAGCTCTTGTCCAATACCTGTGATGATAGATTAGCTCCGTTTTCAGTGTCTTGAAGAAACTCTCAGCAACAGCATTATCATAGCAGTTCCCTTTGCCACTCATACTCTGAATAAAGTTGTATTTCTCCAGCAGTTTCCTGAAATCCTCACTGGCATATTGAACACCTCTGTCAGAATGAAAGATCACTCCTTCCGATGGTGAATAGTGTTTCACGTACTGTTTCAGAGCAGCAATGGTTGTCAGCTCAGCCGTCATTCTTTTGCTCATGGACCAACCCACAACTTTGCGGTTAAACAAATCAATAATCGTGGTCAAATACAACCAACCTTCACCCGTTCTGATATAGGTGATATCTGATACCAGGATATGCCCAGAAGCATCTACCTGGAAGTTTTGATTCAACAGGTTGGGTGATATGGGGAGTTTATGGTCTGAGTTGGTTGTGACCTTGAACTTGCGCATACTCTTTGATTTAATCCCGTTTACAGCCATTAATCGGGCAACACGAGGACGGCTGGCCTTTAGTTTATAATCAGATAAGCCATCCGTTATCCTTGGACTACCATAGATTTCTCTACTCGATTTATGAATCTCTTTGATTGCTCTCAGAAGAACTCGGTTTTCTTTTGATCTATTACTCTCAGGACGATCAATCCAATCATAATATCCGCTCCGACTCACACACAATACTCTGCACATTTTCCCGATCCTAAATTGGGAGCGATAGCGATGTATGAACTCATACTTCATTTGGGATCCTTTGAGAAAATGCTTACCACTTTTTTTAATATATCGCGCTCTTCTTTTACTGAACGTAATTCTCTCTCAAGTGCTCGAACTCGCTCATCCTCAGGATCCTGTAAATGACCTGTACCGGGGAACGGGTTCTCATTATCTGCAAGCCATTCACGCTTCCAGCGATAAAGAAGGCTTACTCCAACACCAAGATCTTCTGCTATTTCAGTTGCTGGCTTATTCCCTCTTAAAACCAGACCCACTGATTCCATTTTAAACTCACGGCTATATTGTTTCCGGATTCCTCTTGATTTCATTCTTAATACCTCCGCTCACAACATAGGCCTTCTCGGGGTGTCCGTCAAACTATAGCAAATCCAA
>JAERTD010000068.1 GCA_016845175.1 Bacteroidota bacterium | reverse complement strand
TGGTAATACCACAACGGTAACCTTCCCAACCCCCGGAGATGTAACCCACACGTACGCCACAGCAGGCACGTTTATAGTAACATTAACCATCACCAACAGCGATAGCTGCCAGGCATCAAGCCAAAACCCTGTAACGACTATACCCAGCCCCATGGCCAGCTATACCGCCAGCGATGGATGTGCCAGCGGTCCTGTTAGCTTCACCAACACCAGTATAGAAAACGGAGGAGGTACAATAGTAAGCTATCTATGGAACTTTGATGATCCAGGCTCAGGCCCGGATAATACCTCAAATCTGGAAAACCCTGTACATATGTTCACCAACCCCGGAGACTATGATGTAACCTTGCAAGTAACCAATATCAATGGATGTATAGACGATACAATGACAACCATCACTGTAGCAGAAGAACCTACAGTAGACTTTACCACCGAAGACAACTGTTTGGGCAATGAAACCCAGTTCTTAGTAGATGGAACAGTCACCAATATCCCCGAAGTAGCCACCTGGGCATGGACCTTTGGCGATGGAGGAACGTCCAACTTACAGGATCCAACCCATATCTATGCAGCCGCAGGAGACTATATGGTAACGTTATCCATAATAACCAACGATGGATGTACAGCAAGTGTAACCCACGAAGTACGGATTAACCCATTACCAAATCCCAACTTTGAGAGCACAGCTCCAGCCTGTTTAAACGATGAAGTAGACTTTACAGATCTATCGAGTTCCCCCAATGGAACCATAGAAACCTGGGTTTGGGACTTTGGCGATGGCAATACAACCACCATCACTGCCCCCGACAATCCGGATGTAACCCATCTATATGCCCTCTCAGGCACCTATGGAGTAGTACTGACAGTAACCGACACGGAAGGTTGCGAGAACTCCGTAACCAAGAATGTAGAAATAGTAAGCTCACCCATAGCCGACTTCACCTATGATGAGAACTGTTACAATGAGCCAACTATATTTACAGATCTAAGTACAGAAAATGGTGGTCCTGATATACAAAGCTGGGAATGGTTCTTTGGCGATCCTGGCAGTGGAACCAGTAACACCTCCAACTTACAAAACCCATCCCATGTCTTCTCCTTACCTGGAACCTATACAACCACCTTAATAATCAACAATACGTTGGGATGTACAGATACCACAGAACAGGAAATTATAGTAGACACCTTGCCCGATGTATCGATGAATATAATAGATGATAGCATCTGTTTGGGCGAGATGGCCAACTTTGAAGGAATAGGAACAGATATCAGCACATGGTTCTGGGAATTTGGCGATGGAGGTTCATCCATTGAGCAGAATCCAAGCTATATGTATGCCGCACCGGGAACCTATACAGTAACCTTAACAGTAACCGAGATAGGAGCAGAGCAATGCCAGAGTACAGTAACGGGCGAGATAATAGTAAATGGCGCCCCCGAAGCAATGTTTGAATATGAAAATGCATGTTTGGGCGATAGCACTTACTTTACCGATCTCTCCTATAGCCAATATGCATTTATTACGAATTGGGACTGGGACTTTGGCGATGGCAACACCTCCACCTTGGAAGACCCAAGTCATTACTATGCAACCAATGATAACTTTGAAGTAACGCTGATAGTAACCGACAACTATGGATGTACCGATACAATCAGCCAATGGGTACAGGTCTACGATTCACCAATACCACAATTCACCTGGGATCAGGTATGTGACCCGGTGGGACAGGTTAACTACTTTGATGAATCATTACCTGGCTCAGATGGAGCGCCTATCATAGAGTGGAACTGGAGTTTAGATGATGGCTACTTCTCCACAGAGATCGACCCCAGCTATATCTATGATATCATTGATACATGTTATACCGTAATATTGGAGGTAACCGATAACAATGGATGTAAGTCGACAGATACCAATACCCAGATCTGCTTACATGGAGAACTAACCATTGACTTTACAGCCGATGTCAGTTGTCAGGGACAACCCACAATATTCACAGCAACGTATGGTCCACAGAGTGATTCTATAGCAAGTTACACCTGGAACTTCAATGATGGCAGTCCAACCGAGGTAACGTTCTATGATACGATAGTACATACCTTCCCCAATCCAGGATTGTATATAGTAGAGTTAATGGCCATAGACACCAATGACTGTGTAGAGACTATCTACAAAGAAGTTAGAGTAGACTCTCTACCAACAGCACAATTTACCAATACGATAGGCTCTTGCAGTACACCAACACAGTTTACTGACATAAGCTTAGGAGGTGGAGAATTCATTGAATTCTGGGAGTGGGACTTTGGCGATATAACCTCGGGAGCAGATAATACCAGCACCTTACAAAACCCAACCCATCTATATGGGCCAAGTGATAGCACCTACCAGGTAAAATTAATAGTGACCAACTACAATGGCTGCATCGACTCCATTATTCAGGAAGTATATGTTGAGGCCTGTATACTGGCAGACTTTGTGTTACCTGATAGTACTAACTGTGCAAGAAATGAGTTATGTTTTATTGACTCATCTGCCATAAGCAGCAGTAGTACCATAATTGAGCAATGGCGTTGGGACTTTGGCGATGGTACGACCTATAACTATGGCAGCTATCAAAATCCAATCTGTCATACTTATGCCACCCATGGCGACTATGATGTGCAATTGATAGTAGTAGCTACTGTAGGTAGCACCACATTAGAGGACACTGTGATAAAAACACTCACAGTCAATCCAACTCCGGTTGCAGCAATGGACGTATCGAATACCTGTTTAAACGACACCACCATGTTTTATGACATAAGTTCTACCAATGGAGAGCCAATAACGATATGGCGTTGGGACTTTGGTGATCCAAACACGGGATCTGATATATCCACCGCACAGGACACAGCCTATTTGTATCCTGCCTATGAAAACTATATACCACATCTGATGGTAGAAAATGACTTTGGATGTAGGGATAGTATAACGGATACCATCACTATCTACAAACTACCTACTGCAGGCTTTACCTTCGAGGAGCAGTGCATGAGTTATTACACTTACTTCAATGATGAATCCACATCCGATAGTTCAGATATTGTAAACTGGATTTGGAACTATGGCGATACAACAACAGTAATTGATGTGGATACGATGACCACACCAGATGAAGTCGTATATATCTATGACACCATAGGAACATATTATCCAAGGTTAAAGATTATAGATGATCATGGATGTATTGATACCATAAGTCATGAGATAGAAATATGGTCCATCCCCACATCAATATTTACAGTAATAGACACCAACAGGCAGGGTCAGATCTACCTACATAACATGTCAGAAAATGCGATTGACTATTACTGGGACTTTGACTATGACTATGGAGTAAGCAGCAATGAAGAAAGTCCGATACATCAGTATGAATTGGATGGCAGTTACAATATAATGTTGGTAAGTTTCAATGAATACGACTGTCCTGATACTGTATATCAGATCTATGATGTGTTGTTCACGAACCTATTTGTTCCCAATGCATTTGTACCTTCGGATGCCAATCAACAATTACGCACCTTCAAGCCATTGGGCATCAATTTGAAGAGTTATCGATTGGAGATTTACTCAGCCTGGGGTAACCTTGTGTTTGAATCCACGAAATTGGAAGATGGAGCACCAGCTGAAGGTTGGGATGGTATGTATGAAAACAAGGCAATGCCCACCGGCTCGTATATTTGGAGAATAAGTGCAGTATTTGAAGATGGCGAACACTGGCAGGGAACCGACAATGGGGATGGCAACAGTGGCACCAGTGGAACAGTAACATTAATAAGATAGGAAAAAATTGATCTCGTTTAATTGAAGATTTGTATTTAGTCTATCCATTAGACCCATTCTAAATATAAATACAATCACCTTCAATACAACTTTTTGATTATTTTGGTGTCCTAATATATACATTGGTAATTAAATTACCAATGTTTTTATAACTTTGTGAATCAGTCAATTATAAATTGTAATAATTTTCGATAAATGATATCTTCCAAAACTCTACGAATTCTATCAATATTTTCTGCAACTTTTTTACTGTTTTCATTAATCAATATTAGTAGGGCACAAATGGTTATTGAAAACTCTTTAACACCTGAGCAGCTAGTAACGCAGGTGCTGGTGGGGACAGGTGTTTCGGTGTCAAATGTTACTTTTCAAGGAGAATTGCCTCAGCGTGGATCGTACACTGGAGGCGATGATACCAATATTGGTATAGATGAAGGTTTAATACTCTCCTCCGGTAATATTTTTGATATTCCAGATGATTGCGAAGGGATAGTGTCTTCAAATCAAAACGCCGCATCTACCGATCCAGATCTAGTGACCATTAGTGGAAATAATATTCGAGATGCCTCTGTTTTGGAGTTTGATTTTATACCTCAAAGTGATACTTTAACATTTAGTTATGTGTTTGGCTCCGAGGAATATAATACCTTTGTGTGTAGTAGTTATAATGATGTATTTGGGTTTTTTGTTTCTGGACCAGGAATAAACGGGCCTTTTACCAATAGTGCTGAAAATATTGCTATAATACCAGAGTCATTACCACCGTTACCCGTTGCAATTAATTCAATAAACAATGGTACAGTTGGAAGTTCTGGTACTCTTGGAAACTGTATTTCCTTGGCCTATTCAGATTTATATATTGATAATTGTGCAGGAGGGTTAGGTGGCACCACCATTGAATATAATGGTTTTACAGTCGTGTTGACTGCTACTTTGGTTGTTGTCCCTTGTCAAACATATCATATTAAACTTGCCATTGGCGATGCTGGTGATGGTGCTTATGATTCAGGTGTATTTCTTGAAGCAAATAGCTTTTCGGCAACAGGTATAAGTATAAATACCGAGTTCACTGCATCTGCAACTAGCTATGCTTCCTTTATTGAGGGTTGTAATGATGCAACTATTTATTTCGAACTTTTCGAAGCCGTTGATCATGATTATGTTGTTGATTTTACATTGCTTGGAACAGCCACAAATGGAGTTGATCACTCTTTAATTCCCGATTCTTTAGTTATACCAATGGGTGAAACCATAGACTCTATTGTAATTCAGGCTTTTCAGGATAATACTATTGAACCAACAGAAACTGTTATTATTGCGATGGATTATGAATCCTCTTGTAGTACTGCCGAAGATACATTAAGATTCCAAATCTTGGATAATACTGTACTCTTTAGCGGGTTAGAACCGCTATACTGTGGTGATCTACCTGCAGATACTCTTTTTGGATATCCCCATGATGGTGTTTTTTCAGGTCCCGGAATGATCGATAGTTTATTCTATCCATCACTTGCAGATCAGGGGTTAAACGAAATATTTTTCACTAAATATTTTGTGGATACAACAGGATCAGCACCTGATACCGTTTGTCTAAATTCACTTACACTTCAAACCAATGTGTCTTATGCTGCCAGTGCTCTAGCAGGTAGTAATGACACAATTTGCCAGGGCGACCCTTACGACTTTGCTTTTGCCACAATACTTGCTGACACCTCGTTTTGTGATTCAATTTTATGGATTGGTGGTATTGGTTCATTTAACGATCCAAGATTATTACATCCTATTTACACAAATGACATTAGTGAAGTGGGTGATGTACCTCTCTCCCTCATCGCCTACGGCGTTCCCCCATGCGGCAACGACACATCCACAATGATTTTAACAGTAGATTCCATCCCCACCGGAGTTTTTACCTACACCCCTGTCGACACCTGTTGTGTTGATGAGTTGGTAGATTTCAAT
>JAERTD010000067.1 GCA_016845175.1 Bacteroidota bacterium | reverse complement strand
TAAAATACCAGAGCGATGAAAACTTTAACCTACAACATTCTACTGACCACAGTCCTCTCCCTCTTACTCATGGTAAATGTACATGCGTCAAATATGACATATGATTTTTCAGAAGAAGCTTATGTGGATGATATTCCATTTAGCACTGAAACTATATATAATGACCTCATGCTTGAAAACGACTCTGCAGAATTTGATTTTGCCGACGAAGCTTATATCAACGACATTCCGTTCGACACTGAATGTATCACCGTTGATTGTTTGTATGAGAAAGCCATTGCAATGATTTACTCCTTCGAAGAAGAAGACTATATTGATGATATCCCATTTGATACCGAATGTGTTACCATTGATTGTTTATACAAAGAGGCCATGGCCCAAAACTATGATTTTGACGATGAGTCTTATGTAGATGACATTCCTTTTAACACATCAAGGGTACGACATAACAAGAATAGCAACCATTACGCTTATTGCAAATAAATAGTTGGAAGCGCAATTAGCGAAGGCTCTTGTTAGTATTTGTTTCATAATGATGACTGATCCCGTCCAAGCTCTCCTTAGGACGGGATTTTTTTTTACTTTCGGGTCAGTTTATGTCCCATACCTATACATATCCAAGACCGGCACTTACCGTAGATGCGGTGGTGTTCAGAGAACGTAATGACTCAAGAGAGTTGCTCCTAATCCGACGCGGCCAACCACCCTTTGAAGGGGCCTGGGCACTACCCGGTGGTTTTGTGGATATGGATGAGACATTGGACGAGGCTGTGCACAGGGAATTGAAGGAAGAAACAGCTATCCAGCAACTCAAGCTAGAGCAACTACACACCTTTGGAGCCCTGGACCGGGATCCCAGAGGGCGAACGGTTTCTGTGGTGTATTGGGGTTGGCTGAACGAAAACCAATATGCCGTAGCCGGTGATGATGCCAGCGAGGCCCAATGGTTTTCAATCGCTAAACTGCCTCATCTGGCCTTTGATCATCAGGAGGTGATTGCCATGGCCATAAATCGATGGAATCAAAACCTAAACAAAACATAAGTATGTGTGGCCGCTTTCAAATATCTGTGAAGGGTAAACATATATCAGAACGTTTCAACGTGGAGCTTTTTGATGATATGTATGGACCCAATTTTAATGCTGCACCCTCACAAAAGCTGCCCGTAATTATTAATCAGGAACCTCAAAAGCTGAATTATTTTAAATGGGGGTTAATACCCTTCTGGGCCAAAGACCCTAGCATCGGATTTAAACTCATCAATACACGGGCGGAGAGTATTTCCGAAAAACCTTCCTTTAAAAATGCATTTGCCAAAAGACGGTGTTTGATTCCCGCCAATGGGTTTTATGAATGGAAGAAACCTGATAAAATCCCCTATCGAATATTCTTGAAGCACGAGGAACTCTTTGCTTTTGCCGGAATTTGGGAAAGCTGGAAAGATGCTGAGGAGCGGACAACCCACACCTTTTCCATTATAACCACCAGCCCCAATACCATGATGAAAAGCATACACGACCGTATGCCTGTGATCTTACCCAAAGAAAGAGAGAAGGATTGGCTGGAGGAAGGCAATCCCACAGTTTTAAAAGAAATGCTTGTGCCCTACGACAGCCAGTTGATGGAAGCTTACCCTATTTCAAAAGCGGTAAATAAGCCCATAAACAATGGTCCTGAAATCATTAAAGAAGTGAGTGGCGGACAACAGGAAAGCTTATTCTAGATTTCCAATAGTTGGTTTCTGCTAGCCCTACCATGCATATTATTATATTTTTGTGCTTAATTGTCAGGGTGATTCCCCTTGTTTACATACGTATAAAACACAAACCATGATTCAAAAATCTACCTTATGCCTGATGATCGGGCTATTACTTCCCATGCTATTTGTTGGACAAAACTATGCTGATGTCAGTCCAACCATCAGAACAGCTACCTATGCTGATAAAACCCCTCCCTTGAAAGACATGAAGATCGTCATGCCCGGTGAAAGGCTTCGTTCCTGGAAAAATGAAATTGTTATTGACGATGAAAGGGATGAGCAGGAGCTATATGAGCAGTTTGTTAGTCCTGAGAAAGACCTGGCCCAACAAAGCGTAATGGGCACCAGAAATGTGAGGGGACCTGTAAACAATTTTGCAGGCGTGGGTCGTATTACGCCCTTAACACCTCCTGATACCGATGGTGATGTGGGTCCCAACCACTATTTCCAGATGGTAAATGTAAGCTTCGCCATATGGGACAAGCAAGGCAATTTATTGTATGGCCCTGTGGACAACAGCACCCTGTGGGATGGCTTTGTGGGTTCATGGACAGGCACCAACGACGGTGACCCCATTGTGGTTTATGATGAATTGGAGGACCGCTGGATCGCCACCCAGTTTGCAGTGAATACTGGTGACGGAACCTATTGGGAGTTGATTGCGATTTCTGAAACCGGTGATCCTTTGGGATCCTATTACCGCTATGCTTTCCAGTATAATATATTTAATGATTACCCCAAATTCAGTGTGTGGCCCGATGGCTATTATGCCACCTATAATATGTTCAGCAGCGGCTATGCCGGTTCCACCATTGTAGCTTTTGAAAAGGACTCCATGCTGATCGGCAGTCCCAATGCCAGGGCCATTGAATTTGGTCCCTTTCCAGACCTTTATGGAACCAATACCACAGATTTTGACGGAAGCACCTTGCCTCCGGCAGGATCTCCTAACTGGGTGGTAAACCTCAACAAATATGGAACGCCTCAAACCCTGGAAGTCTATAAATTTGAAGCAGACTGGACCAATCCCGGCAATTCAAGCTTTACTTTATGGGATGACTTAACGGTAACGGCCTTCGACTTTTTTAATCCCAACGTAAGGGATCAACTACCCCAACTCTACAGTTCACAGAAACTGGACCCCCTATCCAAATATTCCATGTATCCTTTGAAATACAGAAATTTTGGTACGCACGAATCCATGACCATCAACCACACCGTGAAGCTTGGAGATCGAGCCGGAATCCGCTGGTATGAAATGCGCAAAGATGATGGGCAAACCCAATGGTATATCCATCAGGAGGGCACCTATGCCCCTGAAGACAGTATCAGCAGGTGGATGGCTTCGCTGGCTATGAACGCCAATGGGGATATAGCCATGGGTTATTCTGTCACTAGCGATTCTATGTATCCGTCCATCCGTTATACCGGTCGCTCGGCCGCCACCCCTTTGGGAGAGATGGATGTGGAAGAAATTACTGTTATCGGAGGCTCAGGTGCACAGGGCAGCAGCGCACGCTGGGGTGACTACAGCTATATGTCAGTGGATCCTGTCGATGACACCACCTTTTGGTTTACTACTGAGTATATTCTATCGGGATGGGCCACCCGGATTGTATCCTTCAATCTGAATACTGAACTCCTTGATCCCATCGCCAATGCTGGTAACGACACCGTTGTGTGTATCGATTACCCATTTTTCGCCCAGGGAGCCGTTGAAAATGCACCTTCCCTGCTTTGGGAAGCCCTTGGGGATGGTGTATTGCATGATCCCACCACCCTGGATCCCATTTATGTGAGGGGTCAGGCGGATATTGATAGTGGTTATTTTAAACTGGTGCTAAATGCCTATGGCTATGTACAAGGCATGGAAGATGCGGATACCATTCATGTGGATATTGTTTCCAACCTTTCCATTGATGCCGGGAATGATACCCTTATTTGTAAGGATCAGTCGTTCATGACCCAGCCCAGTATTGCCTTTGCAGACTCCCTGATGTGGACAACATCAGGTGATGGATTCTTCAACGACAGTAGTCTGGCCGAAGCCATTTACACGCCCGGTACGCAAGACATTGCCAGCGGTTCCGTGGAACTCAGCCTGTTCGCCAGTGCCATGGCGCCTTGTTTTGGTGAAGACACCGATGAAATGACCTTAATCATAGACCCCTGTACCGGATTTGATGAACTGTCTGATCAGGCCATAGGTCTGGATGTCTATCCTAATCCATCTTCCGGTGTTTTCAATATTAGTGTCCAGAGTGAGGTAGCACAGGATTTTAAATTGATGGTACTAAACCTTCAGGGACAGGAGTTGTTTAGTGGTCAGTTCACCACCAACAATGGCCACTATAGTAACCAGCTGGACTTTAGCTATTACCCCAATGGCATCTACTATGTGATTATCAAATCCAAGGAACAGATGATCACCAAGAAACTGATTGTAGAATAATATAATGCTAAGATCAGGGCTTAATCAACCAATAGGTTGCAGCCCCTGATGTCGCTGTTGTCGAAACGACCCAGGACTTCAAAGCCGCCATGGGCATAAGCTTTGCCAAGGTCTTTGGTGGCGATAAATGAGCACGAATAGAGGTTGGCCAGGTCGATGATATTCAAACCGCCGGTTCTGCCTTGTTCCAGATAGGATAAGGGATCGTTGGTATCCCTCACCATAACTTTCATCCAGGGAGGTGTGAGAAAAACACCCTTTTTTGGGGCATAAGCCTGTGACAGCAGTTCCGTCATGCCATATTCGGAACAGATATGCTTCACCTGAAAGGCCTGGGATAACTGCGCGTGCAGATCGGACCTCACCATTTCCTTGCGCCTGCCTTTCATGCCTCCGGTTTCCATGAGTATGAGTTCCGGAAAAGCTATGGGGAATTGCTCCGCAAGATCCAATAAGGCATAAGTTACACCGATGAGGACTGTGGGAATTTGTTTCTTTTGAAGTGCCTGAAGCTGATCGGCCAGTTCCTGCAGATTATCCAGATAGAACCCGCTTTCTTCATATGCACTATCCTGAATCAGCTTATCTGCCATATAAACCAATGAACTCCCTTCCCTTTCCAGGTATGAGGGCAGCAGGGCCAGTATTACCATTTCTCTGGTCTTGCCAAAGAAGTGCTGGAAGGTTTTTTTGAAGCTTTTTTCATATAAAGCCAGGGATTTGACCTCATGTGTGCTGGTTTGCTGGCCGGTGGTGCCGCTGCTGGTGAAAACAGCCTCCGGCTTGAAGCGGGTGGTCGTTACCTGATGCGCTTTAAAGAACTCAATGGGAAGAAAGGGAATTTGTGTATACTCCTGAACGTTGAATGGATTAACCTTGAGAAAATCCACAAATTGTCTGTAGATATCATTATTTGCATACTGGAAATGAAATATTTCGAGGCTTAGGGCGTTAAACTCTTCGGGTTTGCTGATGCGAAACAATTGTTCTTCGATGGACTTCAAATCCGGCATAAATATTGGTTGTGAATGCACTAAATGTATACTTTTACCATACAGAATCATGGGTTCGTCATACATAACAAAAGTAGTTTTAATTCTTTTATTGGTGAGCTTGGTTAGCAACCAGGCCTGTCGTAAGTTTGAGACCTTCCCCATTGAGCCTGCCATTAGCTTTAAAGAGTTTTTGGTGGAGTTCAATCCTGAGACTGGAATCACTGAAAGAGGTGTGCTCAAATTCGACTATACCGATGGTGATGGCGATTTGGGATTGGAACCCTGGGATACCCTTCCTCCTTACCACCGGCAAGGATCGTATTACTACAACCTCATCATCAAATACTACGAAAAGCAGTATGGTGAATTTGTGGAGGTTCCTTTGTTGTCGTGGAA
Source organism: Bacteroidota bacterium (assembly GCA_016845175.1). GTDB lineage: Bacteria > Bacteroidota > Bacteroidia > Bacteroidales > F082 > JAERTD01. The sequence continues at coordinate 7,727 of JAERTD010000067.1, read as the reverse complement.
TCCGGATTCCTTGTATTATGATACCATCACCTTCAATGGTCGCATTCCTAACCTAAGTCCTGAAAGCGGCAATATGAATATCAAAGGTGAGATCCAGGACACCTTGTTTATTTACAATCCTTTGTCAGATTTCGACACCATTAAGTTCGGTGTGTATATTTACGACCGCGCCCTCCACAGCAGTAATGAAATCGAGACTGGTGAGATTATTCGCTCTCAGTAGTACCATTCAATAAAATATATTTATATGTGTGTGTAGTTACTATTGCATTGTATAATAATAATTGGGTGTAGTTTAAAACTACACCCAATTATTTTTTCTGCCTTTGTGTCGTTTGCAACTACACTTTCAAATCATATCAATTTCTAGTACAGAATCCATTGCTGCATAGTTTGATGCACTGCTGTATATGTAATCTTCTGGTTCATTCACCCAACCCGCTTTTACAGGGTTGTTATGGATATAATTAAGTATTCTATCAAACATCCTGTTTGAACTTAATTCCACCGCATGATTGTGATGGGTCCAAAACTGCTTGTTCTCACATCTTTTATTGTATTTGGCGTGGTATTTAAAGATTAATTCCATCCAATCTTGTCTGCTTTCGCGAGGGTTTTTACTTATGAGTGAGAGTATTCGTTTGGAGGTGAATTTCTTGAAGTCCCTCACCAAACCTGAAAGTTCACCATTGTTACTACTCATAATCACATGCATATGATTAGTCATGATCACATAGGCATGCAGACCCATATGCTTATGTTGTCTGCAAAATTTAAAACTATCAATAATGATATCACGGTATACCTGGCGACTAAAAACATCCGCCCAACCAACCACCTGAAAAGTCATAAAGTAAGTGGCATCCTGATCGTGTATTTGATAGGCGGTTCCCATAAAAATAAAATGTGATATTTAGATATTAAGGTGTAGTTGCAAACTACACCTAATAGGGGTTTTCATCCCAAAGATCGTTGTGTAGAGATTCAAGAAGGTCATGATTCACAATCGCTGAATCACCATAATTATACATTTATCAAAAACAGACATTAACCCTATTGTATAATTTCATCGTCAGGAAATAAGTCTTCAGAAACAGTAGCAATACTCCATAAATACTTTGCTGCCTCATCTGTTGTAATCAAATTCAAATTGACCAAGAAAAAGCATCTTCTTACATAAAATGGATCCATTTGATTGGTATCCAAACCTTCTTCAATAAAAGGTATTTTAAAAAGGAGAAATTCATCATTATAATTTATTAAAGAAGTATAGCCTTCTTGTCTAAGCTTCTTAGTAAATCTAAAATTGTTAAATATCAACGCCTCGCTTGTTTCTTCATACTCAAACGGACCAAGCTGACCATCTGATTCTGAAAACACTACTAAGTTTGAATCATCCTTAAAAAACATCTCGGCATAAACTTCATTTATACTATTTGCACTATTTATAAAAGTCCATCTAGTACCTGGCTTAAAAGTTTTTTGTTGCTTTACATTTCTTTCCGTGCCGCAATAAACAAAGCCAACAAATAATATCAATAAAAGCAGAGGATTTATTCTATTCAAAACCATAATATTTTAATCTCTGATGGCTGAAGTGTTTTGCTATAACAATGCACATGAATGTTAATACTGCTTATGAAAAATACAAAGTATCAAACGCCTTTATTTTCATACATCATTTCTCAAAAATCTTATTACTCACCAATAAATTATTATTGAACTTACACCTATGATTCTTGCAATTTTTATAAACACCTTACTCATTAGGAGATATTATTTCAGACTATTTCAAAATACCGAAAAATTAGGTATAGAATATATGAAACGAATACGATATCAAGATATATCTTAATTCTTTTAATTAAGGTGATCCCTACGAATGTTATTAAAAGAATTAAACTATCAAGTAGCCCAAATTGATTGTTTCCTTCAAATGGATTTATTAAAAATAAAACAAGAAATAGAATCGAAATAATCCAATCAATTACCAAGATAGAATTCTTTAGTTTTTGCGATATAATCATCGGTTCCTCATTTTATTATAATTAACAACTCCTAGTTTGTGTCCTGTTTTAGCATCATAATAGGATACGTTTGTAAAAGGTGTAGTTTGCTTGATAAATACCATAAGATTTAAACACTTCCTTTATATCATTTTTGCAGTCTTTCGCCAGGCTATTGTAGTTAAAATCAAGACCGGAAAACAGACCAATACCATTCTTTGAAAACTGGTAATGGTACTTTAATCCCAGGTTAAACCCATGGGCTGCCAATCCTGCCCGGTCATCATAGATATCCTCTGAGGCAAAATCTGATAAAGGATTTGCCAATCCGAATTGCATGCCAAAACGACTTTGTGAATATGTTTCGACAGATGAAAATACTACAATGAGAAATGCTAGTTTAATAATAGTGTTGCTTTTCATAATACTAAAGTTTTTGTTCTACAGCTTGTTTCATCTTTGGATATTCATTGAATACCTTATCGGGCCACTATTCCCTAACATCCATCGCTAAGCGAAGTTTGCAACCACACCCAGAAGGAACGAGCGGTCTATAAGCCTGATTAACAGACACTAATGCGGGAAGCTTGTCTTGACCTAACACATGACACTACAACTTCATCTAAATAATTAGTAGGTGAGAATCTATCCATTCTCTCCCTTTCTTTTTCTATTCTCGTTTCTTCTCTTTTCTTAGGTCTTCCTGGTGATATACTTTTGGTAACTATTTGAAACCTAATTGGTAAAATATATCTAGACTCATAATATGTATCGCCTTTTTTTGCTGTTAACCAGTGATTTGGAATTAAACCAAACACACGTAAAACTTTTTCTCCACATCCATAACCTATGTTTTTCAATACCTTAAGATTCTTTGTTCTTCCTTGAATATCTTTTTCAAAACTTAAAAAAAAAGACTGTGCCGGAAACCGAATGATTTATCGCTTTTGATGGATATCTAAGATTATTCCCCAGGATCATAATAAATTCGGAATTGCTCCCTATGTATCGAGTATATATATCAAGTTTAGCATACTCCCAACCTCTTGTGGTTTTTAATGCACATTTGGTGGTATAATCAATTTTCAGTGAAAGCCTATCGTTATCATAATATTCCCAAATTCAACTTTTTATAGCCGTCTACCAATGTCCCCCTTTCATAATGATTTTCCACATTCACAATTTGCCCTGTACATAGTAGTTAAACTGCTTGAATTATTAATAGTCTGCTTGAACTGCTTTTCATAATTTAAATATTGTGTTAGAATAAAATGTAATTTCATTTTGTTTCTTTAATACAACCTCCTTTTTCTATATTTAATTGGATATCAGAAGATATCCATAATATACAATGACTATTAAAAAAGAGATTTCTTGTAACACAACTAAAAATTGTTTTTTGTTTTTCGTGTATTTGGCTAGTAAATTTCCCATTTGTCCAAGAAGCAATACCACAATAGCAAAAGTAATCTGAAGGTTTTGAAACTTGGCTATTATTATAATTACTAAAGTAAGTACTGCTAAAGAGAAGTATAATACATCAAATGCTATTTTTTTCATATTAAGGCTGTATAGTCCATTTTCCTTTACCATTTTTATATATTATATCTCTATAAAAAGAGACATAATCACCAGAAAAAACGAAACGATTTCTATAATATATGCCCGACTGATCTCCATGATGAGAATAATGAACATACATTCTATTATAATACCTATATCTCAAGTATGATAATATAGCTATACCTGTCGTCAAATAGAACGAGCCTACTGTTACACTCATAATCCTCCCGTAGGCAGCAAAAGCCGCAACACTAAACCCTAAAGTTAAACCTTTCTCTGATTGTAAGCTACCCATAAGTCCTGCCACATTTTCATGTTCTGCAAAAACAAAACCTTGTTTTTCAAGATCCGGTGGTATATCTTCTTGTGGAATTCCATTAATAAGAAAAGATGCCAAATTTCCTATATCGAACATCGAACTATTAAGCAAACGATTATTTTTACCTAAGCCTTTAATTAAATCAATAAAATCCATGTTGGACTTAATCATGGTCATATAATCTGAATTATTCTCAAATCGTTCAAGATTATTATTCCGATTATCTGGATAGCATGTAGATTTATTTGATTTCTTAAGTCTTATGCTGTATTTACTCGCCCAACCCATAGCCCGAGTATGTGCTACAAACTGTCCTTCACTATCTTCATATCTGCCAGTCCCATAATTATAATGGATGGGTCCATTGGATGCTAAAAAGGGATTACCCATTCGATATGTATATGGAGATAATGTGCTTGAATTCGTATTGTAGGGAGAGACATATTCACCTTCTGAATTCCAAGATTTTTCATAATTGAAACCACTGGGATCAACATACTTCAACGGATTATTAAGCGTATAACTATATCGGTTATAATTCTGGGTGTTTTCTGGATCCTGGACAATCGGGTCAGGTGATAAAAAACGTCCCAGCCAAGGATCATAACAGCGACCGTTCATGTTGATCATATCAAATTCGTCTAAATGCTCATGGCCTGTATAGCCCCTGTCAAAGAGGAATGATGTTGGCACATCTTCATAAGTCCAGTTTGTCGCATTGCGCCTGCGCCCCCAAGGGTCAAAACTATACACCTGTTGTCTGCCATTATTACCCATCACAATCTCTCCCTCATTATTAGTAATACAATAATAAGAACCCAAATGGTCTTTGTGAATATAATACATGGTATCTGCTTCCTTGTTTTGTACGTAAATGGCAAATAAGCCATTACTCGCACTAAGATAATGCAATTTGCGCTCATTTCCAAATTTATCCACCTTAACCTCATAGTTATCAAGCACATAATGCTTCACCTGCCTTGGGTGACCATCTCGAAAAAGGGTGGTTGATTTACGTTTTTCATCTGGTCCGTAAGTGATCAGATATTCATATTCATGCCCACTGTATTTTTCAATATTGTGCTGTTGAATTGATTCAACCTTATTGAAGGGACTATATTCTATTTGTTGAGCTGTGGCTATTCTGGAATATGCATTTGTAGGAGAGGCTATCTTTGACACTGCCTGAGGTTTACTGGGCAAATACTCATACATTCCCATTGGGGTCTGCCGTTGGGTAACATCTGTCTTCAAAACAATATTTCCACTGTTGCTGTAACCCAACCAATGGGTGTCACCTCCTTCAACCGAACAACTAAATAGTCTGTTTTTCAATAATGGATCATAGGTGAAATCTTCTCGAAGGTTAAGCCGACAATCCTTTCGCCAAAGCAGATTTCGGGTAATTGGATCAAATGCGTACTCCAAATGCTGAACAGAATCTGTATGAATAGACTCCAGGAACCCACTAACATCATCATATTCATATTTTGTATTTAGGGAATTCCCTAGATTTACCTGGGTAATCTGGCCTCTTCGGTTAATATCCTCTATCTCCCAAAGTACTTTTTGATCTCGAGAAATATCAACAAGTCTTTTTAGCTTACCTGTAAGGGTGTATTCGTATTTGAGGGTAAAGCCTGAAGGAAATGTTTGGCTATTTATTAATCCCTGGTTATTATAATTATAAGCTGAAGAATAACTATAACTTCCCAGAAACTCTGTTCTCTGTTGTATTCGGTTCAATGAATCATAGGTGTACTGATACATTATACCATTTTGACCTTCAATGCCTATGAGCTGTCCAAAACCATATTCTTCTTTGCTGCATTGGTAACTATATTTTATTTCTTCATCAGCATTCACAAGGTATCTGCTGGTAAGCCTTCCCAACTTATCATAAGACATACGATAGGTATTTAGTCTGTGGTCTGTTTTAGATATCAACTCACCAAAATTGTTGTATTGGGTTAAAGATTGTCCCAGATTTGGTTCAATTAATGAGGTTTGTCTTCCTGCATCATCATAGGTCATTTCTGTTATCGATCCCAGCGCGTTTGTTTCTTTTAACCTACCGTTGCTTCCATATAAAAACCGAATGGTTCCTGAAGGATCTTCGATAAATACTGTGTTCCCCAACACATCCTTCCGTTTTGATTTACTTATTCCTGTCCCGGTATTTGTAACTGTGGTCTCAAGACCCGAATATTTCAAATTTATGGTATTGGTTGGGCTTATGATACTACCTATTTTATTGTTTCTGTTGCTTCTAATATAGGAAGTCCATTGTTTCGGGTCATCGAGACTTGGAGGTGATTCAAGAAATGGTTCAGATTCTTTTGCTATGAAACCTCGAGAATCATATACAATATCTCGACCAATCCATTCTGTTTCTAAACCAGTATTGGAAATTCTGATGTCTCTTCCTAGTCTATCTTTAAAATGAATGCTACTACTTTGATCCTGATAAACTGTGTTTATGGCAAATACACAATCCTCAGGGCTGATAAGCGGTAAGATGCCCGAGTCTTTCCAATGGCATCGGGTGATTTTGGAAGTCCCGTTGGGGTATCTTGTGGTTGTTAAACGCCCTAAACCATCATATTCAAATCCTGTTTTTAAACCAGTTGCATCAATACTGGCTGATACTTTTCCGGATGCATTGAAATACTCAAAGGAATTCCTGTAAGTAACACCACCATCATCTTGTTCTTTTGCTGTTAAGAAACGTCCTGAATAACCATTTTCCAGCGCATATTCATATCTGACTTCTCTGGTTGTCAAGGGTGGATTTTCTGGTATGCTTAGATCCTGTGTTTGAATCGTTTCTTTTGTCAGGTTGCCATATAAATCATATTGAAATAATTTCTCTTGCTTATGTTTAGCATTATGATTTGGTGTTATTGAGGAACTTTTAAGCAATGGAAAAGATGATTCTCCAGCATTATAATATGTAAATTGTGTTGTTAGAATATCATCTTCTTCATCCGAATACATAGAAGCTGTGGCCTTGATCTGATCTGGCCTACCAATAAGCCATTGGTCTATATCCAAGTACTTAGTAAAAGAACGTTCAGTAATTGTTTGGGCATAACTTGTTGCCAAATCTTCAGCATAAAGGGAAATACTTTTTCTTAGAGAATTCCCATATTGATCCATGTGCTCAATTGATTGTTCTTTTACCACTTTCTTAATGAACTTGTTATCCACTTCATTGTCCCAATACTTTTCCTGAACAATTGTTTCCACTGGATAATAGATATAGTCGTTGTCCGGATAGCCTTTCTTCAATGTTACATTTCTATTAATTTCTTTGGATTGATCAGAATAATTAACTCCACCACTAGAATGCAACGGGTGTACAACAATTCTATCAGGGTATAGGTAATAGTATTTATTGGATTCATTAATAAGGTTGTAATCAAAAACCGCATGGGAGTTGTTTCTTAAATCAGTTGATTCATGCCTCATAAAGCCCAAGAAACCTTTGCCATGCCTATGCAGAAGCGCATTTTTATAAGAAAATAAAGATTCAAAAAAACCACCAATCCCATTATCAGAGGATAATTTAACTACTATCGGTAATGGTTTCTGAAAGTCTATAAGGGGATAAACAGAAGAACCTCCCTTTTCATAATACATTGTGTCAGTTAAATAGCTGTAGAAAAAGCTGTCTTGGTTTCCTAAACCATTAATAATTGTATGGATCAAATGGCTTTTCTCATCTTTATGAAAGAACAGAACCCTGTCAGTATCCGGCATTATTAAATCATTCTTTCCATCACCATTTAGATCATCATCAACATATAACCTTTGACTGAATGTAGAATGTGTAGTGT
>JAERTD010000066.1 GCA_016845175.1 Bacteroidota bacterium | reverse complement strand
GATTTCATCAATGAAAATCCAGGCATCCTGACCAGCACCCCTGTGCCAATCCGGGCATTTTTTAGGGCTTGTGATGGTAATTTTCAAGGACTTTATACTGGCTTCAGGCAGATCAATTATCTTCTCTAATATGGAGGATTCATTTATTTGTATTTCAGGTAAATCAGCAAGTGCTCCTTCCAGTTGTGTGGTATCCGATTCTCCTACTACTTCCATATGCCATTTCAACGGAAGAAAAACCCATTGGGGGTGGCTTTGAAAAAACCTCAATTGGGCATGTTTGGCCTGGACAGGCACTTCAAATTCAATGTTAATCTCCACATCCTCCCCGCTAAAACCAAGCCAGTTTCCATCACGAAAGTTATCACTTCCAAGCAATCCATCAGTAAATACACTAACATCTCCACCAGCAAAGCTTTTGCTCGGCATGGGCTTAACTGCAGGCACCATACCCTTGGCCTTATGAAAGGTTATGGACTGTCCACTCAACAGACCCATAGTCACTCCGTTTTCTAGTACAATGGCTTTGATTGCTACGGATTGGTTGACTTCGAACTTTCCGTCATAAATACTGGTGGCCAATCCTGGATGCTCACCATCCAGGGTATATGCTATGGAAGCATTGGGAATTTCTGTTTCCATGGAAATCCAATAAGTCCCATTCTCTGTGGGCTCAGTTTTGATAGCTACTTTATAAGATCCTTTGGAATAATTATAACCCAGAGCATTATAGCGTAAAAAGTGCTGCTGAATCTTATTCTGAAAATGTTTCCAGTTCTTATTTTCTCTATGGGTCCAATTCACCTCAGCAAGAGCTGCCATTCTGGGCAACACCATATATTGCACATGGTCGGATGTTTTCATATACTCGGTCCATACATTACCCTGAGCACCCAATATATGTTTGGCTTCTTCAGGATTGAGTTCTCTGGGTATCGGTCTGTAATTATAGACCTTTTTCAAGGAGGTATAGCCACCTATGGCCAGTGGTTCTGTTTCAGGGTTTGCCTGGTAATGGTCAAAGTAGCAGTGGCTACCGGGTGTCATGATGGCATCATGACCTTGCTTTGCAGCAGCAATTCCTCCTTCTTCCCCTCTCCAGGACATTACCGTGGCATTGGGTGCCAGGCCACCTTCCAGGATTTCATCCCAACCTATAATTTGGCGGCCTTTGCTGTTCAGGTATTTTTCGATTCTTTGAATGAAATAGCTTTGCAACTCATGCTCGTCCTTTAAGCCTTCTTCTTTAATTCGCTTCTGGCAATCCGGACAATGCTCCCATCGCTTTTTGGGTGCCTCATCGCCTCCAATATGGATATATTTTGAGGGAAACAATTCTATAACTTCTGCCAATACATTTTCAAGAAAAACAAACACCTCATCTTTGGAGCAATAAATATCCTCAAATACACCCCAGCGGGTAGCAACCTCAAAAGGACCTTCAGTACAGGCCAGCTCAGGATAGGCTGCCAGAGCAGCCAATGAATGTCCTGGTAATTCGATTTCCGGTATCACATTTATATGCCTTTCAGTGGCGTACTGCACGATCTCTTTTATTTCCTCTTGAGTATAAAATCCACCATAGCTTTGCCCATCATAGGTAAAAGGAGGCCTTCCACCATGACCAATCAGGGTTTGCTCCCGTACAGAACCAACTTCCGTGAGTAGTGGGTATTTCTTGATCTCGATGCGCCATCCCTGGTCTTCGGTCAGATGCCAGTGAAAATTATTGTATTTATATATGGCCAGCATATCGATATATTTCTTTATAAAGCTCACCGAGAACATATGCCGCCCCACATCCAGATGCATTCCCCTGTAGGTGAAACGAGGGCTATCGTGAATACTTATGACAGGAAATGAAAGCGTGGGTGTGGGCGTATTGATATCAAAAAACCCTGCAGGCAGCATTTGTAATAAGCTTTGAATGCCATAAAATATTCCCGGGCTATGGAGGGCCTGAATGTGAATACCATCTTCTCCAATGGCCAGTTGATAGCCTTCAGCACCAACTGCCTCATCCGCAGAGCCCAGGCTTAAATAGATATCAAAGAATTGCCCCTTGTTCTGAGCTTCTCCAAATTCTATGGGCACTGCCACATCAGTATGTTTGGCAAACACATCCGACAAATAAGTAGCATTGTTCTGGCTTTCTTTAGCACAAACAATGCGTAAAGGTTTTTCTACAATAATTTCACCAGGGCTAATTAATACCTTATTGGGTTGGGGAATAATGGAAACAGACATAGGTTGCTGGGGTTTCTCGCAAGCGAGCCATAAAAAGCTCAGGGATAGGATAACTATAAGTAAGTTCTTATTCATATGGATGGATTATAAAACAGAGTCAGTAACTTATGAATCAAAATAGGATTGACTATCTATTAATAGGTTTTCATCAGCCTGGTATAGGGCATAGTTGAAACCTTTCTTAAGGCTAAAGGCTCCGCTTTGCCCCTTCTTATCCAATGCGATATATCCAATTTGATATTTTTTATGCTCAGGTAACTTTCTCACAATGCGCATAACTGCTTCTTCGCAGGCAGCTTGCGGGCTTTTCCCCTGTCGCATGAGCTCCACGACCAAAAAGGAGCCCAGGGTTTTCATCACCAACTCACCCATACCGGTGGCCGTTGCTCCACCCACCTCGTTGTCTACATATAAGCCTGCGCCGATTATAGGTGAATCGCCTACCCTTCCCCTCATCTTAAATCCCATACCAGAAGTAGTACAGGCACCAGCCATATCACCGTTCTTATCTACGGCCAACAGACCTATGGTATCATGAAACTCATTGGGTTGATTTTCCCAGTTTGGTTGTGGGTCGTAATTTGATGTATTGAGCCAGTTCTTCCATGCTTTTTCAGCAGCTGGAGTCAATAAGTTTTCTTTCTTAAACCCATTCTCAAGGGCAAATTGCAGGGCTCCCTCACCAGAAAGCATCACATGCGGGGTATGATCCATCACCAAACGGGCTACCGAAATCGGGTGTACGATATGCTCCAGGAAACAAACAGATCCTGCGTTCCCATCAGGACCCATAATGCAGGCATCCAATGTTACCTTTCCTTCCCTATCGGGTAAGCCTCCCAATCCGACACTCATGTTTTTCGGATCTGCCTCCGGAACCCGAACACCTTGCTCCACCGCATCAGTTACACCTCCCCCTTTTTGTAACACATCCACAGCGGCCTGATTGGCATCCAGACCATGATTCCAGGTGGAAATGATAATGGGTAGTGATTGTGTGCCTGCTTCTGCTGTTACCGTGGGTAGTTGACTTTGCAGAAGTTTGGGTATCACCCCAACAGCGCCTGCTGCAGCCACTTTCTCAATAAACTTTCTTCGGTTCATACTGTTCAGATTAGGTGGCTTTAAGCTTGTTTGGTTTGTAACCATTCAGACCATAAAAAGCAATATAAAGGTAGCTAAAAACAGGGACAATAAATGACATATGAACCCCGAAGTGATCAGCAACTACGCCCATGAGTACAGGTAATAGAGCACCGCCTAAAATCATCATCACCAATAGTGAAGAACCCTGACTGGTATATTTTCCCAGACCGGCGATGGACAGGGTGAAAATATTAGACCACATAATAGAATTAAAGAGGCCTATGGCTATAATACTCCAAAGGGCTATGGTGCCTGTACTGCTTAAGGCCAGAACCAATAGCGCCACATTGACGAAAGAGAAAATATACAAAGTTCTGTTGGCCAGCGATTTTCCAAAAACGAATGCCAGATAATTAATGACCAGGAATACACCGTAAATCATTGCAGTATTAAAACCATCTGCGATACCAATCACCACAAAAGCAAGTAGGGATACACCCAGCATCAGCATATACTTTAAGGATTTCTGCTTCATATTGCTGAGTGAAATTGCACCCAAAAAACGACCAATCATTTGTCCTCCCCAGTAGAAAGACACGTATTTGCTGGCCTCAGCTTCATCCAAGCCTCCAATTTCGGGTAGGTTAAGATAATTAATCATCATGCTGCCTATACTCACTTCACCGCCTACATACATAAAAATGGCCAGCATCCCGAACACCAACTGCCTGAATTTCAATGCTCCAAATCCAGCTTCAACCTCTTCTTCTTTGGTAAAGCGGGGCAAGGGTGTCATTTTGATAAATATAGCCATGAGCACAAACACCAAACAAAAGACCAAATAGGGTATTTTAACGGCATCCGCCCCCTGGGCATCCTTGAAAAATGTAAAGATGAGAAAGCCTCCAAATACAGGAGCTATGGTGGTTCCTAAAGAATTAAAACCCTGTGCCAGGTTCAGGCGTGAAGAAGCCGATTCAGAAGGTCCCAGTATGGCCACATAGGGATTTGCAGCAATTTGCAAAAGGGTAAAACCCAAACCCAACACAAACAATGCTGATAAGAAGAAACCATACATTTTAAATTGGGCAGCGGGATAAAAAAGTAGTGCTCCAATGGCTGAAATAATCAAACCGATCATCATTCCCTTTTTATAACCTATTCTGTTGATGGGATCACCTTTGGTAACGGAGATGATAAAATACACCACAGACCCCATAAAATAGGCCATAAAAAATGCAAACTGAACCAGCATGGCCTTGGTGTAATTGAGATCAAACACGCTTTTTAAATAGGGAATGAGCACATCATTCAGTGCCGTCATAAAACCCCACATGAAAAACAATAAGGTTAGGCTGATAAAAGCCGATCGGTATTGGACTGTATTCCGGTTTGGCATACTACATTATTTTGGTTTGGACCACAAATATCAAACAATAAGCCAGATAATGGAAATTGATCTCCAATTTGTAATGAACAACTCGACAGAATTTGTTAAAATCGATCAAAAGCTAAAACATGGCTGTTACAACTTTAAGATATGACCGAATATTTGTAATTTTGCGCCGCATTTTTTAAATGAAACCCATGGACCTAAACAAAGAACTAAATTGCGTGATCACACAAAATGTGCAGGTATCACCCATTATGAAAATTATTAAGGTGAAACCTGACGGCTGGAAATTTCCTGAATTTGAATCCGGTCAGTTTGTTGCCCTTGGTTTACCCCCTGATTCACCCCGTAATGCAGATGCTACAGATGAACATGCAGAACCAAAACCTGACAAACTCATCAAACGTGCATATTCTATTGCTTCCTCCTCCAATGAGGATGTTATTGAGTTTTACATCACTCTGGTACATTCGGGTCAGCTGACACCCAGGATTTTCTCACTGGGTATTGGAGATCGCATTTGGATGGGTAAAAAGGCCGTGGGTATGTTCACACTTGATCAAATCGATGATGATCAAAACGTAATCCTCATAGCGACAGGAACCGGGGTGGCTCCATATATGAGTATGTTACGCACCAACGCCCTGAGGCGTAAAGGTCAGATTATGGTTATTCATGGAGCAGCCAACAGTTGGGACCTGGGTTATTCGTCAGAACTTAAACTGCTTGCTACCATGTTCCCGCAATTTTCATACTTCCCTACTATCACCGAACCACAAAATGAACCCTCTGGCTGGGATGGTGATACCCGATTTATTCAGGATATATGGGACTCAGGACATATGGAAAAACACTGGGGATTCAGACCAGCCCCTGAAAATACCCATGTATTTCTCTGCGGAAACCCGCGCATGGTTGATGGGATGAAAGAGGTTTTGTATGAAGATGGGTTTAAGGACCACAAAAAACGCGAGCCGGGACAAATACATGCGGAAGAGTTTTAGTTTAGCTCAGTTATATAAGAGAGGGTAACAGGCGATGGATAACGATAGCATTATTTGTAATTGCATGCAGATCAGCAAAGCAGAAATCTTAGAAGCCGTCAACTTAAATGATTTAAAGACGGTTGATGATGTTTGTGATGCCACTGAAGCAGGGACAGTATGTGGCAGTTGCCATGATGATATTGAAGAACTGTTGGGTGAAGTATAACTATTAAAACAATAACCTGAAGTGGTTTAGCCCTTCTCACTGATATTAACCAATGATTGTTTGTTTAGGATTTCAAACTGATCTCCGCTAAAGGATATGACACCTTCATCCTTAAACTCCTTTAAAATTCTAATGGCACTTTCCTTGGTCATGGCTGAATAGTCGGCCAGATCCTGACGGGACAAGGTGGTGGTAAAACTATCCGATGTATAAATCGCATCAGCTAAATAGAGTAAAGCATCAGCAATACGTCCATGCATATGTTTATGGGTTAAGCTAGTCAGCCGCTCATAATGCATCATGATACGTTTGTTCAGATAACTGATCATTTCCATGGAGAAGGTGGTGTTGTCGCTCATGATTTCCTTAAACATATTGGCTTCAATAAAGCAGGCAACTGTCTTTTCCAGTGCCACCACACTAAAATGATGCCTGTAGTCGGTCAGGAAACCGGGGCCACCCACCATATTGGTTGGTTTGGCAATGGATAATAACAAGGCTCTGTTGCTGTCATCTTCCAGCTTAATTTTTGCAAGACCCTTGGTGATACAAACAATATGAGTAAGGGGTCCCCCTTGCTTAAAAATGACCTCATCAGGATTGAATTCTACCTCAAATCTGGATTCGTTTACCTTATGTAATTGCTCATCACTAAGGAAGCAAAACATATTCATTTTTAGGTTGCAGTCATTGCAACACGAATCCTTCTTAAAACTTGCCATATCCTTTAAACCAATCTGTCAATGCTCATAAAAACAATCAATTAAACCAGAGCAGGTGACAAATATCAATGGGGCGTTGATATTTGTCAATCAAATATATGAAAAAAATCAAATCGCCACAAGAATATATCATCATTATCAAATCCCAAAATAGGGCCCGATTAAGTATTATTGTTTATCGAAAATTCATTAATAGACCAATAAATAAAATAATTGCATTATGAAAAAAGTAAACGTATTCTATTTTGTAGCGTCACTCTTTGTTGCTGTGATGCTCATCGCTGCTTCCTGTACCAAGGAAGGTCCTGCAGGACCAGCCGGTGCAGACGGCAAGGATGGTGTTGACGGTGTTGATGGTGTTGATGGTGTTGACGGCGCCACAACCTGTACAGAATGCCACGATGCCAACCAAACCATTAGTATGAAACAATTCCAGTGGGAAGGTTCTTCTCACGCTGCCGGTAACGCTTTAGCCCGTTCAAGTAGCTCACATTGCTCAAGCTGTCACTCACATCAGGGATTTGTTATTTCTGACGGTAACAACCCAGAAACAGTTGACACATGGGAAGGTGTAGACGATCCAATTGTGATCACCTGTTATACCTGTCACCCCATTCACACAACCTATACTGCAGAAGATGCGGTTGCTCTGAATTACGACGAACAACCCAACTGGGCTGTTACTCATGACAAGACCGTCGACATGGATTTGGGTAAAGGTAACCTTTGTTCACATTGTCACCAGTCAAGAACCAGAAATCCTGTGGTTGATATGAATGACCTGACTGCAATGTATACTGGTATTTCCACTCATTATGGTCCTCACTACAGCTCACAAGCCAACCTTATGGGTGCCTTTGGAGCTTATGAATTTGCTGGATCAGCTACTTATCCAACCAGTAACGGCCACTTAGGTGCCGAAAATGGTTGTGTAAGCTGTCACATGGGATATACTACTGCCAATGGTACAGGTGGACACAATATGCATATTGATGCTGGTAGTGACCTGGAAAAAGCTTGTGCTCAGTGTCACAGTGCTGGAGCCGGTGCAGAAGAAAAATATCTGGAGTACTATCATGAAGTATTCGCTACTATTGACCATGATGGTGACCCAACACTCAACACTACCTCTTACTATACCAGACTTGGTGATCTCTTAACTGACTTTGGTGTATACACAAAAGTGGTTGATAGTGTAGATGGCTTCCCAGAAGCTGTACATTACAACATCAACAGAGATTTGGAAATCAATGGTACCCTAACAGCTGCCATGTTTAACCACAGATATCTTTACCAAGACCACAGTCATGGTATGCACAATCCTGGTTATGCAGAAGCATTGCTGAAAAATTCACTGGAAGCCGTTGAAGCCTTAAAATAAATTGATTCAGTTAACAAAAAAGGGCTACTCTTCTGAGCAGCCTTTTTTTTTGCCTGTAACTTTTAACATTACAATCCATGTACAGGCACAGTTCAATGTTAGCCTTATAGGTCTTAAACAACCCAATCCGATATTTTTAACAGCTTTGCCAAACTCGCGCTTCATTGTTTCCACGCAAGCCTACACATAAAACTCATATCGCATGACCAGCGCTTCATGGCCTCCCACAATGATTTCCAAACGTCATGGAGCATATCCTCACCTAAGTAGAAAAGCCTAAACAAGATTTCTTACTAATATTAGGACATGTTTTCAGGTATTGAATTAAAAAGGCAACACTTCGACACCTTATATTTTATAGGGCAAAAAAAATGCTTCCATTCAATGAAGAAGGAAGCATTTTTTTCAGTTTTTAAAGTCTATTGTGCTGCTGGATTTGGATGGGTAATTTTCTCCATATACTCCTCAAAGTTAAAGCCTTTGTAGTGAGGGCTATCCTCATTATGACACTCAAGGCATAACTGCTCAGTAGGTAGAATTAAACCTCTTGCCATGGATTTCTCACGGCTTTTCATGGTTGAATTTGATTTGTATCCACTTCCAGGTCCATGGCATGATTCACAGGAAACACCTTCACTAATTTTCAGTGTAGCTATCAAATCTTCATCCACTGCACCATAGGTGGAGTGGCATTTGATACATGCAGGATCTTTCTTCTCATCACCTACAAGAGACTCCATAGCCTTGGCATGCTTGGTTCCAAGCCACTGCTTGTACTGTGCACCTTTGGCCGGTTTGTTATGACATGTTTTACATTTGGCCGCTCCAATGTACTCGTACTCTTGAGCGTTTAGATAGTTGCCTCCCAAAAATAATAGGAAACAAGCAATTAACAGGGTTTTTACATACATAATGATATCTTTTATGATTAGTAATTAATTAATTCAATCCAACAAGCATGCCCAAATTTAAGTTTTTTAATTAGAACGTTGGCAGGGCCAGCCTCAAAACTAATACTTCAATGCCTAATAAACACCAGCAATCAGTGAATAAATGATCAATACAATCATGGCAATTCCAAGTCCCAGAAATAGGAATCCGAAGAATTTCACCGTCCTGATATAGTATTTCGACATATTTTTCTCCACCACTACCTTATCAAGTTTTCCCGATTCCACCAGTTCTTTATACTCACGTGGCCTGTCTTTGATATATGCATCCAGTGGTACATGACCAGTGAAGATAACCGTATCCATTGGATAGGATTCTGGACGCAGGTGTGTATTAAAGAAGTGAATGGTAAAGATAAAGCCTGTAGCAAGTAAGGCTTCATCACTATGAATTATTTGTGCCACATTAATGGCCCAGCCAGGAATAAACTGGGTAAAGAATTCTGGGAACCATAAAATCAAACCTGATAGCCCAATGACTGCAACTCCCCAGAATACGGCCATATAATCAAATTTTTCCCAATAGGTCCATCTGCCATATTCAGGTCGGGGACCTTTACCAAAGAACCATTTCAAAGAAGCTCCCAAATCCTTAATGTCCTGTTTATTGAACATCAGGGAGTTCTTACCGAATATGAATTCTTTCCATCCTACCTTTTCCTTGGCCCTCAACTGAAACAGGGTTGACAGGTGGAAGGCAAAATAGGCAAAGGTGATTACTGCGGCAAATCGATGGATCAAACCAGCAGACTTCACACCTCCCAATAGGGTCGCAATCCACAGAGCCCATTCCATATGAGCAAATTTCAATATCATTCCTGTGAGCGCAAGCAACAAGAAACTCAGTATCACCATAATATGGGTGGTTCTTTGCCTTTTGTTAAACCTGCGATAGTATTTTGCCGGACGATCAACGGGAATATCATGTTTGTTTACCTTCCGCTGCTTCAACGAGCGGGGCAACCAAACCAGGGTATGGAAACCAAAGAAACCGAAAACCACGAGCAGTAAGGTAGTCATGCCCCAGAACGACCAAAACAAGACTGGGTTGTCATTGTGGGTGGCATGGGTCAGGTAACCGGTGAATTCCAGGTTGGCATTGGGGTGACACTGAGCACAGGTATTCACAATATTATTATAGCCCACCATGGAGTTGGGATTATCCACTCGTAAAATTTTATGGGCTCCATGGCAATCGGAACAACGCGCAGCATCCAAATCACCTAACATATAGGCTTTACCATGATAGGTATCCTTATAGGTTTCAGAAAGTTTCTCATGACAACTACCACATTGCATAGTGATTTCTTTCATGAACTTATCCTGATTAATTTCTGAGATAAAGTGTGCCGGATGGCAGGTGGAACAGGTTGGGTATTTATGATCACCCGTATCATTGGCGATGGAGTGCTCACTCTTCATATAATCATCAAAAATACTTCCATGACAAGTGGCACAAGTAGCCGGCACATTGTTAGGATGAACTGAAGATAATGAGTCGGACTCCTTCAACTCAAAGTGTGTGGTATGACAGTCAGTACACACCGCGCTAACCAATAAACCCTTGTTGGTCAATCCACGACCATGAATACTTGAGGAATAATCGTACAGAGCATCCACCTCTTTTAAATCTGACATGGCATTGGCCTGTCCATCTTCCTGGTGACAATCACCGCAAAGCTTGGGTATATTGGCCCGGTAAGTAGGTGAAGTATCATCAAATCGCGACTTGGTTTCATGGGTACCATGACAAGTGGAACAATAAGGTGCGTTGTCTGACTTTTCAATATGAGCCCGGCCATGACCACTACCAAAATATTTATTGGAAACTTCAATATGGCAGTTTGAACAGTCAACCTTGTCCACTGTTTCACAGGGTCGTTTCAAATTATGAGAAACCCCCGTATGACATTTGGCACATTGGATGTTCGAATGGATGGAATTGGCCAGATGTGACAGATTAAAAGATATTGTATCACCGGCAGAGCCTATAAGAAACTCACCTTTAGAAGCATCCTTGTTATGACATCCTAAACAGGATTGATTGGGTATGACCTTCTCAATTTTCTCGTACTCCACCTTATGTGGCGGGTGACATTCAGTACAGGAAGGGACGGCGCCTGGTTCCTTTTCCCATAACTCACTTTTAATGACTTTTCGGTGGGTTTGCTCGATCTTGATATGACATTTCATACAAGTCCTAGCAATTCGCCTTGGATTAACCGATGAATTGGGACTTTCATGGGGCAATACCAAATGGCTGTTGTGACAATCGTTACAAGTTGCCGTTACCAACAATCCACTTTGATACAAACCTTTACCATGAATACCCTGGCTGTAATTTTCAACAATATTATGCTCATCAATATCATAAATTCTGGCAACCGGAGCACCTTCTTTGTGACAGTTACCACAAAGAATGGGAATATTCATCTTATAGGTTTTGGAATTTGAGTTCCATTGGGATAAGATATCGTGATCTCCATGACATTCTTTACATGTAGGAGCATAAGGTTCGTTCAGTTTTAGGGCTTGTCCGTGAATACCCCTATCGAATTGCATACCAGCAGTCTTATGGCATTTGTTGCAATCCACAGGTTTCAGTTTTACCAATTGATCAGCATGCAGGAATTCTTCATAATTCACATCATCATGACATTCCAGACATTCCACACCTTTATGCACCGATCGTGATAAGACATCCAGAGGTACAAACATGTTTACTTCCTTCCCGTCTCTTTCGACTATCAACTCCGGATCTTCATG
Source organism: Bacteroidota bacterium (assembly GCA_016845175.1). Lineage (GTDB taxonomy): Bacteria > Bacteroidota > Bacteroidia > Bacteroidales > F082 > JAERTD01. Next base: position 20,162 of record JAERTD010000066.1, on the reverse strand, counting down.
GCACATCATGCAATCTTCGCTTGACTGAGCAAATAGCTCTCCTGCAGAAAATAAAATGACCATCAATAAACACCAGCTTATTCCTCCTGTCAAAACCCTAGTCCTCTTCATATTTCTCCTCTTTATATATTACAAACTACTTTAGCCTATTTAGTGCCATCCATCGATCATACTTTTAAAATTGGAAGTTGGTGTTTTCCCTATGGTACAGAAATAGATATGTACCAACATAAAAACAGACAGAACAAAGCCAACAAAAATATGGGTCAGATCCACAAAATGAATTCCACTGAGAAACATGATACTATCGGGTATCAGATCAGGGAAAAACAAAAACAAGCCGCTAATGATGATGAGGGGCATCATTAAATACATGATGATCACATAGCTAAGTTTTTGTAGTGGATTGAACTTCCTTCCAATTTCAACTGGATATGGTGCTTCTTCTTTTCTGAATATTCCAAAGGAATAATAGCGGAATTGCTTCCAAACCCTTGTGGCCATACCTTTTAAAGGAAACTGATAATACTGCCCGTTGGAAGTAAATCGGTTCCCTAATAAATAAACCACGTAGGTAAAACAGAGTATAATTCCTGAGATGTTATGGATGGATACCGCATAATTAAATGGTATAATGCTGAATTCGTTACTTGAGTACTGAAGACTCAAACCCGTGACGATCAATGCCAAAAACAAAATTGCATTTGTCAGATGCCACAACCTGACCCATAAGGGGTATAAATACATTTGTTTTTTCATTTGAGTAAAAATCTTAAAATGGCATGAATAAATATGAGTAAAAACACACCGCCATAAATGACAGCACTTATCCAATTGAGAAAGACGTTTCTATTGGCACCAATGATATAGGTGTCGCTGAGAATGGCCGCATTGAAAAATCCAAACTTGTCTCGCTTTTCTTTGGCCTGAAACTTATACAGGGAAGACATCAGTATAGAATTTTTTGTGTGACATTCCACACATTTCTTCAAGGCTTCTTCCTTAGGTAGTATGTGATGAGCTACCAGGATATCCTCGTTTACATGGGTATGACACTCTATACAACGCACATGGGCAAAATGCCTGAATTGATTAGGTAACCACTCATGCTGGCTGATAATATTAGGATCAACCTCATGGGAAATCAACTGATATTTACTAATGTCGGCATGACAACTTAAGCAGATATTGTTGTCGTAAATAATGGTTTCTTTGATGGTTTCATTGGTACGGGCATTGATTTTATAGGAGTGCGGGTTGTGACACATCCAACAGGTAAACTCATCACTATGCTTGGTGGAATGGACACTTGCATGAAACTCCTCATCAATTTGTTCAAAACTATAATCAGCGTAATCATCATCCCCTTCATGGCAATCAAGGCATGTGGGCATGGGTTCAAATCGTAATTCGTTGTGGTGGGGAAATTCTTTGAAATCATAGGAATGGCAATCAACACATTCAAATGATTTGTGGTTTTGCTCATAGTACAGGACTGAATCGATAATGAAATATGGATTCATCCGTTTAATGACCATGTGTTCGAGATTCTCATTATAGTAGGAGTAGGTAGGGCTTCCATGGCAGGCAAAGCATTCACTGTTCGAGGGTGAATGCACAACAGCCTCTTCCATTTCCTCCTGTGAGAAGAGTAGGGTACAACATACAAATAGCAGGCAAAGAAGGATCGACTTCTTCATGGTTTAGTTCATTAGGTTATAATTATTATTTAATACATGATTATTATTTCGATTGTTTAATACAATGCAATGTGACACTCATAACATGAGATCTCTTTCCAGTCATCCATTTCAAAAGGGTGATTAAAAATCAAAGTACTGTCGGGATGTGCAAATTCCATATTGCCTGTGGGCCCCTGGGCCTTGATGGAGTGACACAAATTGCAATCTCTTGAAATGACATGATTATCTTCACTGACAAAGCTATCGTTATGACATCGGAAGCATCCCATGGATTCCACATGCCCCAGAAAATTAGGATAAGCGCTCCATTGGGCTTTCATATAGGGAAATATATTATCACCATACCCCTCCTGAATGGCCACAACTGCCTGATCTAATTTTTGTTTATTGGCTTCGAAAAAATCCTCATAGTTTTCTGAATAATACTTATGCACCCTGGCCTTAAAATAGGCATTGGCGCTGTCACGGTCAGGAAAATCTCTGATGAGCATCTCCATGGCGATATATTTTATTTCCGGTATCTCAGTAGAAATTTCACCTGCTGCCAGGGCATGATCAATAAAATGAGAGGGCGAGAGGTAATCGTGTGATGGTCTGTTATGACAATCCAAACAGTCCATGGTTTTTGTCATGGGTTGGGCTGAGGGTGACAATTCCTCGCTGTTGGGGTCCTTATAAACCCTTTTTTCACCGGTACTTTTATTGGTATAAGTTACCTCAATAATGGTATCACGTTTCCATGATGAAGACACATATTCGATACTTACATCAGGATTGATATGCCAGTGTATGCCTTCAGTAAGTCCTTTGGAAGAATGCTCTGGACTTGTTTTCATTAACAGACGAATATTCCACTCGGTGTTTTCTTCATCTGTCAGATAGGATAATTTGGTTACATATTTAGGGTCATAAAACTTTTCTGGCCAATGACACTTTTCACAAGTTTCCTGTGCCGGACGTAAATTGTGTATGGGTGTTTCAATGGGTTGGGCATAAGCCTTTGCGATCACCGAATATACCTGATACAGTCCTGACATCTTAGACTTCACATACCAATCGGCACCAGAACCCACATGACATTCCACACAACGAACACGAGCATGGGCTGAATTGTGATAGGTGACATATTCAGGTTCCATCACATTATGGCACATGGTACCACAAAACTCATTGGATTCTGTATAGTGGAACACCTCGTAACTTCCCAAAGCAGTAAACATCAGGAATATGGAAGTTCCAATAACAAATATCAATACTGCCAGTCGCTGGCTGGGTTCGTTTAAATTAACTATGGGGAACTTAACTTCACGCTCAACCTTTCTTTTCTTATCCCGCCTCATCTTTCGGAGCGTACCTATGGGTATCATTACCAGTCCTATGACCAGAAATACCGGTAAAATAATATAGGTAAACAAACCAAGGTAAGAACCTCCTTCTGAAGGAAAGAGAAAAGTAATCAAAAGTGTGAAAATGATCAGCATAAAGCTGATACCGGCTAAGGCCATCCCCGAAATGGAGGTCCAGCTGTAAAATGATTTTGGCAGTTTCATAAGTTTGGCTTAGATGGTGAAGCAAATAAATCAGGCAGTTGCTTGTTGAGTTAAATAAGCAACTGCCTGAGGACATGGGTTTAAAATTCCCACAATCGGGTTATATTGAATCCAAAACGGAATTCTCCGGCTGTCCAGTCACTCTGGTTCCACATATAGTTATCCTGTGGGATGATACCATTGGAGGCTGAAATAAAAATTTCAAAAGCATGGGTTGCTGTCGCCACCTGATATCCAATACCGAAATTGGAATAAGGCTTATTAGTCACCACTGTATGTTCCTTAATACCATCGATATCCAATGGAATGGAATAATGGAAGACAATGGAAGACTGTGGTGAAAATTTCACACGCCCCAGGAATCCGATACCAATTTTATCATGATCCATTCCTTTAACACCTACGGTATCTGCAGGCATGCTGTTGTAGTGGGTAAAACTTCCACTAACACCAAAAGAAAACCAATCACAAAACTTTCGGCTAACGATTAGTTGGGTGAAATAGGAATATCTATCGGAGAATTTGTACGCAGAGTCGGCAGTGGCAGTATTGAACACATCCTTGTTCCGACCATCAATGGCCATATTGCCATATAAAGTCACACTCACCGGTATGGTATTTCTACGGGTTTGTTCCAGGATATTCCATTTGACCTGGAAATCGCTGTACATATTTTTTCGGGTAATTCCATAACCCACCATCAGATTATTCAAAATAGAATAATTCAAACCCATACGCGTATTGGCTGATGGCGCATAGATACCCCAAAGGTCAGATGCTCCGTTGTTTTTAATCAACCCAAACCGGTGCTGAATGACCATTTCAAGGGTTTTCTTATTGGCCATTTCCGAAGTTTGTTCATCCATGAGAATACCACTGTTGAACATTTCGCTTACGGGTCGGTCTTTCTTTTTCTTTGGTTTCGCTTCTTCATCCTGTGCAACAACAAGCCCAATACTGAAGATCATTACGAGGAAAAATAGTATATGTTTTTTCATTTTCTTACAGTTTTAAGTTTATTAATTGTCCATTGCACCTTGTTCAATCCATCCCAGGAGTAAGGCCGCCTGTGCCGAAGTATACTTCTGGTAGTGGCCTCCATCAGGGAGTGGGTAATAATAGATTTTGCTGGCCGCCGGATCTTCGGTGTCCACATAGCCATTCATAATACTGGAGTAGGAATTGCCTGCTCTCAGATCAGGGGCTTGCCCTCCACTATGACAGGATATACATCCAGCATCCTGGTAAATGGGTTCTATCTCCGCACTATAACTGATGGTATCCAAAGGATCTGGTGGCGGTATAACCGGTTCTACAATACTTTTATACTGACAGGAGGCCAGTATCATGGCAGAGGATGCCAAAATGATTCCAAAAAAGAGTAGTTTATTCATATGATTAGGATTTATATTAGTCACAAATTTAACTATACAACATTACAGATAAAAGCAATATTTTACCTTTTTTTGAGCTTGAAATATTTTTGAAAGTCATTGACAATTACACAGATATTGATTGATAAACCTCAATGCATTATTGATATTTATCAACGCCTGAGGCGCATCCATTTGTGCCCCAAAGCTTTCTGATCACCCAACCCAAATGTTTTCATACTAAGCATACAGGAACTGATGTGAGAATCTGATGTATGGGCATTAATCGGGTGTCTGGATTCATGTGAATCAGGCCTGGAAACCGTCAAGAAAACACCGATAAAATCATTTTAAGCTTGAACAAAAATCAGCTTTCGCTCATGCTTTAAGTTCTTTCGCATTAACTACCTTTGCAGCCATGATTTACCCAAAGAACTTTGAACAAAAACTGGGATTTGACCAGATAAGAAAGCTCATTGCTGATGATTGTGTGAGTGATATGGGTAAACGTTTTGTGGAAAAGATGCGTTTTTCCAACAACCGATCCATTGTAATTAAAATGCTGGATCAGGTATCAGAATTTATGCATATTTTGGGTTTCGGAAATAGCTTCCCCACTCAGGACTATTTTGACTTGAGGGAAGAACTGGCCAGACTCAAAACCCCGGGTTCCTACATAGAACAAGAGGCTCTATTCGATTTAAAAACCTCCCTGCGTACCATACAGAATATCATTTTATTTTTTAAGGAAACAGAGCCCGAGGATTATCTTGAACTAAAAAAGCTAATTGCACCACTCTTCATACCCGATGACCTGTTGGAAGCTGCAGAATGGATCATTGATGATAAGGGTGAAATCAAGGATAAAGCCTCACCGAGACTATCTGAAATCCGCCAGGAGGTTGCCTCTAGCCAAAGACAAGCCTTGCGTGAAACAAAGAAGGCTTTTCAATTGGCAAAAAAATCAGGCTGGGTGCCTGAAAACGCAGAGATTACCATTCGAAATGGAAGATCAGTCATTCCACTTCATGCCTCGGATAAAAGAGCAATTGGCGGAGTGATCCATGACGAATCGGCATCCGGACAAACTTTTTTTGTGGAAGCGGCTGCCTCTTTTGAGGTAAACAACAAAATCAGGGAACTTGAAAGTGAAGAAAGAAGAGAAATCATCAAGATTCTGATTGGCTTTACAGATATTATCCGCCCATTGATTCAAGAGCTATCATCCGCTTATCGCTTATTGGGCATGATCGATTTTATCAGGGCTAAGGCACGTTTTTCAATCAAAGTAAAGGCCAGCAAACCCATACTTAACGAGGAATCAAACTTGCATCTTAAGGATGCCATCCACCCCTTGCTTTTCCTGGCTCACCAAACACAAGACAAGACGGTAGTCCCCTTGAATTTAGAATTGGATCAAGAGAACAGGATACTCATAATTTCCGGACCCAATGCAGGAGGGAAATCAGTCTGCCTGAAAACCACTGGATTGCTGCAGTTTATGCTGCAATGTGGCTTGCCGGTATCAGCCTCACCCAATAGTGAATTTCGTTTGTTCTCCAATATTTTTATCGACATAGGTGATGAACAATCACTGGAAAATGACCTGAGCACCTATAGTTCTCACCTGCTGAATATGAAGTATTTTCTGAGAAACAGCAATGAGGATTCCCTGATTCTGATCGACGAGTTTGGCACAGGTACAGAACCTTTGTTGGGTGCTTCCATTGCAGAAGCTACCCTCGAACAGCTGAACAGAAAACGGACCTATGGTGTGATCACCACCCATTACACCAACCTCAAACTGGCTGCCGAACGTATCCCAGGACTGATCAACGGGGCCATGTTATTCGATACAGAAGCCATGCAACCCCTCTACCAATTGCAAATTGGAAAACCCGGGAGTTCCTTTGCTTTTGAGATAGCCAAGAAAATTGGTTTTCCAGGCATGATCCTTAAAAATGCCAAACGTAAAAGCGGAGGTAAGCATATTCGGTTCGATCAGCAGTTGCAACAGATGGAGATTGACAAGCTCAAGATGGAAAAGCAACAACATCAACTGGATACAGCTGATGAATCCCTTGCCAGGCAAATGGATAAATACAACAAACTCCTAAAGGAGCTGGAAAGCTCAAAAAAACAGATTTTAGGGGATGCCAAAGAGGAAGCACTACGCATAATCAGCGATTCAAACAAAGCCATTGAAAAGACTATTCGGGATATTAAAGAAGCCAAAGCCGAGAAAACAACCACCAAGACACTTCGGCAAAATCTGGAATCCAAAAAAGAAAAACTAAAAGGAGGTGTAAAAGCCAAAGCCACAAAGAGAATTCCTGGATCAACAATTAAAGAAAGCACCGAAATTAAAGCCGGTGATTTTGTTCAGATCAAAGACAGCGATATTGTGGGCGAACTCATGTCCATTGAAGGGGATGAGGCTGTGCTGAATGTCAATGAAGTTAAACTACGGACCAGCTTTTCAAAACTGGTAAAAACCAAGGCCCCGAAAAAGAAAGCAGCTAGCAAGCGCAGTTCCTATTCGAATATTACCCAGGACATCAACCGAAAAGCTGCCAATTTCGAGCTTTCCATCGACCTCAGGGGCAAAAGAGCGGATGAGGCCTTATCACTTCTTCAAAAGTATATTGACGAGGCCATATTACTCAATATGAAAGAGATAAGCATATTGCATGGCAAAGGATTTGGCATATTACGTGATATTATCAGGGAATTTCTGCAACAATTTGATGAGATTAAACGCTTCGGTGATGCACCTCTGGATCAGGGAGGAGCAGGCATTACTAGAGTTGTCTTCAGATAATTCACACCACTCCTTATTCCATCAATTGAACGGCCTCACTGACGGTTTCTACCGGTAATTGACAGCTATTATCCACACATACATAGATTAAAGATTTTTCGGGATGGTAGCGATGTTTCAATAAAGGCATTTGGCTCTCTTCCTTGGTTCCACAAACCAATGCATTGGGATGGTAGGACTTCTCAAAATTAGCTCGTAAGTCATCGGCCTGACTACCTGTGAATACAAGCTCGTAATAAGGAAAGGTCAACTTGGTGTGCAACCGCAGCCAATTGAAGGAAAAGTATGCATCTGAGTTTTCTGCTTTGTTGATGTTGGCCAGCATTTGTCTGGCCTTGGTATCATACTCAGGATTGTCATTGATTTTGGCCAGCTGAAACAGATTATGTGCCATGACCGATGCTGAGGCAGGTATCACATTATCGTTCAACTCCATCTTCCTGGCTATCAAATCCTCTGCTTCATCGGAGGTATAATAATACATGCCTGATGCCTCATCGTAAAAGTGAGCGTCACAATAAACAAGCAGTGTGTTGGCCGTTTCAAGCCAGCCTATGTCAAAAGTAACACCATAGAGTTCCAATAATGCTTCTATGAATAAGGCATAATCATCAAGGAAGCCATCTATGCTGGCCGTTCCGTTTTTAAATGAGCGTAGTAACTTTCCATCACTTTTCAATTGCCTGTCAATGAGCAGGTTTGCATTTTCTGAGGCGATTTTCAGGTATGTCTCATCTCCTAGCGCCCGGTAAGCATCCACATAAGCCTTAATCATCAGGGCATTCCATGAAGTCAGTATTTTATCATCCAAAGCAGGCATGATACGTTTCGAGCGGTGCTTAAATAACTTTTGTTTTGCCTTAGCAATTTCATCCGTATAACTGTATTCATCCGACACATTTAAAATGTTTGTATACTCCCAATTACCCTCAGAACTCACATCATAATAGTCCATGAACGCCTGAGCACTTTTTCCCAATACTGATTCTACTTCCTCCTTTTGCCACACATAAAATTTGCCTTCTTCTCCTTCGCTATCTGCGTCAAAAGCAGCATAAAAGCCTCCCGTTGGGGCAGTCATCTCACGTTCAATATAGTCAAGTGTCTCTTTGATGGTTCTTTCATACAAGGTATTCTTATTTAGTTGGTATGCATGGCTGTATAAACTTACCAATTGAGCATTATCATACAACATCTTCTCAAAATGTGGAGCCAGCCATTCTTCGTCGGTTGAGTATCGTGCAAAACCACCTCCCAGGTGATCATAAATGCCGCCATTGGCCATCTTATCCAGACTTAACATCACATAGGATTCAATTTCTTTATCCTCTGTAAGGAATGACCATTCCAATAAGAAATCATAAAATCCGGGCATGGGAAATTTAGGAGACCCTTGCTGACCCCCATGTTTGTAATCAAATCGTTTCTCTCCTTTGTCAATCGCTGCTTTGAGATCTGATCGATTGAATATATCTACCTCCGTTTTTTCGAAAAACACTTCAGAAGTGAGCACACCCTGAGTGAGCTTATCAGCATAACCCACCACTTCTTCCCTATCGTTCACATAGGATTTCACGAGACTCAACAACACCTGTTCAAATTGTTTGGGTCTGAAATAGGTGCCTCCGTAAAAAGGTCTCCCATCAGGGAGTGCAAAACAATTCAAAGGCCAGCCTCCCCTCCCACTGATTAATTGGACCGCGTTCATATAGATTTGATCAATATCGGGCCTTTCTTCACGATCGACCTTAATGCAGATAAAATGCTCATTCATGATGGCAGCTATGGCTTCATTTTCGAAACTTTCCCTTTCCATCACATGACACCAGTGGCAGGCAGAATAGCCCACACTAACCAATATAAGTTTATCTTCAAGCAGGGCCTTTTCCAGAGCTTCCGCCCCCCATGCATACCAGTTTACCGGATTATGGGCATGTTGTAATAAATATGGGCTGCTTTCGTGAATGAGTTTGTTGTGTTTATGTGTTGTATTAGATTTCATAGGTTTTTTATTTTCAGCTTTCTTCTCCATTGTGCCTGTGCATGCTGTGCTGATGATGAGCAAAGCCAATGAGTTTTTGTACATATAGAATTGAATCAAGCCTTGTATCTGGGGCAATGATAACGAAAATACATGTGAACAGGATACAAGAATTCTTCCGTGGCAACTGTATTCCTTATCTACAAAACTTTCTAAATTACTATTTTCCAGTGGTGTTTTCATGACATCAACTACCTTTGCCTGCCAATGAAAAAAGAAAAGTTCACCACCATTAATCTGGTGAATTGGGAAGAACATCTTAGAAAAGGTATTTGGCTTGTTGATTTCTGGGCAGAATGGTGTTCCGCTTGTGTGGCTCAGGACCGTTTGTACCATGAGCTTCAGAGTAGATATGGAGAAAGGCTCAATGTGGGAAAGATAAATGTAAACGACAACCGCGTACTTTCTGATCAATTTGGTGTAAGGAATATCCCCTTTCTCCTACTAATGAAAGATGGTTCCATTATTTCTCGTTTTGATGGCACCATTAATACAATGCAATTAAGCAATCAAATAGAAAAACTCCTGTCATGAATTTATTTGTATGGATACCACTCGGCCTTTTATTTATCCTGTTGGTGTTGGCCTTTTATAAGAGGTATCAGATGATTAAAAATATTGAAGAAGTGGCCGACCATCCTGAGCTCAAACACTTAAATGATGCCGACTTTGAAAAGTTCATTGCCAAAGGTGTAAGTCTGGTTGACTTTTGGGCACCCTGGTGCACTCCATGTAAAATTCAGGCTCCTGTTCTCAACCAACTGGCAGAAGAATTGGAGGGGCAGGCTCAGATAGCTAAAATAGATATCGACCATAACAAGAAGATGGCATCTACTTATGGTGTTAAGAATATTCCCACACTAATTCTTTATAAGGATGGGGAGCCGGTTAAGCGTTTTGTTGGGGTAAAATCAAAAGGTGTCTTGTCGAAGGCAATTCTTCAGCATGTATAATGCGAATCTCTCTCCTTACAGCAAACCCTCTTTGTCTTTTTTACTCATTTTTTCAACCACCAGCCGGTAGGAATCATCAATCCACTCAATTATGAGTTTATCGTCAAGACAATCGTCCATAACAATGGTGTTCCATTGCTGCTTATTCATATGATATCCGGGAATAACAAAGTGGTAACGTTCTCTTAAATCGATGGCTTTTTCCGGATCACATTTTAGGTTTACCCGGAAGGGCCCCTTGAGACCGGTAAGGGCAAACATCTTATTTTTAACCTTAAACACCAAGGTGTCTTCACCAAACGGGAAACCCTCGGTCACTTCCTTTTTTGACAGGCAATACTCTCTGAACTCTTCGATATTCATGGGTCGGAATTGTATTTTCAAAGATAGTGATTCAAGAGAATTGGTGTTGTGGTTGCATGCTTGCTATTGCTGCTGTCGTTACTTTTGCGGCTATGGGGCTACAATCATCATTCTACATTTATCATTCTTCAACCTACATTCATCTCTCCATAATTCATTCCTACACCCACTGCCCCCTGATCACTAAGATATTAGGTCAGAAATGCCATTTTTCAGGCTTCATGAAATCGTTGAAACTTGCTTTTTTAGGATTTTGACTTACTTTTGCAGCATAAAGGGATGAGTTTTTCTGAAAAGAAAATGGCTTTGCAGCTGGCTTATCTCTTTTTTTATGTAAGATAAAAACCAGAAGATTATGGGCCTAAAAGAGAAATCAAAAGACCTGAAAACGCGGATGAAAACTGCGTTGAAAGGTGGTGGCGAAAAAGCTATAGAAAAACAAAAGGCGATTGGAAAACTCACAGCCCGTGAGCGAATTATTGCCTTACTTGATCCAAAGTCATTCCACGAATACGATTTGTTCGTTGAGCATGCGGCCAAAGACTTTGACATGAATAAGAAATATTTACCGGGTGATGGTGTGCTCACAGGAACCGGTATGTTAAGTGGCCATCCTGTATGTATTTACGCTCAGGATTTCACCGTTGCTGGTGGTTCTCTTGGTTGGATGCATGCCAAGAAGATTACTAAAATTATGGATCATGCCTTGAAGTTGAAGGTGCCATTAATTGGTATCAATGATTCAGGTGGTGCGCGTATTCAGGAAGGTGTAAATTCTCTGGCCGGTTATGGAGAGATCTTCTTCAGAAACACATTGGCCTCTGGTGTAATCCCACAGATATCTGTAATTCTAGGTCCTTGTGCCGGTGGTGCAGTATATTCACCAGCCCTCACCGACTTTGTCTTCGTGGTGGAGAAAATCACAAAGATGTTTATTACCGGCCCTGAGGTTATTAAGACTGTATTGGGTGAAGAAATCAGCATGGAAGAACTGGGTGGTGCACGTGTACACTGCGAAACCACTGGTAATGCACACTTCTATGCCGAAAGCGAAGAAGAATGCTTTGGTCAAATCAAACAATTGGCCAGTTTCATCCCGTGGAACAATAAAAAGAAAGCCAAGCCCTTTCCAAAAAAATCACCAAAGACCAGACATTTTAAAGTGGACGGCATCATGCCTTCTGATCCTAAACTTCCTTATGATGTAAGGGACCTCATCAGAGCCTTGGGCGATGATTCGGAATTTTTCGAGATCCAGGAATTATTTGCCAAAAACATAGTCATCGGTTTTTCCCGTATGAATGGAGAAACTGTGGGTATTGTTGCCAACCAGCCATTGGTGATGGCAGGGGTACTGGATGTGGACTCATCAGATAAGGCTGCCCGCTTTGTCAGATATTGCGACTCATTTAATATTCCTTTGGTTACTTTGGTTGACCTACCGGGTTACTTGCCAGGTGTTGATCAGGAACATGCCGGTGTAATCCGTCACGGAGCTAAATTGTTGTATGCTTATTCCGAGGCTACCGTACCAAAAATCACCCTGATTACACGTAAGGCCTATGGTGGTGGTTATATTGCCATGTGTTCACACCACTTGCGTGCTGACTTTGTATTTGCCTGGCCAACAGCAGAAATTGCTGTTATGGGACCTGAGGGAGCCGCCAATATTATTTTCCGTAAGGAAATTGCATCAGCTGCTGATCCTGATCAAGAGCGTAAACAGAAGGTTAAAGATTATAAAACCAAATTTGCCAACCCTTATGTGGCCGCGGCTTATGGCTATATTGACGCTGTAATTGAGCCCAATGAAACCAGAAAAATGTTGATTCATGCCCTTGAAATTTCCGAGGAAAAAGACATCAGCATGCCGAAGAAGAAACATGGTATTCCACCATTTTAAACTGCTGCTCTATGGATACAGAAAAGAAAACCCGTTACAGTACTTTGATTGTTGATGGTGTGAAATACAAAACACTGTTGACTGACAAATACAAAAAACGAAGCAAATTTAAGGAACACGATCCCAATGTATTGACAGCCTTTATTCCAGGAACCATTGTTGAAGTATTCACCAAACAAGGAAAAAAGGTAAAGGAAGGTGACACCCTGCTCATTCTTGAAGCCATGAAAATGAGAAATGTGGTCATGGCCCCTCATGATGGCGTAGTGCAAACACTAGCGGTTAAAGTGGGAGATATTGTATCTAAGAATCAGCTAATGATTGAAGTTGTCTAATCAGACATATATGGTGTTGGTTTTTTCAATATAATCCAACAATTCATCCTTTCCAACACCTGTACTTGAAGAGGTAATAAAATCTACCGGAAGTTCTTCCCAATCCTGGGAAAGTAGCTTCTGGTATTTTTTATGGTTGTTTTGCACCTGAGCCAGTTTTAGTTTGTCAGCCTTGGTAAAAACAATGGAAAAGGGAATCTGAGAAACAGCCAGCCATTCCATGAACTCCAGGTCATTCTTTTGAGGTTCATGTCGGAGATCAACCAACACAAACATATTGAGCAGGTTTTGCCTGCCCAAAATATACTGGCGGATCATTTTATCCCATTTGTGTCGCTCTGTTTTTGATCGCTTAGCATAGCCGTAACCCGGCAAATCCACCAAATACCATTCTTTGTTTATAACGAAATGATTGATGGTAATGGTTTTACCGGGACTTCCGGATATTTTAGCCAGTTTTCGATTACCCGTCAGCATATTAATCAAAGAGGATTTACCCACATTGGATCTTCCAATAAATGCATATTCCGGCCTGTCGGGCTTAGGGCATCCGCTTAATACCGTGGAACTGATAACGAACTCTGATTGAGTGATTTTCATAAAAGACAAATTATTGATCAGATGCTACTCAGGCTTCTTGTAGGTGGATACGTGTCGCTCCTTCTTGACATCATAAATATCCTCAACGGTAACCAATATCCCGGTTTCCTCCACACTTCCAAAATGATCATTTAAGGCAGTTCCAAAAGTTTTCATGGTTGAAGACAGGTTCATATAGGCATTGACCAGTGGTGGAACATTTTCACCTAATTTCCTGACCTTTTGAATCAAAATTTTGTAGTCTTCTTCATAATTACAACCCGTAAAAATACTGTTGAGGATTTTATCGTCGGTGTAACGTTTGAGTGGTACAACAGGGGTAATGAGCTTGTCATTATCCGGAAAATATTTTTGCAAAAAGAACAGTATCAGATCCCTTGCCAGCTTATCGAAATCGGTGTACATGGTCACTTTACCGAATAAATATTTAATTTCCGGGTGTATGAGTGTTAATGCGCCCAGTCCATCCCATAAATTATCCAGGGCGTACATGCCTCTTCTTAAGTTGTAAGTTGGTTGGTACAGGGGCTGGACAAAAGACCTTCCCAGTTCAATGGTATACGGGAAATAATCTTTGATGAACTTATCCTCATAGGTGAATAAGGTGGCCGTTGGAGATTTAACATTTTGTTTAGTATCAATCTCAAGATCATTACAAAGTATATAGCGATAGCCGCCCACAATTTCCTTTTCTTCAGGGTCCCAAACCACCATTTGCTTAAAGGCATGATCGCCAGAATCAAAGGCATCCAGATCAATGGATTTACCTGTCCCACCACCGGCATCACGAAAAGTAACTTCACGCAGGCGACCAATTTCCCGCAGGACATAAGGAGCCGATTTATCGTCAATAACATAAATCTCATTGCTCCCATTATTGGTGTCACGCATAAATGTTTCCTTGGTCAACTCGCTTAACAGCAGTTCTTTATTAACAGGATTGATGATGGTTTCCATGATAATTGAAATTATTTTGAACTTACAAAGATACGTTTTAGAAAATAGTAGGTAAACAGAGAAAATAATTAGGTCCTGAAGGGCAAAGAGCTGCTCTTAGAAGAAGTGTATGAGCCTTGAAATATGAGTTACAATTCATCAATCATACTGACAAATGATTTGGTTTCTCCTGTACCCAGTGCGTAAGTATATTTTCTCATTTTATCAGCCCATTCAGCATTGGAATAGCGTTTGTCAAAAGTGCTGTAGGGGATGGCTTCACCGAATCTAATGATTAGGGTTTGGTTGCTTTGTTTGATGAATTCATCCACTAGGAAAAGCATCTCAAGATTGGCTTTTATCCCAAGTTTTTTTCTGAGGTTGGAAAGGTTATAAAAAAAATGGGTGTTCCTTCCACTGATGTGAGTAGGAATAATATCCCTTTGAAACCGCTTGGCTTTGGTGATAAAAGTGGTTTTCCATTCCAAATCTTTTATTTCGCCTTTACGCTTCCTCGACACCAGCCCGAATGGAAAATAGCAAACCACATTGTTGGCAGCAAAAGTATCGTTAATGATTTTAATGTTTTCGGCATTACTGCCATGCTTATTGATGGGAATAAACAAAGGCTCCAATGGTTTCACGTTCATCAGAATATCGTTTACCGGAAATACAATATCCTTTCTGGCCTTACTCACTGCCAGCATTAGAGCCATTCCATCCAGACCACCCAGAGGATGATTGGAAGCTATGATACATTTTTCTTCTTTGGGAATGTTTTCTATACCCCTGACATCCAGCTGGGTGTTCATATCACTTAGGACAGAATCTATAAATCCAACTCCTGGTCTGTGACTATAATCTGTCAGGTATCTGTTGAGTTGATCCTGATGAATGAGACGCTTAAAATAAGAGATCAGGAAACCAGGCAATAGCTTCTTCAACAAAGGGCTTTTCTCAGCTAGCACCTGGTCAATATTGATGAGGACCGGTTCCGAGTGTTTGTCTGATGTTTTTTCTGTCATATGACTCATGAAAATGCATCACAAAGATACACTTATTCAATTTCAAGCACCATGGGTCTTTTTTAATTCATCCCTGAAATAACAGCTCGAAGTAGCACACATAGCAGCATGCTGCACTTATTAACATTTTGCCTCTTTCGGCCTTGTTAATAAGTTTGAAAACAGCCTGCTCCCACATTTTTTCAAAATGACAATCAGACACTTAAGTCCCATAGCGCAAAAAAAAGATGGCTGAAAACGTAACATTTTGTTAACAATGTGGTAAAAGGTGGTAAATGATGTAAAAAAGTGGTAGATATATAGTATATTTACGCCATAATTCCGTGATTTTTAATGGTCAATATTCTAGGGACATATGAATGTAAAGTCGATGCCAAAGGGCGTCTGATGTTCCCTGTGCAATACAAAAACCAGATGGGTGAAGAGACCAAGAAGGGCTTTGTAATCAAGCGCAGCATATTCAAAAACTGCCTGGAATTGTTTCCCATGGACCAATGGCATTCAGAGACCTCGATGGTGAGCAAACTGAATATGTTCAAAAAGAAGAATGCGGAATTCGTTACCAAGTTTATGGCTGGTGTAAAACCAGTGGAGCTTGATGGAACCGGCAGGTTGCTCATACCTAAGGACCTGCTCAGTTATGGCGGAATCACCAAACAGATCGTGCTTACATCAGTTGTAAACCGCATCGAAATCTGGGACAAAACGGCTTATGAATCAGCTGTTGATTATGACTCAGATGACTTCGCCAACCTGGCAGAAGACGTAATGGGCGAGTTTGAGACTGATAATTAAATGCATGTACCACAACCCTGTATTGTTACATAAGAGTATTGAAGGACTGAACATCAAAGCTGATGGCACCTATGTGGATGTCACCTTTGGTGGTGGTGGTCATTCCAGACTTATTCTCAATTCTTTACAAAATGGGCGGCTCATTGCATTCGACCAGGATTCGGATGCTCAGGGAAATATACCTGAAGATGATCGCCTGGTATTGGTGAATCAGAATTTCAGATACCTCAAGAACTTTCTCAGACTCCATCAGGCCATTCCAGTGGATGGCATTCTTGCAGATTTGGGAGTTTCCTCCCATCAATTTGATGTGCCTGAGCGCGGTTTCTCCACCCGCTTCGATGCGCCTCTGGATATGCGCATGAATACCTCTCAGGAATTAAAAGCCAGTGACGTGCTTAACACCTATTCATTGGAGTCCCTAACTCAGATTATGGGTTCCTATGGAGAGCTGAAAAACAACTATAGGGTAGCCAAGACACTGGTCGATGCCAGGGAACAAGCACCCATTGAGAGCACCGCAGCCCTGGTAGCTGCTGTAAGCCATTGTTTTCCTCCCAAAAAGCGCAACAAATACCTGGCAATGGTTTTTCAAGCCTTACGTATCGAAGTAAATGAGGAACTCGAGGTGCTAAAGGAATTGCTGACACAGTGCCTGGAAGTACTGGCTCCCGGCGGAAGGCTTGTGGTTATATCCTACCACTCACTGGAAGACCGACTGGTGAAGAATTTTATTAAGACAGGAAACTTCGAAGGCAAACTGGAAAAAGATTTCTATGGCAACCCCATAGTTGATCTCAAGGCCATTACAGGCAGGCCTATCATTCCGGATGCTGAGGAGATTGAGAAGAATAACAGGGCCAGAAGTGCCAAACTAAGAATTGCAGAGAAGAAATAAGATGACAGCGAAGTCAAATAAAATAAAAGAGCCTGAGAAGGAAAAGAAAGAGAAGTTAATCTCCATAAAAGTGGATGGCCGCCTGGCATCTTCTACCAAAAAAGTCTTGGGAGGAGAAGCTATTACTGCCGGCACCTTCAAGTTCTTTCCCTTTCTCCTATTCATTGCTTTTCTCGCTTTCATCTATATCGCCAATAACTACTATGCTGAAAACAAGGTTCGAGACATCAACCACCTGCATAAGGAACTCAAAGAATTGCGATACGAGTACATCACCTCCAAATCCGAATTGATGGATTTGGGCAAGCAATCACGGATTGCCGGCAGGCTTAGTAACAAAGGTATAAAGGAAAGCCGGGAACCGGTTAAAACACTAAAAATACCATCAGATAAATAGGATTCAAAAACTTGGAAAGCAGAAAAGACATATTATGGCGCGTGTATCTGGTATACTTTGGTATACTGGTTTTCGGTTTGGCCATTATTGGCAAAATTGCTTATATCCAGATTTATGAAGGTGAATCCCTGAAAGCCAAAGCCCAAACCCAGGAGCTCAGAGCTTTCAACCTTGAAGCCAACCGTGGAAATATTCTTGCTGAAGACGGCAGCCTGCTGGCCACCTCTGTACCTATTTTTGAAATTCGGATGGACGTGGCTTCCAACCACATCAGCGAAACCCTCTTTAAGGAAAATCTAGATTCTCTGGCTTTGGGCATTGCCCTTATTTTCGATGGCTCCAAAAGACAGATTAAGACCAAACTCCAGCGGGCAAGAAAGAGTGGCAACCGTTACTTTCTGATCCATCGCAAAGCCACATATTCTCAGCTAAAAGCCTTGCGCAAGCTTCCCATATTAAGAAGAGGCAAATACAGAGGCGGATTAATTGCCATTCAGAAAACCAAAAGGGTGATGCCCTTTATGGAGTTGGCTGCCCGAACCATAGGCTACGAAAACCGTACAGAAAACCTGTTTGTGGGACTGGAAGGAGCTTATTCTGAGGTACTCACGGGCACCGATGGCAAACAAGTAATGAGACGCATCAACCACGGAGACTGGATCCCCATTCATGATGAGAATGAAATGGATCCCCGTGATGGGCTGGACATTGTTTCCACCATAGATATTCATACTCAGGATGTTGCAGAAAGCGCTTTGTTGAGAGAACTCATGAACAACAAGGCCTTTCAGGGTTGTGCCGTGCTTATGGAAGTGGAAACCGGTCATATCAAAGCCATTGCCAACCTCAGATATGACAGTACTGATGGTAAATACAAAGAAACTTACAACTATGCCATTGGAGAAAGCATAGAGCCGGGATCCACGTTCAAGCTGGCTTCCATACTAACTGCTTTGGAAGATGAGAAATTCGAACTCACCGATAGTCTGGTCACCGGAGAGGGCTATACCACATTCTGGGGAAGACCTCTCAGAGATGTACACAAAATTGGAAATGGCAGGGTTACAGTGAGAGATGCTTTCGAACACTCTTCCAATGTCGGGATTTCAAAACTGATCAACAATGCCTACAAAGAAAAACCTTCTGAGTTTATTGAAGGCTTGTACGATCTCTCCTTAAACAATCGACTGGGTGTGGAGATTAAAGGAGAAGGCAGGCCTTACATCAAGCATCCTTCCAAAAGAAAGAGTTGGTACGGTACTTCTTTACCCTGGATGTCCATCGGTTATGAATTGCAGATAACCCCATTACAAACCCTCAGTTTATACAATGCGGTGGCCAATGAGGGAAGGATGGTGAAACCCATGTTCATCACTGAAATCAGAGAGGGTGGCATCTCTATAGAAACCTTTGAAACAACTGTAATCAATAAACAGATAGTATCGGACCAAACCATTGACAGCGCACGCTCTTTGCTTGAAGGTGTGGTAGAAAGGGGTACGGCCCGCCGTGTGTTCAAGGGATGCCCTTATAAGGTTGCGGGTAAAACAGGAACTGCCCAGATTGCTGTGGGTGGCCAATACAACAAAACCAATTACAATGCCACCTTCGTAGGCTATTTTCCAGCGGAAAACCCAAAATATTCTTGCATTGTGGTTATCAACAATCCTTCTGGAGGCAAGTATTATGGTGGCTCGGTTGCCGCTCCGGTATTCAAAGAAATTGCTGATAAGATTTATTCCACTTCATTGGTGTTGGGAGAAGAAACTGTTCCTACGGAGGCCGTCGACCCACCTGTTCTCAAACATCCGGCAGTTTATGATGATATCAAAGATGTTTACGTCGGCCTCAACCAAGTTGTTAAAGACCAATCGACTGGTGAGGAATGGGTTCGTATTAAGAAAACACAACATGGTCTCGCCATGGAGGCTAAAGTTTATGATGGACTAAAGGTTCCCAATGTAAAGGGGATGAAAGCAAGGGATGCAGTATATCTGCTTGAAAACATGGGTTTGCGAGCCAGTATTTCCGGAAGAGGATATGTGAGAACGCAATCCTTAAAAGCTGGCAGCAATATTCACAAAGGACAAAAAATCAACCTGCAGCTAAGCATGTACTAGGGATGAAAACATTACAGGACATATTATACAAAGTAGGCGCTCTTGAGATTTCAGGTCAGCTGGATTTGGATATTCCTATGATCAGTTTTGACTCCCGGAATATAAGCAAAGGGGGATTGTTTGTAGCAGTTCGAGGCTACCAGGTTGATGGACATCAGTTTATCGATATGGCCATTAATAAAGGTGCTGCAGCTGTCATCTGTATGGAGCTGCCCCGTACACTTTTAGATGGTATCTGCTATATTAAAGTGAAAGACAGCAGCCTGGCACTGGGCCAATTGGCTGCCAACTTTTATGACAGACCCTCTGAGAGTATTAAGCTTATCGGAATTACCGGAACCAATGGCAA
>JAERTD010000065.1 GCA_016845175.1 Bacteroidota bacterium | reverse complement strand
GTAAACTCTGTGCCTGCCGGTTCATAGTAAATCCCGCGGATACTGTAATTTCCGTTCATATCCGTGAAAGCGGAATTATGAATATCTGGATTTTCATCTGACCACATTGCACCGGTGATATGTCCATCGTGTGATGCGTCCGTGATGTCAAATACTTTTGAACCGATGCCTTCGTCGAATCGCCATTCTGCGACTAATCCATCACTATCGCCATCCACAACGCGGTGCATATTGTCAACGATCTGTGCCGAATCCCGCACCGTATTCCAGATGCGGATTTCATCTAAATGTCCGTCAAAGTTATAATAACCATTATAGTGATTTCCCATTCGTAATGAATGCTCTGTCGCATTGGAATAATGCCCGGATTCTTCGGCAACTTTAAGACTATCCAAATATATTGAAAGTGTGCCATTATTCATCACATAAGATAAGTGATGCCATTCGTTTTGCATTGGCGGTTCGGAAATACCGGTGGATGTTCCCTTTGAATGGAAAGTTCCATAGGTAGTTATGTAAAATGTGTTGTCATCAGAACTACTGGTGTGCCACTTTGAAATAGGGAAACCGTGATGTCCGGCATAACCTTCGTAATTTTGTACATTCATCCAAAATTCGATGGTGTAAGTATTGTCTGTAAAAACATCATCTGGGAAATCTGGCACTTCAATAAAATCACCATCTCCATCAAATTCCAGCGTTTTGCCGAAATATGGGTCTAATGCCACTTCCACCCCATAAACCGGTGTCTGATGAGAGGTTTGGATTTTACCGGTAATGCGTCCATTAGGATTTACAAAGCCGTCGGCTTCTCCCACAATGCCCCAGCCGTATCGGTTCTGGGCCTGAACTTCGTAAAGATAGACTTCCCCCGGAAAGACATTTTCGTCCACCCATTCAATCACACCGAAACCGAATTGTGCTTTCAGCTCACCGTTACGAAAAATTTTCACGCCATTTTGAATTGGAGGCTGCAGAATATCCACGCTCCATTCTACTTTCACCTGATCAGGATAATCGCCCTCAGAAGCGGTAACAGTGGGTAGGTTCGCCCTCTGATTGTAATAACTGAATTGACCCAAAGTCGATGAGCCACTGCCATAGTCGATGGTCCCGACAATTGGTTCACCAATACTGACTGTATGTTGAAACCGATATGTTTCATTGGTTGTGAGTGTGCCGGTAACTCCAGAACCACCTGTATTCAGTGTCGTATTGCCGATTTCTATCGTCTGACTGAATAAAATACCAACCAGGAATAATGGAATCGATCTGAATGTATTTTTCATAATTATCTCCGGTTTTGAGACAAGATTCACAAATGTATTATAGGTAGCGATAAAAAAGCGTGACATAACCTACACCTGCTCTATGTTTAGCAAATATTTTGGGAAAGAATTATTAATTAATCTTACCACTTCCAAATGTCACGTTGATCAGATACAATTTCTTTTCGAATGAACATTACGTGAACAATCCAATCTGGTGCTGTGTCACAGCGTTCACGTGCTTTAATATACCATGTTCCATTATGTGGGTATGCAACACACACGTAAGACCAACCACTGTGTGTTTCATTGTAATCGAAGTTTCCTTCATCTACACCGACTATCACTGCACTGTAATCAGTCACTGATTGTCCTGTGTTGTATTCTATGTCACAAGCGCTACCAATACTATAATCTTTAATAAAAATAGGGGCATAGTTATTCACCTGAATATTACCTTTGACTTGTAGCCAGCCGGTTTCAGTCCATCCACCACCACTTCGATTGAGATAAAGTGTAGAAGGTTCTCCATTATTACGAGCCTGAATTTCGTTACCGTCGATGGCAAGACTTTCGCCACTTTCATTGCCGATTTCTAGTGCGCCGTTGGTCAGGTCGGCATCTGTGGTTGCAGTGATTTTAACTTCTCCCGCCACTACCAGATCCCGGTTGTGGACTGTGATGTTGGCATCGGAAATCGTCATCCGGTATTCACTGTTTTCAGCATCCCCGAAATAGATGTTCCCGTTACCATGGAAGCCCAAAAAGAGTCCGTTGGGTTCATAGAAAATACCTGCATGTGAAGGAGTGCTCAAGTTGATGGTGTTGTGCCATCCACTCCAAGAAGCCGTGCTGTAAGCGCTCACATCCAAGCCGCCATTTGGGTCGGTAGTACCGATTCCAACATGCCCATCATTTGGAAATGTGTTCGTCGTCCCTCTAACAGAAAGTGCATAAGGCGACATAGAGAGTGGTATTCGCGGTGTGGATTCTGACCCGCCATTTACTGAAATACCTAGATAATACGGCCCATCAAACGCCAGTCCGCCCAAGGATGACACGCCGCCAAGTTCAGTGGAATAAACACCGTTGTGAACGCTGACACCGGTGTGATCTTCATACCAAATTGATGAACCGCCTTCAACGGCTTCATATACATAAAACGTGAGTTGATAATTATCTCCGTCTGGGACGGCAGCTCCGGTTTCATCGCGTAAAACACCCTGCACGTTCAGGGTGGGGTTTTCGGCAAATAAGAAACCGATTAAGATAGAAAATATGATGAGTGTCTTTTTCATGGTTACTTTCCCTTTGTTTTCTATGAAACTTTGCATTCCACATTCAAGATGAATCCTGTGATTCAATGATTTTCGATCAGTTGATCAAGTTCTATGTGCTTCCCCTGCAAAGTTTCTAGCTTGATTTTGGATTGAGGTTCATCATGGATAGGCGCATGTTATGGAGCCCGCTCCTCATCATCTCGCAGGAGACAATTCTTACAGTATTACCAAGATATAAGGCGTATCTGGTGTCCCGACTCCTTCACCGGACTCGAAAATGATCTGGTTCGTGCAGAGAGCGGTCCGGGATTGGTCAGCGAGATATACACCGAAAGTTATGGAAGTATTTAAGGTGTTGCTGTATACGATAAGGTTGTATACTGCGTTATCCATATGGCTGTATGGACCAGCAACACCGCAGATATCTCCATTGTCGAAGGCTGCAATTTTGTTATCCAATCCAGGGACCCGACCTCCGTCCAGATGCACTTCAGCTACAATGGTCATCGTGTGCTCATACTGATTTGCATCTACTACCCAGGCGGTGGGATCAGGGATGGGCGGATCGAGAAAAGTATGTTCCTCAAGCGCATCAGTACATGTCAATAGCACAAACCCAAGGATGATTGTCGAGAGTAATCTCTTCATCGTTACCTCATCGTTTCATTTTCAGTAATTTTTTCCAGGCGATCTTCCTGCGTTCTATTCGTGCCTTAAGTTCAGTTAATTCGGATTTTTCAGCCTGATCAGATTCTGAATCCTCCCTGACCGCAGGTTTTTCCAATTCTTTTTTCACCGGGTTCTCTTCCTTAGCCATGGCCAATTTTAAACCACAGATCAAGGAAGATGACCCGGACAAAACTTGGACATCCAAGGTTTTATCCGCAATTCAGCAGATGTGACAGGATAATCCTGAAGAAAGCATACCTACAACATGAAGCGTTGATACATGCGGTGTTCGTGACAGGAAATCTCTCCCCAGGATCCTACCGGATCCTGCAACATTTAGCGAGATCAAGTGACCTGGTAATGGGTTGGTATGTTTACCAAATCACTGTTCATCCCGGAGAGAGTTTTACTGTGGAGGCGTCAGATAGATAGGAGGAATTTCGTGAGGTTTTCATTTGGCTCGAGCTTGAGTTTTTTCCGTAGTCGATAGCGCCCTTTTTCCACAGCGGCGATCTCTCGACCCAATAGGCCTGCAATGTCTTTTGTTGATAGTGCCAACCGGATCAATGCAGCCAATTTGATTTCTAGAGGTGATAAATCGGGATACTTCTCATTCAAGGTGGACAAGAAGGCGCTAGAAGTCTCCTCATACCAGATGCGGAATTCCTCCCATTCGTCGTTGTTATTCACTTCTGTACGAATCAGTGCAATGAGTTTTTTTGCCAACCGTGGATGGATGTCTTCACTGGGGGTTGAGAATTTTTCAATATCTTTAACCAATTTTAACAGGAACTCATTTTTCTTCACCATCGCCATCGCCTTGGTGGTGAGTTCGCGGTCACGGTGTTCGACCTGCTGTTTGAGCATATCCTCTTGCTTTTGGTGCAAAGCGTCGGCTTGACGGAGGATTTTGTTTTCCTGGGCCAACACCTTTCGGGTCATTCGGTGACGATACCGCGAAAACCACATGACCCCAACCAGCAATATCAGTGCAAAAACCAAATAGGCTGATGCCAGGCGATGCCGCCTTAAGCGTTCAATTTTCTCCAGATTATCCGCCCGTAATTCCGCATTTTCCCGTTCTTTTTTCTCCGACTGGTATTTTGCTTCCATTTCGGCAATTTGTTTGGCCATCGTCTCATTCAGAAGAGAGTCTTTGTAGGTCGCGGCCTTCTCCAGATGAACATAGGCTGAATCAGGCAGACCAATTTTCGAATAAACATCTGCCAGAATTTGATGGCTATTCTTCAGGAGCATTGTGGTCCGGGATTTTTCTGCCAGTTTCAATCCCTGCTGTACAGCCATCAATGCAGAATCAAGCTGTCCAATCTGCTTATAGACAATCGCCGAATTGTTTAAACAATTTGCCCTCCCCCAGGTATCACCAATTTGTTCTTTGATTGCTAATGTCTTGCGATATAACTCGAGTGCAGTTGTATAATCCTTTTTTAAA
This sequence comes from Bacteroidota bacterium, assembly GCA_016845175.1. GTDB lineage: Bacteria > Bacteroidota > Bacteroidia > Bacteroidales > F082 > JAERTD01. Next base: position 1,053 of record JAERTD010000065.1, on the reverse strand, counting down.
ACGTAACACCCAGCCAGATTATTCAATGCACCTGACTCCCCGGCTTTATCACCAATGGCTATACTGATATCCACTACCTTATCATAATACACCATTGCCGAGTCGTATTCTTTACTGAGTTTCAAACCGTTCGCCATGCTGTTGAATACACCCGCACGGATACGTGGATCACGGAGTAGCGTTTCATACCTCAAGGCTAGTCTGTAGTAGTCTAACATGATATCGAATGATCTTATCATTTGATATGAATATCCGATACCTAGCAAGGCCTCGACAATTCCATCTGTGTTTTCTTGCATCTCATAAAATCGCATTGCCTGCTGATATGCTTTGACGCCGTGTTCATATTCTCCTATCCGGGAGTAGATGTCACCAAGATTCAGTAGGCGGTTTGCATCATCCCTGGATTTTACGGTCCTCCCCTTAACCGCTTTTTCATAATGAAGCATCGCCCGATACATCTCACCTTGTGATTTATGGATGAATCCCAGACGTGAATGGAGACTTATCTGCATAGAGTCCAATCCCAGCGAATCGGCTATATGCAAGGCCGTCTCACCACACCAGATCGCCGAGTCATTATCGGATTGGTAGAGTGAATCCATTCGTTGGGATAGAACATCCAAGTCATGCTCATTTCCGTAAAGCATATTTATGATAATGACGACTAAATAGACTGTCAGTTTTTGCATAGGATAGTAATACGAATTTTGAGGAGTGTAAGTCTTATTAACATTTGGGACAGTTTTGGGCTAAAAATAAGAGAGACTTTGCTAGCATCCTAATCAAGTTGTGGACACCTCCTGGTGTCTCTTTTTCAAGTTAATGCGCTTGCGTTCTGCGAGCGTTTTTTGTTTTGTGATCTGCCTCTGTGTTAAGATATCCTCCTTCTTTCCATTGTACATGTCCGCCGGAGTGATATTGTCCAGCGATTCATGCAGCCTTCTGTTGTTGTAATAATCCACCCATTCCGAGATCACCTTCTCAAGTTCCCATGGAAGGTAATAGTTGTCCAGTTTCACCACGTTCTTCATGGATCTGTGATATCGTTCG
>JAERTD010000064.1 GCA_016845175.1 Bacteroidota bacterium | reverse complement strand
ACCTGTGGTATCGGTAACGGTGAGTGTAACAAAGTAGTTTCCAGCAGCCAGATAGGAGTGTATGGGGTTCTGAAGTGTGGAGATGTTTCCATCACCAAAGTCCCAGAGCCATGAAGGTGAACCTGCATTAGAAGTGCCAGTGAATGATAAAGGCACATTTACACAACCATATTCGGCAGATATGGTAAAGGAGGCTGAAGGTACATCCACCACATTGACCGTGTCAATGGCAGAGGAAGTACAGCCTGTGGTATCGGTAATATAAAGAGCTACTTCATAGTCACCCACTGCAGCATATACATTGGTAGGATCCTGCAGGAAGGAAGAATTTCCATCGCCAAAGTCCCACTGCCATAAAGCAATTGGGTTACCAGAAGTTCCTAAGAAGAAGGTGGTATCACCCAAACAGGTGGGTTGTGGGTACCACTCCAGGTAGATGGTAGGATCGAAGGGAACAGAAACACTTTGTGTAAGTGAGTTGGAACACTGCATGGTACCACTCTCAGCAATAACGGTAAGTGTTACATCAAATACACCACCTGTACCATAGATATGGGTAGGTTCCACATAGGTAGAAGTACTCATGGTGGTACCATCACCAAAGTCCCACAACCAGGTCACGATAAAGAAACCCTCAGGCGGTGTGGATAGATCTGTAAAGGTAACCGTATCACAGGCCATGGCATAGGTAAAGTCCATGGTAGGAGGCTCCACCACAAAGATGGTGTCTTCGGCAAAGTTGGTACAATTGTTTTCATCCAAAACGGTCAACCGAACCGGATAATCTCCAAACACAGGATAGGAGTGAGATGTGTTTTGGGTAGTGGCTCCATTGCCATCGGCAAAGTCCCAGGTCCAGGTGATGATATTGGATGTGGAAGATCCGAAGAAATCAATGTTTGAATTGATACAGGAGGTATAGGTGGAAGCATTATAGCTTACATTGGGCAGTTCAAATACAGATACCAGTTGAACAACAGAATCAAAACAGCCATTATCATCGGTATAGGAAAAGACCACATCAAAGATGCCTGCTCCCGGATAGGTGTAAGAAGGATTAAGATCGGTGGAAGTAAATCCATCCCCAAAGTCCCAGAGCCACGAATTAAGTGTGGCTGATCCTGTTTGAGTAAACAGGGCTGTTTCTCCCAGACAGATGGAATCGCCAAGGGAGATGGTAAAGTTCTTATCAATTTTTGGTCTAACAGTCAGATTGGTAATAATGACCGAGTCACAACCATATTGTGACAATAAAGTATCGTAATAGGCACCTGAAGTATACTGCCAGGCACCCTGAGCAAATACCGAGTCATAGAAACAAACGGTGGTATCAAAGGGCATGGCAAACTCCGGACGAATGGTTAACACCATCTGGTCGATGGAGTCACAGTTGACAATATTTCCAGAGGCCACCATAGTCAGGATAACTGGACCTAACTCTCCCGGACCTGGAATGTAGATTGGTTGTTCCACATTGGGATCCACAAAGTGACCGCTACCACCAGTCCAGTATAAGGTATCGTAATTTGTACCGAAGGAAGGCAGATTGGCTGTGCTGAAATCAAAGGCTGTATTGAAACAGGTGTTTTCATCACTTCCTGCAAAGGCATAAGCACCTGGTACAATTAATAAACGCATGAAAGAAGTATCATTTACACATGGTGGAATGCCATAACCCACCATATACAGATATACCGTATCCACCTGAGTTGATCCGGCATTTATATCAGGATAGTAAACAGGTGCTGTAGCAGTAGGATCATCGAAAAAGCCTTGTCCATTGTGAGGGTACCAGAATACTCCTGTAACGTTTGTGGAAGTTGGAGGGTCAACAGAAGTGGACAAATCATAAAACACATCTTCGCAGGTAGCTGTATCATTTCCAGCATATACATCACAAGTGCCGTTAACGGTAATCTGTTGCACAGCCTGCTGAGAACACACATTAAGTGTAATATCAAAAATGCCAGCCTGGGTATAAGTGTGCATTTGGTTCTGACCTGTAGCAGTGCCGGTTAGGTCACCAAAATCCCAAACCCAATCTGTGAAAGTAGCATTGCTGTTAAAGTCAACACCATCGATAAATTCTGTAACATCCTGACAGGCTTCAGGAGAAGCATTTATGCCAATAGAAACAGCCTCGATCCTTCTTTGGTGAATGGTAGTGTCAAGACAACCAAAATTGTTGGTGTAGATTGACAATACATTAAATGTGTTTTGGGAACCAAATGTATGTGTAGTTTGCTGGCCTGAACCATTCATGCCATCACCAAATTCCCAATTCCATGCTGAAATATCACCACTGATATCTATGGCATCAAATGTGATTTCTTCACCCACGCAACTTGTGTCATTGGGAGCCATTGTAAAATCAGATTGTGGCAACGCTCTTACAAACACATTGGTAAATGCTGTGTCCAAACAGCTGTTGTCATTGGTAAGATATAGTGTGATAGTATAAGTTCCAGGATTTTGATAGCTGTGGCTTATGTTTTGCCCATTACCTAAGTTACCATCTCCAAAATCCCACTCCCAATTGGTAATGGTTGTGCTATTGGCATCTGATCCACTGAAATTGATAGGGAGTTGTGCGCAAATGGTGTCGAAGTCGAGGCTTATTCCTGCCAATGGGAGTTCATTAACCGTGAGTTGTTGGGTAAGGCTATCAATACAGCCTTCGGCATTCGTCAAAGTTAGCTGAACATCAAACATGCCATCTGTAGCATAGGCATTTGATGTGTTTTGAGTAGATGCAATAGTTCCATCACCCAAATCCCAATCCCAATTGGTAATAGTAGTTGTGTTGTTGTTAAGTCCGGTGAAACTCACCAGCTCGTTAATACAAATGGAGTCGTTAGGTAAGAAACTGAAATTGGGTTCTGGAAGTGAATCCAATGTAAGGATCATGGATGATGTGTCATACTCACAAGGCCATAAACCATAATTAACAATGAATAGCTCTACAGGTCCTTCCTCTCCATTAGCAGGAGTATAGGTTGGTAGAAGAGTCTTAGGGTCATCAAAACTTCCAGCTCCTCCAAACCACAAGATAGAGTCAGAGCTGCTTGCTGTTGGCATGATATTGGAACTAGCGAAATCAAAGGCTTGGTTTTCACAAATAGCTTCGTTCGAGCCGGCGTGGACATCAGCGGTATCATTGACAGTAATTGTATACTCAGTGGTGTCGTTGCAAACCATAAGTTTAACAAGATAGGAACCAGGGGTAGTATACACATGCTTTTCGTCACGACCTAATCCCAGAGGGCTGCCGTCGCCAAAATCCCATTCCCAAGGAGTATGCAGAATGGTATCACCGCTCCCATAAAAGTATACTGAATCACCTAGACAGGTTGGGTTATTAACTATCGCATAATCAATATTCACAGAATCCACATAAATGGAATCTAATATGGTCTCAACGCAACCATAGTTATTGAGAATGGTAAGCGTAACATCATAGGTGTTATTACCATCCATATAAGCATGAGTAGTGTTTTGTCCTGAACCGACAGGGCTTCCATCTCCGAAATCCCATTGCCATGAGGTTATCACACATGAACTACCTGCATTAAAAGAAACTAACTCTGCTACACAACAAGTGTCGACTGGCGTATATGCGAAATATCCGGTGGGTACTGAATCCACTGTTAATACCATAACTGATGTGTCATTACCGCAAGGTAAATCACCATAGGCAACTAATGAAAGCGTGATATCTCCTAATTCAGTTGGGTCTGTATTATAGATTGGATTAATGAGTTTAGGATCATTGAAAGATCCAATTCCTGAGGTTAACCATCTAATGGAGTCACAATTATTTGTGTCTGCAATTACAATTCTTGAGGATAGGTCGAAAGGATCCCCTTGGCACATGGTATCGTTTGATCCTGCATTGGACACCGCACCAAAATACAATATCATATCATCACTTACTATGGCGGTACAAGGTGCCACAGGTACCACTTGAGCGGTAAGTCTAACACTTCCGGCAGCTATATCATTGGCGTGAGGTGTGTAGGTTGGGTTTTCGGCAGCAGTGTTGTCGAAACTACCATCCCCGTCAGTGGTCCAGGTAATAGAGTTGTAATTGGATATGGCAGCTTGTGTTAGGGTAAAAGGAGAGTTGTCACAGCTAGTGGAGTCAGGTCCAGCATCTACATTGGCAGTGGGGATAATGGTAACCGCAAGAGTAGTAGTGTCACCAATACCACAACTGTTGGTGCCATAGACGAATACATTGCCGGAAGTAGAACTAGACCCAAAGGTTATGTTGGCAGAAAGTCCTGTGGGTGATGGGTTAATGGTTGCGTCTCCTCCACTAAACCCCCAGGTATAGGTGTCTGTATTAGGGTCATCCTGGATACTAAAAAATCCAGACATTCCCACGCAATATTGTTGGGGGGGTGTCTGATCGAAGGTGACCAATTGAGGCAGTCGTTCTTCTGTGATACTCACGGGTACAGTGGTGTCGTTAACATTGAACCACCAGGTGTTTATAGTATGTAGGTTGCCAAAATCATTGTTCCACGGGTGACATCCGGGAGGGCTTTGACAACCCGTTAGGTTTGATGTACCTCCACCTATATTAGTATCATCCCAAAAAACCAAGGGTGCTTGACCCGGCGGGCTTACCAGATCGATCTGGAAACCATTGATATTATTCTCAACATCATAAAGAGGGAGATTAGTAAGTCCATTAATATAACTCACAGAAAAGAATAGACTGGTTCCATGGGGAACTTGTACGCCATTACCATCATAACCATCCCAGCTTATCTGATTTAAACCAGCCACAACAGAGGCTGTTAGTGATGTGCCCACATAAGGAAGCGGAAAATCAAGTATTATTTCAACTGCGCCAGCTTTATCGACCCATACATCAAATAAAATAGTGCCATCCAAACAGTTAGCCGCCCCTGTAACAGCTTGGGTAATGCTACCTAAAGTGGTTGCTGCTGGAAACAGAACATTGTCAGGATCATTTAGGAATATTCTGAACTCTGGAGAGTAAGCCTGTGAATTTGGTACTGATTTACGATCTTGTAGCCAATTCCCACTGGAACCAACACCTGTTTGATTACAAAAGATGAACCATACGCGTCCATCCATATCATTCAAATCCAAGGAAGTGATAATACTATCAGCAGAGTAAATATAAAATTTTGCTGAACAATTGTCATTGTCATTTCCCCAGTCCAGCTGCCAGGCCTTCGAATGAACTCTTCCAGGTATTGCTGTATTTGTTGTGTTGTTTGCTACTGTAATATCAATTAAATCAAGTGTAAAGCTTCCTGGATCAGAAACTCCTAGAGCATCATTGGTAACCCTGTCAAATTCTATGTAATATTTCCCTGGTGAAGGTGGAACGAAAACGATATCATCATATCCGAGTGCTCCATATAAAGTGGCAGGACCTACCCTAGCCTCACTAATATCGTCTATAAATCCTGCACCACTGGTAGGAAGATCTTGTTGTGCTTGGGCGATTCCTCCCCATTCATTTTTAATACGGTAAACAATTTTCAGACTATTGTCATCAGTATCGCCATCGAATCCCATATACACAACCTCGTCAGCTGTGTGGGTTTCGAAATACAATCTGTCAGGTTCAGCACAGTTGTACACAGCAAACTGGGTGCGGTCACCTGCACCTCCATTACATTTGCCGACAAAATCACTGCATAAATATAAACCTGTCTGGAAGTTGCCAACCCATAACTCCTTAGAGCCTTCTGCCAAGAGGGTACCTGGTACCAAAAGCAAAGCGAGAAGCAGTTTATAATAGAGGTTGTATATGGTGGAGTAGCGTAAAAATGTTGTCATATGCTGTGCTTTTATTTCAAAAAAAAAATATAATACTTATAGAGCCCTTCACTCCATTAAGAATTAATTAGAGACAATCTTAATAATTTAGCGAATGGCTAAGCATTAGTATATCTTTATACTAGACAACTTTTTTTTTGTTTCGTTGTCTGGATGCGGTTAGAATTGCGGAAAAAATTGTAGGCTGTTGATAACCAAGTTGAAGGTTGGGGGTAGAAGTTATGTATTATTGGTTATATGTTAATAGACCCATGAAACCATAAATCAATTGAGTCATTCAACGCTAGAACCATGAAGCAATCCAAGCGGTCAACAATTGAGCCATGCAACCATGAAACTCACACTCCGCACTCACACTCCACATTGTTAAAACGGCGAGCACTCAATGGGTCCTGTAGGTCTTGATCTGATACCTCTGATTCCCTGGTCTTTTTTCCCTGAGAAGCTGATATCATCAAATTCAAATATGAGTCCTATTTCATGTGAAGGTCCTGTAAAGTTGTGC
>JAERTD010000063.1 GCA_016845175.1 Bacteroidota bacterium | reverse complement strand
GGATACCTGGACCATCACCATCGACCCTTTTGATGCCAAAGATTTTGATGATGCCCTTTCCTTAAAGAAGCTGGGAGATAACCGATGGGAAATAGGCATTCATATTGCCGATGTATCCCATTATATCAGACCTGGTACTGCATTGGAAAAGGAAGCCTATAACCGCGCAACATCAATATATCTGGTGGACAGAGTGGTTCCCATGCTGCCTGAGAAGTTGTCTAATATGGTTTGTTCTCTGAGACCTAAAGAAGAAAAGCTATGCTTCTCGGCTGTGTTTACCATGAACGAAAAGGCCGAGGTGCTGGACCAATGGTTTGGGAAGACAGTCATCTATTCTGACCATCGATTTACCTATGAACAAGCTCAGGAGGTCATTGATTCCGGCACCGGACAATATGCCCAGGAAATAACCCGGCTGTTTGATTTATCAAGCATTTTAAGAAAGAAACGATTTGGCAACGGTTCCATTAATTTCAGTTCTGTTGAGGTAAAATTCAAGCTGGATGATCAGGGCAAACCCATTGAAACTTATATAAAGGAGCAAAAAGAAGCCAACCACCTGATCGAGGAGTTTATGTTGCTTGCCAACAAAAAAGTGGCTGAATTTATCGGGAAAGCAGATGGGAAAAAACCTCCCAAAACCTTTGTTTACAGAATTCACGATGAACCCAACCCTGAAAAACTCAACACCTTTGTTCAATTTCTGAAGAAACTGGGTTATGGGTTAAATGTAAGTTCCAGACAAACGCTGGCGTCATCTTACAACAACCTTTTTAACAGGATTAAAGGACGTGGGGAAGAACATATGATTGAAACCATCGCCATAAGAACCATGTCTAAGGCGGAGTATTCCACAGACAATATTGGGCACTACGGACTGGCCTTTCCTCATTATTCCCATTTTACCTCTCCCATACGCCGCTACCCCGATTTGATGGTTCACCGTCTGTTGGAACAGTATTTGGCTGGGAAGCCGTCGCAAAACAGAGAGACCATTGAAGAAAAATGCAAACATGCTTCCGAAAAAGAACGCAAGGCTATCCAGGCCGAACGTGAGTCTGTTAAATACAAACAGGTGGAGTATATGGTTGACAAAGTGGGTAAGGTTTTTGACGGATTAATATCAGGTGTTAGTAAATGGGGGATTTTCGTGGAAATTACCGAAAGTAAGAGTGAGGGACTCATCCGCTTCAATGATCTGAAAGGTGATTATTACTACCTGGATGAAGACAACTACCGCATCATTGGCAAACAATATGGAGCCATTTACCGCCTGGGTGATAAAGTGCGCGTGCTGGTGAAAAAAGTAAACCTGGAAAGCCGGCAGCTGGATTTCGAATTGCTTGAGTAGAACCCTCTGTTGGATATAAGGATCCACTCGAGATATTTTTCTACTTTTGGCGCTTCTCAAAAGTGCGTCTATGGAAAAAGTAAAGAAAGCTTTGAATGATTATCCGGCGGTACGATGGGGCATTCTGATCCTCGTTGGTTTTGTTCTCTTTGTCAATTATTACTTCTATGATGCCTTCTCCACCCTGAAGGTGCATCTTCAGAACGAATTCGACCTGAGTAATTCAGATTACGGACTATTCGTAGCTTTTTATTCAATCCCCAATACCTTTTTGGCCATGGCGGTTGTGGGAGGAATTATCCTCGACAAACTTGGGATTCGCCGTACAGGTTTTGCCTTTATTTTTTCCATGGCACTGGGTGCTTTTATCACCGCATACGGAGCATCAAAAATATACTCCAATGGTGGTTTTGGGTATGAATTCATGCAGTCATTTTTACCGGGCTATTCTCCTGAATTAAAAATGATGTTGCTGGGAAGGTTCTTCTATGGACTTGGGGCAGAAACAAGCATTGTTGTGATCAGTAAGATTCTGGTGAAATGGTTCAAGGGCAGAAACCTGGCCTTGGCTTTTGGTTTAAAGGTAGGCTTTGGTCGCATGGGAACCTTTGCTGCATTGCTCATCTCTCCACGCCTGGCTGATGGTGGACTTCAAATTAACACAGCCATTTGGTTTGCAGCTGTACTGGTTGCCGCAGGGCTGTTGGCCTTCGTTGTGTATATGCTGTATGATACCAAACTGAACAAACAAATAAAGCCTGATGTTAAAAAAGCTTCCCCTCCCTTTAAGTTCAGTGATATTGGAAAGATCATCATGCACCCGGCTTATCTGTATATCGCTCTTCTGTGTGTAACCTTCTATTCAGCTGTATTTCCCTTTATGGCCTTTGCTCCTGATTTCTTCCTCAATAAATTCAATATGAGTGATGTGCAAAGCGGGAACATTACTTCAATTCTTCCCCTGGGCACCATGATATTCACACCCATATTTGGTTTTTTAATCGATCGTTATGGGAAGGCTGCTACCGCTATGATCATTGGTTCTTCAACATTGTTAGCGGTACATCTCGTTTTTGCTTTAACAAGCATACCGCCTTATTTGCCCATGTTCTTTCTGGGTGTTGCTTTCTCCCTGGTTCCTGCCGCCATGTGGCCTTCCATGGTCAAGCTGGTGGATGAAAAGCAGATTGGAACCGCGTACGGACTTATGTATTCCATCCAAAACCTTGGGCTATGGGGCTTTCCATTGCTTGCAGGTATATTGCTTGACAAAACCAATCCTGGCAATCCCGAAGTCCTAAATTATACACCCACCATGCTTATGTTTGCCATGCTGGGATTGCTGGGCTTTGTATTTGCCATGCTTCTCAGAAGAGAAGACCGCAAAAGTGGTTATGGTGTGGATCTACCCATGAACAAATAATATAAGTACTTTTTTAGTCAGCTTATTGGTACGAATATCTTAACTTTGGCAGACACCAATAGCTATTCCTATGATCATCAAAATCATTGAATTCCTTCGTCTGTTTGCCGTTAGTTTTGGTATTTTTTGGGCTTACACCATTGGCATGAATGGTGACAATCCTGCTGAGTTGGTTCTTCATATAATGAGCCCGTGGGTGGTGGCAGGTATCGCCGGGACTTCAGGCCTTGAAGGCTTGCTTTTCGGAAAAAAAGCCGCTCAGGAAAAGGGTTTTGAACAGGGTAGTAACTATCAAAAACAGTCGGCTATAGCCCTGTTATCTTATGGTATAATGGCTCTTTTGGTTTACTTCCTTGAATGGGGTCTCCATGCAGAACTCACCATAGTGCTGACTTTCATGTTTTTTATGGTGTTTTCGGCCTTCAATCATGGCAGAGAAGCGGTCATACACAAAAACTATAAATGGGCCAACCTCAACCGCCCCTTTTTGACCCTCCTTTTAATTGCTTCTCTTTGGTATCCTGTGTACAACAGCCTTTTTTAATGCTGGTCTTTTGAGATAGCTTGTTGAGTTTTCTGGATTATCCAACAATACATCTAACAATCCACTGTTAACAATAATAGTGGTGTTGCTACTATTTACTTCATTGTTCCATTAGTTTTGATTGGAATAATATGCTAATTATGAAAACCATGCTAAAAGTTTTTTCTCTAAACTATCTGAAATCCGGTAGCGCAGCTTACCTTTTTCTGATGCTCATCTTATTGGCTCCGCTGTTGACAATGTCTCAAACCAGATCGCTACCCGCATCTGATATACAGTTTATTCTTGAAATATTGCCTGCCATAAGGGAGGGGAATGCTAAGGTTGCTGCAGAACGTCAAATCGTCCATAATGCCTGGGTTAAGTTTATCAAA
>JAERTD010000062.1 GCA_016845175.1 Bacteroidota bacterium | reverse complement strand
GAGTACTTAAAGTGAGCTAAAGTACTTAGAGTGACTAGAGTGGGTGAAAAATTTGAGTGGCTGTTTTTCAATTAGTTAATGCCTTAATAGCTTACAATCCCTTACCAATAGATGTAAATATTGCCAGAAGCTCGATCGCCTCTTTCGTGTTTGAGAAAAGTATTGAAGCAGAAACCCAGTTCATTTCTTTAATGATTTCCAGCCAATATACTGTTTCACTAGCTTCGCTTTCACAAATTTTTATTCTATTCCTAAAATCAGCCTTACTTCTTGCTCTGTTAGCTTCTCTGTAATTCGCCCCTATACTTGTTCCGGATTTTGTCAGTTGATTCTTTAGAACAATGCCTTCGGTAGTCCTGGGTAGTGATATTGATAATTCAATAATACTTATTGCGAATTTTTTCGTCCTTGACTCTAATAACCTCCCAAACTCTTTGTTTGCTTGTTTATTCATGTTTTGCTTGTTTCGAACAAAGTTAATGCCTAAAACCATAAAGGTCAACTTTAGTTCACTCTAGCTCATTTTAGCTCACTTAAAACTTTAGCTCACTCGAAACTTTAGTTCACTTTAGGCATTCTCATAGCCCATTTCTTTTTCAAAAACTTGACAAACCCTCCAAATAATAGTAGTTTTGAGACCAATAGATTAAATAAGCACAACAAGAGAAAAACAAAACCAGATTAGCAACACCTCTCTTGCTCAATTATAGATAATTGAACCCAGGTCCAGTACAAGACCTCCGTTCAGAGAATTGCGGTTATTCCATGACCCAAACCAAGACATGTTGGTGATAAACTAAAACAGCTACCATAGCTATCATGATAACACGACAAGAAAGACAAATCGCTTTTTTCGAAGAAATCAAAAGAAAACTTGATCCCCGGCACAGTCTGGTTGATGAAGTAGCCATTCTCTTAGACCTGAGTCTTGATAGTGTGTACAGAAGGATTCGAGCAGAAAAGGCGCTGAGCATGGAAGAGTTATTCCTTCTAAGTAAGCAATTTGGCGTTTCAGTGGATCGGATCTTTGATTTGGACAACCACACCTCTCTCTTCACCAATTGGATGATCGACAATGAAGACTTCACACTTGAATCATGGTTATCAACCATGGCCGACCAACTATCCATTATTAAAGCTTCCAAAAACAAAGAAATCATTTATGCCGCCAAGGATCCTGCCATATTTCATATGTGGAATTTCCCTGATATTGTTGCTTTTAAAGTCTTCTTCTGGAAAAAATCAGTATTGATGCATGAAGACTACAGACAAAAAAAATTCTCATTCGATGAACCCATGGAGGAGGTTCAAAAAATCGGAAACAGAATTTTTGATGCCGCAACCAAAATCCCCATCACAGAAATCTGGAATGAAAGCACCTTTACAACCCTTCTTAAACAATTGGAATACTACTGGATAGCAGGCCTATTCAATAACAAGGCAGAGGTAAACAGGATTTGTATACAGTTTCAGGAATGGATCCTTCATATGCAGGAACAGGCCGAAAAAGGCTTTCTCTTCCAATATAAAATGGAGAAACCGGTTTCACAAAGTTCCTATACCCTGTATGAGAACGAACTGCTGCTTAACGATAATACCATAGTCATCAGTACGGACCACAGAAAAACAGCCTTCCTTACTTATAATGTATTGAATGTGCTATCCACCTCTGAACCTGGTTTTACCAATAGGTTATCCGAACACCTGCATGGGGTGATTAGCAATGCCAACCAGTTGAGTAGTATTGGGGCCAAAGCCAGGGGTCGATATTTTCAAAAACTGCTTGATCAGATCCAAAAATTCAGTAAGCGTTTTAAAGATTAAAAACTTGCACCTTTTGCAAATACATACACTTCCTCTTGCATATTTTAATTACCCAAACACAATTCACTCTTTCCTTATTGATAATTGCAAATCAAATTATTATTAACCTTTCTTTAAATGAGTACTGCAAGACAGACCCCTTCTTCAAGCAATTAATAATTTTGAATCGCCTAATTTAGGGATTATGTTTGTGTGGCGATTACCTCCCGAATAAAGCAAACAAACATGAAAACAAACCAATTAATCCTAATATTAGCATTGTTGTTGACTCCTCTGATCATTTTTACTCAGGACATTGTTTTCTCCTATGACGAAACCGGTAATCGTATCCTACGTGACCTTATGGGAGAACCCTTGGAAAACACAACAATTCATGGCGAAGAAACCTCAGCTTTTGGTCATTGGGTATCAGATATAACAGTAACCTCTGACAATTTTCAATCCGACATTTGTATAGCGCCTAATCCTTCATCGGGTATCTATACCATTGATCTGAAAAATTATAAAAATATCAATCAAGCCATTTTTGCGGCTGAAACCGGGCCCCGATTGGTCATTCAAACAACAGCAGGCAAGCTTCTAATTATGGAAGAACACATCACAAGCCCCTTTCAGGTTGACATCAGCGATTCTCCTGATGGTGTTTATTTCCTTATGCTTTCCTTCAAGGATCAAACACGAACCTGGAAACTAATCAAGCACTAAGTGTTAATGTAACACTTATTATTTGGCACCCACGAAGTGCTAGCCACTGAATGGGTTCTAAATATTCCCACAAGCCGCTTGGGTTTATCACCAACTGTTTTAAGACACTAAAAAAGTCAACAGAAGGGGATAAACCCTTTTTTTACTGGCGCGCGAATCCTTCGCGTGCTTCAACTACCCAACATCACTTTCCCCGTCCTACAGGGCGGGGTCGTAAAACAACCGTCATTGCGAGGAAGTATGACGAAGCCCGATTGCATCGCTTTCGCGAAGCTTCAGCGGAGCAAAGCCAGCGGCCAGGCAATCTCACCCCTTCTTCCTCTGTGCACTTATTTGTATAACATTCTTTGAACCTTTCGCTTCGATAAGCAAATAAAGATTGCTTCTTCAAGCCTAGAAATAGGCTCACATCGCAATGACGTTTTAGGAATTATGCCGTCCTTCAGAGTGGGTTTGGTACTGATCTGCCCAAACCCCTTTGCGAATCTTTGCGCTTCTTAGCGGTCCTTTGTGAAATAGCTTTTTTACCTCTTGGTTCCATACAGTTCAGGTGACGCTTAGCTTAACACTTGGACTATTATAGGTCTTACAAACTTACTGATTAGCAAGTTCACGATCCACAAATCGTTTATTGTTACGAGCCTCTGTATAATTTGGAAACATGGATAAAGCCATAGAAAAATAGGGTAGGGATAATTCGTATTTTGCCTGTTTTGCTAAACAAAATCCAATATTATTATAGGTTTTGGCTAATGCAAGATCACTTCCCAACTGTTCCTTGAAAACAAGCCTGTCATATTTGGAAAAGACCTCCGGTTGCTGTTCAGTCGAAAGGATTACGCTTATTCTTTCAAAAGTTATATTGCTGTCGGCCAAGACTTTTTGTTGGTTCAACAACATTCCACGATACGCGTTTTCAATGGTATATTTATGCTCTAATGCTTTGTTATAACAAACAATAGCTTCATCAAAACGCTCAGTATCCATATATATTTGGCCGGCTTTCTGATAAGATTTTTCAGGAAATGAAGCTTCTTCTGCCGACTTCAGATAGGAAGATACAGCCTTTTCAGTCTGGCCCGATTTTTCATACATTTCTCCCATATTGTAATAGATAACCTCTGGATATTCAGGTTCCAATGTAAGTAAATGTTTAAATGCTATGATGGACTTGCTAAAGTTCCCGGACCGTTGATAGGCTACAGCCAGATTTGCTATGGCGCTCTTCAAATCGGGCACTATTTTCAGGGCTGATTTATATTGCGAGATTGCCAGTTGATATTTTTCAGCTTTCAATGACTGGTCTCCTGCATCTTTAAAACTTATGGCTTCTACATTTTTACCCGGATTCGAGAGCGCTGTTAGCCAATCAGGACTGATTATGGTAAATACACCAAATACAACAAGTATTCCCCATATGAAAAGTATGAAAAAACCAATAGCAGTATTTGTTTTATGTTCCATAAGTCGTAGATGACTAATCATTATGCAGAATTAATAAGGGTCTTTTTCCTTCTACTGATAATCTGTTAAAGGTCTTACAGGCTTTATCACTTTCCTGAATGATCAATTGTATACCCTCCATGGTATTGCCATCATAAATGAATTGAACTTCCTTTTCCTGAGGAAAACCTTTGCCTCCTTCTCCGTCTTTACCACTGCCAATAATTACAATATGCTCGGCCATATTGAATATGGTTTGCTGGTCTCGTTTATTAAAGGAGGTCTTCTTATCTACCAGTCTGAACATGCCATTTGGATAAATAAGCACATCAAAATATACAAGGGGTAAATTCTTGTAAGAAATCGTTGAATTGTTTTGTTTTAAGATGGCTTGTTTGTCATGTGATAGAAAAAAATATGTTTGTAAGCCGAGCCCTATTAGAGCTATCATTATGAAACTGCGCTTCCACAATCGAATTTGAGATAAATGAAACAGACTGAACAAGAACAGGAAAACAAATAGACTTATAAATATTGAGACAGCAATAAACTCCGTAAGAGTTAATAGTGCTGTAACAACCATAAATATGTACGCCAATACCAATGCCAGAAATAGCATACTCATTGGATGTTGAAAATACTCTTTAAGGGTCTTATGTCTGAATTTCCATCCAAGAGCTGCTATCCTGCCGTTATCCAATACAAAGTAAATAACTATTAAGCCAATAACTGAGCCCCACAAATCCTTGGAAATGTCACCCATATCAAAAATTCTGTTTGACAATGGCATTTGCAAGAGCTCATCAATGGTAGAAGTGGCCAGAGCTGACAGGAAAGTAAACAAGATGATTTTTTCATCTGCTACTTTCTTTTTTATAAGTACTCTATAATTCAGGTAAGCAAAAATGGCATAGGCAAAATAATGCCAGTTGTATTGTAATTCATAAAATTTATGATTGAAATAAAAATCAGTTGATTTTTGTCCTACCCAAAACAACAACAGTACAAAAAGCCAGGCCATGATTCGAACTCTGTTGAGTTTTTTATAGGTATAACCTAATATTGTTATTGCTAATACGACAGCTATTGAAACTGTTACAGGTATTTCCAAACCGAACAAACTATAAGTCAGATTTGAAAATTCACCAATAAGTGACTGCAAATAATTCTGTAGCAATAAAAAAGGAGTGGCAATCAGTAAAAGGATGTAAAGGATCCTATGGGTTTCAGGTTTTAGAAATACAGAAGGTAGCAGGTTCATTGGCAACAAATTTAGTGAATTGCTGTGTTTCAGCCTACAACTTCTTGCTTCAATCCAAAAGCATTCTGGGGGCGCGAATCCTTCGCGTGCCTTTGCTAACTAATTTCAGTTACCCTGTCCTTCAGGGCAGGGACAAACTTATACCCTTAACAAGCAGTCCAAGTGACGCACAGCTTAACACTTGGACTATTTAGTAAGTGAAATCATGAATAACAACCATAACCCGAGAATAAAATGTGGAGAGATTGCTTCTTCGAGCCTAGAAATAGGCTCTCATCGCAATGACATTTTAGGAGGTAGCCCGTCCTTCAGGGCTTGGACAGTGCAATTATCAAAGGAACCCTCTGCGTAACTCTGTGCTTCTTTGTGGTCCTTTGTGAAATAGCTTTTCATGTCTTGAGCTCATTGAGGGAATGCTTTTTCTCTCCCTCCTTCCAAAATACATAGACCATAATACATAATCCATTCACCTCAAAGCACATTCAACCTGTTGGCATCCTGCTTAAGGAATATGAACAGCAATATGGTAAAGCCCCAAAGAGAGGAACCCCCATAACTAAAGAAGGGAAGCGGAATGCCCACCACCGGAGCCAAACCGATGGTCATCCCAATATTGATGACAAAGTGAAAAAACAATATGCTAAAAACCCCATAGCCGTAAATCCGACTAAATCGCGATCGCTGCCGCTCCGCAAGAAATATCAGGCGCAGTAGAAAAAACACATACAAGGCAATCACTACCAACACGCCCAAAAATCCCCACTCTTCACCCACAGTGCAGAAAATAAAATCAGTGCTTTGTTCAGGAACAAATTGATAGCGGGTCAGCATGCCCTCCCGAAAACCCTTGCCAGTTAATCCTCCGGATCCAATGGCAATCTTAGATTGGTTGACATTGTACCCAGCCCCTTTCAGGTCCTCTTCAATACCCAGCAAAACATTGATGCGTTTCTTTTGATGGGGCTCCAACACCTCATCAAAAGCGTATTGCACACTAAACACAAATGCCGAAGACAATACCAATATGGCCAGAATGGCTTTGGTATATTTCCTCATTCTCCTGACCAATAGCAAAATCATAAAAGCCAGAGCCAGTAGGCCGGCAATTACATAGACCTCTCCAAGCAATAAGGTAACTATGAAGAGGATGGCCATGGCCACCCCCATAATGATGATGATACCTGAAAAACCTTCCCTGAAAAGCACCAGGACGAAGGAGAAATAGACCAGTGCAGACCCTGTATCATTTTGTAATAAAATCAGAACTGCAGGTAAGGCCAATATGCTAATGGCAATGAGCTTGGTGCGCAAGCTGCGCATATCCACATTCAAGGCACTCAGGAAACGGGCCAGGGCCAGGGCTGTGGCAAACTTGGCAAACTCAGCCGGCTGAATAGCAAAGCTTCCGATCTGAAACCATGACTTGGAACCTGCCACCGTCTTTCCAAACAGCAACACAAAAACCAATATCAACAGGGTAGCCGCATAAAACCAATAGGAAAAGGCTGAAAAAAACTTGGCATCGATCAACAAAATGACCAGGATGAGCACCACCGACAATCCCACCCATAGCATCTGTTTACCATAGCGTTCGTCCAGGTCAAAAATACTTTCCACCACCTCTCCCGACGAAGCTGCATATATACTCAGCCAGCCAAAAAACACCAGCAAACCGTATAAAAATACGCTCAACCAATCCACTTGTCCTACCGTCAGATCCCTCGATCTCATATGTTTATTTGTTTAACTCAAACAAAAGTTCGCAACACCTTTTGGCTCATATTGGGTAAACTTCTAAAAGCTTTTCTTTAGTAGTACAAATTCTTTTAGTAGTTGCCATGCTCACTATCAGTTACCGTGTCCTTTAAGGTGGGGAAGTAGAGTGCCTAAAGTACTTAAAGTGCCTAAAATGCCAAAAGTTTTCAAGAGATTCAGCCCATCAGGAAATCCTCAACTTTACTTCACTTTAGTTCAATCTAGCTCACTCCAAACTTTAGTTCACTTTAACCCAACCATCATTAATCTTTTTTTTTCCTTTCCAACACCTCTTGGCTCATATTGGATAAACTTCTAAAAGCTTTTCTTTAGTAGTACGAATTCTTTTAGTAGTTACCATGCTCACTATCAGTTACCTTGTCCTTTAAGGTGGGGAAGCAGAGTGCCTAAAGTACTTAAAGTGCCTAAAATACCGAAAGCTTTCAAGAGGTTCAGCCAATCAGGAAATCCTCAACTTTACTTCACTTTAGTTCAATCTAGCTCACTCCAAACTTTAGTTCACTTTAATCCAATCATCATTCCTCTTTTTTCTTTTCTCTTTTATCCTTCCTTTTTGTCATATTGAGCGTAGCGAAATATCTTACGGTACACCTAAATAGATCCTTCACTTCGTTCAGGATGACAACACTCTGGTTTTGTTATTCAGTTCAGAATATATCTTTACAACTTATAACCATTAACATCTAACTTCAACTCCACCCCCCATAATACATAGAACATAATCCATCATACATTAGTCTTCCTTCGGCACAATTCCTTCCCTCTTAATCCTGTCCGCTTCCATCTGTATCAAATCACCCTCCTTCATCCTCTTCTCCAGTGCAGGGCGGCTACTTTTTCCTTTTAAATATTTCTCAATCATCAAACTGGCAATGGGAGCAGCCCAGGTCGATCCAAAACCGGAGTTTTCCACTATCACCGAAAGGGCAATCTGTGGATTCTCAATGGGTGCAAAGGCAATGAATATAGAATGGTCTTCCCCATGGGGATTCTGAACCGTTCCTGTTTTTCCACATTGCCTGATGCTATCCATATAAAACCATCTTGCCGTACCATGCTCACCTTCAAACACCTCCAACATGGCATCCCTTACAATTCCAAAATGCCCTGGCTCGATGCTGGTTTGAATTTTCTCTCCAAAACTCCCGGACCGATCAGTTTCTCCTTCCATCTTAACCAAAAAATGAGGTGGGTAATAATATCCCGAGTTGGCAATAATTACTGATAAATTGGCCAGTTGAACTGGGGTCACCAGAATTTCACCCTGACCAATACTTAACGAACGTACGGTAAGGGAATTCCAACTGCCCCGATAGAGCTTATCATAATAGGCATTGTCAGGAATATTACCCGGCACTTCAAACGGAATATCGGTATTAAATTTCTCTCCAAACCCAAAACTCTTCACATGATTATACCAGGCCGTATAGCCCTCCTGAGAATTGGCATACCTGCTGTGGGTAAGGGTGCTCTTAAAGGTATTCCAAAAATAGGGGTTGCACGACTGCTGAATAGCCTCATCCAACTCCAATGGTGTAATATGGTCATGGGTACACTTAATGGGTGCCGACAGTTCCCCTTTACATGAAAATTCTGTCTTCGGGCCTATGGCCCCCTCTTGCAAAGCGATCAGCGCATTCAACATTTTAAAGGTCGACCCCGGAGGGTAGGTTCCCATAATAGCCCTGTTCAGCAAGGGTTTGGTGCTGTCTTCCATCAGCATGGTGAAATTGGAAGATCGCTCCCTGCCCACCAGCAAACCAGGATCAAAACTAGGACTGCTGATTAACGATAGGATCTCTCCGCTTTGTGGATCAATGGCCACAATACTGCCCTTTTTTTTCTGCATCAGCTGCTCTCCGTAATACTGCAGCTCCATATCCAGGCCAATGCTTATGTCTTTACCCGCTTCCGCAAGCGTGTCATATTTTCCATCCTGATAACTTCCTTTGATGCGATTGTGAACATCCACTTCCAGCACCTTCATGCCCTTCTTCCCACGCAGGGATTTCTCATAATACCTTTCAATACCTGCCTTGCCAATATAGTCTCTTGCCTTATAAAATGGATCCCGGTCGATTTCCCGCTGACTGACCTCTCCGATATTCCCCAAAAGATGCGAGGCAACGGGCAGTTTATAATGCCGCAGGGTTCGGGTCTGTGCATAAAAACCCGGGTACTGGAACAACTTTTCTTCAATCACGCCAAAATCATCCTTGGCAATCTGCTTCATAAAAACCGATGGCTTATAGGGCGAATAGCGCCTGGCTTTGGCAATCTGATTCTCAAGCAGAGCGGTATCTATCGCCAGTAAATAACAAAAGGATGCCGTATCCAGTTTCTTTACCTGACGGGGAATTACCATCAGATCATAGGCAGCTTCATTGTATACAAGAAGTCGGTCGAAACGATCATAAATACGCCCGCGAGCAGGATACTGCGTAACCGAACGAAGCACTATATTCTGTGCCGAAAGTTTGTAGCTGTTGTCGATTACCTGCAAATAAAAAAAACGCACCAGAAACACAAGGGCCACCACCACAACCATTGCCATCACCACATATTTCCTCGATGTGTAATCCCTGATATACATTCCGCGCCAAATAAATGCAAAAACCCGTTCGAAGCACAAAGTTAAGGGTTTTCCATGGGCC
>JAERTD010000061.1 GCA_016845175.1 Bacteroidota bacterium | reverse complement strand
GAAAAGGCTAGGTCTGATACTCAGGATAAGCCCCTAGCTTTACTGTCGAATTAGTTCACCTAACCTTTTCTGGTTCTTCAGAAATAACTCTTAAATTTAATAGAATACCAATTATTGGCTAAACTAATGGCCTGTCGAAGGGTGCAGGGAGGCAGAAAGAGATTGAAATTAGTGATTGGTTATTAGTGATTAGTTATTAGTTGAGAACCCTATCCATAGTACATAATACATAATACATATTACATTCTACTCCGCCCTCGCTCTCCCCTCTTCCTTATATCTGTGATAGGACCATATCATTAAAGCTATGCCAGCCAATAAGGTGATAATGGCAATAAGGAAGGTTACTGTGAATCCCCAAATCTCATAAAAGAAGACCCCCAGCAAAGGAGCAAATACTGCACGTAAACCCGTTAATGATAAGTGTAAAGACTGATAGGTTCCGGCTTCATGAGGCTTACAAAAATAGGCAGAGCCAATATTCCACAACAACACCATAGTGGCTGCAAATATGCCATGGAATATGATGTAAAGGAGCAATGTATAATAAATGGTGGTGCCAAATACTTCAAAATGAGCAGGAAACCAATCGGTGAGCAGCACACAAAAAATGTATATGGCAATGGAGGCATAGGTAATTATAGAAAACTTCCGTGGATCTATGTTCCCAAGGAGCTTGCCAAAAAACGGAAGCAATAAGATGGCAAGGATATTATAGGCATTTCTATAAAAAGCCACACTGGCATAATTTAAATTCAGGGCTTCATAAAAATAGATGGTAATCACCGTTACTGATATCATAAAGGCAAAACCATAGAACATGAAACCCCATTCGAAGTGCCTGTAGGCGTGGTTTTTTCGCAAAATCCCAATCATATCAGCACCTGAGGCTATGGCTGATGCAAAAACCCCCTTCTTCTTCTCAACCTCCGACTCCACAGGAAACTGGATTCTCGACAAAACAAACACCGATACAATGGCCAGGATTCCTACCAATGGCACAGCATAAGTGAAGGCATAGTTATTATAATCCAACAGATAACCATAGGCAAAAGTGACAAGCAACATTACGATTTTATTCACGGAGGTGGCATAGCTGTAGAGTTTGCCAAAATGCTGGTGGCGGTAATTAATCTTCAGTAAATAGTTGATATTGGGATAAATAACCACATTTCCAGAAAAGTATACCAGAAACAAGAACAGATAGACATAATGGTAATAGGGTTCGGCCATGGTAGCCTCAACAGTTCTTGGGAAGAAGAGCACTAGCACAAGGGGCAGGCGGCTCGCAATAGCTACTGTGCGCAGCAGTTTCTTTCTGTTGCTTACTCTTTTCAGAAACTCATTGGCCAAGACCAGGAACAGGAAAACCAACATACTGAACTGGAAGAGAAAACCCAGTTGATAATTGGAGCCCAGCAAGCTTTTGATAAAGACAAACTCATTGAGTGCAAGCACCCCGAGAACGACTCCCTCAATAATCATATAGATTAGATGGAGCCTGAAGGTTCTTTTCTCTGCAGCTTCTAAATTGAGCTTATCAAACATCCGTTCAAATTTTGCGCAAAAATAGCTGCTTTTTCATGATTTACAGCAGTAGGATGAAGATAATTCAAAACTCAACTTGCGACTAATCCGACAATCTAGGCCTATAATCCAACCGGAATAGTATAGGAAATATTGAGCCTGTAGGAATTACTTAATTAAAATGTTTGAGTACCCCAACAATGAAAAGCTTTTCAATCACTAGATATCTGTTGCTTAGTTTTAGCTGAAAAAAGCCATACTTTTGCGAAATGAATTTGATACTCACCTTTGTTTCTGCGTTTTTCGTATTCCTGATCGGGATTCTTCCATTCAGAGTCTTATATATCTTTTCAGATATCATGTTCTATGTATTGTATTTCTCCGGCTATAGGAAAACTGTGGTCAGGGGGAACCTTGAAAGGTGTTTTCCTGACTTGAGTAAGAAGGAAATGGATAGAATGGTTAAACTCAGCTATAAAAACCTGACTGATGTGATTGTAGAAGGTTTCAAGGCCTTTACCATGACAAGCAAGCAAATTGTAGCGCGACACAAGGTCATGAACCCTGAAGTTTTAAATCAGTTCCTTAACAACGGACGTTCGGTGATCACCACTCCTTGCCATTATGGAAACTGGGAGTGGGGCTCTATGTCACCCAGCCTTCAGTTTGAAGAACCAGTGGTGGTGTTCTACAAACCTTTGAGTAACAAGTATGTGGATAGATTTGTGAGAAAAAACAGATCAAGAACCGGGTCTTCTCTGGAGTCTATTTACAGAACTGCAAGGGTTTTCAAAGAGAATGAAAACAGAACGGTGGGTTATATAATGGCCGCTGATCAAAGCCCTTCCAATGCTAAGAAAGCTATTTGGGTTGACTTCCTCAAGCAGGATACTGCATTTCTGCATGGTCCGGAGGCACATGCCAAGAGAAACAACCTGCCAGTAGTTTTTGTTGATATACAGCGCGTAAAACGAGGTTTCTATGAATTGGAGCTGTCAGTTATATCAGATGAATCCAAAGAAACAGCTGATGGTGAAATTACCACAGCCTATGCTAAAAAATTGGAGGCAGCTATTCTTAAGAAACCTGAGAATTGGTTGTGGTCACACAGGCGGTGGAAAATAAGTCGCGATAAATAAAAGCATATACGATTGATCTTATGCCTATTGTGGATTCCAAGACAATCCAAAGCCTTATCTTAATAAATAACTCTCAGATTATCTTGTAAATTAGCCCTCAGTTACCAAACCCATGGTATGGCTATAAAGCAATTTTTAAATAAATACAAAATTGCCCTGATAACACTTGGCGTGTTCTCAATGGTGGGGATTGTGGTCATGCTTTTCAGGGACATCAGGTACTTTTTTCTCTTTTTTGGTATTGGTTTACTTGATGGCACAAGTAGGGCCTTAATCGTCCATTATCCTGGCTTAAGGCAGTTTTTCAGACTCAGCTTATTGGTACTTGTTGGTGGTTCTCTTTTCGTGGGTATCTGTTTGCTCATCGGGGTCAATTTTCAGTTTATCGAAGTCTTTTTCGATTTGAGTGCCTGGGTGGTCACAGGAGCACTCATTCAATTGATTGTGGCTCGTTTGATCCTACCTTTTTTTGCAGGCAATGCCTTTTGTTCCAGAGCTTGCTGGAATGGCATCTTTTTCGAATTTACCAATCCAAAAAAAAATAAGAAACAATACAAAAAACGCTCTCCTCTACTGGCCTGGGGATATCTGATTGTTCTGGTCGCGCTCGGACTGGGTATTGGTTTTTTTGCGCCCATCAATCCTGCTCTAGATCAGGAAACCCGCATGTATTGGTTGTTTGGCGAGAATATATTAATCATGGGTGGAGGCTTTTTCCTAACGCTGAGTTGGGGAAGCCGAGCTTATTGCCGCACACTTTGCCCCTTCCTTACCATTTCCAGTCTGGTGGCTCCTTATTCCCTTTTAAAGATAACCCCAGTGGCCTCCAGCAATTGTAACTCCTGTCAAGCCTGTAATGCAGCCTGCCCCATGTATATAGATGTGATGCAGGACGTCCAGGACAGAAAACGTGTGAGAGATCCCTATTGCATCCTTTGCGAACGTTGTGTGAGCAGTTGTAATAAGGACGTGCTAAAAGTGGCGATGAAGTTACCGAAGGAGTGATGAGTGATGAATGTAGAATGATGAATAATTAGTCATTGGTTATTGGTTATTTGTTATTGGTTATTTGTTATATGTGAAGTAACCATTCCACAATACATAATACATAATACATAGTACATAGTACATTCCTCAGGTCATCCTGAGTATTCTAAGGTAAAGTCAAGTATTTAGACAGATAATTGCACATATGGCTCCTCTCTAGCAGCCACTGCGAAAATTCGATATACAATTTTGCAAGCCACAGCATTAATTACAGACATCTTGTGTTTTCCTTCCTTGG
>JAERTD010000060.1 GCA_016845175.1 Bacteroidota bacterium | reverse complement strand
TTCAACGTATACAGAATGGGACCAGGAGAAACTGAGTACACCTTCTTGGACAATGTAGCTTACGAAGATGGCGTAACTGAGTACAGTTACTATGATGAGGATCCATATCCAGGCAGCTATCCATACGATGTATATTATCGTCTGAATGGTGTTTGGGAAAGTGACACAGATTACTGTGAATCTGACTGGGCCTTAGATGCCAGCTTCCCATTGAATGATTTTGTACACATTCTGATTACTGATGTGGAAGATCATATGGAAGATGCTATGAGCAACTTGTATCCTAACCCAGCTACAGACTTGGTAAATGTAACTTCCACACAGCCTATGACACGTGTTACTGTAATCAACTATGTTGGTCAGGTGATGTATGATGTAGACTTGAGTGGTGACAAAGCTATCGAGTTGAACACTTCAAATTACGAAGCAGGTGTTTATGTAGTACAGATTGATACAGAAAGCGGAGTGATAACCAAGAGAGTTACTATTGCAAGATAGTGATGGACCTTGAGTAATTTATTACTCACGCAATCCTAATAGAAAAGGGAGCAGCCAACGGCTGCTCCCTTTTGTTGTTTTTTTAGCTTTGCATCAAATTTTAAAGCATATGCTCTCAGTAAATAATATAGGCATTGAGTTTTCAGGTACCCCTTTGTTTGAGGGCATCAGCTTTAATATTAATCCTAAGGACCGTTTGGGATTGGCTGGCAAGAATGGTTCCGGAAAAACCACCTTGCTGAATATTATTTGCGGTGAAGCATCGGCTAAAACAGGCAGCATCACCCATCCCGACGACTTTAGTATCGGTTACCTTCCCCAGGAAAAGAAAATGCAATCCCAACTGAATGTACTTGATGAAGCCATGCAGGCCTTTGCATTTTTAAATGATATTAAGGACAGACTGGATGTGGTCAATGAAGAGCTGCAAACGCGTGAGGATTATGAGTCAGCTTCCTATGCAAAACTGGTGGAAGAGCTTGAAAAGTTAAATACCCAGCTGGCTATCTATGCCCCTGAAAGGATGCGTGGAGATGCTGAAAAGGTATTACTGGGGCTAGGATTTCGTCATCATGATTTTAAAAGACCTTTGGCTACTTTCAGTCATGGGTGGCAGATGCGTGTAGAGCTTTCAAAACTACTCTTGCTAAGGCCTTCGCTATTAATGCTTGATGAGCCTACCAACCATTTGGATATCGAATCCATTCAATGGCTGGAATCTTTTTTGGTTAGCTATTATGGTGCTGTACTAATCGTTTCACACGACAGAACATTGTTGGACAGGGTTACCAACAGAACCATTGAAATTACCAATGGTAGAATCTATGATTACAAGGCTTCCTACTCCAGGTATATTGAGCTCAGAGAGGAGCGTTTGAGTCATCAGAAAGCAGCCTATTCCAATCAACAAAGGCAACAACGCGATATTGAGCGTTTTGTTGAAAGATTTAGATATAAAGCCAGCAAGGCCAGACAAGTACAATCACGGATCAAGAGCCTGGACAAAATGGAAAAGGTAGCATTGGATGAAATAGACCAATCCGCCATTCATTTTCGTTTTCCTCCAGCGCCTCATAGTGGAAAAGTTACGGTAGAAGGAAAGAATATTGGCAAGCGTTATGGAGATCTTAGTGTGCTTTCAGATAATGATTTGCAAGTGTTAAGAAATGAGAAGATCGCTTTTGTTGGCCGTAATGGAGAAGGCAAAACAACTCTCGTCAAAATTATTTCAGGTCAATTGGATTATGAGGGAGAGTTGAAGCTTGGACATCAGGTTCAACTTGCCTATTATGCACAGGATCAATGGGAAATGCTTGATCCCAACAAAACAGTCTTTGAAACCCTCGATGATGTAGCGGTTGGCGATATCAGAACCCGATTGAAAACCATATTGGGTGCTTTTCTGTTTCAGGGTGAGGACATTGACAAAAAAGTAAAGGTCTTGTCTGGTGGTGAAAAGTCACGATTGGCATTGGCCAAGCTCTTACTTCAGCCCAGCAACCTCTTGATACTTGATGAGCCTACTAACCATCTGGATTTGCTGTCCAAAGACATTCTCAAATCTGCCCTGGTTCAATATGAAGGTACATTGATTATTGTGTCACACGACCGTGATTTTCTTCAGGGGCTCACTGATAAAGTTTTTGAGTTCAGAAACAGAAAGATAAAGGAGCATATAGGAGACATTTTTGATTATCTCGAAAAACGGAAGATTTCAGATCTTAAGGAACTGGAACACAAAACCAAGCAACTTAAAACCAAGGAAGATCTTCCTTCCGATAATAAATCCAAATGGCTGGAAAAGAAGGAGATAGATCGTCGGTTAAGAAAACTTCAAACTCAGTTGGATCGATTGGAATCCCAAATTGAACAAATGGAAACTGAGCAGGAATCAGTTAATCATAAACTCTCTCTCCCTGATCAATTCGCTGAAGAAGTCAAATCAGGTGAATTATACCGTCAGCACGACCAATTGGCTCAGAAAATTTCTGATTTATATGTGCAATGGGAGCAATTACAATCCCGCATTGATGAATTGAAAGCATCCAATCAATAATTCCTAAAAAATTGGTTCACTGGGAGTAGGGTAGTCTATAAACCAAACAGTATGGCTATTTGTCGCGATCAATCATTTTATGGGCGACTTCTCGTAGCATCTCTTTTTTACTATCCTCCACATTAACCTTGTTGAGGCATTCCATACCCTGATCAAAGTATTTGTCGATTTCAAGGTTGGTTGCTCTATCAATATGTAAGGTTTTGAAAATGCTTTTCACACGCTGGATTTTCTCTTCACTTTCAATGGAAGATCCATTGTACAATTTGTGGAGATCCTTCCTCATCTTTGGGTCTGCCATTTCCATGGCATGGAGATACAGGTAGGTCTTTTTATTGGTAATGATGTCACCTCCGGTTTTCTTACCAAAAATGTTCTCATCACCAAAAGTGTCCAAAAGATCATCCTTTAATTGAAATCCCAAGCCAATATATAAACCAAAATCATACAGCATATCAGCATCCGATTTGGAGGCACCTCCTATGAGGGCACCAATTTTCAGGCTTGCTCCAAACAGTACACCGGTTTTAAGCTTGATCATCTCCATATATTCTTCAACAGTCACATCATTTTGTGTTTCATAGTCCATGTCGAACTGTTGTCCCTCGCAAACTTCAATGGCCGTTTGGTTGAAAATACTTAGGATGTCGGGAAGTTTTTTAAGTTCGGCTTGTTGCGCAAACTGATAAGCTAAAGCAAACAAGGTGTCGCCTGATAATATGGCAATATTGGTATTCCACTTTTCGTATACAGTTTCTTTTCCTCTTCGGATGGGAGCATCATCCATAATATCATCATGGATCAATGTGAAATTGTGAAACAATTCTATGGCAATGGACTGAGGAAGTGCTTTTTTCATATCACCACTGAAAAGTTCGCAGGCCATGAGTGTTAGTACAGGCCTGATTCGCTTACCGGTATGTGACAGAATATAGGTAATGGGTGCATACAATTCGGTGGGTCGTTTTTCAAACTCAAGCTTTTTAAGGCTTGATTCAAAAAAACTTATAAACTGCTTGTATTCATTCATAGGGTCCGAATTTTAAGCCTATTAATCCAATAATTCCATTAAATAATCACCATAGCCACTCTTCAGTAAAGGCTCAGCAATCTTTCGGAGTTGATCTTCATCGATAAACCCATTTTTATAAGCTATTTCTTCAATACAGCCAATTTTAAGACCCTGGCGATCTTCAATAACCTCCACAAACTGCGAAGCCTGAACTAAGGAGGCGAAGGTGCCAGTATCAAGCCAGGCAGTTCCCCGACTTAGAATGCCTACATTAAGCTTGCCCTGCTCTAGGTAATACTTATTGATATCAGTAATTTCATATTCACCACGTGGGCTGGGTTTCAGGTTCTCAGCTACCTCAATAACCGAATTATCATAGAAATACAATCCGGGAACTGCAAAATTTGACTTTGGGTTTTCAGGTTTCTCTTCGATTGACAAGGCTTTGTTTTGCTCATCAAATTCCACAACCCCATAACGTTCAGGATCCTTCACATGATAGGCAAATACTATCCCTCCATCAGGATTATTGCTTTTTTGCAGTAGGGTTTGTAAACCACGACCGTAGAAGATATTATCACCCAAAACCAGTGACACTTTATCCTTTCCGATAAATTCCTTGCCCAATACAAAGGCTTGTGCCAAACCGTTGGGCACTTCCTGCACCTTATAGCTGAAATTACAACCCAATTGAGAGCCATCACCCAAAAGTCTTTCAAAATTGGGCAGATCTGAAGGCGTTGAAATGATGAGTACGTCCCTGATACCAGCCATTAAAAGAATGGATAAGGGATAATAAATCATGGGTTTGTCATAAACAGGCATGAGCTGTTTACTTACAGCTATGGTCAGAGGGTGTAGTCGTGTTCCGGCACCTCCGGCTAGGATAATACCTTTCATGGGCTTATTCTTTAGTGGGTAAGTCTTTATGATTTAATTCTTCTATAATGAGTTTGTCCAATTCAATATCTTCCTCTTCATCAAAAACTTCCAGAAACGGTTCCTTAAAGGATTTGGTAAGGGCACGTTTGTCAAGAGAAAGTAATAATGAGGGTAGGACAAAGAGATTTGAGAAAATAGCCACCACCAGAGTGAATGAAACTAAATATCCCAAGGCCTCAGTGCCACCGAATGAAGAAAGGGTAAATATAAAAAATCCAAAAAATAATACAATGGCGGAATAAACCATGCTATAACCGGTTTCGGTAAGTGCGCCCAAAACAGATTTCCAGATTTTCCAGTCGTTTTGTTTTAGATGTAATCGATAACGCGATAGAAAGTGAATGGTGTTGTCTACGCTGATACCCAGCGCAATACTAAAAATGAGTATGGTGGAAGGCTTTATGGGTATATCGAAATATCCCATCATTCCAGCAGTTAGTATCTGTGGTATAATATTGGGAATGAGTGAGATGAGAATCATCCTGGCGGAGGAAAATATCAAAGCCATCAACAAGGTAATGATAAGAACAGCTAGGGCCAGGCTCATAAACAGATTCTTAACCAAATAATTGGTTCCTTTTAAAAAGACCACACTGGTACCGGTCATATGGACTTCATACTTATCCGGTGGAAAGATCTTGTGAACTTTTGGTTTCAGGTCTGTTAAAATTCGCTCGATATCATTGGTGCCAATATTGGCCATCTGTATGGATATTCTGGTGGTTTGATAGCTTGAGTCAACAAAGGCGTCTGCAATGGATTTCTGATTCTTGGCTCCCAAATTGGGGACATAAGAAAGAATAAAGTTCTTTTCCTGATTGTTAGGTAAAGCATACATTTCAGGATTGCCCCGGTAAAATGCCTGTTTGGCCGATTTTACCACCTCAACCACAGAAACTGGTTTCGAAAACTCAGGATAAATGGCCAGTGTGTCCTGCAACTGATCCAACTTCTTTAAGGTCGACAAACGCATAACACCTCTTTTCTTCTTGGTGTCAATGGTAATTTCAAGCGGCATAACCCCTCTGAAATTCTTCTCAAGGAAAATCAAATCCTTGTATAATTTGTCTTTATGGGATATGTCATCTACGATATTTCCGGTGGTCTTCAATTGTAAAATTCCATAAATACCTCCCAGGAAGAATATGATGGTAATGATATATACCACACCTCTTTTGTTTGTAATCACCCTGATTACCCTGTTTAAAACTGTATTGATCAGACCCGTTTCAAGATGCTTCAGGTGTTTAGTTTTTGGAACAGCAAAAAAGCTAAACAAAATGGGGAGTAAAAACAGTGAAAGCAAATAGGTGACCAGGATGTTGACTGAAGCAATCACACCGAACTCAACCAACATATCATTGGAAGTAATAACGAAAGCCGCAAAACCTGCTGCAGTGGTGGCATTGGTTAGCAAATTGGCATTCCCAATTCTTGAGATCATTCGAGATAAGGCCTTGATCTTATTTCCATGATCACGGTATTCGCCCAGGTATTTATTCAGAAGGAAAATGGAATTTTCAACTCCAATCACGATAAGAAGTGGGGGTAAGATTCCCGTTAAGATAGTGATCTTATAACCAAAGAGTACCACAGTTCCCAATACCCATACCACTGCTATACATACCACAAGCATGGCGAATAATACCGCTCTGCCTGAACGAAACAAAATAAATAAAAGGATGGAAGCAATGAGAAGAGATAGGATTACAAAAAGCAGCAACTCATCCTGAATTTTCTGAGAGGTAATAGTTCTTATAAAAGGTAAACCGGAATACCTGATCTCAAGGTCATATTTATCTCCGTATTGTGCTATTCGGTCTTTCAATTTGTGAACCAGTGGAATCCGGGCTTTTGAATTCAATACTTCCTTTTCCAGGGTGATCATCATCAGATTGACATTGGTCTCTTTATTGTATAAACGTCCGTTATACAATGGCAGGTTGTAGATGATCTTCTGTATCGAATCCATGAATGCCTGATCAGTAGGCTTTTCGGAGATAATAGGCTTGAAATCAAATTTCTTTAAACTGTCATTTCGGTTCAGCCGAAACAAACGGGCGGTGGAAATAACTTCCTGAATACCCTCCATATTCAGGACATCATAACTGAGGTCATACCAGTCAGAAAAATGATCCACCTGAAACAGCTCGGGGTCCTGAATCGCGATAAAAATAACACTGCCATCCTGTCCAAACTGTTTCTTGAAGTTTTCATATTCAACATTCACCGTATCGTCTTCAGGTAACATGCGCGCCATTTCGTACGACATTTTTACCTGAGAACCCTGGTAACCCATAAAAGCTGTCAACAAGCCAATAATAACCAAAATCGCAATGCGATTTCTCAATATAAGTCTAACTATGAATTGCCACATGAAGTCCAGAAGTGATTGAGAAATAATGAACTAAAATACGTCTTTTTTGAAAAACCCTTGATTCCGACAAGATGTTGTTGCCATTCTCAATACCCTCATTCAAAAAAGCCATAATTTAGCGCTTATTTAAGAAGCTGCAAATGTAAACTTTGCTTGTAAATGAAGCCTCAAAAAGTTCTATTTATTGATACCGCTCATGCCTATTTAACCCAAGGTCTCCAGGATTTAGGATATGTATGCGATTATTTTGAAGATTTTGGTCGTGAGGAGTTGAAAAATATTGTGGAGAATTACCAGGGATTGGTGGTAAGAAGCAAAGTTAAATTGGACGCAGATTTTCTCGCTAAGGCAGTACAGTTGAAATTTATTGCAAGGGTAGGTGCCGGCATGGAAAATATCGATACAGAATTTTGCATCAAAAAAGGCATCCATTGCCTCAATGCACCAGAAGGAAACCGCGATGCCGTTGGTGAACATGCCTTAGCCATGCTGCTCATGCTGTTTAATAATTTAAAAAGAGCTGATGACGAAGTCAGAAAGGGTATCTGGGTAAGAGAAGCCAACAGAGGGGTAGAACTGGGAGGAAAAACCATTGGGATTATCGGTTATGGCAATACCGGTGGCGCCTTTGCAAGAAAGCTATCAGGTTTTGATGTAAGCGTCCTGGCTTATGACAAATACAAATCAATTGATCCTGATGAGTTTGTTGAAGCTGTTGATCTGGCCACCATATATGAAAAATCAGATGTGGTGAGTTTGCATATCCCCTTAAATGATGAAACTACTTACCTGGCTAACACCTCATTTTTTAATTCCTTTAAGAAGCCCATTTATTTCATCAACACCTCCAGGGGAAAGGTACTTAAAACCGCTGATCTGCTGACAGCATTTAGGAACTCCAAAGTAAAAGGTGCATGTTTGGATGTGTTGGAATATGAAGGTATGTCATTTGAAGCCCTGAAAACCAAAGATTTACCAAAGGAGTACAGGGAATTAGTAACCAGGGATGATGTAATCTTATCCCCACATATAGCGGGCTGGACTCATGAATCAGCCCTTAAAATGGCGGAGACTCTGGTATCGAAAATAAAAAACCTGAGTTAAAAAAACCCGGAACAAATGCTCCGGGTCTTCATGTCTTAATTAACCAGCTACCATTGCAATATATTCCTGAAATCGTAAGCTGCTGGATCATCCAGTAATGCCTTGGCTTCTTCGTAATCACCTGGTTCAATAAATTGTAAACCGTTTTCGAAAATCAATTTGGGTTTATTGCCGTTGATGTCCACCAATCGGGGTTTAATTTTACCTGACTCATCTTCCACATCCTCCAGATAGAGTGGTTTGATGGTACCTGTAGCATCTGCTGTGACCATACAACTGGTACGGCCTTCATCATATAATTTCTTTACACCATAACCCAACAAACCACAATACATTTGATCGTATGCCACCGGTTGTACACAACGAAGTTCATACCCCAATTCTACGGGTCTGCTTTTTATACTGATACCCAGTTTTTTCAATTTGAACTGAAGTAACATATTAAAGATATGAGCCTTGCTAACATTGCCCAACTCAGGGTGTCCATGGTCGTCATAAGTAAAACTGATGCCTGAATTTTCGATTTCTTCATCACTCATAAAGTGAAATACACCTTCGCTGATCACAACCACTCCATAATCGATATTGAGTATTTTTCTTTTGACAATGGCAGATATTACCAGATTAATGATGCGATCAAAAGTAACATCCACCTTGTTGAACATCTCAGGAATAATAATCATCGGGAAGTGGCAGGCTGCTCCGATACCAAATGCCAGATGACCGGCCTCACGACCCATGGCTGAAACCACAAACCAGTTGCCGCTGGTGCGGGCATCTTCATACACCGTTTGCGCAATTCTTACGCCTTCCTGTTTGGCAGAATGGTAACCAAAAGTGGGTACACCTTCAGGTAAGGGTAAATCATTGTCGATGGTTTTGGGTACATGTATGTTTTGGATATTGACCTGATTGTCTTTCAAAAATTTGGATATCCTGTTGGCTGTGGAAGCTGTGTCATCACCACCAATAGTCACCAGTAGTTTCACATTGTTTTCAGTAAAAAAATGAGTGGAGAACTCGCTATCTTTGGGTTTGTGACGGCTCATCTGTAAGGCTGATCCACCTTGTTTGTGAATGTCGTCTGCAAACAGAAAATCGATTTCCTGCACATTGGATTTTTTGGCAAAAAGGCCCTTATAGCCCTCATGAATTCCAATTACCCGGTATCCTGATTTTAAAAATACCAAGGCTACTGAGCTGATTACTGAATTAATTCCTGGTGCAGGCCCACCCCCACATAAAATGGCTACTGATTCTTTCATTTCCTAAGGTTAATAGTGTTTGAACGTCAAAAATAATGACTGACAAAGATACAAAATCATGTCTTTTCTTCTATTTACTATTGAAATAGTATTATTCTTGTAAGGATTTGATTTCTTAGGTGTCTAAAGTATTCAATGATGTTAAATTTCCGTTAAAAACTAGTTATTCTGTTTGAGAGCCAATAGTTTTGTGCTCTTAACACCTAATCTAAACTGAAAACCTATTAAAATGCGAAAAAATCTAAAAGGCATTGCCTTAGCCATCATTTTGTTGGTTAACGCTCAGGTATTTGCCCAAACCGAAACTAATGTTGAAGCATTATTAGAATTATCAAAACAATTTGAACAAGAGTGGGAGGCGGCCCAAATTCGTGTACAGGCCTATGCTGATAAACATCAGGTGCCGGTTTACGAAGAAATGACCAATGGAAAAACCTGGCAGATGGTTGATGTAAGGGATGGAAAACCCATCTACTATACAACTTATAACTATGGTGCGGCGCTAACCACCAGGGTTCATCCCCTATGGCCTGGAGGATCTACAGGACTTAACCTGGATGGTGCTGGCTACGATCAACTTGGTGAGTGGGATGCCGGACAGGTTCTGAGCTCACATCAGGAATTTACCGATCAAGGTGTCTCCAGGATTAGCAAAATGGATGGAGGGGCAACCCACTATCACGCAACTCATGTTGCAGGAACCATGGTTGCTGCCGGTGTGAAACTGGCGGCCAAAGGAATGGCTTATGCTGCTAATTTGAAAACATGGAACTGGTCAAATGACAATTCTGAAATGGCCGCTGCTGCTGCTAATGGCCTTGAGATTTCCAATCATTCCTATGGATTTCCGATGGGATGGGAAATTAATTCCGGTGGTAACTGGCAATGGTATGGCACCCCATCCATTTCATCCACGGAAGATTATGCTTTTGGTTTTTATGATAATGATTCCAGAGCGATGGATCAAATTGCTTTCAATGCGCCCAATTACCTGATCGTACAAGCTGCAGGTAATGATAGGGGCGATGGTCCGGGAAATGCGGGTCAGAATGGTGAACCTGAAGTCGATGGCGGTGATGATGGATATGATTGCATCGGGCCGGAAGAGATTGCGAAAAATGTGTTGACCGTTGGTGCAGTAAATGAAGTGGTCAATTATACAGGTCCTCAGGATGTAGTGATGAGTAGTTTTAGTTCGTGGGGTCCTGCCGATGATGGTCGTATCAAGCCGGATATCGTTGGTAAAGGTGTCGGTGTTTACTCCACCTATAATGGGAGCAATACTGATTATGGCAGTTCAAATGGTACCTCAATGTCAGCGCCAAACGTTTCAGGATCCATGGCCTTATTGCAGAAATATTATCAAGACAATCACGGTGGCGTTCCCATGCGTTCCGCAACTTTAAAAGGTCTGGTTATACATACAGCTGATGAAGCTGGTCCCCACCCTGGTCCTGATTATATGTTTGGATGGGGACTGATGAATGCAAAAAGAGCCATAACTGTGATCGCTGAAGATGTTTCTCAGGAAGTCATTGAAGAAACACAACTTTCACAAGGACAGTCATATGAACGCGATGTTGAAATTGCTGAAGGAACAGATTTTAGGGTAACCATTTGCTGGACCGACAGACCAGGATCACCGACTTCTCCTCAGCTGAATCCAACCACAGCCATGCTGGTGAACGATTTGGACCTGAGAATTATTGATGAATCCAACAACACTTACTACCCCTATAAACTCGAACGCGACAATCCGGATGCAGCCGCTACAACAGACTCGAAGAATGCTGTGGACAATGTGGAGATGGTTTTTATCGAAAATGCCCCGGAAGGAACCTATACCATTGAAATAGACCATGACGGTAGTATTCAGGGTGGTTCACAGGCCTTCTCAGTTATTATTTCAGGAATTGATGAGTTCACTACAACACCAATGTGTGCAGCAACCCTGCTCACTCCTGAAGAAGGTGCTACAGATGCCTTCCTTGATCATTGGATTTCCTGGGAGCCTGCTTTGCTGGCCACCAGTTACGATGTATATTTCGGTACAGACGGTGGTGGAGTAACTACGCCCGGAAACATCCTAAATGGTGTGAATTATGCTGACAACGGATTCAGCGAATTCATGAAAGAATCCACAACCTATTACCTTCAGGTAGTTCCCAGAAATAGCCAGGGAGCAGCTACCGGATGCTCCACCATTTGGTCATTTACAACCATGCCAGCCATTTCGGCATATCCGTATGAAGAAGGTATTGAAGACGTTACCGTACCTGAATTACCTGAATACTGGCAGTCTAAGAATCATTCTCCCGCAAGCTGGTCCAGCACTGATTTGATTGATCATACCGGATCCCATGCCCTGGCATGTTACCATCCTGATGGATTGGTAATCACAGATTTTAATAATTGGCTGGTTAGTCCGCCATTCAGGGTAGAAGAAGGCAAAGAGTACAACATCTCCTATTTCTTCAGAGGATTTATTCCGGGAAGTCCGGAATCCATGTCGCTATACTGGGGTTATACAACTGCTTCAGAAGACCTAACGAACCCATTGTATGAAGGAGTGGAGTTCACCTTCTCAGACTGGGAACAAGCCAACGCCAGATTGATGCCGGATTCAGATACTGTAGTCTTTTTTGGATGGCACATCAATTCCATTCAAGGCTATGGTGCCTTTGTTGATGATATTTTAATCGAAGATTGGGGTCCTGTGGGAGCCCAGGAAACAGAGGTGGAAGATGAGGTCAAAATCTTTAACAGCAACCAGCAAGTTCGTATCGAAGCCAATGAAACATGGATTGGCGCTGATGTTAAAGTAGTAAATCTTGTTGGACAAACGGTTTATACCGGTCAATACCACTCACAGATGAGAATCAGTATTTCATCCAGCCAAAGTGGTATCTATTTGGTATCCTTACAAAAAGATGATAAGATAGAAACCAGAAAGTTGATGATGCGTTAAGCAATACATCCACTGGTGAAAAAAAGAGCGGGGTTTTCAACGAAAACCCCGCTCTTTATGTTTAAGCCTTTATCAGCACCTGGTAGGTCGACCGGCTCTTTTGTTCAAGATAGACCTTTCTGTCTTTAACATACTCCTCAATAACCTTCGGATTGTAGTTTCTTATGGTAAGAAGTTGCAATCCTTTATTGTACCTAAGCTTATACTGCTTCGAAAGCTGATCAAACAAAGCAGTAAAAGTGGCTTCCTGATAATTAAAGCATACTGAGAAACTCACAGCCGAATGTTGCATCAGATTGATGTGAACATTATTCTCGCCAAAGGCCTTGAATATAGCACCAAGATTTTCTTCCGCGATAAAAGAAAGTGATTGAGAGGCAATGCTCAGCAATACCTGATGATCCTTCACGATGATGCTGTGAACTTCATGATCATAGCTCGAATCATTATCAATTACAGTTGGTGAAACTTCAGGCTTGTAAAAGGAGTGAACAAACAGTGGTATGTTTTTGTTTTGCAGTGGCTGTATGGTTTTGGGGTGGATGACAGATGCCCCATAAAAAGCCAGTTCTATGGCTTCACGATACGAAATATGATCCAGCTTTATGCTATTTGGAAAGCGTCTGGGATCTGCATTCATTAAACCGGGAACATCCTTCCAAATAGTAACTTCATCCGCATGTAAAACTGCTGCCAGGATGGCTGCAGTAAAATCGGATCCCTCTCTTCCCAGGGTGGTATAATGTCCCCTTTCGTCAGCACCAATAAATCCTTGGGTGATGACCACCAGGTTTTCATCCAGGGCAGGTTGCACACGTGCTTCCACTGTTTTTTCGGTAAACCGCCAATTCACGGATGCATCTGTGTATTTGCTGTTGGTAACGACAATACTGTGAGCATCAACAAATCGCATGGGAAGGCCCTTGTTTTTCAAATAGTGATACACAATCAGGCTGGAAAACTGCTCTCCCATACCCACGATCTGATCATAAGCATAAAACCGACCTTCAGGTTCTTGCCCAAGAATTGACCATAATTCGTCAAAATAGCGGTCCAGCTTGGCTAAAAGCGCTTCGTGCTGGTTTTTCAATGCCGCTTTTGCCGCCTTTATATGGAACTGCTTGAGCTGATCAAAGGCTGCTTGCAATTCTTCTTGTTTCCCGGCCAGCATCAATTCAAGAATCTCTTCAAGAGCATTGGTGGTTTTACCCAGGGCAGAAACCACCACCACCAATTGCTGGTCCTTATATTGATTGATAATGGAAGCCGCCTGCTCTATTCCCTTTACATCTTCCAGTAAGGCGCCTCCAAATTTAAATACCCTTAGCATAAGTAAGTGGTCTTTCTTTCAGTTATGGCTTAATAATTACGTCCTTTTTCTTTGATGACACCCTTTCTGTAAGCAGTGAGTAGCATTTTCAGGTCGGCAACCTGTAGCTTCAGTTCTGTTCCTGCATCTGTATCACGAACCCGTTTTCGCTTGGCATTGGTTTCGATAACAATCCTATTAGAAATAATGTCTTTTTCCTCCTCAATGGCCTTTTGTTTTGACTCAAAATGTTGGTGTTCTACCAATACAAGACCATAGGAATTGTAGATTAACGTATATCCGGAAACACCGGTAACTTTTTGATAAGGGATGGACATGCCACCATCGATAACGAAGAGCTTTCCATTGGCTTTAATAGGACTTTCTCCCTTCTTCACCTTTACAGGTACATGACCATTGATGATATGTGAAACTTTGGGGTCAAGATCGAATTCTTCGAGTATCTGATTACAATAGCGTTCTTCTTCCACCGCTAAGTTATAGTATGGATTGCGTTCTTCCTTATGGGTTTCCTTTGCTGCGATAAAATACCTTTCGAAGGTGGCCATTTTCTTTTTGCCGAATAATGGAGAAACGGGTCCGCACCACAAATACCATAGATAATCCAGGTGGTTGTTATCCTCACCATGCTGGTCTCTTCTGAAATAAGCACGCCTGGCTACACGATCCAATTGATCGCAAAGCTCCTTCCCATTGTAAGATGATCCGTCTATTTCAAGGCTCTCGAACCCTCCTGATGCTGTCATTGGAATACAACCGTGATACAGCAAATTTGAATTATAGGTAAGGTACATGCTACCATGAGTAAACAGGAACTCCACATGTCGCTGCAGCCTGCGGCTGTTTCTGAAACTGCGGTTGAGTTTGTCCATAACATCCTTTTCTTCCTTACTTAACTTAAAGGGTGCTTTGGGATCTATGGTGGGGAAATTACTGTCTTTTAGATCGTATGTTTTTCCTGCCAAAGTAATACTGGCATTCTTGTAATCAACTTTGTCAAGCACAAGGCGGTCATCCATATGGTAATGCGGATTTCTTTCCACCACCTGGGATTCAAGTTTGAATTGGATGATGCTGATGGCTTTGTGCATCTTTTTGATCAACTCATGATTCTCTCCCAATGATTCTGTTTTTGGAGCAAACAGATCACAGGAATCATTTTTATAGGCCTGCAAGGCGAAGGTGGCCAATGGTAACATATTAATACCATAAGCGTCTTCAAGGGTGTCCAGGTTTTCGTAACGAAGTGAGATACGAATCACGTTGGCTATGAGTGCCAGATTACCTGCCGCGGCACCCATCCAGACGATGTCGTGGTTTCCCCATTGGATATCAACCGAATGGTAGTCAAACAGACGCTCCATAACTTTTTCGGCATATGGGCCTCTGTCAAAGATGTCACCAATAATATGCAGCCTGTCAATTAACAAACGCTGGATAAACTTACAAATGGCAATGATGAATTGTTCGGCCCTGTCAATATTGATAATGGTGTTGATGATGGACTCATAATACTCTTCCTTATTTTCACCACTTTCATTTAGCAGCTCATCGATGATATAGGCAAAATTGGAGGGCATGGCTTTTCTTACTTTCGACCGAGTATATTTTGAAGCAGCTGCCCGTGCCACCTGTGAAAGTCGTTGCAAAGTGATGGCCAGCCATTCTTTGGGCTCATCTTCACTGGCAAGTATTAAGTCGAGCTTTTCCTTGGGATAATAGATCAAGGTGGCCAGTCTCTTCTTTTCTTTTTCGCGCATAGTCCGGCCAAAGACATCATCAATTTTACGTCTGACCACACCTGAGGCATTTGCGAGTACATGACTGAAGGTTTCATATTCGCCGTGGATATCTGTTAGAAAGTGCTCAGTTCCTTTGTGGAGGTTCAAAATAGCCTCCAGGTTAATAATTTCAGTACTGGCTGCCTGTATGTCGGGAAATTTATCTGAAAGTAAGCTAAGGTATTTTATATGGGTTTCGAGTTCCTTGGTGGAAAGCTCTTGGGAAGTAATCTTTTTCATGTCTGGGCTTAAATTGAGTGGTATGCGTGCAAAAGTACAAAATGACTGGTATTAACGTAAGCAAATACTGAAATACAACGGACATAAATCACTTAGCAAATCCTTAACTGCTACGTATCATAGTAATTTTTAAAGCCGAAATCCAACACCTATGGTTGAAAATCCCATCTTTGCATACTTAATTCCATTACAGTGAGTGCCACTAAGCTTTTTAGTATCTATCAGGAAAGCCCTGCTTTCAGCCAATTGGTTGACAGGATTGAAAAATCCGGACCTGTTTATTTGAGTGGATTGATAGGTTCTGCGGTGCCTCTGACACTTGCTTCTGTGTTTGAGAAAAGTGGTCGGCAGCAGCACCTCATAGTTTTGCAGGATAAAGAGCAGGCTGCCTATTTCTATAATGATCTGGAAGCCCTTTTTGGTGAGCAGGAAACCGATCATAATAAGAAGAAGGTCCTGTTTTATCCTACCTCTTACAAACGTCCCTATGAGCCGGAAAACCTCGACCGTGCGTACCAATTGTCAAGGACAGAAGTGCTGAAACGCTTTATGACATCTGATAGGAAAACCATCGTGGTTACCTATCCGGAAGCTCTGGCTGAGAAGGTGGTGACCAAGGCTTATCTGTCCAAGAATATTATGAAACTCAAAGTAGGTGAAGAGCTTAGTCAGGATTTTATCGGGGACTTGCTCGTAACCTTTCATTTTGAGAGTGTTGAGTTTGTTGCCGAGCCTGGACAATTTGCCATCAGGGGTGGAATCATCGATGTGTTTTCCTTCTCCAACGATCATCCCTACCGCATTGAATTTTATGGTGATGAGGTCGCTTCCATCAGGACGTTTGATCCGGTAAATCAATTGTCATTGGTTAATCTGAACAGGATTTCATTGTTACCCAATGTACAGGACCGGATGATTGTGGATAAGAGGCTAAACTTCCTGGATTATATACCTTCTTCCACCCATGTCTGGTTGGAGGATATCAAACAAACAGGCGATCGGATTATTGCTGAGTTTGAAAGGGCTGAAGAATCCTATAAACGTTTTTCTGAAGACGAAGAAAGAAAGGAACCAGAAGAACTATTCGTTAAAGGCACCCAGTTTTTCGAA
The DNA here is from genome assembly GCA_016845175.1 of Bacteroidota bacterium. Taxonomy (GTDB): domain Bacteria; phylum Bacteroidota; class Bacteroidia; order Bacteroidales; family F082; genus JAERTD01. Next base: position 35,515 of record JAERTD010000060.1, on the reverse strand, counting down.
AAACTCTCAGCATTTAGTACCCTTGAATTTGGACACCAACCATATTTTCGTGAAGCTGATACCATAAGCTTTGAGCAGCAGCCTCAACCTGCTTTTAATAAGAATTTTGATCTACTCATCCAGCATTTGGATGAAAAGGCCATGGCCGGGTATCTGATATTTATATTATCGGATAACAACAAACAATCGGAACGCTTATTTGCCATTTTTTCTGATATCCAGGAGGCAAAACCCGAGCATAAAGAACTTCGGTTTAATTCTCTCACATTGAGCCTGAGTGCTGGTTTTGTGGATCATGATTCCAGGCTCCTTTGTTTCACTGACCATCAGATTTTTGATAGGTATCATAAATTTCATTTGAGAGAAGGTTTTGGACGTAAAGAGTCGATTTCTCTGACGGCCTTATACGATTTGAAATCGGGTGATTTTGTAACCCATATCGACCACGGTGTGGGCCGTTTTGATGGACTTCAGATGATCGATAATAATGGCAAAAAACAGGAAGCCATCCGGTTGGTATATAAGAACAATGACCTGCTCTACGTCAGCATTCATTCCCTCCACCGCATTTCCAAATATGTAGGCAAGGAAGGAACTCCTCCTGTGATGAATAAACTAGGATCTCACAGCTGGCAGAAGTTAAAGGGCAAGACCAAATCAAAGGTGAAAGACATCGCCAGGGATTTGATTAAATTATATGCTGAAAGGCACAATGCCAAAGGATTCCAGTTTATGCCGGACACCTATCTTCAGAACGAATTGGAAGCCTCTTTTATCTATGAAGATACACCAGATCAATACAAGGCTACCCTTGACGTGAAGAAAGATATGGAAGCCTCATTTCCCATGGACAGACTGGTTTGTGGTGATGTGGGTTTCGGTAAAACTGAAGTGGCTATTAGGGCAGCCTTCAAGGCTGTGACCGACAGCAAACAAGTGGCGGTTTTAGTGCCTACCACTATTTTAGCCCTCCAGCATTATAAGACCTTCAGTGAACGATTAAAGGATTTTCCGGTGTCAATTGATTACCTGAACCGTTTTAAAAGCAGCAAACAACAAACAGCCACATTAAAAAAACTTAACGAAGGCAAACTCGACATCATTATTGGCACCCACCGCATATTGAGTAAGGATATAGAATTCAAGGATTTGGGTCTCTTTGTCATTGATGAAGAGCAAAAATTCGGGGTAGCTGCCAAAGAGAAACTGCGTCAGCTAAGAGCCAGCGTGGATACCCTCACCCTGACCGCTACACCCATACCGAGGACCTTGCAATTCTCACTCATGGGCGCCCGCGATCTTTCCATAATTAATACACCACCAGCCAATCGTTTTCCGGTACAAACCACCCTCAGATCCTTTGGTGAAGAGGTAATCAGTGATGCCATAGGTTATGAGGTTTCACGAGGTGGGCAGGTGTTTTTTGTACATAATCGGGTACAGAACATTATGGATGTATATGATATGTTGATGAAGTTTGTCAGAGGCATCCGTATAGCTGTAGCTCATGGACAAATGGAAGGAAGTAAGCTGGAGCGTATCATGATTGATTTCATAGAAGGTGAATATGATGTGCTCCTATCCACTACCATCATCGAATCGGGTTTGGATATTCCCAATGCCAACACCATCATCATTAATGATGCTCAGAATTATGGACTCAGTGATTTACACCAGCTCCGGGGCAGGGTAGGTCGAACCAATAAAAAGGCCTTTTGCTATTTATTGTCCCCACCTCTATCTACACTAACCAGTGAGGCCCGAAAACGCTTGAAAGCCATCACCGAGTTTGCCGATTTGGGCAGTGGATTCAGTATTGCCATGAGGGACCTTGATATCAGGGGTGCAGGAAATATTTTAGGAGCAGAGCAAAGCGGTTTTATCTCTGAAATTGGTTTTGAAATGTACCAGAAGATATTGGATGAAGCCTTGGTGGAGTTAAAGGAGAGCGAGTTTAAGGATATGTATACAGATGACAAGGACAAGAAAGTCTTTGTGAGAGACTGCCAGGTGGAAACGGATCTGGAAATACTCATCCCCAATTACTATGTAACCCATACCGGTGAGCGCCTCAGTCTTTATAAGGAGCTGGACAATGTGAAGGATGAGTCAGAATTACTTAGTTTTAAAAGCAGATTACACGATCGTTTTGGAGAAGTGCCCGAAGAAGTGGACGATTTAATTAAAACCATTCGTTTACGATGGATGGCTAAGGACATTGGCTTCGAAAAACTGGTGCTGAAATTCAACCGTTTGGTTGGTTTCTTTGCTGGTGATCGTGAGTCTGATTACTTCCAGTCTGAGGCTTTCGGAAAAGTGTTGCAATTCATACAATTACATCCCACTGCCAGTGAAATGAAAGAGCGCAATGGCAAGCTCACCCTACGCTTTGATGCTGTGAAAACGGTCGATAAAGCCCTGGAATGCTTATCCCGTTTACAATAAACTAAGGTAACTCTCTTACCAAAATTACATAGACAGGAAAATGATCGCTATAACCTGCTTGCCAGCTACCTGCTGCAAAGGTGCGTGAGGGGTAGCCCTTATAGCGTCCGGTTTTTTGTTTGAGATAAGCCTTGTTGTAAATACTGGGTTTGTAGTATTGCCAGTTACTGTAGTCCTTTTTCAAAAGACCCTGAGAGATCAGTATCTGATCAAAAAGACTCCAGGTATCCCTCCATGCATTGCTGCCATGCCCTTGTTTGTAAAGTTTATAGAAGGGGTTATAAAAATCACCTTTTGAAAGTTTATTTTGATCACCCTTGGCAATCATAATTTTTTTCACACTTTCATCTGTGGGATTGTCATTAAAGTCGCCCATAACCATAATTTTGGCATCCGGGTTAATGGAAAGCAGTGAATCAGAAATATGCCTGGATAATTCGGCAGCTGCATTTCTTAGTGGCTTGGATCGTTTCTCACCACCCCTCCTTGAGGGCCAGTGGTTCACAATAATATGAAGGGTGTCTCCCAATAAATTGCCTGAAACAACCAATTGATCCCTGCTATAAAAATCATCCTTTTCAGGAATATTCAGTCGGTAGGATTGTGTAGCAAAAGGTTTGAAGTATTTTTTCTTATAAATCAGACCCACATCCACTCCACGTCGGTCTGGGGACTCATAATGGACAATGCCATAGTTTTGTTCCACAAGAATTTCCTGATTGACAAGGTCTTCAATCACATCCTGATTTTCAATTTCTGAGATTCCCAGAATAGCAGGCCCAACTTCTTTGGTTTCTTCTCCCATATTGGCAATGACTAAAGACATTTGCTTTAGCTTGTGAAGGTATTTTTCAGAGTCCCAGCGATTTTTCCCATTTGGGAGAAACTCTTCATCACGCTTTTGAGGGTGATCGACAGTGTCGAATAGGTTTTCCAAATTATAAAAACCAATGATAAGTGGCTGATACTGTTTTTCTTCCTGAGCCTGTATATCGACATTTAATATGCATACCAATAATAGTATAAGGATGTTCACAGGGGTGAAGAATTGGGTCATTTTGTGGATCATAACATCTAAATAATAGCAATCAAAAACACAAAATTAAACCAAAGTTTTCTCTGTCAACAAGCCTGAGTCATTTTGTTGAAAAAGTTCTGGATATTGTATGCTTTCTTTCCATTTTCGAGGGATTATTTAAGTATTTTTGATACCCCTCAAAAAACTGGGTATAAGTTGAAAAAGCTAATCACTTAAATATCATTATATGAAGAAATGGCTACTATATTTTTTGGCCTTGGTATCTTTTGCATCTGCCTATGCACAAGCAGATACCAGCACAATAGATGTTGACATTCCGAATTTCACTTTGAGTGAACTGGATGTTGGTGCCGACGAGATGTCTCAGGATGTCTCTGGCTTGTTACAGTCGTCCAGCGATATTTTTGTTTCCAAGGCTGGTTACACCTTTGGGCCTGCCAGGTTCAGGATTCGTGGATATGACAGTCGGAATTTGGAAGTATTTATGGATGGTGTTCGAGTGAATGATTTGGAAAGCGGACGCGCCTACTGGGGTTCCTGGGGTGGCTTGAATGATGCCGTAAGAGATAAGGATATCAAAACCGGTATTGTTTCTTCGGAATGGGGTTTTGGTGGTCTGGGCGGAGTAACCAGTATTAATACCAGGGCTTCTGCCTACCGCAAACAAATTAAATTTTCCTATGCCATTGCCAACAGAAGTTATAGAAACCGGGCCATGTTCCATTATGCCACCGGTGAAACTGCCAGCGGATGGTCTCTGGTGCTTTCTGGTTCCAGGAGATGGGCTCAGGAAGGCTATTCTGAAGGTACCTTTTATGATGCCTGGAGTTATTTTATCTCTGCCGAGAAGAAAATTAACAGAAGACATGCCATAGGATTAACTGTATTTGCCTCGCCAACCAAGAAAGGGAGGAATGGGATGGCCATTCAGGAAGCATACGACCTGACGGGTACCAACTACTATAATCCCTATTGGGGATATCAAAATGGTGAAAAACGTAATGCCAGAGTGAGCAACTACAACCAACCCATGCTCACTTTGACGCATTATTACAATATCTCAGAAAAAACCAAAGCTCAGGGATCTGTTTCTTATTGGTCGGGCAGGGGAGGCTCCACAGCCCTGAACTGGGTGGAAGCCGATGACCCAAGGCCAGACTATTATAAGTATTTTCCAAGTTATGCCAATTTAATAGGTGATGTGGAACAGGAAGCCTGGCTCACAAACAAATGGCAGAATGATGAAAAATTCAGACAGGTCAATTGGGACCATTTCTATTTTGCCAACAGTAAATTCCTCAACACCGTGAACAATGTGGAAGGCATTGAAGGAAATGATGTAACTGGTTTGCGCTCCAAGTATATAGTGGAAGACCGCCGCAACGACAAAAACCATTGGATGGTAAACTGGCACATCCATTCTGCAGTTTCCGACAACCTCAGTGTTTCGGGTGGCCTTAATCTTAACTGGTTTAAAGTAAGACGCTTTAAGGAAATCAATGACCTGTTGGGAGGTCAGTACTGGCTGGATATCGATAAATATGCTGCAGGAGAGCCCTTTGAATTTCCCATTGAAGCTCAAAATGACCTGAACCATCCCAACCGTCTCGTGGGCGTGGGTGATATTTTCGGCTATGATTATTTTGTCAATATCAACAAATACAGCGGTTTTGCCCAGGCAGATTTTACCTATAGCAAGGTGGATTTCTATGCCGGACTGAATCTGTCACATACCACTTTCTGGAGAAAAGGTAATATGAGGAACGGTCGTTTTCCCGACAACTCATATGGAGATGGTGACAAACACAGTTTCTTTAACTATGGACTTAAGGCTGGTGCTACCTATAAAATTAATGGTAGAAACTATATAACGGTGAACGGATTGTATATGACCCGAGCACCCTATTTTCGTGACTCCTATGTCTCTGCCCGTACCCGTGATATTGTGGTGGATGGCTTAAAAAGTGAAACCATTTACTCCGGAGATGTGAACTATATTGTGCGCTCTCCCATTGTAAAAGCCAGACTCACCTTGTATTACACCAAATTTCAGGATCAGGCATGGTCAAGAAGTTTTTACCACGATGTGTTGCAAACCTTTGTGAATTACCTGATGACTGGTGTGGATAAAGTAAATACAGGTGCTGAACTGGGTGCTGAGGTTAAACTTTCACCCACCTTCACTTTATCGGCAGTGGCCAGTAAGAATATGTTTATCTATGATTCACGACCGGTGGCCACCATTGTTAGAGACAATGATGAGAAAGTAATTGATACGGATCGCAAGATTTACCTTGAAAACTACTATGTGGGAGGCATGCCACAAACTGTGGCTTCATTGGGTATCAAATACAGTTCGCCAAAATACTGGTTTGTACAGCTAAGTGGGAATTATATGGCAGATGCCTATCTTGATCCTAACCCCGACAGAAGAACCGAAGAAGCCATTTCTGGTTTCGTAGCTGATGATGTCAGAGTGGATGAAGTCCTATACCAGCAAAAACTGGATCCGGGCATGACCCTGGATATTTTCGGTGGAAAATCCTGGCAGATCAATTATAAATACTATATCGGATTCACCTTGTCGGTGAATAACATACTCGATAACCAGGACTATACCATGTTTGGTTATGAGCAGTTCAGGTATAATCCTGAAAACATCAGCAAATTCCCTCCTAAATATGCTTATATGTATGGAAGGAATTATTTCCTTAATGTTTATTTCAGAATGTAATGACAACAATAAAATCTAAGAATAAAATGAAGAGGCTTGTTTTACTCCTTATCACCGGAATTGTAATTTTAGGAAGTGGTTGTGTTAAAAAAGATTTTGACAGACCACCTGTAGGAAATATCCCGGTAGGCGATGTGTATACCATTAGTGAATTGCGTCAGATGTATATTGATAATGGCGCCACTCAAATCCAGGAAGATGCATCAGTTTATGGTGTAGTAACCATGGATGAAAGCTCCGGTAACATCTATAAAAGTGCTTACATCCAGGATGCAGAGGATGCTGTGAATCTCCACCTGAAAGAGTCCGGCGGCGTACGTGTTGGTGACTCCATTCGAGTTTACCTTAAAGATGTAGTATTGTCTGAATATAGTGGCATGTTCCAGCTTGACAATGTGCACAACGATTCAAACATCATCATTTTGGCCAATGAACGCTACCTGACTCCAAAAGTGGTGAGTCTGCAGGAATTGAACACCGGAGATTATCAGGCACAACTGGTCCGGGTCAATGGTGTACAGTTTATGGATACTGAATTGGGTAAAAACTGGGCAGATGAAGAGTCTTCTGCCAACAGAAACCTCGAAGATTGTGACGACAACAATATCATTGTCAGATCCAGTAACTATGCCAATTTTGCTGAATTAGAGCTGCCTTCAGGTAAGGGAACTCTGGTAGCCATATCGTCGGTATTTGGGACAACGCAGCAACTGATCCTGAGAACCATCACCGAAGTGGATATGAATGAAGAACGCTGCGAAGGTGGTGGTGGTAATCCCATCACTCCTGTGGATGAGGTTAAGGAGTATTTTGATAATGCAGTGGATTACGAAAACATCAATATTGATGGTTGGACCAACAGAGTTGTTTCCGGCGACCGCTATTGGCAAGGAAAAACCTTCAATGATGATAAATATGCACAGGCCACAGGATACAATTCTAATCTGGATGCCATGGAGGTATGGTTGATCAGTCCACCGGTAATCAATACCAGTGGGGACAAAAAATTGAGCTTTAAATCAGCTATGGCCTATTGGGAGCATATGTCTACCGATCCCATCGAAGTTAAGGTATCTCTGGATTACGATGGTACGAACTTTGAGACAGCTACATGGACCGATTTGAACCCGGTATTACCAACAAGTTCCAGTAGCAATTATGCCTGGATCGAGTCCGGAGTAATTTCGCTGGCTGACTATATCGGTAACGTAGCAGTAGCCTTTAAATACACAGGTAGCGGAACTGAATCCACTTCCATCCAAATAGATGATGTAGTGATCGCCAAAGAAGGTGGTGGCCCGGGAGGCATTACACCAGTTGAAAAAGTCGATGAGGATTTCAGTGGATATGCCGATTATGATGATATCAACAAAAGCGATTGGATGACATTTATGGTCGCAGGCGACCGAGCCTGGCAGGCAAAAACCTATCAATCAGAAACCTATGCGCAAGCCACAGGATATAACTCTGGATTGGATGATATGGAAACCTGGATGGTTACCCCACCGGTTATCAATACTGATGGCTCATTGAAACTGAGTTTTAAATCGGCCATGGCCTTTTGGAACCATAGTGGTGAAGTCTTCGGGCTTTATGCTTCCACAGAATATGATGGTACCAATTTTGAAAGCATCACCTGGACCGAAATTACAGCCAATGTGGCCAACCAGAGTAGTGGAGATCATACCTGGGTAGAATCAGGGGAGATTGATCTGTCGGCATTCGTAGGAAATGTGGCCATTGCATTTAAATACAAAGGAAGCGGCACCGAATCTACTTCCTACAGAATTGATGATGTGTTGATTGATTCAGAAGGCGGTGGCGGAGGTAATGGCGTAACCTCTTTCTTCGTTGATTTCTCTGACCAGGTAAACTATGAACCCATTCAGGTTGACGGATGGATCAATGAAGCCACCATAGGTACCCGCGACTGGCAGGGAAAAGCCTTTGATGACGAGTTATATGCACAGGCAACTTCCTATAATTCTGCTGAAGAAAATGAGTGTTGGTTGATCTCACCTATGATAGATTTGGATGCCATGAATAATCCCACCTTGGAATTTCTGAGCGCACAAGCTTATTGGGCGCATGATGGATTAACAGTCTATATATCCACCGATTTCAATGGTGCTGATATAGAAGCTGCCTCATGGGAAGTTCTGAATTGTACACTGGCTGGATCATCAACTCCTGATCACGAATGGTTGTCTTCCGGGCAAGTTGACCTTTCTGACTATAGTGGTTCTGCTTATGTAGCCTTCCAATATATTGGTAGTGACAGTGGTGGAAATACAACATCTTACCGACTGGATGACATCCAGCTTTATGATGAATAATTTGTTATAAGAAACAAGAATTAAGCCTGTTAGGATTCGTTTTATGCAATTTTAACAGGCTTAGTTCGTTTTCAGCCCCATAGATGCTTTCATAATTAGTATTTTCGCAAAAAATTTATTGAAATGAAGGATGCGCTAGTCATCATACCCACATACAACGAGAAAGAGAATATCAGCAATATCATCCATGCCGTATTCGATCTTGAAAAAGATTTTGATGTATTGATTGTTGAGGATAATAGCCCTGATGGTACGGCCGAAATAGTGAAGTCTTTAATGGAAAAATTTGAAGACCGTTTATTTATTTTGGAGCGTAAAGGCAAACTGGGCCTAGGTACCGCCTATATCGCAGGGTTTAAATGGGCTCTGGAAAGACAATATGATTATATATTTGAGATGGATGCTGATTTTTCTCACAATCCTAAAGATCTTGAACGACTCTACCATGCCACAGCCATTGATAAGGCTGATGTGTCGGTGGGTTCCAGATATATAACTGGTGTTAATGTGGTGAATTGGCCCATGGGAAGGGTGCTGATGTCATATTTTGCCTCCTATTATGTACGATTGATCACCCGTCTGAAAATAAAAGATACCACAGCAGGTTTTGTCTGCTGGACGAGAAGGGTGTTGGAAACCATTGATCTTGACAGGGTTCGGTTTGTGGGGTATGCCTTTCAGATTGAAATGAAATACACAGCCGTAAAGCTTGGTTTTGAAGTCGCGGAAGTTCCCATTATCTTTACAGATAGAACCGAAGGCGAATCAAAAATGAATAAAAGTATTTTTAGGGAAGCGATATTTGGGGTTATGGAATTGCGTTTCCGTGGTTTGCTGGGTATGATAAAACCGGTAAAAACCCTTTAACTATCTATTATGGGCCAGGCAAAGAAATTGATAAGAGGAGGTAGGATTGTCAATGAAGATGAGCAGTTTGTTGCTGATATTTATATAGACGGTACTCATATTCTCAAAATTGCAAAGGAAGCTGTTAAGCCTGAGGTAATATTTGGGGATTCAGATTATGAAACTATTGATGCTCATGGTTTCTATGTTTTACCTGGTGTAATAGATGACCAGGTCCATTTCCGTGATCCGGGCCTTACCTATAAAGGAGATATTTATACAGAAAGCAAGGCTGCTGTAGCAGGTGGGATCACCAGTTTTATGGAGATGCCCAACACCATCCCCAATGTGTTGACTCAGGAAATTCTGGAAGATAAATACCAGCATGCCTCAAAAGTCTCTCTGGCCAATTATTCCTTTTATATGGGAGCCTCAAATGATAATCTAAATGAGGTATTAAAAACAGATCCCGAAAAGGTTTGTGGACTAAAAATATTTCTTGGTTCATCCACAGGAGATATGCTGGTTGATAATCAGGAGAGCCTGGAAGCATTTTTCTCACAGGTACCTATGCTTATAGCCACTCACTGTGAAGATGAAGCCACTATTAAGGCAAACAATAGTACTTATTTTGAAAAGTATGGAACTGATGCACCTGCTGAGGTGCACCCGGAAATCCGATCTGATGAAGCCTGTTACCTGAGCTCATCTAGGGCTGTAGCACTTGCAAAAAAACACAATACCCGATTACATGTCCTGCACCTATCCTCTGCAAAAGAAATGGCATTGTTTGATAATGACATACCACTGGAAAAGAAACGGGTCACCGCAGAAGTTTGTATCCATCACCTTTGGTTTTCCGATGAGGATTATAAGCGAAAGGGTAATTTCATTAAGTGGAATCCTGCTGTGAAAAGCAACAAGGACAAGGAAGCTTTAAGACTTGCTGTCAACAACAATACCATAGATGTGGTGGCTACCGATCACGCACCCCATACTTTGGAAGAAAAGAAACGTCCATATTTTAATGCTCCCTCAGGAGGTCCCATGGTACAACATTCGTTGTTGGCCATGCTGGAAATGTCGAAGCAAGGCATATTTAGCCTGGAAAAAGTAGTGGATAAAATGTGCCATCATCCTGCCATATTATTCAGGGTTGAGAAGAGAGGATATATCAGGGAAGGCTATTATGCTGATCTGGTTCTGGTGGATATGGATCATTCCAGCGAGGTGTCACCTGATCAGGTACTTTATAAATGTGGCTGGTCTCCAATGGAGGGCGTAACTTTTGGTAGTCGGATAGAGAAGACTTTTGTGAATGGTCAATTGGTGTTTAACAATGGTAGCTTTGATGAAACTACCAAAGGCATGCGATTGAGATTTAAGCGGGATAAATAAGAATATTTAAATTGATATATTGACCGGTTAATTAGTCGGACCCGTCATAAAAATTGTAAAAAGAATGAAAATGATGAGAAACCTGATTCTTTTATTAGTTGCAGGCCTGATGTTTGCTTCTTGTGGTGGAGATATGAATGCTGATGATGAACAGCAAGGGAATAAAACAGAATACCTGAAAGCAGGTGAACATACTGTAGAAGAATATGCCAATGGATCCCCACGCCTCATCCGTACGCTGGAAGATGTGGATGGTATTTTGGTTGCAGTATATGAGAAAGAATACTGGGATGATGGAAACATCCTAAAAGAAGGTGGTTTGAAAAATGGCAAACGCCATGGCATCTGGAAATCATTTCATCGTGATGGTACCCTTTGGAGTGAAGGTGAATTCAACGAAGGTGTTCGTCAGGGTGTATCCATTGCCTACCATCCCAATGGCGCGAAAAGATACCATGGTTTTTTCACCAATGGTTTAAAATCAGGTGTTTGGAAATTCTATGATGAAAATGGAGAATTTCTGAGAGACGTTAGCTTCGATAAAGCAGAGTAGAAGCCTTCTGCTGATCTTCGGATAGCAACCTGATCACCTAATTTGCTGACTCGAGTGTGAGAAAGACCGGCAGGTGATCGCTATAGCCTCCATAGTAATTCTTTGCGGCTGTTCGGTTGGGACGTGGATCACCCTTTTTAGGGTAATATAGCATCCAGTCTTCCATAAGTATACTTTGTTTTGGCCTGGTAATTAAGCCATTGGATCCCTTAAGAAGAGCTGTGGACACAATGACCTGATCAAACATATCCCAGCTTTTGTAGTACAAACTCCCGACACCTTCCCTGTACATATTCAAGGATAGGTTGTGCAGAGGTCCTGAACCCAGTGGCTCAGTCACTGGCTGTGCACCCAGATGATTCAAAATGCTAATATCAGTTGGATTATCATTCAGATCACCCAAAATAATAATGTTCGCCTGGGCATCGACCTCCAAAATGGAATCCGTGATTGCTTTGATTTGTTGGCCCAGATATATTCTGAACACCTCGGTTTCAGCCTGACCTCCCCATCGTGAAACCCAATGATTAACAAAAAGGTGAATGGTTTCACCACCGGCAAGTTTACCTTTGGAATATAGGATGTCGCGGGTCTTGTTTTTAAGACTATCAGGAAAAATAGGTTGGATATACCGGTTCACTATGGGTTTGTAATACTCTTTCTGGTAAAGCAAAGCGTTGTCTATGCCTCTCTCATCCTGACTATTTTTATGAACAATCTGATAATTGGCGGAAGAAAGCTCAGTATGTTTTAAAAGGTCCTCAAGAACACCTTTGTTCTCAACTTCACACAAGCCAAAAATCGCAGGAAATCCTGTGCTGTCAATGGCCGACATCACCTTGGCCAGATTGTTAATCTTGTGATGGTATCTTTCTGTCCCCCACTTTATATCGCTATCCGGAACATAACGTTCATCACGAATATGGGCATCATCAATGGTGTCAAATAAATTCTCAACATTGTAAAAGGCTACCACTGTGGGGCTTGTGGTCTTCTTGCCGCAGCTTCCTGCCACAATAACCATTAGTATCAAACTAATTATAAGTGTTGCTGTGTATTTCATGAGTTTGAGCAATTTATAGATCTGCATCCTTTAAGTTATCGATATCACGCCTGTCCTTCTTGGTGGGGCGTCCCACCCCACGGTCTCTTTTTTCAGCATTCAGCAAGCGAAGCATATCCAGTTTTTCATATTCTTCTGCTGGTGTAAGGTCTTCGCAAAGGTCAGGTACGAGTTTGGCTGACACCCTGTTTTTTATCACCTGTTTGATACGAACCTGCTTTTTAATAATACCTAACTGTACCTCAATAATGGTGTCAGCAGTCACTTCGCGTGAAGGTTTTACTGCTTGCCCATCAATTTTCACCTTGCCTCCACGACAGGCATCTGCAGCCTGGTTTCGTGTTTTGAATATGCGAACTGCCCAGAGCCATTTATCAATCCTGATACGATCCAGCATGGTTTTCATAGAAGCGTGTTAGATAGCCAGGGTTCCTTATTTCTTTCTGAAAAACATTTGAATGGGGATCCCTGTGAAATTGTATTCTTCTCTGATCTTGTTTTCAAGAAATCTTGAATAGGGATCCTTTACATCGTCGGGCAGGTTACAGAAGAAAGCAAATTGAGGACTGGAGGTTTTCAGTTGCATCACGTATTTGATACGAATATACCGACCTCTCGATCCCATGGGGGGTGGGTTGTTTTCTATGATGGGCAACAAATAATCGTTTAGCTGGGAAGTTGGAATCCTGGTGTTTCTCCTTTCAAAAATCTCTGAGGCCAGCTCCAATGCTTTAAAAATCCTTTGCTTGCCTTTGACAGAGGTAAAAACAATGGGTACATCATTAAAAGGGGCGATTTTGGATCGGATTTCACGTTCGAAATCAAGGTGGGTATTGGTTTGTTTATCGATGAGGTCCCATTTGTTGACCACTACCACGATTCCCTTTTTGTTTTTTTCAGCAAGATGGAAAATATTAACATCCTGTTTATCTATACCCACTTCAGCATCGATCATTACGATACATACATCGGAATTTTCAATGGCCCTAATGGTCCTCAGGTTGGAATAGAACTCAATATTTTCATAAACCTTTCCTTTTTTGCGAAGACCTGCAGTATCCACCAACATAAAATCATGTCCGAAAGCATTGTAACGGGTATAAATCGAATCCCGAGTAGTCCCTGCAATGGGTGTTACAATGTTCCTGTTGTCACCTATAAGTGTGTTCACCAATGATGATTTGCCCACATTGGGTCTGCCAACCACTGCTATTCTGGGAAGATCTGTTTCTTCTTCTGTGGTACTTTCTTTGAAGACTTTTACCACTTCGTCAAGAAGTTCTCCTGTACCGCTTCCGTTGTTGGCAGAGATGGCATAGACTTCTCCCAGGCCCAGTCCGTAAAATTCACCGGCGAGATCCCCGATATTGGGTTCGTCAGCCTTGTTGGCCGTCACAAAAATGTCCTTATGGGATTTTCTTAGCAATTCGGCCACATCCTCGTCAAGTGGGCTTATGCCTTCTCTCAGGTCCACCATAAATATAATGGCGTCAGCTTCGTCAATGGCAAATAAAACTTGCTTGCGAATCTCCTCTTCAAAAGTATCTTCCGAGCCGTGCACATAACCACCGGTGTCAATTACTGAAAAATCATATCCATTCCAGTCACTTTCTCCATAGATCCTGTCTCTGGTAACTCCGCTCACCGATTCAACGATAGCGTCTTTGCTTTTTGTGAGCCTGTTAAATAGGGTGGATTTACCTACATTGGGCCGACCGACGATGGCTAATATGTTACTCATGTTGTAATGATTCTTTTGAAACTCTTAATATATGATGGTTTATCTGTCGTAGCCAAATTGCTTGAGGTTGTTTTCGTTATCCCGCCAGTCTTTCTTTACCTTAACGGTTAATTCCAGAAACACCTTTTTCTCAATAAATTCTTCAATATCTTTTCTGGCTTGTGTACCCAAACGCTTGATGGATTTTCCCTGATGCCCCAACAATATGGCTTTTTGAGATTCTCTGCTGGCATAAATCATGGCTGAGATCCTTACTAGTTTGCCTTTTTCTTTATAGGCATCCACCGCTACCTCCACAGAATAAGGTATTTCCTTTTTAAAATTGGTGAGAATTTTCTCACGAATGATTTCAGAAACAAAAAAGCGAACCGAACGATCCGTTAAAGCATCCTTATCGTAATAGGGAGGACTTAAAGGTAAATGCTCGAGGATTCTGTCAAACACCTTTTCTATATTAAACTTGTTGACTGCAGATATGGGCATGACCTCAGCTTTTGGAATCTTCTTTTGCCAAAGGGCCATTTCTGAAACAATATCTTCCTGGTTCGAAAGATCAATCTTGTTGATCAACAACAACACCGGAATATCTGCACGATTTACCCTGTCGATGACTTCCTGCTCATTAAATTTCTGACTTGTTTCAATCATAAAAATGATCACATCAGCATCCACAAATGCAGTTTCAATATAGGCATTCATCATTTTATGCATTTCGTAGGATGGATCACGAACGATGCCTGGGGTATCAGAGTATACGATCTGAAAATCTTCAGCATTGACAATTCCCATGATGCGATGACGCGTAGTTTGGGCCTTGGATGTAATAATCGAAAGCTTTTCTCCGACCAATGCATTCATAAGGGTTGATTTGCCGACATTGGGGTATCCAATTATATTTACAAATCCGGCTTTGTGGGGCATAAAAAGAATGAATATGTTTGGTTTGCAAAGAAACAAAATATATCTTTGCAGCCGCAAATTACATTGCGGGGTGGAGCAGTGGTAGCTCGTCGGGCTCATAACCCGAAGGTCGTCAGTTCGAATCTGGCCCCCGCTACAACAAAAGCCCTGATGCCAAGCATCGGGGCTTTTTTCATTGGGCAAAGTCTCAAGCCACAGGCTTGAAAGACGAAGCCCAATGAAAAAAGCATGCACAAGAAGTGTGCATCGGGCTTTTATTGTGCCCCCCACTCTCCAGATCAGCGCAGCTAATCTGGATTTTTCAGATATAAATAGTTGCCAGTCTCAAGCCACAGGCTTGAAAGACGAAGCCCAATGGAAAAAGCATGCACATGAAGTGTGCATCGGGCTTTTATTGTGCCCCCCACTCTCCAGATCAGCGCAGCTAATCTGGATTTTACAGATATAAATAGTTGCCAGTCTCAAGCCACAGGCTTGAAAGACGAAGCCCAATGAAAAAAGCATGCACATGAAGTGTGCATCGGGCTTTTATTGTGCCCCCCACTCTCCAGATCAGCGCAGCTAATCTGGATTTTACAGATATAAATAGTAGCCAGTCTCAAGCCGCAGGCTTGAAAGACGAAGCCCAATGGAAAAAGCTTGCACATGAAGTGTGCATCGGGCTTTTATTGTGCCCCCCACTCTCCAGATCAGTGCAGCTAATCTGGATTTTCTATTGTTTCAAATTATTCCCTTTCGCTTTGCCAAGAGGCAGTTATCAATTTAATGTCTGTTATTGAAAAAAAATGTCAATATGTGGCAACGATCAATCACATTTCTTTGTCTATGCACCAACACACTTTATGAGACTGAACCATCAGCCCCATTGCGACATTTACATACTACTGCGAAATAGTTTTGAATGCGACCGTAAAGGTTGAATTATGCAGTAAAATTGAAATATGTATCTATCCACTAACATCAGGTATTTACGCCTGTCCTACAATCTGACCAAGAGCGAATTAGCAAATAAAGTTTCCAAAAGTATCAGTACCATAGAAAGATGGGAAGCAGGTACCGGTAAGCCTGATATTGACATGATCCTCAGACTGGCTACCATTTTTAAGGTTATGGTTGATATCTTGCTTTTTGTCGACTTACAATCCGTAAATGTTTCCAGACACAATCATGATGAGAACAAAGCAGAAGACAATGGTTTTCTTAAGAAACTGTATAACTATCAAAGCCAATTTCCTGCCGTTTGCATCAATGACTCCGACAAAAAAGTAGTTTATGTAAATGCTGAATATTCACGACAAACAGGTTATTCACTGAAGGAAATTAAAGGGAAAAAGTTTCCCCAATATATGCAGGCCAATAATTATCCTTCAGATAAGAGTTGCGATATCCGTGAAAAACTAGACAGCAAGCAACCCCTTTACACTGAAATGGAACTAACTTTCGGTAAATCGAAAAAACAACTCAATTGTCAGACCCACATCATTTCGTTTAATTCTGGCTTTATCTCATTTGCCAAATTTGAGCCCGTTATTGACAAGTCCATCCCGTTCTATTTGTAGGTAATAGGAATTATTTTCTATTTAATAGACGACCAGTTTTAAAGGTAAAATACCGCTGAATAAGATAGCTATAGGTTACCACAATTACAGTGGTGATCATCTTTGCCACCGTTGGCCAGATGTAGAAGTATTCAACGAAAAATTTCAGGCATATGTAGTTTAGAAGGATGGAACCAGCAACCGACAATCCATACCTGAATAGTTGGATACGACCTCTGATGGGTGAATCAGTAAATGTCACATATTTGGCAAGAAGAAATCCTGTAATGAATGTTATGGGGAACACCATGATAAACGCAGCGATGTGTGGACTAATGGCCACTACATTCAAATCAACAATCTGTTTTTGCAAAACAAAATTGTAACAAATGAAATACAGGAATATGTCGAAAGCAGTATTCAAACCACCCGTGCTTGCATATCTAAATGTTTCAGGAGGTACAAGAGTCTTAAAAGGAGGGTAAGACCATTCAATAGCTTTCCGGATAAAAACAAACAACTGCATTTGGGTTTTCATAAGTTGAAGCGGCAAAAGTAAGAGGTTTTTTAATATTTCATACGGCAAAACTATTCCAATAATGGGAAAGAAATTTATATGTAAAAATTAATAACCCTCATATTTTCAACGGCTTATAACTTTTTTCTTGTTTTGGTGTATGCTTTGTATATACCTTTATGTTGTAAAATAGAAGATGATGAAGTATTTACCTATAAGTCTGGTAGTGATCCTGAGCCTTTTAGCATATTCTTGTAATAAGGATTCCGCCATCGATCCTATCATTGTAAGCTCTATGGCCGATATGGTAGTGGATCAGGATTTCCAATGGACCTCAGGTTTGCATGGCACGCTTGAATTAAACCTGATCAATCCTCATAATGTATCCACTGAATATGAGTATATAAGCATTGTCAGGGAGGGAGGCGAGGTCGTTGATCGAAAGCAAATTGTAAATGGTACTGCAAGTTTTAGCCTTGATCTTCCACAGGATGCACCTTATTACCTCTATTACCCCATTACGGGTGATATGCAGGTTATAACAGCAGCCGGAATGGTTGATATGGAGTTGGGACCCACATTGTATGATACGAAATCAAGAAGTATGGATGCAGAAGTGGTTAGCTGTACTGTTTGTGATGACCCCATGGTTAATGGCGGAGCAGAAGATCCTGTGATCAATCAAAACTGGACACTGGTTCATGAAGATAATGTGCCGGGATGGTTGACAACCTCAACCGATGGTAAGATAGAATTATGGACCACAGGTTTCTTAGGTGTCCAAGCCCAGGAAGGTATTCAGTTTATGGAGCTTAATGCCACACAGGTAGCAGCCTTGTATCAGGAACTTTGTTTGGAACCTGGTTCTACTGTGCAATGGTCGGTTTGGCATCGCGGAAGACAGGGTGTGGATGTGGCTGAAGTGAAAATTGGAGCCACCGTCGAAACAGCAGAGTATCTACAAACCATGACGGATGGTAAAGATGCTTGGGGTTATTATTCAGGTAACTATACAGTACCGGAAGGACAGGAAACCACAGTTTTTGTCTTCGAATCCGTTTCAGCCGCAGGCGGCAACAACAGTGTGGGTAATTTCATTGACAATTTTGAAATCTTATGTGATTTTGATGGAGATGGTGTTCCTGATGGATCTGATGACAATCCTGAGGATGCTGATGTGGCCTTTACTAGCTATTTCCCCACTTCAGGCAAACAGGTGGTTGCTTTTGAAGATTTATGGCCATCACTCGGGGATTTCGACTTTAATGATGTGGTGCTCTCCAACCAGGTGGTTATTTCAAAAAGAGCCGATTTTAGCATTATAGAAGCTGATTTTAAAGTGAGTATAGATGCCATCGGTGCGGGTCTTGATAACGGAATCGCCCTGATGTTGTATGATGCCAATGGGGCTGCATTTGCTGATAATGTCATCGCCTCTGTGGAAGGTGATATTTCACTTGACCCGGACAATACCAATGGTCTTATTCTGACGGAAGATGTATTTCTGACAACCAACGAGCGCTATCAAAACAATGGAATCGGAACTACTACCGACGAACCTGACACCCTTTACTTCAGTATTCAATTTGAAAGTGCTGTGCTTGATTTCACACCAGAACTTTATATTTTCCGAACCGATGACAGGGCTCATGAGGTGCACCGTCCAGGGTTTCCAGGTACGGCAATCGTAGACAATGCTTTGTTCAACACTGCTGATGATAATGGAAATTATAAAACGGCCAATGGACTACCCTGGGGACTTGAAATTCTGACTTCCGGAACCTTTAAAAACCCCATTGAAAGAGTGGAGATATTAAATGCCTATCCACAATTCGAACTTTGGGCTACATCTTCAGGGGAACAGAATGTGAGCTGGTATACCCAGCCTGTAAATGATAAGGTGGTTGATATTTTTGCAAAATAACTTGCCAGGTTTTTCTTAAAACAGTTTTTATTGCTCAGGATCAGAGGTTAGAAGGCTGAAACAAAATGTAGTTCCTTTACCCTCTGTGCTTTCACAGCTAATGCTGCCACCTTGTTTCTCAACCATTTCTTTGCATAAGATCAGACCAATTCCTGAACCTTTTTCATTTAAGGTGCCTTTGGTATGATGCTTCTTTTCTATAAGAAACAGCTTGTCCATATCCTCGGCATTTATACCAACACCTGTATCCGTTACACAAATATTGATGTTATTCTCTCCACTTGTTGCATTTATGTTTACGCTTCCATTTTCAGGAGTAAATTTAACAGCATTTGACAGCAGATTTCTCATGATGGTGGAAGTCATATTTTTATCAGCAAAAGCAACTGCATCTTTTGAAATGTTGTTGTTGATGTTAATCTTCTTTTCCCTGGCATTATGTGCCACCAATAAAATGTTCTCCTCAATTACTGAAGACAGGTTCATACTTTTTGGCTCGTACACCAGTTTTCCCGATTGTGATCGTGCCCAATCCAATAGGTTTTCCAATAGCTTAAAACCTTCGGTGGAAGTGTTATGTAGTTTTTTAATGAACTCAAGGATCTCTTCATTATTGAAATCCTGAAGGTTTTCTTTGAGTAAATCTGTGAAGGAGATCATGACTCCAAGAGGACCTTTAAGATCATGAGCAATTATTCTGAAAAAAGTGTCTTTCGTTGCATTGAGTTGTTCCAGGCTTTTGTTTTTCTTGTCGATTTCCACATTTTTTCTTCGCAATGCCTCATTTAAACTTGTTTTTAGTGCGTTTTTTCTGAACAGCAACACAATGACAAATGCCAATAATATGATTCCTGCAATAAATGATACCAATAAGATATTCTTGGTTTTGATCTTTTGTTGTTGGATCTTAATATCAGTGCTGAGCTTCTCGTTTTCAGCTGCCTTACGTTTCAAATGAAAATAGGCAATGGTCCTCTCCTTCTCTTCATTGTAAATGCTGTCGCTATAGTTCTTAAAAAGGGACTGGTAATGATAGGCATTCTCAAAATCATTTAGGGAAGCATAAGATTCTGCCAATATTTTGGTGATGTTTTGTAAGTCCCATTTGGCACGTATTTCTTTGGCAATATCGAAAGCCCTGATACCATACCTGATGCTTTCTTGATAATGCTTTTCTGATTGATTCACCAGACTTAAACCAGCCAGTGCATAGCAATATTCCCATTTGTTATTGAGATGCCCTAGGCTCAAAACCTTCGTATAAAACAATTCAGCTAATTGATATTCTCCTCTTTTGTGTAAGATATCGCCTTTCAGGTTAAACAACAATGGGAATTCGCCTTCTTCGCCGATGATGCCACTTAGATTAATGGCCTGATTTACAAAAAACAGTGCGCTGTCAGTTCTTCGCAAATCATTGTAAGTGATGGCTAGGTTAGAATAATTCCTGGATAATAGTAGAGTGTCTTTAATGTCAAGACAAATGGCCACAGACCTTTTGTGAAAATCAATGGCCTTTTGATGTTCATTCTGAACATTATAGATAAGCCCTATATTATTGTAGCCTATGGCAATACCCCTATTGTTTTTAATATTGAGGTGTTTTTCGAGAGCGGTACTGAAGTATTCCAATGAAAAACCATAGTCACCCAGAATATATTTGGTGCCTCCCATACGGCTGATCAGATTAGCTTCCTCCACATAAAGTTGATGTTCTTTTGCCAATTCTGCACCCAGGCCAAAATAATAACAAGCTGAATCTGGTTGTGAATATTTATAGGCCAAACCAATGTCTTCCAGTAAGTCTACCTTTTCAGCTGCTTCAAAAAGGGGAGATTTGTTGTGCCATACATTCAGCAATGAATCCTTTAGCTGTTGTCCTTGTAGAACAGAAAGCAAGAAGAAAAAAATAAGGCCTATAACAGGTTTTTTACAGCTTTTCATAAGGGCAGGTACAACAACTCGATGATCCATGAGTGTGTTTTATTAAAGTTTAGGAAGGGCTTAACTTCCTTCAGGCTAATTTAGGCAAATTTTACTTGCATACCAATAAGCTGATTTGAAATTAAAGCACATAAAAAAACCTTACAATAGGCTCATCGTAAGGTTTTTTGGCGGGCTTTTGCCGGATAGAATATCCGATTAAAGGAAAAAGGATCGCTTATTAATAATTGAATATAATCTGTAATATCTATTTTCTAGGTCTTCAAAGAAGTATACCTTGTTGTCTTTTGTAAAAACCTTGGCTTCAAGGTCTTTTATGTTTTTTTCTACCAGTCCGGTAGATTCAATTTGGTTCAGAGAGTAATTTTCATTTACCTTCATACGCGCCTCCTTATTTCATTTTTATCTTATGACCATCTTTAGCACAAATGGGACAATATGAGTCTCTAACTATGGTGATATACCCACACCTGTCGCATTTATAATACTTTTGGTATTTAACCCTTTTCTTAGTTGGCGTTGTTTTATTTCCAAGATTGAACATTAATCTAATAGTTGCTGCGACCTTAAGAGCAAGAGATGTGCCAAAAAGAAATACCTATCACTTGAAATTTTGTAACAAACAGATTGATAGATAAATAAATCTCTAAAAAAACTGTTCAAAAGTCTTCGGACAATGATGTGGCCATAAAATGCCATTCAAACGCATACGTTTTTGGATAGTGTTACGAAAACGTAAATGCTTAAAGCAGGACCCAATTCAATCTTTCAGCTCCAATCTATTGTTTACTTTTGTCATACTTTTTTAGAAATTCGCTTACATATTTTCTAGGGTATATGAACACAATGAAAAAAGCATTTGAAACTTATGATTTTTCACCAGACTCCGTGAAAAAGAGGGCTGAAGCCTTGGTCAAGCAGGTATGGGAAACTGAAGAACGCAAGACAGCTTTAAAAACCATATTGGCTTCCATAGATTTGACCACTTTGAGTGGGGATGATACCCGGGAGCATGTAAGTGAGCTGTGTGCCACAGCCATGAGTCTTTCTGCTGATGAACCTTCTGTAGGACCTGTGGCAGCAGTATGTGTTTATCCAATTTTTGCCAAATTGGTTAGTGATCAACTCAGAAACAGCCAGGTTAAAACGGCCTGTGTGGCCGGAGCCTTTCCCAGTGGCCAGTCACCATTAAATATAAGAATTGCTGAAGTTGCTGATGCTGTGGAACAAGGAGCAGATGAAATT
Source organism: Bacteroidota bacterium (assembly GCA_016845175.1). Taxonomy (GTDB): domain Bacteria; phylum Bacteroidota; class Bacteroidia; order Bacteroidales; family F082; genus JAERTD01. The sequence continues at coordinate 13,271 of JAERTD010000060.1, read as the reverse complement.
GATATGGTGATATCCAGAGGTAAACTTCTGGAAGGCGATGAAGATTATATAAGCCAAGAAGTATCAGAGATCAAGAAGGCATGTGGTAAAGCACATCTTAAAGTAATTCTTGAAACCGGTGAGCTTGGTTATCTGGAGTTGGTTCAACGTGCCAGTATCCTTGCCATCGAAGCAGGAGCGGATTTTATTAAAACTTCAACAGGCAAAATTCAACCGGCTGCTACAACTGAGGCCTTCCTTGTGATGCTTGATGTGATCAAAGCCTATTACGAATCCACCAATAAAATGATTGGTATAAAACCTGCAGGAGGTATTGCCGAACCTGAAGAGGCTTTAGTATACTACGCCCTTGTCAAAGCTGTTCTGGGCGATGCCTGGTTAAATAAAACCTATTTCAGGATTGGAGCCAGTCGATTAGCTGGCAAAGTGTATAATGAATTGGTATAAGAGGCTTGTTATGAAGAAAATAGGACTAGTATGGGTGCTCTTTTTGGGAAGTTTTTCCCTGTTGTCACAAACGCCTCTGACCGAAGCTGTACAGTTTCACGTAAAGACAGTTGAAGGAGAAACCATTTGGTTGTTCGATCTGCTTGATCAGGATAATAAAATCGTCGTCATTGATTTCTTTTCAACGGGTTGCGGACCTTGCCAAACCTATGCGCCCGATTACCAACAAGCCTATGAGGCCTTTGGTTCCAACACCGGAAATGTATTTTTCATGGGAATTAACTGGGGTTCCGACAATCAGGAGGTCAAAGAATTTGACTCCATATTTGGATTAAGTTATCCATCTATCAGCGGAACCCAGGGTGGGGGTAATGGGACCTATACCAACTATCAAATCCAATCCTATCCAACCATTATTGTAATCACTCCCGATCATCAAATTGTTGAACAATATGTGTGGGAACCCACCACTGATAACATCACTACGGCTGTAATCAATGCGGGGGGAATTTTTGTTGGAAACCCGGAGAATATCAATAAGCAGAAATCGTTTCGCCTATATCCCAATCCTGTCCAATATTCAGCAACCATTGATCTGGGGCAGCAAGATGGAAATCTTTTAGAGTATCGAATCATGGATCGTATGGGACATTTGATGGAAACAGGAACATTGGATAATGGTACAACAGATTATGGAAAATTCACCCTGAATACATCACGACTAAAAGATGGCTTGTATATTGTACAAGTCTCCATAGATGATCAGGTCTTAGATGCCATACAATTTGAGGTGAGAAAATAACATAATGACTATGATGCATAAAACCTTGATATCAGTATTTGTAGCAATCTTTCTTATGATTACTCTCGGTGGCTGTGTGGCTGATGACGTGGATGATCCTGTATCTGATGATATTGAAAAATTTCTTGGGAGCTGGAATGTAAGTGATCAAGGCCAGCGCATCAACTATACAGTTACCATCGAAAGAAATCCCTCCAATTCAGCACAAATCAGATTGTTAAACTTTGCCGATGCCGGTGGGGCAGCTGTTGCTTTGGTGGTAGGATCTACAGCTATTATTGATCAGCAATCCATAGGAAATAACTATCAGGCAGAAGGGGAAGGGGTCTACCAAAACGACTCCCGACTAAACTTCACCTTCGATTTAAATGATGGCATAGACATAGAACAGCGCATAGCTGTGTTTAGCAGATGATCAGTGGCCTATGTCGAAGAATTATTTGCCAGCAGTGGTATCTGCCTGCTGTTGTTCAATCTTTAAATCGGTTTCAATCTTCACAAGATTAGACAACACCTCCTCATAAATATCCTCCATAACTTTCGGGGTACTGTTGTAGTAATCAATGTTCTCACGTAATTGCACAGCATTGATGCCATGTTGTTGCAATACCTTCGAATAATAGGCTGATTTATAGTCTTTATACTCCATCCTGTTGATGCGGTGGTAGTTGAGAACACCTTCGGTCAGGTGAATATCAGTCATTACAGCAACCATCTGATCATAAGACAGTAATACTTCGGGAACTTCTGGTATGGATACGTTTTCGTGGTAACAACCGAAACCAATCACCGAAATGAAAAGAAGGAGTAGGAAATGTTTGTTTTTCATGGGTTAATTGCCAACTTCAGATAAATATTTAATTCTCATTAATCGCACTTCTTCCTCACCATATTCCGATTCGCCCAGTTCTTGAAGTGCTTCGTCAATAGAATCTGTTTCCGCCTCTGAGAAGTAGTCATAAATGTCTTCCTGGTGGTACTCATCCACATATTCATTGATGTAATAGTTGATGTCGAGGCGGGTACCGGAGGCAACTATACGCTCAATCTCAGTGAGCATTTCACTCAGTGATAAATTCTTGGCGTGGGCAATGTCCTTTAATGGTAATTTCCTGTCGATGCTCTTGATGATATACACCTTTAAACCTGATTTGTTTACCACCGATTTAATCACCATATCATTGGGTCGTGTGATCTCATTCTCTTCAACATACTCTTTGATGAGTTTGATAAATGGTGCGCCGTACTTATTGGCTTTTCCGGCACCCACACCCACAATCTGGGTAAGTTCTTCCTGTTTAACAGGATATTGTATGGCCATATCTTCCAAGGAAGGATCCTGGAAGATCACAAAGGGCGGCAGGTTTTCTTTTCTGGAAATATCCTTCCTCAGGTCTTTGAGTAAAGAGAACAACTGACTATCGGTGCCTGAAGTCTTCTGGGCTCCACCATTGTTAGTAATAATATCCTCATCATCACCGGTGTCATAATCATGGTCTTTGGCAAGTTGTACTGAATAGGGATCTTCAATGAAAGCTTTACCTTTATCGGTAATTTTCAGGATACCATAGTTCTCAATCTCCTTTTCGGCCAACTTCTGGATCAGGCAATGCCTGATTACGGTATTCCAATATTTAGCATCTTGCTGGTTTCCCTTGCCAAAATATTCGTGTTTGTCGAGTTTTATTGATTTTACATCACCACTTTTCTTTCCTGAAAGCACTTCAGCAATTATTTTTGCTTTGAACTGCTGTTTTAGTGTAAAAATGGCTTTCAATGCCAATTGCACATCTTCTTTGGCCTCAAATCTTTCTTTGGGATTCAGGCAGTTATCGCAAGCACCACAATTATCTTTGAAATATTGTTCGCCAAAGTAATGGAGTAGCAATTTGTGTCGACATACCGCAGATTCAGCATAGGCCACAGTTTCGAAAAGGAGTTCTTTGGCAATTTCCTGTTCGGCAACAGGCTTGTCTTTCATGAATTTTTCCAGCTTCTGAATATCGTCATAGCTGTAAAAAGTCAGGCAGTTACCTTCGCCACCATCTCGGCCGCCACGTCCGGTTTCCTGGTAGTAACCTTCTATACTTTTGGGTATATCGTGATGGATCACAAAGCGGATGTCGGGTTTGTCGATTCCCATACCAAAGGCAATGGTAGCCACAATTACCTCCACTTCTTCCATCAGAAAGTCATCCTGATTGCTTCTACGAGTGGATGCATCCAGACCTGCATGATAAGGTAGCGCCCTGATTCCATTCACCACCAGTGTTTCTGCCAGCTCCTCAACTTTCTTTCTGCTCAGACAATACACAATGCCGGATTTGCCTGGTTGTGTTTTGATGTATTTAATGATATCCTTGATGACATCCTTGGTCTTAGGACGTACCTCATAGTATAAATTCTCGCGATCGAAAGAAGACTTGAAGACGTTGGCATTGGGGATTTCCAGATTTTTCAGAATGTCTTCCTGTACCTTTAAAGTTGCAGTTGCCGTCAATGCTATAACGGGCACCTTTTTTCCAATGGCGTTGATGATGGGCCTCAGCTTTCGGTATTCAGGTCTGAAGTCGTGACCCCATTCTGAAATACAATGGGCTTCATCAATGGCATAGAAAGATATCTCAATGCGTTGGAGAAATTCGATGTTTTCCTCTTTGGTGAGAGATTCCGGAGCCATATACAGCAATTTGGTCTTACCACTTAGCAAATCCTCCCGCACTTCATTCAATTCAGATTTTGACAAAGAGGAATTCATCACATGGGCAATACCCGACTGGGTACCAAAATTACGAATCATATCCACCTGATTCTTCATCAGTGCAATCAGAGGAGATACCACAATAGCTGTTCCTGGATTCAATAATGCCGGTAACTGATAGCATAAAGATTTACCACCACCGGTGGGCATCACAACAAATGTATCAGAGCCTTCAAGTACGCTTTGAATAATCGGTTCCTGATTTCCTTTAAAACTTGAAAAACCAAAAAAAGATTTTAGTAACTCCTTCACACTATAATCTTTGCTCCCCACCATTCCTGACTAGATAGATAAAATATATCTTTGTAACTAATTATAAACTAAAATTCACCTTTTTCCTCAATCAATAGGCCCGAAAAATTTAGGCGCTTGATTGTCATCTCTTACAAATATAACAATAATAAAAGCTAGAAATACAAGTTTTGTAAAAAAAGTTCGATTTGAAAACTAAAATACAACAGACTGCTATTGAAGCCATAAAGCTAGAATATGAGGCCATAAAAAACCTCATCAATCTGGTGGATGACGATTTTGAAAAGGCTGTCAGCAGGATCTATTCAGGAGAAGGCCGGGTCATTATTACCGGGATTGGAAAGAGCGCCATTATAGCTCAGAAAATTGTAGCAACACTTAATTCCACAGGCACACCTTCCATTTTCATGCATGCTGCTGATGCCATTCATGGTGACCTTGGAATTATCAGAAAAGATGATATTATCATTGCCATTTCAAAAAGTGGAGAATCGCCTGAGATTAAAGTGCTGGTTCCCCTTATTCGTATCCGAAAGAATATACTCATTGCTATGGTTGGAAACAGGGAGTCATATCTGGCCAAACATTCCGACTTGATTCTGGATACAACTGTGGATAAAGAAGCCTGCCCCAATAACCTGGCGCCAACCTCAAGCACCACGGCTCAAATGGTTATGGGTGATGCCCTGGCAGTGTGTTTATTGGAGCAAAGGGGGTTTACCACAGCCGATTTTGCAAAGTTCCATCCCGGAGGAGCCCTTGGTAAAAGGATCTATCTGAGGGTCGATGATTTGTTCAGCAGCAACCAGGTGCCCTGTGTTGAGTTGAATGAAAGCATGAAGAACGTTATCATTGAAATATCCACCAAGCGCTTGGGGGCCACTGCTGTTTTGGATGAAGGCAAACTTGTGGGTATAGTTACTGATGGAGACCTGAGGCGCATGCTTGAGAAATACGAAGATTATTCAAAGCTCAAAGCAGGGGATGTGATGACTTCTGATCCTCAAACCATCGACAAAGATGATTTGATTGTGAATGCGTTGTCCCTAATGCGGTCTTCAAACATTACCCAGTTGCCCGTCATGGATAGAGAAAAATATGCAGGTGTCATTCATTTGCATGACATACTTAACGAAGGAATCTACTAGAATATGGGAGCTGACTCAGTAAAAGATTTTAATGATTACCGGCAAAAGATGAATGAGCGCATCCTGGACGCTCCAAATAATAAGGTGATCAAGCGAATATTTAATGTGGATACCCATGCCTATATGGAAGGCGCACTTGATGTTAAAACCAAGGAGTTGATGGGTTTGGTGGCATCCATGGTGTTAAAATGCGATGATTGCATCTACTACCACCTGGAAAAATGTCATGAGGAAGGTGTTACCACCGATGAACTCATGGAAGTCTTTGGAATTGCTAATTTGGTTGGAGGTACTATTGTGATCCCTCACACCAGACGTGCCTTGGAATTTTGGGATGAATTAAAGGAAAACCAACAATAGGACTCATATAACTACCGTTTGAAGAATATGATAGCCCGCACACCCAAACCCCCTTACTACGCTGTAATTTTTACTACAATAAAAAATAGTGTTGACGCTGATTATGATACCATGGCAGTGGAAATGGAAAAGCTGGCTAGAGAGCAAGACGGATTTCTGGGGATCGAATCAACAAGTGGTAGCAGCGGAGGTATTACGGTCTCCTATTGGAAAGATTTGAAATCCATTGAACAATGGAAGAATAACCACAGGCATCTGCTGGCTCAGCAAAAAGGCAGGGAAAAGTGGTATAATAGCTACAAGACCAGAGTTGCTAAAGTAGAGCGTGATTATGGTTTTGAAAGAAGTGAAAAGGAATAAATAAATATTGGATGAAACTCTGGACTAAAGATCTGATAAAAAAATACCGCCAACGTACCGTGGTGGACACCGTTTCTGTAGAAGTAAACCAGGGAGAAATCATCGGACTATTGGGTCCCAATGGTGCCGGTAAAACAACCACGTTTTATATGATTGTGGGTTTGATAAAACCCTTTGCCGGGCAAGTTTTTTTGGAAGATCAGGAGATTACCGAGCTGCCCATGTACAAAAGAGCCCAGCTGGGGATTGGATACCTTGCACAAGAAGCTTCCGTTTTTCGACACCTGAGCATTGAAGACAACCTTAGAGCGGTCATGCAATTCACCAAATTGTCAAAACATGACCAAAACGAGCGCATTGAGTCACTCCTGGATGAATTTGGCTTGCAGCACATCAGAAAAAGTAAGGGCATTCAGCTTTCAGGAGGGGAACGAAGAAGAACTGAAATTGCACGTGCTTTGGCAGTAAATCCCAACTTTATACTCTTGGATGAGCCCTTTGCCGGTGTGGATCCAATTGCCGTTGAAGACATACAAACCATTGTTTCTAAGCTCAAGGAAAAGAATATTGGTATTTTAATTACCGACCATAATGTACACGAAACCCTGACCATTGTCGACAGAGCCTATTTGCTATTTGAGGGCTCCATTTTAAAGGCTGGTTCTGCCCAGGATCTGGCAGAAGATGAACATGTAAGAAAGGTGTATCTGGGGCAAAACTTTGAGCTTAGAAAAAAAGATTTCGGTCCTTTATAGACTATGTCTTTCCTCTTTCCCGATTAGGTCAATGAATACTTTTTCCTGATTGATATTTATACGTCCTGTATATCGGTAAGATATGAGAGTAATGATACAAACAGATACATCAGGAATATAAAAGGTACAGCCACGATCTGTAGCCAGATTAAGAGCATTATGGAAACAATGATAAATGAGAATTTTATCTTATTGTCCGACCACCTAAAACTGGTAAACTTGAAGGCAAACATAGGTAAACGGGCCACCATAAGCAGGGATCCCAAAAACACTACAGCCAGTAAAAAGTAAGTGTTAGTGAAGATCATATAAAGTAACCCTCTGTCATCATACAAAACTTCTCTGACCAGTGGAAGAGAGGCAATGAAAAGTGCCAGCGCAGGTGTAGGTAATCCAAAGAAAACAGTTTGTTGGCTTTCATCTGTATTAAATATGGCAAGACGTAAGGCCGCAAAAGCCGGAATCAAAAAGGCCAAAAAAGGAATATAACTCATCGTACTGCTCGTGTTACCAGGCAATCCGTGGCTGAGGCTTAGCATATGGAGGACGATAAACCCAGGTGCGACACCAAAGGAAACCATATCAGCCAATGAATCCAGTTGCAGACCAATGTCTGATTTGGCATTGAGTAAACGGGCGGCAAAGCCATCCATAAAATCGAACACAGCAGCCACAAATATCAAAGTTGCAGCCAACTGTATGTTGCCCATCATTCCAAGATAAATAGAAAATACACCACAAATCAAGTTCAGCAATGTGATGAAGTTGGGAATATGCCTCAAAAGACCCATAACAGATAGTTTTAATGATCAAATTTAATGAAATAACAGCTTGCTCGAACGGAATATTCTATAGCTACAACTTTGGCCGTTGTCTTAGCTTATACAGCCATGGGTGAAATTATATGCCGGAATGCAGCAAACGAAATAATCGGAGTATAAGTTTTTGGCTAATTTTGCCCTTTTTAAGGACCTTATGGCCAATCCATCATCCATTAGAATAAAAGATTATGATTATCCATTGCCCAACGAAAGAATTGCAAAATTTCCGTTGGCAACCAGAGATGTATCCAAACTGCTGACCTATAAGCAAGGAAAGATTGGAGCAAGCCAGTTCCATTCACTTGATCAACACCTACCCGCTAAGTCAGTGCTGGTTTTTAACGAAACGCGTGTCATAAGAGCCCGATTGTTATTCAGGAAAAAAACCGGGGCGCTCATTGAGATATTTTGTTTGGAACCCATGGGGGCCATATCAGATTTTCAGTTGGCTTTTCAGCAACAGGGTGAAGTGGGATGGAAATGTATGGTGGGAAATGCCAAGAGATGGAAAGAAGAAAGCCTTGAAAGGGAACTCACAGTAGATGGCCAACCCCTGATTCTTAGAGCCAGAAAGTTGGAAAAACTGGAAGATGGATTTAAAATCCAGTTTTCCTGGGAACCCCATACCATTGTTTTTTCTGAAATCATTGAACAAAGTGGACTGATCCCCTTACCACCTTATATGAACCGGGAGGCTGTCGCAGAAGATGCCACCAGATATCAGACGGTTTATGCTCGTTATGATGGTTCAGTGGCTGCACCAACAGCCGGATTGCATTTTACAGATGCATTGTTTGAAAAACTGGGCAGCCGAGGCATTAAAACTGAAAAGCTGACACTTCATGTGGGAGCAGGGACTTTTAAACCTGTTTCGGCTGAACATATTGCTGATCATAGTATGCACACCGAAAAGATTGTGGTTAGTTTGGATACCCTAAGGAACCTACATATGCTGGTCCCTCAGCCTATCATTCCAGTGGGTACAACCAGTATGCGTAGCCTTGAAAGCCTATTCTGGATGGCACTTAAGCTCCAGAATGGCGACTCCGGTTTTTCGGTGGATCAATGGGACCCCTATCAATTGAATGTGCCTGAAACTTTCAATGCAGAAAAGGCACTCTCTATACTAATCACCTATCTGGAGAAGGAAAATCTGGACAATCTGAAGGGTGAAACCCGCCTCATGATTGCGCCCTCATACAAATTCAGATTGGCAAAAGGATTAATCACCAATTTCCATCAACCGAAAAGTACTTTGTTATTATTGGTTTCTGCCATGCTGGGAGATGATTGGAAAGAAGTGTATCAATATGCGCTTGACCATGACTTCCGTTTTTTGAGTTATGGGGATAGTTGCTTATTTTTACCAAAGAATGATGATAGCTAAGCTTGGTTTAAAGCAGATCAACCTGCTGAAAACGATTCAATTGCTTTGAGTTAACCAAACCTAATACCATACCAATGCAAACCCGTTTTTTGATCACATTATTTGTGGGTCTTTTTTTAATTTCCTGCAGTACAGTTCCGCTTACCGGTCGGAAACAACTGAACATGATTCCAAGCAATGAAATGATGTCTATGAGTTACCAACAGTATAGCGAATTCCTCAAAGAGAATCCCCCGGTTCGCCATACCAATGAATCAAAAATGGTAAAATCAGTGGGCAATAACATCCAACAAGCAGTGGAAACCTATTTGACCAACAACCATCTTTCGGAAATGCTTGAGGGCTATGCCTGGGAATTTAATCTGGTGGATGATAAACTGGTGAATGCCTGGTGTATGCCGGGAGGTAAAGTTGTGGTTTATACTGGCATATTGGATGTTACCCAAACCGAAACAGGACTGGCAGTCGTTATGGGTCATGAAGTGGCACATGCCATTGCTGAACATGGCAATGAAAGACTTAGCCAGGAAATGCTACGCACTGCAGGTAATCTGGGTCTCATGGTGGCATTGAAAGATCAGCCAGCTGAAACACAGGCGCTATGGATGACGGTTTACGGCGTAGGCACTGAAGTTGGCGGCATCTTGCCTTACAGTCGCTTGCATGAAACAGAAGCCGACCATCTGGGATTGATATTTATGGCAATGGCAGGCTATAATCCTGAAGAATCAGTTGATTTCTGGAGCAGAATGGCAGCCAATAGTTCCGGGCAAGCCCCACCCGAATTTTTGAGTACCCATCCAACCCACCAAACCAGAATAAGCAATTTAAACAAATGGATGCCTGAAGCCAAAAAATACTACACGGGGAAGAAAGGAAACAAGACAAATAAAAACAGTGGAGGGAATAAAAAAGGGGGTTCCAAAAGCGATGGAGGCTCAGGGAATAAAGTGATAAAAATAGGGGGCTAGTAAGATCGGTATTCAAAAAAATAACACAACAGGCATCATACTGGCAGGCGGTAAAAGTAGCCGTATGGGGCAAGATAAAGGCCTTATTCTTTTCAAGAACAAAAGGCTGGTCGAATCTGCTATAGATTGCCTCAAGCCTCTGTGTAATCACATTCTGATTAGCTCCAATAACACAGCTGCATATGGGTACCTACCTTATGAGATTGTAATAGATCAAGTGAAGAACCTTGGTCCTGTGGGCGGATTATATAGTGGTTTAAAGCGATCCAAAACGGAACACAACCTCATCCTGTCCTGTGATTCACCTTTCGTAACACCTTCTCTTTTTGAATATTTGTTGACCCAATTAAGTGAAGATAAAGCCCTTGTGCCCAGGCATGGGGATGGACTCCTGGAACCACTGATCGCATATTATTCCAAATCAGCTCTGGAAGAAATAGAACTAGCCATTTCAAACCAGGATTACAAGCTTATGGGGTTGTTAAAAAATCTTCATGCAAAAACTGTAGAAATCCATGAGGATTTGAAGTGTTATCATGACAATTTGTTTTCTAACTTCAATTATCCGGAAGACTTGATTAATGGTGAGAAGGGGAGTGCTTAACTGCCTACCAAACGGCTATGCGACATTGGGGACTCCTGGCCTTTAGCACAGCCTCAAAGTCCACCAGACTTTGTTCCATAACAGAGGATTCCTGTTCATGACAGCTCAGACAGGCACCTACACTTAATATGCGTTGCTGTTGCGCTATGCTAAAAGGTTGTACGTTTGATCGTGTGGAGACCTTGCCCTTTCTGCTGCCCAGAAAAGGGATCCATGAATCTTCAGGAAGGCCATCATTGGGATTATCCTGATAAGCCGGTTCAAATTTCCATCGGCCTTCCTTATTGAAAACCAATTCACCTTTTCCAAAGCCTAGTGCCACAGGATTGTTATGGCATGAAATACATGACCGACCCTCTTTAACCGTTGTATGTGGAGCCGCAGGTGCAAATAATCGCTGAAAGATAAGTGAATCGTGAAGCGTTTTTGAATAACTCCCCACATCAATGGTCAAAACCATTCCGGGCACTACAGGAATTACAGTGGTATCATTGCCAGTGATGCGTGTACCCAGGGCAGGTAAATGTGCCTGATATTCACCAATGAATTCCACCCAGCTGCCTTGCTTCTCCACATTGGCTACCATATCATAACCCGGTTCATTGGGGTCATATATATTATGGCAACCAATACAACTGGGAGCCCAGTTACTATGACAGGCCGAACAACTGATACGATCATGCGATTCTCCTTTGGTGCAGATGGCTGCAGGTTTGCTTAAACCATAGGTTTGCTTATTGTTCTTGCCTATCATAAAAGCAGAATCTCCTTTCATATACGTATTAACCAATGGTCGTTGTTTCTTTGCTGTCAGTAGAAATTCTCTCTCCTTATGAAACCCAAATCGCATACTGGCAATTAAGGCAGATTCACGATCCAAATCCTGCTGATTTATGGTTTGTGGCTTATCTGAGCTATGACAATCAGCACATTGTATAGTTAACTGATCTTCCTGATGGGTATATAGGTTACCGTCTCCCATCAACTCATAGGAATTATGGCAATCAATGCAATTCAGTCCCAGTTTGTGATGTACATCCTCCTGGATATAGGTGAACACCCTGTGATTTTCAACCAGACGATAGGTTTCTGTATTGGGCATCTCAGCTGCTGCTAACTTGGTTTCATGCCAACCTTCATAATTGGTGGCAATTCTACCTGAACGGCTGTGACATCCAAAACAGTGCTCATCACTCACCTGCATATTGAGCGTAGGATGGTAATTGAGGTAGCCCGTATCTGCCGGATTCTTTTCGTGTTCATGCCAGGCAGTAACTGCCAATGCATCATAGTTCAAATGACAGGCCAGACATCCACCACCACGACTTTCCTGAGTAATAGGGCCTGTGCTTTCTTTCGGATTTCCCAGGTGACATCTGACACACATATTCCTAAGGTGCTCATCTGCTGCCGAGGATCCCAATTCATTGACATGTGTTCGGATGTCGGGATGTTCGGCCTCATTAAAAACATAACGATCCACACTGATCATCCCACTCAATGTTGCCATCAAGCCTGTCTCTATTCTGCTGGATATATCAGGGTGGCAATTGGCTGTGCCGCAACTGATCTTTGCATCAGCCAGATTTCCCGGGATGTTTACCATACCCTTGTGTGAAGCGTCTTTGTCCAATGTGAAAAGGTCACCTCCATGACAGGAATAGCATCCCACCGCAGAGGGGTCGTGTGAGGCAGCAAAACCAACCATCTCCGAATGACAAACCATGCAGGATTCTTTTCTGTCCATAATGGTTGGATAATTGTCATAGGTGGTAGTATCTGTCAACTGGTCAAAGAAATGCAACTGAGTGTTAAAAGGGGTTTCGATATGATAGCCATAGTTTTCGTTACCCGGATATATGAAAGTCCAGTTGGGACCTCTGAAGAAATAAGCAAAAATACTGATGCCCAGATACAACATGGTGACTATTAAAAGTGTTCTTTTGGGTAGGATACTGGAATTACCTTTAATGAAGGGAATAATATAAACCAGTATGAGTATGCCAAAAACAAGAGCCAATGACCAAAGAGGGGCACTCATCCAGTGTAGGAGTTCCTGAAGACCTACAAAATACCAGGGGCCTTTGATGACAGGGTTGAGGTTGTCATGCAGGGGAGCAGTAAATAAAATACTCAGAACTATCACAAGCAAACTCCAGCTCAAAAATGGGCCCAGACGTGGCCATATGGTTTTGGCATGTTCAATGATAATAATGGCGATAAAGATGCTCAGGGTAGCTATATGATGTACATAAATGAGTTGTAAGCTATCTTTAGGACCCAGCAGTGAGTATGAAATTAGCTCTCCAATAAAGGGTAAACCAATAATCAGTTCATTCAGTATCCTTCTGGCTTGTAAACTATCTGCATCTCCTTTCAGCAGGAAACCTGTCAGCATAACCAGAAAAATGATCAAAACACCCAGGCTTAATCGGAACCAGAGACTGGCATTGACTTTTATCTTACTTCTTCTTTTAAAATGCTCCCAAAGGTGAAGCAGGCTGAAAACCAGAAATAATTGAGCACTCCAATAATGAATATTCCTGAATAAATTAGCTGATGGGTTGGACAGCATCAAAAGGGAGATGGATTCGTAAGCCTTT